>JAXLVX010000069.1:0-16015 GCA_046328795.1 Anaerolineales bacterium | reverse complement strand
ATCTCGGAGGCGAACGCAAAATGATTTTCATCGAAATGATAGATCATCGGCTTCACGCCGAAGCGGTCGCGCGAGACGAAAAGTTTTCGTTCTTTCGAATCCCAGATCGCCAGCGCCCACATGCCATTGAACTTCAATTGACAATCTTCTCCCCAGTGATGATAGGCGGTGAGGATCACTTCGGTATCCGATTCGGTCTTGAACGAATAGCCCAATGCTTCGAGTTCGCTCTTCAACTCGAGGAAGTTATACATCTCGCCGTTGAACACGATCCAATACCTGCCGTCGGCATACGACATCGGCTGACGCCCGCCATCGGAGGTGTCAATGATGGCAAGGCGGCGATGTCCGAACCCCAGATTCGAATCGGCGTCAATGTAAATATCGCTCCCATCGGGTCCGCGGTGGGCGAGGGAGTTGATGAAGTGATTGAGTTCGCCTGGCGAGATCGGTTCGCCGTTGAGGTTCCAGAGTCCGACTATGCCGCACATGGGTTACTGCGCTGAAAATGCGCTCATCTTGTCGTCATGCTGATGAATATACGATTCGATCAGGTCCATGTTTTGCCGAGTCCATTGAATCGTTGTTTCCAACCCATCCCGCAGCGGAGTTTGCGCCTCGAAGCCGATTTCTCGTTTAGATTTCTCGGTGCTTCCGAACCGCCTGCCAGAATGATCCCAATCGCGCCGCGGGCGGAATTCGATCCCAGCCTGATTACCTGTCAACGAATTGATGGCTTCAGCCAGTTCGCGAATCGAAGTTTCAACCCCGCTGGCAAGATTGTACACATCGCCGGGTTTGCCGTTGACCGCGCAGAGGATCAAGCCATCCACGATATCTTGCACGAAGATAAAATCACGGGACGCCTGCCCTTCCCCTTCCACAGGAAGGGGTAAACCCTTGAGCGAACGATACACGAACGTAGGCGTAACGTTGCGCCAAACCGTAGCCGGTGTGCCGCGCCATTGACCCGCGCCAAGAATCTCCCCCGGTCCATACACGTTCTGAAAACGCGCCCGAACAACCGGCAAGGCATGACGATCAAAATAGTAGACCGCGTAAAACTCGCCAACGATCTTAGAAATAGAATAGGGGCTATCCATCCTCAACGAGATCGGCGCATCCTCGAGCGTGGCATGGGCTTGGTCGAAGGTCTTCTCGGCAACCGCACAGCCCGCTCCGGAATAAACAATTTTTTTTATTCGTTTAAAGTCCTTTACCCTCTCAAATAGTTTCAACGTGGTAAGCAGGTTATTTTCGTGATCGGCAATCGGATCATGGATCGAACTTTGATTCCCGTGATACGTGGACAAATGAAAAATGTAATCATAGTCATCGTTCAAATCAGCCAGAATAGAATCGTCAGCAATGGAGCCGAGCGTGAAACGAACACGCGCATCATTAGGCACGTTGGATCGCTCCGCCGAGAGCAGGTTATCTACCACGTGAATAGAGCCAGCCTTCAGTTCCAGCAGGCGGCGGACGAGGTTGCCGCCGACAAACCCCGCCCCGCCCGTCACAAGTACGTTTACGTTCTCGATCTCTTTCATGATTCCTACTCTGACATCTGCTTGAGATGTGTGTATGTTTCGCTGATCCCAAACGCCTTGTAATATTCGATGGCGCGTGCTACGCCATCCGCCAACGGCGTAGAGGCTTTCCACGAGAAATCCTTATTCGTTTTGGATGGGTCAAGCAGGATGGAAAAAACATCATCTGGGTTTCGCTGGCGGACTTCCACCGGCTCGGTTTCAACAATTCGGAGGGCTTTAATGGTCGCATCGTACAATTCTTTGATGGCGTAATCGCTCCCGGAGGAGATGTGATAGTAACCCTTTTCTCCCATGCCATCCAGCGCTTTCACCACCACGTCCACCAGATCGCTGACATAAATGAAATCCCGGCGGGTGTCCATCACAAAACACTTTTTTCCGCCGGTCAGGCGTTGATAGAACGTAGGAAGGGGTCCGCTCAGGTTTCTCGGACCGTACGCGTTCGCTAGCCTGAACGACAGAAAGTCCAATCCGCTCAGGGTGATGTAGTTTTCGCCGGCGGTTTTGCTGATGGCGTAGCTGCTGCCATCCGGGCGAATGGGGTGCGACAGCGTGATCGGTTGTTCGAGCGGGTGGAGACCATAACATAGGGCAGTTTGAAAATAGATCAACCTTTTCACGTTCGCCGCTTGCGATGCCTGCACGATATTCGCCGTGCCCAACACATTGGTGAGCGCATCCTCGGTCCAATGATGCGGGTCTTTATACGCAGCCGCGGCATGGACCACTTTTTCCGGCTTGAACTCTTCAAACACCGCGCGGACCAGCTCGGTATCGGCGATCGTGCCCTCGACAACTTTTAAATTTTTTTGAGCGGTCAAGTTATCGCGGCGCCCCGTGGCGTAATTATCTATTACCAGCACTTCGTCGCCGCGCGCCAACAGCCGATCCGCAAGATGCGACCCGATAAACCCAGACCCTCCAGTGATTAAAACTTTCATGATTTGTCTCCTTATTGGTTAGTTATTTCCTGCATACTCTTATACTAGCAAACTCTTATACTCTGACTCGCGATCGTGAAATTCCTGCTGCCATAGCTCAAGACAGAGCAGACCCCATACTTTACGGCCGTAACGGGGCTCGCTGTCCAGCCCCGCCAACACGCGGCTGTTGTCTATCAATTCACGATCGAGCGCCGCGCGGGTGGAAAAGATATCGCGGACGAACTCGCGCGCCTCGCCCGCCAGCCATTCAGAGAGCGGGGTTGGAAAACCCATTTTATCCTTCCTCGCCCAAATGGTATCCGGCAGATAGGGTCTCACCACCTGGCGCATGATATGCTTCATGTTGCCATTCTTGAATTTTATATCCGCTGGTATCGTGGCTGCCATTTCCACAATGGGATGATCGAGCAACGGGACGCGGGATTCTAATCCATGAGCCATGCTCATGCGGTCCTCCACTTGAAGAAGCGCGGGCAAAAGGGTTTTGAAATCGAAATGCGTCATGAGGTCAAAATAAGATTCCTTGCGAACGTTTTCGCCGTTGAAGATCTGTTGAAATGTCTCGCGGGCTGAATACGGCTCTAACGCGCGCCAGTTAATTTCCGAGTCCAGCGAAGGCGCGCGATTCACGAGTCGGAAGTAACGACGATCCATGGATTCAAATAGACCTTCGCGCCAAAACTCTTGAAGCATCGGCTTATAATTTTTCAAAGCGACCAGATTCGGAATGATCGATTCGTACGTGACAATGAAATTGCCGCTGTCCATCGTCCCCTCGATCGCGCCTTTGACGCATTGCTCGAAGTAGGCGATCAAGTAGCGCGCGTAACCGCCGAAGATCTCATCGCCGCCCTGCCCGCCCAGAATCACTTTGCGATACTGGGCAGCCAAGCGAGAGACCATAAATTGAGGAAATGAACCGGGTCCCGCTACGGGGTAATCCAAATGATAGATCACGCTGCGGATATTCTTGATGAAATCCTGCGCGGTAATATCCTGCTCGCGTAATTGGAATCCTTTTTGCTCAGAGAGGGCGCGGGCATAGGCGCTTTCATCAAATTCATTGCCGTAGGAGGCAAACTTACCGGTGAAGCCCATCATAGCGCCGGCATCCTGTTGATCTGCCGCAATAGACGCGATCGTGCTTGAATCCAAGCCTCCGCTTACATACGCTCCGACCGGCACATCGCTCCGTAAATGATATTGGACCGAATCCACAAGCAAGGCGCGGAGTTGATCTTCAAAATATTTTGCTGTGTGGGTGAAATCGGGTTCGAAAATCACCTCCCAATATTTCTGAGTTTGAATCGAACCGTCTTTGATCAACATGTGGTGGGATGGCAGAAGTTCGCGAATCCCTTTAAACAACGTCTTGCCCGCCAGGCAAAGTTGGAATGTCAGGTAGTCTTTGAATCCATCGAGGTCGGTTTCGATCCGATGGACAAACGGCAGTAATGCCTTCACCTCCGATGCAAAATAGAACACGTCGTCCTGAATCATGTAATAAAACGGCTTAATACCAAATCGATCACGCGCGCAAAACAGCGTGCGGTCCCGTTCGTTCCAAATGACGAACGCGAACATGCCGCGCAGATGGTTTACGCAGTCTGCGCCCCATGTACGGTAGGAGGCAAGGATCACTTCGGTATCGGAACTCGTGGTGAAATTTTCAGAGCCAAGTTCCCGTCGAACTTCGATATAGTTGTAGATCTCTCCGTTGAAAACGATCCAATTGCCATGTCCGTCCGTCATCGGCTGCGCGCCGGAGGGCGTCAGATCAATGATCGCCAGCCTGCGGTGGACCAGCCCCATCGAATGAGACGGATTCGCCCAGTTCGCATCTCCATCCGGACCTCGGTGGCGCAACAACCGGTTCATCACATCCAGTTTGCGTTCGAGCCCAGAAATAGGCTCATGGTTCAGAGCAAGTATTCCAGCAATTCCGCACATATTATTTACCTTGTTTCATTAAGTGATAGACGCCTGACACGCCCGCGTACCGACCTTGATACATCGGTAGACCCTGACCGTCAAAAGTAAGAGAACGAAGAAATTCCTTGTGACGATCATCAAGGCGGGAATCTTCCAAAGCCTGATCGAGATACCTCCGCAATGAGATCATCTCTGTCTCGGTTAGATATCCTCCGGCATAACGGCAGTCAAACCCGGCATCATCGCACATGGCTGAGAAATCCGTGATAGAAAAACACCGCGACATTGGACAATCCAGCCCATCCGTGTTGCCTGTGAATGCCTGCTCTATATTCATCCCGGAAAACGCCTTCTTTACGATCATTTGCTCGTAGGCAGTATACAGGTTGAACCAGATGCTTGGCTGACTATAAACCATAATGCACGCCTTGCCGCCCGGTTTGAGGACGCGGAAAAATTCGGCAAGTATCTTTGCCGGCTCGCTTGTGTGCATCAACACACCCTGGCAACTAATGAAGTCTACCGACGCATCAGGAAGAGGAATGACCGCTTCCGAGTCATGGATCTGTATCAATTCAACGCGGCTTGGCTCCACTGTATGCAACGCGAGCCGATGCGCCGCGAGCGACAGGGATTTCGATGAAATGTCCATGCCGATGATCTTCGCCGCGCGCGATTGAACGGCAAATCCGGTGAGGTCGTTTCCGGGACCGCATCCATAATCCAGCACTACTTCGCCGGCATGGTCGCCATACAGCCCGGACAACTCCCTGAACATTGGATGGATCTTGAACCTCCATCCGATGGTCAGACGCGACTGTAACGCGCTGCGCATGGCGGGAACATAGACTGTATTTTCCGACCAGAATTCGTCAATCGTCGTGTTTTGTTTTGAGGTTACAGTTTTTATCTCCGGCTTCACACCGAAGCCGTTCCGCCGCGCGCTAATCCACCAGAGCGGGTTCGCTGGAGCGAATACAATTTTCTCCAAGGCATAATTCAGAATGGAAGGCGGATACGCCAAAGCTTTTCTAATTTTTTCCATAGCAACCTCAAGCCGTTATTCTTCGAAGAAACGCTTCAAAGCCCGACGGTAAAAACCTGCGGATGGATCTCAACACCATCGAAAATAATGCCAGTTCGATCCATTGGAGGCTTTCATATAGCCTGCCCAAGCCATACCAAACTCCGCCGGCTGAATGATGAGACCGGTCAATTCCTTTATCCACAAGCGTTACGTCTAACACCCAGCGAACAAACGCCTTGTATGTATAGGAGCCAGATTCAACAATATCCTTATAGGCGCGGTCTGTGATCTTTTCTCGCAGGTGATCTTTGCGTACATCCTCCAATACCTGCGCAATGTTGCTGAAATCACGTTTCAGTTCGATGTAATGGACGCCCGGGACGAGGATCCCATTGTATTCGCCTTCCACGAGAATCTGACACGTCCGAGTCGCGCACGATTCCAGATGTTTTGGCGAAATCGCCATGTAGCGCAATTCGCCATCGCGGCCTGGAAAGCAGGCTTGCTCGATCTCGTCAAAACCGGCTTCGGGGTGTTCCGCAAGGTAAGCCTCTGTTCTCCGACGGACGCTTCCATCGTGATCTAAAACACTCGCGCCCCCCTCAACCGCAATCGTATACTTGCTCTTCAACAGGAAGCGATACCAATCATTGCCTAGCAGCACATCTTCCGCGCGGGTAGAGATATCTATAGGCAAACCAAGTTGACGGGCGCCCGACTCGAATCGTTCAGCAATCTCCAACTTCATGAAGCCATGACGCCCAAGCCACTGCATGTTCTGGCTTTTGACCGCGCGATACCCGATCGCGATCGGACGATCCTTCACGGTCTCCGCCTGCCGCGTGATCTCGCCGAGCCGCCTCTCATCGAGGTAACCCGGCAAGGCGCGGTGGAACTTCACTGTATCAAGATCAACGCCCGGATAGATCTTGCGCCATTCCGACTGCGGCGCCAGCGAAAAAACATGATCTATCCCAAATTCCCTAACAAAACGATCCAGCGAATCCGTATTGTAGAATTCATCCTGCGCCAGAGCCGTCTTCACCGCTTTCGCATCCCGGAAAAACTGCGCCTGTTCCATAAACGCATCGAGGGTATAGGGGGGCCATTGGATATTCAGCAGATCGAGGTAGAACACGATCAGGTCGAACTTTTGCCGCCGGATGAATTGCGGAGGTTTGCGATACCAAGGATTTCGCGGCATGAGCATATTGAAATAGAAACAGCGGTGCCCCGAGTATCTGCGAAAAGAATACAGATGATCCTCCGTCGTTGCGCGGAGAGGATAGGATTTTGCGCCGTAGACAACCAAGATATTAGCCATAGCCATTCACTTACGAAAGAATTTCCTCAATGGATGAACAAAATCTGGGAACACCAACATTGGGCGACAGCATGAATAAAAGATTCAAAGCGAATTTGATCAGCGGTTCGGGCAACAACGACCTTGCCTGCTGGCGCGCTAATTTCGTGAATGACAGTTTCTTCTTGGCGCGAGCGCGTTCCAATAAGCGGCTTTGATACAGCGACCGCTCATCCTGCGGCAGCGCATTCACAAATTCATCTAATAGTTTCCTCTGCTGGCGTTCCACCTCAAGGGAGGACCATTTCCTTGCCGGGTCATCCAGATCTTCCGCAATGTATACCAGCCAGTACATCGGATTAAACTCGTAACCCAACTCAAATTTTTTCTTGAGGGTTAAGTAATCATACGTCACTGCGTTATGAGCAGAAGAATATAAATTAGGCACAAGATAATTACTCATGATCTCCTCTGCATTTCCCAATTCATTGAGAAATTTGATCATTAATTCATCTCGAACAGAACCTTGACCTCCATTCGACAGATCCGTGTTGACATGCACAATGCCGGGTTGGTTGATCTCCGCGGCTCGCGTTGCAAGAGAAAGACCCAGTATCATTGACGTATAGTCGGGCGAAACTTTATGAAACAGAGTATTTGTCTTTTCAACGATCCGCCTGCACAGGTCCGCGCTATAGGCTCCAAAGCAGATTTTTCCGCGCGCATAGGAGGATTTATCCTGCTCATTCCTCGACACAAGCGCGTTCCCCTTTTTTGAGAGTTCCTCTACGGGATCGTACAAACAATATTCGCCCTGCCCGTCATTGCTTGAGACGGCTGTCTCATACAGACCTTCGCCAAAATACTCTGGGAACTTCTTGGGGGTATAGGAATTATCTATCCAAGTGAGGATCTCGGCATGTGTTCGTTCAATGCAATCGTTTGCCCGCGTCAACGTTTGAGGCAGGAGGAACATCTTATCGGTGAAATAGCAAATAGTATCGCCCGAGGCATGATCCAGCGCAAAATTCCAGTTCTCGACCATGTTCAGAGACCGCGGCGGATGCACATAGGTCAAGTTATTCAGAGATGTACTGCGGCATTCGGATTCACAGGACAATGCGGCATCTTGATAGTTATCCGACACGATCACTTCGAAATCCCGGTATTCCTGTTTTTCGAGGAATCGCAAAGCCTGCCGGATAAACGCGGGCCGATGGCGGGTTGGGTAGACGAGTGAAAAGCGCGGGGTCATTGTCTTCAACTATTTGAATTTGAAAAACGCTGAAAAAGAGTCTGCTGAGATCGTTTCAACATCGCCATAAGATTTTGGCGTTCCCAAGCGTTCAACATGGCATAGAGCGCGAAAGGAAGCGGAATGAGGAATGCCAACGAAACGAAGCCTTCGGTGATCAGCGAATAATCTCTGTTCCATTGAATCAAGAGAATATATACAACATAGAACAATGAATACGTCAGGATCCTCTTCCATTCATAGTGGGCTTGGAAGTATTCCACCTTGCGGCGAGAATTCCAATAAAAGGTCAATATGACCACGAGCAGGAAGCCGGCTGCCAGACCCAACCCCGCACCCAAAATATTGAACTTCCAGATCAAGAGAACGCTCAAAGCGGACCCGATCAATGCGGCGGCACCTTGAATCCAGGATTGATGCTTTACATCCTTTGCAAAATACATACCCGGCAGTAGCAGGTAGTACAACCCTGAAAGAAAAAAGGAGGTCGCCGAGAGACCCACGGTCTGATACGCCTCATGAAACGCAGGCTGGGTCATGAGCATGACCACTGGCTTGGCGAAAATATAAAATAAAAGGCTTAATGAACCGAACCCCATCAGATAGAAGGTGACGATCCGCCCAAACAACGACCGCGCTTCTTCGCGCCGCTCGCTAAAACTCATGAAATACGGGAACCAGGCTACGACCAAGGCGTCAACCGGCACGCTCATCACCGCGCCGAAGTTGTACCCGATGGTGTAGATTCCAACCTGCTCCAGCCCGCCCGACATTTGCAGGATATAGCGGTTCCCCTGCTGTAAAATGAACAGAAAGGCAAACGATGGAATCAGAGGGACGCCGAGCCTTAGCAGTTCTTTCCCGATCCCGAAGTCAAATCTATATCTCAGGTTGACTATAGCGGGAAAAGCAAAAAGCAACAGGTTCACGATCTGTGTCACAAAAAATCCTTCAATGAGACCTTCGACGCCCCGCCGGAATACGACCACCAGCAAGATGTTCGTGCCGATCGAGACGAACGTTGTGATCACGGTAATTGCCGCATACAACCTTGCCCTCTCTTCAAACTGCAAATACATCATGAACGGAGTGGACAAGATAGATAACGCTGTGCTAAAAAATGTGATCGTCACCAGAGTTCGATAGTCGGGGGTTTGAAACGCGAAACGACTCCATTGGCTTGCAAAAGGAACGCCGATGATCACCAGCGTCACGGCGCTGACCAACAAGATCGAAACGGCGGACCAGATCGTGCCCTCTTTTTGAGAACTCCCCTCTCGCTCGTAATAACATGTGGCGATGCCTGCGCCTATTCCGAGAGAGAAGATCGGCGTCAAGAGAAACGTCATCCACCCCAAAATGGAACTGACCCCGTAATCAGCAGGCGTCAGGTATTTTGTAAAGAGCGGCAACAATAAAAATGAAATGGCGCGGTTGAGGATGCTCCCGACTCCATAAATCGCCGCTTTTCTTCCCAAACGCAATATTTGATCCTTCATAGGATATCAATATCCTTGCCCTATGAAGCCGCTTGACCGCTTGCCGGGAGATCGTTCAAGACCTGCTTGAGCGAGTCGCAGACAAACCGGACATGCTCTCTCGTCAGGCTTAGAGCCGACGGAAGGTTGACCGCATACGGAGATATTCGATAGCACGTTGTATTTCGTTCGCGGGCAATGACAGCCTGTTCATGATCTTCATAGGCTGGGATGGAACTCAGCGGGTGAAAAAAGGGACGAGAGTCGATCCCTCGCTCGCCAAGTCTTTCCATCAACTGCGTTTTGTTAAGCCCGAACTTTGGATCCAGAACAACCGTAACCATCCAATAGGCGTTTAGGGTGTTCTTCGGCTCGACGTTGAGGGTGATCCCTTCCACGCCTTCTAACTCCAGCCTGTACCATTCAAACTGTTTCCGTTTGAGGTCAATCAATTCATCAATACGTTCCAGTTGAGCCAACCCGAGCGCAGCCTGCATACTGCTCATCTTATATTTGTAAGCCACTTCGGTATTCCAAAACATGCGGTCACCCGGTTGACGCCCATGATCGCGCAGGACTTGAATGCGGTTGTACAAATCCTCTCGATTCGTCACCAACATGCCTCCCTCGCCTGTGGTGACCGTTTTCGAACCATGGAAACTAAATACGCCCGTGTCTCCGAAACTTCCCGCGCGTTTTCCTTTGTATTCCGCTCCCAGCGCTTCGGCGGCATCCTCAATGATAGAAATACCGTGACGCTGCGCAATGGCGCGAATCGCATCCATATCCGGCATGCCCCCGTATAAGTCAACAGGGATGACAGCCTTCGTGCGAGTTGTTATGCACGCCTCGAACGATTCGGGGGAAAGACACCAAGTCTGCGGGTCAATATCTGCAAAGACCGGCGTTCCGCCTACATAAGAGATTGGAGCGGACGAAGCGATCCAGGTCGCATCCGGGATGATCACCTCATCGCCTTCTTTTACGCCCAAGGCAAGCAAGGATAGATGAATGGCTGAGGTGCAGGTCGGAAGCGCAATGGCATACTTCACGCCAAGGTACTCTGCAAACGCTTTCTCAAAGCGCTGATGGTACATGTTGGCATCGCCATACCACGCATTGGTGACAGCGTCTGTAACATACTGAATCTCTTTGTCCGTGATCCACGGACCCGCAACAGGAATTCGGTTCATCGTCAATCCTTGATACATTTGAGATAACCGTTCGGAGCGACGGTTATCAATAATTTATTATCCATCTCGCTGTCAATTTCAAAACGATCATTCGTCTTGAGAAATTCGTGAACGGCGGTCTTGGGGTTGTTCCCGCGCCCCCACGGACGGTCTGGAAAAAAATCTTCGGGTAAGTCTTCGATCACAGTATCGAACACGACCAAATAACTATCTTTCGTGACCAGCGGCGAATACAACTTGAGTTCTTCTCGAACATGATCGTGCGTATGCATTGAATCTAAAACCACCAAGATCGGCGACTTGCCTTTTGCTAACTCATACACTTGATCCGCAACAGCTTTATCAATCGAAGAACCTTGGATCATCCTGATTCGTTTTGACATCGGATGTTTTTCGATCTCGACGCGGTTATGCTGGCGGATATCAATATCTATCCCTGCGACAATACCGTCTTGCCCAAGCAGTTCGAGCATTGAGGCATAAAAGATCAGGCTTCCCCCATGCGCTATTCCCGTTTCAACGATCAAACGCGGCTTCACCTGCCAAATGATTTCCTGCATGGCGACGATGTCTTGCGGATACTGGATAATGGGACGGCCCATCCATGAGAAATTATAAGAGTACCGACCCTTCACGCTTTCAATGAACCATTGTGAAGTTTTCTTCAATATTTCACTATTCTCATTCATTTATACCTTCTTATTTCTAATTTTCGTATGATCTTGGCGGGGTTGCCCGCAACCATTGTATACGAGGGTACATCGTTGATTACCACAGCCCCTGCTGCAACCACTGCTCCCTCTCCGATAGTGATGCGAGGTATAACAACAGCTCCGCTGTAGATCGTTGCAAACTGCTCAACCTTTACCAAACCTGCCAATCGCGCACCCGGACACACATGTACTCCATCGCCTAGAATTGATTCATGATCAACTGATGCGCTAGTATTTACAATACATGAACGACCAATTACCGCGTCCACGCAAATTACAGCGCCTGCCAGGATATGCGAGCCACTCCCAATTTTTACCCCAGCGGCAATCACTGCGCTAGAATGCTTGGCAATCAAAGGGCGAAGTCCAACCGATTCCAAGTTATCATGAATCGCAAGACGATCCACCCCTCTATCACCGCCGATGGCGACAAGAAATCCTATTTCATTTTTATTTGGTTGAGACTGTAACCAAACCTGAAATTCTTTCATCCCAGAATATAGTGGAATGTCTTCAAATGGAGATGGAACATCCGGATTGTTATCAAAAACCGCAACGAGCTCCAAGTCAGTCATGATTTCACGTAAGACCTTCGCCTGGCCAGTTCCTCCCCAAAGAACATATTTTCGAGTGGAATCTTCAATCTTTGCAGTTCTCATGATAGATTCTTGTAAATAAATGGAAATTCCCGATCTGCGACTGAGAGAATTGGATTGTCCATCGGCCACTCAATCCCAAACGCCGGGTCATCCCAGCGGACGCCGCGCGCGCATTCGGGGTGGAAGAATTCAGACATCTGGTAGAACACTTCCGTGTTATCTGCCAGCGTTTGAAAGCCGTGCGCAAAACCTTCCGGGATATACAACGCGCGGCGGTTTTCGGCAGTGAGTTCCACAGCGGCCCATTGTTTGAACGTCGGCGAGTCGGGACGCAGGTCTACGATCACGTCATAGACCGCGCCCATCGTGCAACGCGCCACTTTGGCTTCGGAATACGGTTCTGCCTGATAGTGCATTCCCCGCAACGTGCCTTTCTTCGCGTTGAATGAAACATTGCACTGCACAAGCCGCGTGTTCAAACCGAGTTTTCCGAACTCATCGGCGCACCATGAACGCGCAAAGAAACCGCGCTCGTCCTCGCGGCGTTCCAGATCAATGATATACGCGCCTTTCAACTTGGTCTCGGAGAACAACATCTCAAACGACCTTCAACTCGGGAATGGGAATGATGAACTTTCCGCCGCGCCCGCGATACTCAGCCTGTTGTTCGAGGATCTCATCGGCAAAATTCCAGGTAAGCAACAACACGAGGTCGGGCTGGGTCTCCAGCAATTTTTCAGGCGCGTAGATCGGCAAATGCGTGCCGGGAGTGAAGCGTCCCTGTTTGACAACGCTTCGATCCGCCACGTACTCCAACGTCTCCGCGCCGATGCCGTAATAGTTCAACAGCGTGGCGCTCTTCGCCGACGCGCCATACACCGCAATGGTCTTGCCCTCCGCTTTAAATGTTCGCAAGAGCGCTAACAACTCCACCCGCAGGCGTTCGATCTTTTCGCCAAAGTTCTGATAGAACGAAAGCCGGCTCACGCCCCATTCCGCTTCTTCTTGCAATAGAGAGTCAACTCGCGCTTTGCCTCCGACTCCATCGAGCGCGGTGCATCAGCCCGCTGAAAATACGCGCGCAGAGAACCGCCATGCACAGGCAAACGCTCCACATCCACAAGCGTTAGCCCATGGCGGGCAAAGAGATTGCGGAACGAAGTGACCGAGTAATAACACAAGTGTTCGTGATAGATCGAATCGAACTCCGCGTGATCCATCATATCTTTCACGTAATGGTTTTCGATGACCGCCGCGCCGTCGGGTTTCAACAATGCGGCGATCCCTTTCACGACCCCATGCAGGTCCGCGACGTGCGCCGCCACATTGTTCGCGTGGATGACGTCCGCCGATTCACCCCGACCTTTGAGCCGCTCCGCCACTCCTTCATCGAAAAACTCGCTGACGGTTGTCACGCCGCGCTCTTCGGCAACTCTCGCCACATTGCGAGCCGGTTCCACTCCCAGCACACGGATGTTCTTCTTCACATAATTTTGCAGAAGATACCCGTCGTTGCTCGCCACTTCCACCACGAGACTGTTCCCGTTCAAGCGGCGGCGGGCAGTCATCCGCTCCGCGAGTTGACGAGCGTTCTCCAACACAGTATCTGAGAAAGACGAGAAATACAAATACTCGCGGAACAGTTTTTCCGGCGGCACCGTTTCGGTGATCTGCACGAGAGCGCAATGCGGGCAAAAAACCAGATCGAGAGGAAACCTCTCCTCGGGTTGGTCCAACTGTCCCCGCGTGAGAAGCGCGTTGGCAAGCGGCATCCGTCCCAGCGAGAGGATCGGCTGAACGTCGGATGCGCCGCAAGACCGGCAGGCGAACGTCAATTTGCCTCCAGAAAATTTCGATACCACTCGAGCGCGCGGGTCAACCCTTCGTCCAACGTAAACATGGGAGACCAATTCAGCAACCGCCGCGCTTTTTCCGCGCTCAGGTATTGATGGCGAATCTCATTCACCGCTTCGTTGCGGACGTCAGGCTCGAGGCTGGTTTGCATCAAGTTGAGAATTTTTTGAACGAGATCGAGAACCGTCACTTGAATTTCATTCGAGAAGTTGAACGCGTGACCGATCAACGCGCGATCCCCGGCAAGTTTTTCCGCGAGCAGCATGTATGCCGCCGCGCCGTCCTCCACGTAGAAATAATCGCGTACGAATTTCCCGTCCGAGCGGATGACCGGTCGCTGTCCGCGCAGCACAGAGCGGATCGTACCCGGCACGATCCGATTCCAATTCAGATCGCCGCCGCCGTAAAAATTACCGCAACGGCTGATCACCACCGGAAGATTATAGGAATGCGCGTACGTTTGCGCGATCAGGTCCCCGGCAGACTTGCTCGCATCGTAAGGATGGAGTCCCTGCAGCGGCATGTTCTCATCATACGGCAAAGTTTCCTGGTCGCCATACGCCTTGTCCGATGACGCGACAACCACCTGTTTGACCAGCGCGCTGCGCCGGCAGGCTTCCAGCAGGGACCATGTGCCGGCGATATTCGTTTCAAACGTAGAGACGGGGTTTCGATTTGCCACCGGCACCGTCGTTTGCGCGGCAAGGTGGATCACCGTATCAACCTCGAATTCGCCGAGGACGCGTTCGATCAACGCCTGATCGCGCACATCTCCCCGCGCCACTTTGACCTTTTCGATCAAACGCGATTGCACGAGTTCAGATTGCGGCACCCAATCGCGCACGAGGCACACAACATCAGCGCCCGCCTCCACCAACCGTCGGATAAGCCACACGCCCACCAGCCCCGTCCCGCCGGTGACGAAGACCGGACGATCCCGCCAGAAAGAAGAATTTACTGCCATGTTTTCCACGGTGGGTTACCCTGTCCCCAAAGATGTTCCAAAAGTTTTTTATCGCGCAAGGTATCCATACATTGCCAGAAATCCTCGTGGCGATACGCCGCAAGCTGGTTCTCTACCGCTAGTTTTTCCAGCACGTCCACTTCCAAATTCGTAGAATCGGACTCGATGTACTCGAACACGCGCGGCTCCATCACCATGAATCCGCCGTTGATCCAGCCTTCGCCGATCTGCGGTTTTTCGGTGAACTCTCGTATCAGATCCCCGTGGAAGATCAGCCCGCCAAACCGGGCAGGAGGGCGCACAGCGGTAAGCGTAACGATACGTTTATTTTTTTCATGCACGGTCAGCAAAGCGTTCAGATCAACATTGGAAACGCCGTCGCCATAGGTCATCATGAACCGTTCATCGCCGATGTAATCGCGCACGCGCCCGATCCGTCCGCCGGTACTGCTATCTGTGCCGGTCTCCACAAGGTGCACCTTCCAATCCTCGCGCGCCTCGCCGTGAGGAGTAACAACGCCTTTTTGCAGGTCAATACTAAAACTTCCCTGCAAGGTGGAGCGTTCGAGAAAGAACCTCTTGATCGTTTCGCCTTTGTATCCAAGGGCGATCACAAATTCTTTAAAACCATATCCGGCATAATGCTTCATGAGATGCCAGAGAATAGGCTTCTCCCCTATCTCTACCATAGGTTTGGGTTTGACCTCGGTCTCTTCGGCGAGACGCGTGCCAAGCCCTCCCGCGAGGATGACCACTTTCATGGTTATGACGAGACTCCTACTCGCGTGTATTTCAACCCAGCGGACTTAGTCCCTGCATCATCCAGCGCCCGCCTCCCATCCACCAACACCGGGAGTCTCAGCGCGGACTTCAACTTCTCCAGGTCCAACTCCTTATACGCGCTATGCGCCACCATCACTACCGCCGCGTCACAGCCTTTGACTCGTTCGTACACATCGCCGTTGTATTCGGGAATCCATGGGTCGTGGATCACCGGCTCCGCGCCGAGTTCGTATAAACGCGCCACGAATGAACGAGTTGGGCTATTGCGCGTGTCGTCGCTGTCTTCGAGATAGGAATATCCCAGCACGGCGACCCGCGCATCAAGGATGGACTTTCCAACTTTCGCCAGCGCATCTGCCAGCAACTCGACCATGTGCAAGGGCATCGAGTCATTCACTGAACGCGCGGCGGGGATCA
>JAXLVX010000068.1:0-16181 GCA_046328795.1 Anaerolineales bacterium | reverse complement strand
GAATTCGTTGGCAGTCCCGCGCGGATTCGTTCCCGCAGTGCGGCGCGATGCTCTTCACTCAGCGACATCGCATACGCTGGCGCGGGTCCTACACCTGCAAGGAATGGACTCCAGTAATCGTCGAAGTTGCGAAACACTGTCTGGATCTCAATTGGACGCACATCCACATCCTGTAATCCCGTCGCTTCAAAAAGTTGACCCAGCGCATCAGAGTGGCAGATCGGAAACCGCGGACCTTCGTCATGCTCAGCCGCTTTCGAGTCCAACGCGATCGCCGCATCGAAAAAGTGACGGATGAACTGCATCCCCTCGGCGTAATCCCAAACATAGACAGCCACACCGCCGCCTGTTTTTGCAACCCGCCTCATCTCTGCAAGAGCATGGTCAGGGTGAGGAACGAAATTGAGCATGAGACTTGAGGCGACGGCGTCGAAGGATTCGGAATCGCCCGCCAACGACTCGGCATCCCCCACCTCAAAGCGGACTCGGTTATCCTGCACGTGTCCCCTTGCAAAGTCCACAAAACTTTCGGAACGATCAATTCCTTTGATGGAAGCAGGTTCGGCAAGTTGAAGGATCGTTTGGCTGAGCGCGCCTGTGCCGCAACCCACATCCAGCCAGTGACCACCCGCAGGGACATTGAGCCAATGGATAAACTCACGCGCTACCAGGCGGCTCCAGCGTCCCATATAGTTTTCGTACAAATTCCCATTCGCCCAGTTGTCTTTTGGCTTCTCGTTCATCAGATGCTCCTGAAGTGAAGAATTCAACAACGATCAAATGGATTTTACTCGATTGTGAACAAACGATCTCGCGGGCAATTCAACGCCCCCATCACACAGAAAAGGATTCAACACCATGCCATCTCCTTTAGGAGAGGGGCAACCCGACATGCCGATAATTACATTTATCTGGGTGAGGTCCCAAAAAGCACGCATAAGAAAAATATCAGGTTGTTTTGTGAATTATTCTGTAGCAAATTTCTTGAAATTTTCCGCCTGTTCAAAAATCTCTTTGTAGACTTCATCTTGCGTGAAGGGCGGATACCCGTGTTCGTCGAGCGTGAAATCAAGGCGACTTTCAATTCGGCTTTTACGTCGGTGCGTTGCGACCAGTCGGTGTATTTGGCTTTGTCATCCACTATGGTTTTCACGGCTTTAGCCAGTTCAATCAATTTATCTTCGGGATATTCAAATTTATATTTTAGGGCAATGGCTTTGAGAATGTCGTAGAAGGCTTTTTCTTCAAAGTTGATGCCTAGTTCGGTGAAAGAATTTCGTTCTATCTGTAAATCTTTGAAGAGTTTGGTAAATTCTTCGGCAAGGTCGTCCACCACTTCGCTCTTGAAGGTTTCAAAATCTTTGCGTTCGTTATAGATTTCGACGAGGCGTTTCAGGCGTTGGGAAAAATCCACGCCCTTGATTTTGTTGACCTTCTTGAATTCGTCAATGGCTTTCTTCAAGAGCATTTGCAAGAGTTTAATTTTGGTATTCGGTAATTCAATTTTTTCGATTTTCGCCATGTACTCGTCGCTGAAAATATCGGCGTTGCCTTCGGGATTGTTCTTATCGAGTTTGAATATTTCTTCGATGCCTTCGCTTTTGAGGGCTTCGTGAATCATTTCAGTGACGCGCGCATTCATTTGAGCCACGTCGGGCGCGCTGCCTTTGGTGAGCTTGTAGACAATGGAACGAACGGCAAAATAAAAATGGATTTGATCGCGTTCCTGCGTTGTAATCTTTTCGCTGGTGACGGATAAATCGTACGCGCCGCGCAGTTTTTGGGTGATTGCCATAAATCTTTTTTCGATCTCTTCGGTGATTTGGGCGAACTCGGCGGCGCGGTTGAGGCAATGCAATTTCTCCAGCGGCGAGCCGTTGAAATATTTGGATGAGTCAAATTTGTGGAATAAACGGTTAAGCAAATCTAACTGGTCTTTGAGGATGGCAACAGTTTTCTCTATCTCATCAAATTCTTCGCCGCCGAATTTGGAATACTTTTTCAGGGCGATGTTCATGTTGGATTTGATGCCGATATAATCCACCACCAGCCCCATTTCCTTGCCTTCATACACGCGATTGACGCGCGAAATGGTTTGGATTAGCGAATGTTGTTGAATGGGCTTGTCAATGTAAATCGTATCAAGAAATGGGACATCAAAGCCAGTAATCCACATATCCACCACAATGGCGATTTTGAAATTGGAATTGACCTGTTTGAATTGCCTGTCACTTTTGCGATATTCCTTTGTGCCAAGCAGGTAAATCATATAAAGTTTTTTCATCGTCCTTGTCGCGGGTCATCACCATTTTGATTTTTTCAATCGGCTTGAGTTCGCGCTTTTCGGCATCAGTAAGTTCAGTTGCGCCATACTCTCGCGCATTTCGCTCCATTCGGGACGCAAAGCAATGATTTCTTGATACAAGGCATACGCAATGGAACGGCTGGACGAGACAAACATCACTTTGCCTTTCACGCCGCGCCTTCATTCACGCGCATTTCGTAATGTTCGACAAAATCCTTTGCCAGCAATATCAGGCGTTTGGGGTCACCTCCAAAATGATTTCCATTTGAGTAACGGCTTTACTCTCGTTGATTTGATAATCATTCGTGCCTTCTTCGGCGCACTTTTGTAATATTCTTCGATCTCTTTAAGTTTGGCTTCATCGAGAATGACTTTGGCGGCTCTGCCTTCGTACACGATGCGGACAGTGATTTCATCTTCCACCGATCTTTGCATGGTGTAGCGTCGGTGATTTCGCCGAAGACGTCCATGGTGGCGTCTATGGGCGTGCCAGTGAAACCGACGTACGTGGCGCTGGGCAAAGAATCGGCGCAGGTATTTGGCGAAGCCATAATGCTCGACGCCCGTTTTCTTGACGACAACCTTTTTGGTCTAACGACTTGCGTTCTGTGCGCTTCATCCGAAATGCAGATGACGTTTTCGCGGTCGGTCAGCAGACCCAACTCTTCGGTGAATTTTTGAATCGTGGTGAGGAAGACTCCGCCGCTCTTTCTACCCCGTAACCTGTTTCGTAAATCCTCACGGCTTTCCACGCTGACAATTTCCGCGTCGCCGATGAAGTCTTTTGGCGTGGATTTGAATTGCGCGAGAGTTGGTCGTCGGCGTCCGTTCTGTCGGTAATCAGAACAATTGTCGGGTTAGAGAAGCGGGCTCTTCATCAAAAGGCGTGAGAGATACAACATGGTGTAACTCTGCCTGAGCCAGTCGCGCCGAAGTAGGTTCCGCCTTTACCACTTCCTTTGGGGCGCATGTTGAGGCGGATGCTGTTGTATGTCTGGCGGGCGGCGTAATATTGCGGATAACGGGGAACGATTTTGGTTTCGTTGCGGGATGTATCGGGAAAGTAAATGAAGTGATGAATGACATCTAACAGGCGGGCTTTGTTGAATAAACCCTTGACCATGGTAATGAGTGAATCAATGCCTTCTTTGGGTTCATCTTTGATTAGCTTTGCGCCAGGCGTAGAAGAAATCATATTGCGAGAAGAGCGACCCCATTTTGTTGTTGACGCCATCACTGAGGATACAAAAAGCGTTGTATTTGAAGAGTTCGGGAATATCGCGGCGGTAGCGGACGGTTAACTGGTCGTAAGCATTTTTGATGGTGGCATTCTCTTTGACCGCGCTTTTGAATTCAATCACCACTAAAGGCAAACCGTTGATGTAAAGAATCGCATCGGGGATGCGTTTTTCTGTGCCTTGAATTTCAAGTTGGTTGACTATCTTGTACACATTCATGTCGTTGCGAGGAGGGCGATAGCCCGACGAAGCAACCCCTTCATCGCCAAGAGATTGCTTCGCTTCGCTCGCAACGACATTTTCAAAATCAATCAACTGCACAAACAAATCTTTCTTACTACGGTCTTCGCGGGTGAGGGTGAAGCCATCGGCGATGAGTTTCATTATCTTTTTGTTGTTGTCGTATAGCGCGGCGCTGGACAATGAATCCAGTTGACGCAAGATGCTTTCCACTTCATTTTTGGTGATGCCTTCATCGGAATAACGATTGTAAAGATATTGCTTAAGGTCGTCGCGCAGTAAAACATCTGCCATTTCCTTGTGGATGCTTTCGCCATGCACATGGGGATAGCCTTCGGCTTCGAATAATTCGATGACGGCTTTTTCTAAAGTTTGTTCGTTGAAGAGGCTCATAGTTTCATTCTAACCCGAAAAGACCTGACGGGTCTGCGGCGAAAACCGTCCACGAATAAAACCACGAATACTCGAATGCCTGCCCGTATTCGTGCATTCGTGAGTCATTCGTGGATGGTCTGCTCATAGTTTAGTTTTCCACAGTTGAGAGTTTGGATAAAAGAGTTTGCCTCAAATCTTCTAAGTGCTTATTCTGTAAAACTTTTGCTTCAATAGTATTGAAGATTTTTTCCATATTGAACTCGAATTGTTTCGCCAAGTTGCTTTCTGGTAACAAAACCTGAAAGTCTTCTACTTCTTTTTTTGTTATTGCTTCCCTTGTTGATCCTGACTGACTGATACCTAATAATTTTGATTTATTGTCGCTGTGGCATAAATACAAAAGAATGTAGTGGGGAAAAGAATAATCCGAACTTGCTCGAACAATCATTACATGTTGGTTTACCCTAGCAGGCAAAATAAACTTGGGGACCATGCAACATCTTGCCACAGATACACCAGTGATATTAAATAAAACATCTTTTTCCTGAACTGTTACATTTTCAAGTTGCTTAGCTTGGTTGTTATTGATAAATGCAATATCTTCTGGTTGGAATAAATAGTCATATACGTTTTGACTGCGAATTAGGGAAATCCCGCTTTTTGCATAATTAGTTTTGCCACCTTTAGGAGTTGCTCCACTTCCTATTTTAGAGCAAATTGATTTCAAAGGCAAAACTTCCCATCCTACGGGAATTTCTCTGTCTAGTTCTTTATTGAATTCCATCTCCCCGCCAGCGGATTTATACGGCTCGCCGTTTTCGTTGGGCTTGCCCTGAGCAAAGTCGAAGGGGAACTCAAAATCCACAAACCATTGTTTGTAAATGGCTTGGGCGGTTTCTTCCAGTTTTTGAATCAACTGATTGTTCAAGTCAATGCGCTTGATAATGGTGTTGTATTCGGCGACGATTTCCCTTTGTTTATCTATGTGGGGGATGGGTAGTTCGACTTCATACATCTGTTCCAATTCAAAATATTCATGGGCGCTTCCATGACTTTTGAATCTGGCATAGCGGTCAAATTCAGGGCGACGAAACCACATCATCAAATATTCGGAGTTGAGAACATTTTCGTCTTTTGACTCAAAGACTCGATAAGAAGGCGAAACTATGCAATCGTCACCTTGACGCAAGGCAATGGAAATCTTGTCGCCGTTTCTCGTTGTGGCTCTGTTGTACGCAAACTGTCCTTTTCGGACAATTCGATAACCTTGAAGGTCAATGCCGATGGTGTTTGTATGCGAATCTTGAAAATACTTGACGTTGTTAATGCCCAATAACTCGGTCACTTTCATGCCGTCATTGAACTCTTCGCATGGGCATATATAATCGCCCAAAGGTTTATAGTTTGATCTCATAGCCCAATTCCTTGAAAACTTTGAGTAAATCTTTTTTAGAATCTTCTTCGGCTTTGAGCAATCCAGCGATTTCAGTTTTCAGGCTGTTCATCTTTTCGTCAAAATTAATATTCTCGTCACGATTGATAAATTCGACATATTTACTTGGAACAAGAGAAAAGTCTTTATCGGTAATTTCTTCAATCGTCACGCTTTGGCAAAATTCAGGTATGTTTTTGTAAGTGGTTTCAAAGCTAACCTTCTGCCAGTTGTGAAAGGTAGTTGCGACGGTTTGAATATTTTCGTCTGAAAACTGAATAAACTTCTTTTCAAAGGGGATGCCAATTCTTCGCAGGTCAAAGAACAAAACTTCTTTTTGCCTGTCTCGATACTTTATGACTTTGCCATATCTTTCAATGGCGTGGGCTTTTTTGTTTTTATTCAAAATCCAGAGCGACACACTGATATCAGTGGTGTAAAACATAGAGCCAGGGAATATCAAAATCGCTTCCACCAGATTATTCTCAATCAACTTGCGGCGAATGGCTTTCTCTGTTCCATCACCGCTCAATGCGCCGTTTGCTAACAAAAAGCCTGCAATGCCGTTTTCCGAAAGTTTGCTGGCGATGTTCAAAATCCAAGCATAGTTGGCGTTGCCAGTGGGGGGAACTTCATAGCCTTGCCAACGTGAGTCGTCTTTTAATTCATTATCCGCGCGCCATTGCTTTTGGTTAAAAGGCGGGTTTGCCATGATGAAGTCCGCTTTTAGGTCTTTATGCTGGTCTTTGAAAAAAGTATTTTCAGGCACATCCCCTAAATTCGCTGAAATGCCGCGAATTGCAAGATTCATTTTTGCTAATTTATAAGTCGTTGCTGTATATTCCTGCCCGTAAATCGAAACATCCTTTTGATTGCCATGATGATTTTCAATGAACTTCATAGATTGCACGAACATCCCGCCCGAACCACAACATGGGTCGTATATTTTTCCGCTGTAGGGTTCGATCAGTTCGCAAATCAAATTGACAATACTTTTGGGCGTATAAAACTCGCCTTTGCCTTTGCCTTCTGCCAACGCAAATTTACTCAAGAAGTATTCATATACTCTGCCCACAAGGTCATGGGCTTTGTCTTTTTGGGTATCAATATTGTTGATGGTATCGAGCAAAGAAGCGAGTTTGCTTACATCTAAATTCAAACGCGAATAATAATTATCGGGCAACGCGCCTTTGAGTGATGGATTATTTTTCTCAAGCGTGGAAAGGGCAGTATCAATTCTTAATGCGATGTCGCTTTTCTTGGCATTGGCGATCAACGTGCTCCAACGCGATTCTTCGGGCAGGTAAAAAACGTTTTTGGCTGTGTAAAAGACGGCTTGCGTAATATATTTACCCTTCTCTTCGGCAATCAATTCCGCTTTGCGTTCTTCATATTTGTCGCTGGCAAATTTCAGAAAGATGAGTCCCAGCACCACATGCTTGTATTCAGAGGGTTCCACTGAGCCGCGCAGTTTATTGGCAGAGTCCCACAGAGTCTCTTCGATGGATTTGGTATTTTTTTGTTTTTTGGGTTGCTTCAATTTTTTTTCCGTCATTCTTCAATTATAACGTCTCACAAACGATTCCCCAGTCAAAACAAAAAGCCAATGGTCAGTCACCAACCATCGGCTGAGAAAGAAGAGGGTGCAAATGTAACCTCAACTCATTGCGCCAATTCATCCTTCATCATTCATCCTTCGCCCTTGCCTCTCCCACCACCCCATCAATTCACTCAACGCCAAACTTGGCGTCCCATCGCCCTGCCTGCCTGAATTCCACGTTACGGGCAGGCTGAAGCCTTCCTCAGTTCGTGGAAGTCGAATAAATTCGACTCGTTGTGCCAACTCAGCATAATTCATCCTTCGTCTTCATCATTCGCCCTTCCCTTCCACCACCCCATCAACTCACTCAGCGGCAGGGACGGCGTCGCATCGCCCTGCCTGCCTGAATTCCACGTGACGATCAAATCGCGTTTCGCGCGCGTAATGCCCATAGAACAGGCGCAGGCGTTCCTTCACATAATCCAACCGCGAGCGCATCGTCGCCGCGCCTTCCTCGTACCGGTCATATTCGCTATTCGGTGGTCGAGTAGCGCCGCCGTTCGTTGGCGGCGCGTACCGAGACCGCTAACGCTCAACTGCGCCAACGCTTCCGCCGACAAGTCCAACCCGCTCCGCACGAACCACTTCTCCGAAATAAAGCGGTCATTCGGCATGTTCGATGGGAAGTCATAATTATTGGCTCGACATCAAATAGACGCGATCCCACTCCAGCCCCTTCGCTTTGTGCATCGTCGTCACCACCACCCGTCCGCGATGGCGTTCAGGGTCAAAGCCCAGATCGTCCGACGAGAAACCGATGAAGCGCCGTTCGTTCTTCGCGATCGCCGCCAGTTCCGCCATCAACTCAGGCAGACGCCAATCCGCGTGATCGTCCGCCGCGCACCGCGCAGCACCAGCGCGGTTATGAGCCAGCGCCAGATCATGCGCCTCAGTGAACACATCCTGCGCCAGCGTCAACACCAACTGATCGATCGGAAGCGTCACCGCGCTTAACCATCTCTGGATGACGACTCGGAACGCGCTCAACTCCTCGACGACTTGCCCCGCCTCATTCCCACCGACAGCTGATCGCCAGTCGTCGGCATTTTGCGGCGCGATGAAGTTTTCCACATCAACGATCCTTACGCAGAGCAGTTACATAGTTGAGTAGTTGCGTAGTTGATAAGTTTCCCTGCTCCAGACCGCTTGTCTCCTCAACGCCACTTTCTACTTTCCTATTCTCTAATTCTCTATTCTCTATTCTCCAGTCTCTTCTAAACACCTCATACGCCTTCGACAACTTCCGCGCCGAACTTGGATCCGCCAGATACCCCCAACAGATAACTCAACGACCCCGCCGCCGCGCGCGTTTCGCTTGTGCTTGAAATTAATTCAATCGGCTCGATACCGCGTTGACACGGCACGTCGACCACGTCCACGCCGCGTTGGTTACGCGGGACGAAATCGCAATGGTCGGCTTATCTTCATCGGGGAAATCCAGATCGGTCAACGTATCCCTTCACCGATTTGACCACCGCTTCTAATTCTTCGTCGGGCGTATATCGCTTGCTGATGAATTTGATCCTCCAGGGTTATCGGGCGGATTCTGTTCTGTCATCTTCTGGCACAGGGACAATATGCGGCACCGATAACGCCGTCCGCGCTTCGGGGATGGGATGCGAGGTCATCACCCAGTCAATGAGGTGATTCGCCTTTTTGAGATGGACAGCTGTGAACGCCCCGACTCGGGCATGTCTATGCTTGGATTGTTTTTGTATGAACGCGCGGAGGAGTTCGGGCGAAGGCGGTGGTGGCGAATGTCTCGAAGATGGCTTGGTTGGGGTCGCCGACGCGGACCCAGTTACCACTATCATCGCGCTGAGCGGAGCGACGAAGGCGCTCTCCGAGGAGCGTAGACGAAGCGGGGGATCACCAACAACCTGCCCTTCGTCTGCGCCTCCGCTATCGCTACGGCTCCGCTCAGGGCGAGAGCCACTTAAAGAGAAGAGTATTCTCTCTTGAGTCAAACTCAGATCTTGCGCTTCATCTTCGAGAATAAATGGATAGCGATATTGAAGCCGCACAAGATATTCTTCGTCGTTTTCGAGCAGGGTCAATGCCAAGCGAATCAAATCGTCGAAGTCAACGGCGCCGCGATAGGCGAGGGCGCGTTGGTAGTCCCCGCGTAGATGCTCCAGCCGAGTTCGGCGAGGAGGCAGGGGCGTGGGGAAACGAGCCTGTGCTGAGCCTGTCGAAGCATCGAGTTCTGGCGCGCAGGCTGTCGGGAGTGAGGAGGCGATCTTTCCGAGAGCGGATAAAGGCTAAGGCGAGGGAGTCAATAAGTTTGGAAGTTGGTCGCGTTTGACCCAATCCATTTTGGATTGGTCGAGGGCGAGGTCGAGGTAATCATCCAATGAATGATTCGCCAGCCACGTGGGCCGACTCGCGGCGGATGAAACCCGCCTCACGCTCGTCAATGATGCTGAAACGATTTTCGAGTCCCACGCTCGCAGGCTTTCGCGGACGATGTCATGCGCCAACCCATGCAGTGTGCGGACGCGATATTTGTAGAGGGCGTGAAGCGGGTTATCAAAAAATCGTTTGATACGCGCTTCGAAATTGTCCTACCGCCGAGTTGACCAGCGTGACGATGAGCACTTCCTGATCATCCTGCAACACGCCGCTGTGAATGATCTGCGCCGCCAACGCCGAGAGGATGTGCGTCTTCCCCCGCGCCAGGGACAGCGGCAATGCCGAGCCGCCCGCCATCGTAGCGGAGGATTTCTTGTTGGGAAGGCGAGGGAGTGAAGGGGAGGGTCATGTGTGGATGTTTCAGGTGTCAAGTGTCAAAGATCGAGTTGTTCTGATTTCTTCGGTTGATGCAACTCTGCGAACCCGCACGGTGATAAACCACCGTGCTATTCATCCACAAAGCCCGCTAAAGCGGCTAAACGCTTGAAGTCGCCTTCGTAGGTGTAGCCCGACGGTTTATCGTCGAGCAGACATCGCCCATGGGAAACGCCATTGTGTGCAAACCGTTCCGCCTCGCAGGAGAGGCAATGCCGAGCAAACGCCATGCCTACGCAAATCACACTCTCATCCATCACTCTCCATCGCCGCGATCATGGTCCCGTCCGCGTGGTGTTGTTTCTGGTTATGAATGTATCGTACCACCGTAGCGAGATTCCGCTCACCGAAAGACAGCGCACCATACCTTCATCCTGCCAGTAAAATTCAAAATCGGGTTTGATGACGTGATTGACGTAATGGCATTCTTCCCTTCACATCGCCGATAAACTTCGCAGGCGCAATTTTTGGCGGAACAGAAACGGCAAGATGAGCGTGATCATATCGACTCCGCCAATCGCATGAACAAATCCGCCCATATCTTGCGCCTTCGCCGCGATGACACGATACAACTCTCGGGTTCAAGAGTCAAATCAATTAAGGGCAAACGATTTTTTGTCCCCAAACAAAATGATAGTAGAGTTTCCAATATGGCATTGATTTTTCCTCAGGCAGCTTTAGTCGCCTTCGTAAAATATAGCACGGGGATTCATCCCCGCACAATGCAGGCGTGGCAATCAAACAATTCCATTACACGAAAATCACCTCATCGCCATGCGGACATGGCAATCAAACATTCCCATTTCGCAATCGCCTCAGCCCGTGCGAGCAACATCAAGGTCGCGCCTCTCCCAGATCCTCATCCACCATCATCCCAGACGTATCCACCGCCTCAAAATCATTTCCCGTCAACACATCGAGTAAATGAAGCATGTCGTTATCCCAGCGTTCATCGGGCGCGCCGCTGACGTACCAGTTCGAGCCATTATCTGCCAACACAATTCCATATTCTTTCATGGCTTTCAACAACACCTGCATTTCAGGCGGAAACCTGACATATCGTAATCCGCTTTCAGGCGAAAACGCGCGCCCATCGGTGGGACTCCGTTTTGCGGATCGGATGTCTGATGACGCGCGGCCAGAAATGTATCCCGCCGTGTCTTCGGCAGTGAATCGCAGGGCGTAGTTGAAATTTCGCCAGCAACAATTTCGTCATAACGAACCAGCCCCGGCAAAATCGGCAACCCCGCCGCGTCAGCCGATGTCCATGTATCGGGACGAGGGCATTCGAGTTCAAATCCCAGATCGCGCCCGAGCCGCCGCTCCGCTGACCATTGTCGAAGCTCATATCGTACGTTTCATACAAAACGCACGTTTCCGTATCCACAACCAAGATGTGATGATCGCTCCCCATTCACGGTCGGATTCTGCGGGATGGGATACGGTCCCGCGTCAGACTCATCGGGATAATAAAACTCCGGTTCATACGCAGGGACAGCTGATCCAGCCACGACGTTAAATGGAATCCCGATCGGACCACCGTCCCACTCGCCTGAGCCGAAGTCCATGTGGAAGCCCTCGTCGCGCCCGATGCTGTCTATCCACGAATCAGATTGAGGGTGGACAGGAAGCGAGTCCACGCGCGCGTTCCAGTAATTATTCGCAGGAAACATCGGGCAGTTGGCGAGAGTCGGTCCGCCCGTCAAAGGAGGAGGCGCAGTGGACGTTGAATCCACAGGCGGGATGATCGCAGTCGTGCTCGCCTCCACAGGCGGGACGGTTGTCGGAGTTCCAGTCACAGAACAAGCCAACAAAATAATTGAAATTGCAACGAGCAAATATTTTTTGTTCATGTATTGTCCTCAAAGGTGACAGTCATCTTCAAGATGACTGTCACCTATCTTTCACAAAGCTTTTTGAAACGCTCTCAACAATTCGCCGCGCCCTTCAAATCCGCTTTCGCCGAGTTCGGAAATTCCCAAATAGACACGCTCGCGGCAACGATGCAATAACCCCGACACCAGCCGCGCCATCGCTTCTTTACTGTATTGGACATCGTCCGCGTCCGTCCATTGACGTCCCTCCTGCCATCCGCGGCTCAACACGTGCGGATGCGTGAGCGGCTGTGACAATCTCTCGTACCATCCGCTAGAGCCCGCATCGAGCCAAAATTGAATCGTGACAGGACGATTCATCATCAAGAACGTATGCGCGGGCGCGACGAGTACCGCGTCCTTGTCTTCGTTCTGCCAACCCTCGAGATACGACGCGGCGATCACGCCATCATTCAGCATTTGAATGTATTCGCGCCCCAGACCTAACAGGTTTTCAAAACCTGTTAGGTCTAATGCTAATCGAAACTTCTTCACCGACTCTACCAAACTCGCCGCCACGCGCACCGAGTCGAAGTTGCGGTGATAACCAAAGCCCGCCTGCGACAACACCTCGCCAAACAATTTGCGAAGGAAATGATCCAACGGCAAGGGATTCGACGCGCGATATTCTTCGATCCAATTTCGAAGGGTCGAGTAGCGATTGCCGATCGAGAAAGTAATTCGTTCCTGAACATCGGGCTTGATCTCTTCAAACGGTGAAAGCCGCAGGTCGCGTTGACGATAGACAATGTCGGTCAGCAACTGCGCGCGGACGAGGTCAAGTCCGTCAATGGATTGCATCAGCGCGTACGCCGCGTCAAATTTCGGCGGGTGGATATTCCAATGCGGATGCGCCAGCACGGCGAGCGTGATCAACGCGTGAGAGGCGGGCTCGTCCTTCAGCGACCGCGAGGGGCGATGTGAACGCCACGGGATGTTCTTTGCTTCGAGCCTGTGCGTGATGGAGAATCGCAAAGCATCCGAGAGGTAGGGGGCGAGGATGACGATTTCGGAGGGAGAGACTAGTTGACTAGAGACTAGAGACTGGATTTCGGTAACCACAGCATCTAGAAGTTCAGGGTAATAGCGCGCTTGGACAATAGAAAGAGCCGATCCGTTTCCTCTTTCCTCTTTCGTCTTTCCTTCAAATGTTGGAGCAATCGCTTCAATCAACCCCTCGCTCAACTCCGCCACACCTTCGGTCATCACAAAGCTTTCTTGCAATTGGATATGCTCATCGCACAATTCGCGCAACGCGAATCCAGTTTGAGTGTCCGCGCCGAGGAAGTAGCGGAAGCCTGCATCTTCGTCGTAGATCAATAAGGCGGACTGGAAGTCCGAGAGCCAATTAGAAACAATATCATGCGCGCGCGGACCATCCTCTTCCACGTTGTCGTAGATCAGGTGACGATAACTTCTGGTGAGGTAATCTTTGACAATATTCTGCTTCCACAACGTTTCTGCAAAAACTTCGAGTTGGAGAGAAAAATCTAGCAGGTTGTGATCGAGGCAATATTGGCGGAATCGATTCGCGCAATCTTGCGCATCTTGATAAACACGGCGTTGAGCAGGGTCGCCGAAATACGATAAATCAAGTTTCGAGCCAATGTCAGTATGTGAAAAGCCGATCACCGCGGCTTTGTTGAGGTTGTCAATGATCTGCGAGTACAAGCGATTGCGGTCAATCGTCACCGATTCAAAATAGCCCTCATCCAACAACGGGCGGACGAGATGCGCCATGTAGTATTGCGCGGTTTCGAGCGTGAGGAAAACAGGAGGCTGACTCGGGTTTGCAAATCCTGCCGCTTCGCCCGCTAGGGGCCAGAACAGGTCGCACATGCGCCGCGCCAAACCGCCGATGGTGGCGGGAGTCACTTCGCCGCCCGCGCGTCGTTCGGGGCTGTACAGCAGATCGAGATACGGCTCTTGCAAACTCCTCTGCGGGGTGAGCATGAGGATCGATTCGCCAGGCACACCTTGCGCGAGCAGTTGACGCATCCGCTCGACGCCCGCGGTGGTTTTCCCCGTCCCTGCGGGACCTGACACGAAGAGTTTTGAGTCGAGAGGCGATTCAACTATCTTCTGTTGAAGCGGAGAATGATCAAGCATGAGGCGAGGGTACAGTAGTCACGAGGGTTTGTCAATGCAGAGAGTGTCAAATTCAAAAACATAAACTACCATGTCGCCCTGAGCGGAGCGAAGGGTCTCTGAGATTGTCTCGGAGATTCTTCGCCGCAAAGAGCAAGAGCGCGGCTCAGAATGACATGTCTTGGATTGTTGTATTCAAATCCAAACTAAAGTATAGTTGCGAAAATTCAACTCAAGGAGATTCCCATGCCCACCACCATCAGACCACAAGCCCGAGTAGGAGCCGCCGCGGCACAGCCCGTATCGTACGTGAGGTTTTCAGACAAACTCACCGACTCGCTGAACGACATCGGCAAGATGATTCAAGACCACAAGAACATGATTGACGCGATTCAAGAGATCGCGCTCGAACTCACCAACTCTATCGGCTCGCTTCACACGCTCACGGTGAAATATGCGGGCATCGCCAACAACATCCTCGACGGCTTGCTCCCCATCGTGAAAGGTTTGCCGATCATCCCCAAAAACATCACGCAACTTTTGGTCAATCTCGAAGCCATCACGCAGAAGATCATTGATAACCAAGCGTCAACGTCGAAGACGATCACCGAAGTGCAATCGGGATTGAAGACGGGCGACGTGAACAAGATCAAGGGACACGCGAGCGCGTTGCAAAATGTGACAAGGACTCTGACTTCGATTCTGCCGAAGGGATAAAAATCCGCTTCTTTCGTCGGGAGGGTTGATACAGTCTTCGGAAACCGTGTCGCGCCATTCAGCGTGGAGATTCTTCGCTCCCTGTCGGTCGCTCAGAATGACATGCGCATTTCTGTTGACACATCCCCTACCCGCATGTATAATCTGCCCGCTTCTGCCTCAGCAGTTGGTTTCGCTGGGGCGGTTGTGTGTAAACTTACCAGCTTCCCCGTTCGGCAGGCGACGATTGAAAGACATCCGCAGGCGCGCGGCGAAGTGAATGACTGGAGAAAAAAATGAGATTTGCAATCGTTGAAAGCGGCGGCAAGCAGTACCGCGCCGTCGAAGGGCGAACCATCGAAGTGGATCGCCTGCCCCTCGAAGCGGGCAATAAATTCGACCTTGACCGCGTCTTGCTCATGGCAGACGGCGACGAGGTCGTAGTCGGCACCCCCACACTGAGCGACATCAACGTCAAGGTCACGGTCATGGATCACATCCGCGGACCGAAGATTGACCGCTTCAAGTATCGCCCGAAGAAACGCATCCGCGTGCGAGGCGGGCATCGCCAGCAGTACACGTTGTTGATGGTGGACTTCATCGGCAAGCCCGGCGAGAAACGTCAGGTAGAAGAGCCGAAGGTCGAGAAGCAGGCTGAGGCGGAGGTTGTGGTCGAGGCTGAGAAAAAGCCGAAGTCGGAGAAGCAGGCTAAACCGTCGAAAGAAGCGGCGAAGCCATCCGCAAAAAAGGCTCCGGCGAAAAAGTCGTCATCCAAAAAGACGGATTCAAAGAAGAAGTAAGAGGTAACCATGGCACATAAAACAGGCGGCGGGTCTACCCGCAACGGACGAGATTCAAATTCACAACGACTCGGCGTGAAGCGCTACGCGGGTCAGTTCGTGCTTTCGGGAAATATTTTGGTGCGCCAACGCGGCACGAAGATCAAGCCGGGCTTGAACGTAAAGGTCGGCAAAGACGACACGTTGTTCGCGACAGCCGACGGCGTGGTGATGTACGATGTGATCCGCGGACAGAAGCGCGTCAATATCGTTGCCCAGGCGGAGGCGTAACATGAAGCCCGATATTCATCCCACGTATTTCCCCGACGCGAAAGTGACTTGCGCTTCGTGCGGCCGCACATGGACGACCGGCTCGACGAAAAAAGAATTCCGCGTGGATATCTGCGCCGAGTGTCATCCGTTCTTCACAGGCGAGGCTTCGCGCCTGCTCGACATCGAAGGTCAGGTGGATCGCTTCTATAAGAAGTTGTCTGTCCGCCAGAATTATGTCGAACAGCAAAAAGTGAAGGAAGAGTTGAAAGGCTCGCCCGAACGTCAGATCGAAGATTTGGGTCTCGCGGCTCGCGCGAACGAAGCGTTGAAGGCGGCGGGAATCACGAACGTCGGTCAGTTCCTCGAGAAGTTGAACGGCGGCAACGACGCGGTGCTGGCTATCGCTGGTTTCGGTCAGGCGTCGTTGACTGCGGCGAAGAAGAAACTCCGCTCGCTGGGGTATGAACTCCCCGAAGCGGCGGCGTAGTCCAGTT
>JAXLVX010000067.1:0-16662 GCA_046328795.1 Anaerolineales bacterium | reverse complement strand
GACTGAAGTCGTTACTACAGTTTTTACGGCGAAGGCGTTGCCGTCTGCAACGCGCGGCGGGTCAACAAATACCATTGCGTGAACGTAGCGAAACGGTCGCTGGGATCATACAACGGCGCCACTTGCACGCCTTGCACTTGCGCATCCACCGCGTAGGAATAGACTGGAATGTATAAAGGCAGGGCGGGCAATTCTTTGGCAAAGATCGCTTGGAAGTTGCGATACAGCCGCGCGCGCAGTGTGTAATCGGCAGTGACACGCGCCTGTTCGAGATACTCGCTGGCGGGGCGGTTATCCCATTGCGAATAATTTTGCCCGGCGGTTGCTTCGGCTTGATGCCAGAACGGATACGGGTCGGGGTCTGGGGTGCGCGATAAATTGATATCAACCAGCGCGGCTTGATACGCGCGCGAGGTGAGCGAGTTCAACACCAGTTGATCGTACGGCATGGCTTGCAGGTCCACGCGGACGCCGATCTTCGCCCATTGAGATTGAATCATCTGCGCGATATTTGTGTGCAGAGCGTCGTCGGGATGCAATAACGTGAAGGCAAGCGGCTTGCCGTCTTTGGCGCGGACTTCGCCTCCACCGGAGGGAATCTCATAGCCTTCGTCTTTCAACAACCTGATCGCTTCCTCGGGATTATATTCGAATCGCTCCGTGCCGTCGTAGTACGCCCACGAGTTCGGCAGGATGGGCCCGTCGGCGATGATCGCCTGCCCGCTGAGATACGAATTGATGATGGATGAGCGATTCAACCCAAGCATCAACGCGCGTCGGACGTTTGCGTTTTGCAGGAACTCAACATCGGCGTTTTTGAGGTTGAAGAAGACGAAACTCATCTGCGGGAGCGGGCTCGAATACATCGAAAGATTGGGCTGTTCAAGCGCGGAAGTTAATTCCTCGGGCGCAACGCGGCTGATGGCAAGCACGTCGCCTTGTTTGTACGCGCTCAGCGCATCCGCCGAAGTAGCGTAATAACGAAACACGACTTGCTCGATGAACGGCGCGTCGCCATAATAATTTTCATTGATGGTCAGCACAACGCCGGTGATCTTGCCGCCCTCCACAATGAGATGATCGAACTTGTAGGGTCCGGTGCCGACGGGATTGATGTTGAACTGCGCGTCGGGCATCTGTTCGGGAGGGATCGCTTCGAGCAAGTGCTTCGGCAAGACGCCGAACGACAGATAATCCATGAACGGCACGAACGGCTCAGGCAATGTGAACTTCAAATTTTTATCGTCTAGTTTTGCGACAGTGATTCTTCCCCACAGGTCTTTGATATCTTGCGGAACGAGCGAGCCCGCGCTCTTCATCCGCTCGATGGTGAAGATGACGTCATCGCTTGTGACAGGCGTCCCGTCGTGCCAGACCGCGTTCGCGCGGATGGTGAAGTTGTAGATCGTGCCGTCGGTCGCCACGCCCCACGCTTGCGCCAAGTCGGCGCGCGGGATCCCGCGCTCGTCGAATTTGACGAGTCCGCTGAACAGCAGGCGATCCACATCGCGGTCGGCGGAGTTGTTCCAATCGAGCAGAGGGTTCAACCGCCCCAGCGAACCGACGAGCGCCTCGGTGTACACGCCGCCCTGCTCGGGTTGCGAGAGGATGGGTCCACTCACGCCCGGCTGAGTTTGCTGTGTGAGCAACAATGCCGCCACGATCACGAGCGTGACGAGTACGACCAAAATCTGCCAGCGTAATTGTTTCATATCAATAAGTGGGATACTTGCCAATCCAAAACATTCCGCAAATCTCCGCGAATTTTCGCTAATCGAACAATTCGCGAGGATTAGCGTAGATTAGTGGAAAGAATCACTCAGAGCATTCATACAAAAAGAAAGGCTCGTTTGCGTCACGCGCTTATACCCGCGCGGGTCAAACGGGCCCTTATTGGAAGAAAACTCTCGGCTCAGGAAATGATGAGAAGCGCGAGCACCAGCCCAAAGAACACGACGCTCAAAATGATCGTAAGCCAGAACAACGTTTTCTCGACGCCGCGTCGCGCGGTGAACACGCTTCCCGCGTCGGCGCCGGTCAAGCCGCCCAAGCCCGCGCCCTTGCTTTGCAAGATCACGCTCACGATGAGCAACACCGAGATTATAATCAACCCGTAATCTAAATACGTTACCATGAACAACTGCCTCCTTTTATTAAGCGGGGTCATTATACCCGCTGGGCGGAAAATACGTCAAACCGAGGACTTAAACCCTTGCGAAGGTTTGAAACCTTCGCAAGGTTGTTGCTACGAGGCTTCATGCAGGAAATAATCGTCAATTTACACATGCACACGCGCTACTCCGACGGGAGCGGCGTTCACAAAGACATCGCCAATGCCGCGATTCAGACCGGGCTGGATGCGGTCATTGTGACGGATCACAACGTGCTCGTGCGCGGCGTGGAGGGATACTACCGGCTCAACCGACGGGGCGTCCTGCTTCTCGTTGGACAGGAGGTACACGATCAAGCCCGCGCTCCTCAAAAGAATCACCTCCTCATCTTCAACGCCGAGCGCGACCTTTCTACTCTCGCCGAGAATCCGCAGACGCTCATCAACGGAGTCCGCGACGCAGGCGGAATTTGTTTCATCGCTCATCCCACCGACCCCGCCGCGCCTGCCTTCAACGAAACGGACATTTCGTGGGAAGACTGGGATGTGCAAAACTTCACCGGCATCGAACTCTGGAACGGGTTGAGCGAACTCAAAACGGTCGTGCCGACAAAATTGCACGGCTTGTTCTACGCATTTTTTCCGCAGTTCATCGGCTACAACCCGATCCGCGAAACGCTTGACCGCTGGGATGAATTGCTCTCGCACGGACGTCCCATCGTTGCCATCGGCGGCTCAGACGCGCACGCCATGCACAGGCATGGGACCCTTGCATCGCGTCATCTTTCCGTACGAGTTCCACTTCAAAACCGTGAACACGCGTAATTGATTATCCCCGAACCGCTGACGGGGGACGTTCCCACAGACAAAAAGATGATCTACGACGCGCTCGCGGCAGGACGATGTTTCGTCGGTTACGATCTGCCCGCGCCGACAAAAGGTTTCATCTTCAAAGCGAAAGGACTCGAACAATCCGCGATCATGGGCGAGGAGATTTCGGTCAAAGGCGGCGTGACGTTGCACGCGCACACGCCAATTCCATCGGATATTCATCTCATCAAAGACGGTCAAACAGATCGGCGTGTGGAAAAAATTCCTACGCCGCCACGCACAACGTCAACGAGCCTGGCGTCTACCGCGTGGAAGCGTATCGAAACTATCTCGGCAGAAAACGCGGCTGGATCTTTAGTAATCCGATCTATGTGAGGTAATTCTTTTTGAACACAAGGTCACGAAGTACACGAAGGAAAAACCAAGGAAAGGCCATTAGTCCGCTGTTCATCCAACCTTAGTGACCTTCGTGTTAAAGGGTCTTCGTGGAATCATTCCCCTACAAACATCGTTGTGATCGGCACAACGAGTTCGGGCAAATCCACTCGCGGAAAGAATCGCCACGCGATTCGATCTCAACTTCATCGAACTCGACGCGCTTCACTGGGAACCGAACTGGCAGGAGGCTCCGCTCGACGTGTTCCGCGAACGCGTCCGCGCGGCGACTCAGGCTGAACGTTGGATCGTGGCGGGAAATTACAGCGTCGTCCGCGATCTGGTGTGGACAAGAGCCGAAGCGGTCATCTGGCTGGATTATCCTTTCTTGCTGGTTCTGAATCAACTCACCCGCCGCACCTTCAATCGCTGGTGGACTCAAGAACTTTTGTGGGGTAAACCACGAACCGTTTTGGGTTCACTTCAAACTTTGGTCGCAAGACTCGCTGTTCCATTGGCTGTTCAAAACGTATTGGCGCAGGAAGCGCGAGACGCCACAGTTATTGTCTTTGCCAGAATATCGGCATTTGGAATTGATCCACTTCAAACATCCAAGTAAAGTAGAGGAATGGCTGGAAAGAATATAATTGGCGTCAATTCAAAGCGGCAGTGCAACTGCCGCTACAACTTTAAGGAGACTTCATGGAATATCGCAATCTTGGCAAGGCAGGAGTGAAAGTATCCGCCATTGGAATTGGATGCAATCAATTCGGGGGCAAGGTAGATAAAGCAGGCACGAAAGCCATTGTCCAGCGCGCGTTGGATGAGGGCATCAATTTTTTTGACACGGCGAACGTGTATAGCAAAGGCGTGTCGGAGGAATTTGTCGGTGCAGCGCTGAAAGGCGAAAGGGAGCGCGTCGTGATCGCGACGAAAGTCCGCTTCAAAATGGGCGAGGGACCGAACGATGTCGGCGCGTCGCGGTATCACATCCTGAACGCGGTCGAGGCGAGTCTGCGGAGGCTGGGCACAGAGCATATTGATCTGTATCAAATTCACGCGTGGGATAGATCGGTTCCCATCGCCGGGGCGATGCGCGCGCTCGGCGATCTCGTCCGCGCGGGCAAAGTCCGCTACATCGGCGCAAGTCAATTTTCAGGATGGCAATTGGCGCGCAGCAATGCGCTTGCCAAAATGATGAAGTGGGAGCAATTCGTCACGATCCAAGCGCATTACAACCTGCTTGAGCGCGACGTCGAGCGCGAACTCATCCCCCTATTGCGCGTGGGCGAACGTCGGCGTCCTGCCGTATTTTCCACTGGCGGGCAGTTTGCTCACTGGAAAATATACGCGCGGCGAACCGCCTCCCGAAGGATCGCGCGGCACGTTCAGCCCGTATGTGAAGAGATCGACTCACCGACGCGAACTGAGCAAACTGGATGCGCTCCGCTCGTTCGCCGACTCATACGGACACACACTTCACGACCTCAACTTTTAGCTGGCTGCTCAGCGTCAAGCAAGTTCCGCTCCGTCATCGCGGGCGCGACGACTCCCGAACAGGTCAGCGAGAACGCAAAGAAGGTCGAATGGAAATTATCCGATGAAGATTTGGCTGAGTTGAAAAAGGTGTTTGGCAGGAATATGTTCACAACGAAAATCTTATCAGGCGATGATCTCCATCTTTTACTCAACGTCGCGGACGATGTCTTCGACAACCCCGTAGACGAATCCCGCCGCGCGCGAATTTCTCGCAGACTCCTGCTTTCCACATTAGGTTGCGCCGCCAAGTTCGCTAATATGTGCTTTAAGAGCCGTCACAGCTGATAAGGACACTGCTGGATCACCTCACATCCACCCCAGTGACGTGCGCAAGCAGTTTGTGGATCAACTGCTGACCTATCAAGTTGGGAAACGCGGGTTGGCGTTCCATCATGGTTACCTCAATTATTGGAAGTATTTTATGGATAAGATTGTACAAGAGGCGAAACTTCGGTTAACCCTGTTGCTTTGTTTCCTAAAATCTTCTCAACCTTATCAACGCCCAGGCAAGAACAAGCGCGGCTAACAGCGTCAGCCCTACTGCCACCTCAAACGCCAATCTGTTGACTTGGATCACCGAACTCAAAAGCGCAACGCCAACCCCCAACGCGGCGACGATGCCTGCCCGTTCCAAGTGCCGACGTTCCATCCCGGCGATATCGTCCATTGGCGAGGCGTAACTGAGACGGCGGGAAAAGTCCGCGAGGTCCCAGCCGAGCAAGCCGCCGAACGCGCCGAGCAGCATCCAGACTACGGGGAAATGATTCCACACGCCGTACGCCGCGCCGAGAATCATGATGAAGAAAGCGAAAGAGGAAAACCAGTGATGTTTTCGCCAATGCGAAACGATCCACGCAATGCCGAGGAGGATGAACCAACGCGCAGGATTGGTCATGCCTGCTTGCGAGAATCCGTAGGCGAACGAGGCGCATCCGAGAATTACGTTGAGAAGGAAGGCGATCAGGGTCATGGATGATTCACGATGGTGAAAAAGATTTTACCATCGGGGCTATAATCATCTTGACCTTACCATGAATGATTCATTTGATGATTGCAACGCTCCGCTCCACCCTCGCGCCGCGGAGGGACTTCGTCTCTTCAACGAGGGGAAATATTTCGAGGCGCATGAAGCGCTTGAAGAGGCGTGGCTGGACGAGAAGGGAAAAGTCCGCGACTTGTATCGCGGGATATTGCAAGTGGGAGTCGCGTACCTGCACATCACGCGCGAAAATTATGACGGCGCGATCAAAGTGTACAAGCGCAGTCAACGCTGGCTAAAGGATTGGGCGGATGTGTGCCGAGGAATCCATGTGGAGGAATTACGCCGCGACGCGGAAGACGCTATCAATGAAGTGATGAGGTTGGGGAAAGAGAGAATTGGGGAATTCGACGCGGCGCGACTCAAACCTGTCAGGTGGGAGGAGGGGTCGAGGGAACTGAAGCAGGCTCCCTCTGAGTCAGAACGAAAGGTCTACGTCTGCGATAGATGCGGAAGTGAGATGCGCGAGAAGAATTGCAAGGTCACTTGTCCCAATTGCGGGAATCGGTTCGATTGTTCTGACCTGAATATTTATTTCGATTGATCATTTCACTGGGCGGAATGTCAAAATGCTTTTCTCAAAAGTCTCCAAGTTATTGTAAAACTCGTTGATTTGGGTCCAGTATTGCACAATCCATACCGTACTGCCATCTTGAATGACGAAGGCTAAGGTATTGACATCAAGGTTGTCGGTAGACTTTCCTTCCAATACAAATCGAACCGCTGGCGTGCCGTTCAAAACCACGTTTCTCTGCTCAACAATACGGGTTGTAATTGGCGTATCGGGAGACAGGGTTGGAGAAAGTTCAAAATGTGATTCCAAGGAATCGCCCCGCAACGGCTCGTAGCCAATAACCACATACAAGTTATATAGTGTTTTTTTTGTCAAAGTCCTTGCAAGCGAAAGTTCAAGCGTCATCTGGTCATCGAGAATGACAAGATCCTTAATGGTGGTTTGCCGATAGTCGCTTGGCAGCCAAATCTCGACCAGATCCGTGCGCTGTTGTTTCCATCCTTGCGGAATGAGTTGCTCGTAGGGAATAGCGGTTGGCATGGGCGTGAACGTGGCAGTTGGAGGCGCAGCCAACGTGACGGTGGGTTCAATTGCTGTTGGAGATTTGCTGAGGACTCGCCGTGTTCACCCCGCCGCCGAGAATCAACCAGCCGCCGACACAAAGAATTAAGAACAACGCGCCGGCAAGCCCGGCAAGCACGCCCAGTTGTGGAATAGTCATGCCAAAATATTTGCGACCTGAATTCATGAGGACTCCTTATCGAGCGGCAGGAATTTTCAACTATCTTACCCGCTTCTGAGGCGGGTTAACCGTTTTAAGTTCATGACCGATCATCACGGCGTCGGCGTCGCAGGGATCGTTGGGATGGACATCGGCGTGAGCGTGGGCGTGACAGCAGGAGTGGGCGTCGGAACGAGCGGAGCCCATCCGCTGTGATAAAAGTAATCGTTCAAAAATTCTGCGCGTTCCTCGTCGGTCATCCAGCGCGGGCGGGAATAATCTTCGAGCATGGCGGTCAGCAACTCAACGCTGATGAGTTTCCCATCGTAGATCACATACCGATCTACAAACTCGCGGCGGATTCCGGGCGGCATCCAAACTTGATCTCCCATCTGATCGAAGAAAAGATTCCCCAAGCCGTAATGAACGAAGGCGCCGCCGTAAAACTCCATCATCTGCGGGTAATGCGCCTGACTGCCGCTGACGATAGACGCGCCCGAATCAACCATCAGGCGGAAATCATCTCTCTGTTGAGGGCTTGGACGCGCGGCATACGTTTCATTCCATTGAAAGGTCGAGACCACAACATACCCTTGCGATTTCAATTCGGCGATCTTGCTTGTAAGATAGTCAAAATCACACGGCGCGGCGCCGGGGTGTCCGTCGCGCGCGGTGGCGGGTCCGTTCGTGTCGGGCTTGTTGCAACCGATGAACGCAATTTTATTTCCGTTCACATCGAACAGCGCGGGCTTGAGCGAATCTTGCAAGTCGCCGCCGCCGCCAAAGTAAGGCAAGTTATGCTGCTTATAAATTTCAAGCGTTTCCACCATCCCTCGAGAGCCGTGATCGGCAAAATGATTGCCGGTCAATTCCACCACGTCCACGCCGACATCCGTGAGCAGGTCAATATATTTCGGATCGCTGCAAAACACCAGCGGACCCGTCGCGGCGGCGCTGGGAAATTCACACCCCGTGACAAACGGAATCTCATTGCTGATGTGCGCAATGTCCGCCTCGCGCAACACGTCGCGGATCTTTTCGCCGGGATACGTGACGCCCTTCCGTTCCATTGTCTCCGCGGTGGCTCGCACAAGAGCGGTGACGCCGGTGAGGATGACGGTAGTTAATTTTGATGGATCGTAATTGGTCTTAAAGGGATTCCCCGCGATAATTGGCAATTGAGAATTGGTGGATGATTGAAGAGTGAACTCCACGATCAACGGATAGGAAGCAGCATCGAAATTTTTTCGTATCGGCGATTGACCGTCTATCGTCAACACTTTCCATTTCGGCTGGAGTTCTTCAAACGGGACGATCGCCCAGGCGGATTCGCTCCACGCTTGGTCGAGCAAGCCGCCCGTCGAAACGATTCGAACCGACGGGGCGGCTGGGGCATCCCATAGCAGAGTCAGCGCAGCCCTTGTCGATTCTTCCATCAAGAGAGGCATCCCATTGAGTAACGCGCCGTCTGTCCATGCGAGTTGAAGTTGGTCGAGCGTCACGCCGTCGGTCACTGTTGGGAAAGGCGCGACGAGCGCGTACACCCATCGAATTTTTGTTTCCTTCACCAATGGATTCGATTGGATGAGCGGCGACGCGTCGAGAACGAAATTTGACAGTTTCAATTTCTGCGCTTGGTCACGCAGCGACGCGGGAACCGATTCACCGATGCGGCCCTCTGCGGGCAACAAGGTTGAGATGTCATTTTCTGCAAGCGCAGGCGTTGATAGATTCGAAATAGGTTGTGGGTTTGGCGCGAGTTGAAGCGAACAAGCAGATAACATCAACACAACAAACAGCGATATATATTTTTTCATGGCGAAAGAATTATAAGCGGGCAGACCAGCCATCACCCCCTTACCCATCTCCTACGAGAAATGAAAATTTATGCCTTCAATGTGATCTCAGCCAGCGAAAATTCTCGCAGGGCAGATTCGTCAATCGTCACACCCAAGCCAGGACTCGTCGGCACGGTGATCGTGCTGTCGTCGTTCAACACAAATCGCTCGTTTGTGATGTCGCGGTGATAATAACGATCCGATGCGGAGATGTCGCCGGGCAGAACGAAGCCGGGCAGAGAAGCAAGCGCAAGATTCGAGGCGCGACCGATCCCCGTTTCGAGCATCCCGCCGCACCAGACCGGCACGCTTTGCGGGAGGCAGTGATCGTGAATCGCAATCCCTTGACTCAACCCACCCACCCGCGCAGGCTTGATGTTGATGATCTTGCAGGCTTTCATTTCCAGCGCGTACCGCGCATGACGCGGCGAGACAACGCTCTCGTCCAGGCAGATCGGCGTTTTGAATTCGGCTTGCAAGAGGCGATGATCCCAAATGTCATCTTCGAATAATGGTTGTTCGATCAACAATAAATTCAAGTCGTCCACTTGCTTCAACACCTGCGCCGACTCAAGCGTGTACGCGGAATTCGCATCCACTTGCAAGCGTAGATTCGGATGCGCTCTTCGCACGGCGACCGTCTCTTCCACTTCGCGCCCGGGCTTGATCTTGATCTTCACGCGGCGATAGCCTTGCTTCAAATACGAATCCACAGTGTTCACCAACGCCGAAGCGGATTCCTGAATCCCAACCGAGACTCCCACCTCGACCTTGTCGCGCGTTCCGCCGAACATTTCTTTCAACGACTTGCCGTCGCGTTTGCCGAGCAGATCCCACAGCGCCATCTCCACTCCTGCCTTGGCGAGATGATGCCCACGAATCCGCTCGACGCGGGATTGGAAATCGTTTGCATCGGCGATGTCCTGTCCCAGAATCAACGGGGCAATGAAATCTTTGAGGATGTGCCACGCGGTACCGGTCGTTTCGTAGTTGTAGCCCGGCTCGCGCGAAGCGACGCACTCGCCGTAGCCGGTCAAGCCCTCGGCGTGGAGTTCGATGATGACGCACTCACGGACAGTCTCGCGCCCGAACGAAGTCTCGAACGGGGCGACCAAAGGCATGGAGATGTGATGAAGTGTGAGGAAGGAGAGTTTCATGGATGCTTTTATTTCCTTGAAAATTCGGGCATATAATGCTGTACATAAGGTATTATACAGCCCGTAGGCTGTATAATCACCCCTAAGGCATCTTATACAGCATAGCGGTTGGTTAAGACATAGTTCAGCGGCACGTTCCAAAGGGAAAAGAAATGCAATCCAATTCTGCAGTAATTGAAGCAACCACTGGCGATAAAAAGATTATCAATGAATTATTTTGGGCTATGGGTTAGGGTTTCATTGGGTCAATCTATTTCTGGCTGACGAGCAAAGGCAAAATGCGGTTTTTATCGCAGGCTATGGAAAGTTTGCACAAAGTTTTTTGGCGCACGGACACAAATTATCTTTGAGTAAAAATGGGCTTGTCGCTGATGTTGTCAATTTTGGCGAAATTCATTTTGAAAAACCTATTCATCCAACTCCTTTTTGCTGGGGACATGAGCATTTCAAATGTAAAACTCCAGCCAATGCACAGATTGATGTAGGGTTGGAGTTTGAAAAAGTTAGAGAAGCAGATATTGTAGATTGGCGTACACAAAGCGCAATTACTCCCCCAATTGGTTGGGAAATATGCTTACCAATGCAAGTAAACAACGAGACATTCGGAGCAATTGATTTTCTAATTCAACTAAACCTAAACGATGATGAAAAAGAGTTTTGGAACAATTCTTTACTAACCGAAATAGAAAATCAAGAAAATTTTTCCGAAAGTCAATGTTCAGGCTTACAATGGTTAATAAACTTGATTTCGTCAAAATACCAAAAGGCAAAGGTTCTTTGAAAACCAAAAACGGGCTAACAAAGCGCGGACTTGACGGGTGGAATTCTGCGTTTTTTTCGGGCTTTTGCTAATCTGAATTGAATCCTGTTCTCGAAGTTTCATCCACGCCCACCCACACTCAAATAACGCCTGCCATTTAAACTCCAACGAGAAATGCAATTGAAACAATCCATCCTCCACATCGCCCTTGTTGTCCGTGACTATGACGAAGCCATCGCGTTTTACACCGAGAAACTTCACTTCACGCTCGTCGAAGACACCTACCAACCCGAACAGGATAAACGCTGGGTGGTGGTCGCTCCGCCCAACTCAACAGGGACGACACTGCTCTTAGCGAAAGCATCCAAGCCAGAGCAAGAACCTTTCATCGGGAATCAAGCAGGCGGGAGAGTATTTCTCTTCCTCAACACCGACGATTTCTGGCGTGACTACAACGAGATGGTCTCGAAGGGAATCAAGTTTGTCCGCGAGCCGAAAGAACAACCGTATGGAATGGTCGCTGTGTTCGAGGATTTGTACGGCAACTTGTGGGACTTGCTACAGGTCAATGAGAATCATCCATTGTTTGGGCGGTGAAATCGCGGGTGTTACAATTGTCCGCATAAACCATGTACAGCCTCCCCCAGATCACCGAAGAAAAAGACGAAGTACGTGAAGCAGTCCTTCACGCGCGCGCGTACAAACCCATTTACGTCAAGATCAAAGTCAACTACGGATGCAACCTCAAGTGCGAGATGTGCAAGCACTGGCGCGAAACGCGCGAGCCGCCCATCTCGATGAATCGCTTCCGCGAGATCATCTCCGAACTCGCATTACTCGGATGCAAGAAGATCCACTTCTCAGGCGGCGAGCCGATGCTTCGTCCGCAATTGCCCGACTTGGTGGAACACGCGACTCAACTTGGGATGCGCGTCACGCTCACGACCAACGGAACGTTGATCGACAAAGTAAAAGCGAAAAGATTAATCGAAGCGGGACTGCGCGGCGTGAATGTTTCGATTGACTCGCCGCTCCGCAAGATGCACGAAAAGATTCGCGGCGTCGAGGGTTCGTTCAAACAGACGACACGCGCGGTTTCTCTCTTCAATAAATATTCTCACAAAGGGAAATTGACCGTCCGCATCAACACGGTTGTCGGGCGATCCAATTATCAGACGCTTGCCACGCTCCCCGATCTCGCGCACGAACTCGGCGCGGACGGGATCAACTTGATCCCCGTGGACGATCACTGCGGCGAGCATTTGTCCATGCGGAAGAAAGACATCGCGCTGTACAACTCCGAGATCGCGCCGATCATCGAGCAACGCGCAGGAGTTGGGCGTGAACATCGCAGACGAGGATGCGTTCCCGTTTGGGCGAGACGACTCCGAGGTCCCGCTTGGGACGCGCGGGACGATACGCGTTCGGCTACTACAGCAAACTTCCCTGCTACGCGCCATGGACTCACAACGCCATTGACTTCAACGGTCTGGTCTATGTCTGTTGCATGACGCGCGAACAGATCAAGCCGCTCAGCGATGTGCGCAAACATTCGTTCACAGAAATTTGGGAGGGTGCGGCGTATCGTCAGATCCGCTTGAACATGCACCCGCCCGCGCTCAAGCACCTTGTCAGCGATGTGATGATTTTATTGTTGAGAATAAAGGTCCAGGAAACTATCGGACCATATTGGATCGCTGGTCGAGTAGGCGGCGTTCGTCCTGCGTATCGAGACCAAACGTACTAAGTAAACAAATTTCTTTGTACACCTTTGGTCTCGATACGTCCGCGAAAAACATGCGGGACTACTCGACCAACCAGGATAACTAAAATCAGAAAACATGTCCGCGCGGTCATCGTCATCCCACGCGCTGGCTTGATTGAACGTATGCAGGTCAGCGGCGGTAAATGTTGCGGCGGCAATCGGCAACGCAACGGGCATATCGAGTCCCTGCTGGCACGCGAGACACACTCGCCCCTCGCGCGTATTGTTGGTATGCTCGTCGCAAAATCCGCGCCCGCATTTGATACACTTCCCCAACGACGGGTTATCGCAACGATGCGGCACCAAATAACCGATCACCATTTCACATTGCACTGCGGATGTGTCTGCCATGAAAATCGCTCTCATCACTGAAAAGTATACACCCGACATCGGCGGACTGGCAATCTCGTCCGAGCGACTCGCGCGCCTGTTAACTTCTGCTGGATATAAGGTCCGCGTCTTTTCTCCGACGGGCAGCCTGCCCCCCTCCGAACAGCGGACTCTCCCATCAAGCGGAGCAATCGTCACGCGCTTCGGCGCTCACAAAACGCGAACGACGCATCGTTGATTAGTTCGACCTCATCGTCGAAGAACACACGCGCGAACCCTTCGACATTCTTCACGCCTACTTCACTCACCAAAAGCGAAGTTCATCACCCAACAGCTGGACGATACTTGAACATCCCAAGCGTCGTCTCCATCGCGGCAATGACGTAGACCGCGCCGCATTCGACCCATAAGATTCTCACACACAATGTTCGCGCGCTACAACATGCAACGTCGTCACTGCCAATGCAGAGTCCATCCGCAAAGCCAAAGCATTTTTTGACCGCGAGATAATTTTGATTCCAAATGGCGTGGATTCAAAGTCGTTTCAAGCCGATGCAAATGAATCGCGCACTGGCTGAGTCCACTTGGCATTCCCATCGCCCTGGACTAAAATCCAGGGCTACACAAACAAGCCCCTTCGGGGCTTAAGGGGACGCTTCAACGTCCTTCGTATATCAGCCCGACGATTCATCGTCGGGTGTACCCGTAATCGGCTTCATCGGCGAACTGCGCGAGAAAAAGGGATGACATTTCTCCTCTCTGCCTACGCGCAGGTTAACAAAAGGACGACCCGCCGCCCTGCTGATCGTTGGCGAAGTTCGCCCTGGCGATGACAGCCAGACCTTCGAAGAGTTCGGGCGTCCATCGCCAGATCAAACATCATTGTCACGGGATACGTCTCTACTTAACGACTTGCCCGCCTATTATTCATTGATTGACGTTTCGTTCATCCGTCTCTGCATGATGGGATGCCGAACGCGATCCTTGAAGCGATGGCGTGTGAAAAATGTGATCGCGACGCCCGTCGGCAGGACGAATGAACTGATCGAAAACGGAAAGAATGGTATGCTTGTCAACGTCAATGATGCAAACGCGCTGGCTGAAAAAATTCTTGAGTTGTTGGATGACCGCGAGAAATGCGAGTCGCTTGGCAAAAACGCGAGAGGAATTTGTGATGAATAGGTTTACGCCGCAAAAAAGAATTGCAAGCGAATTTGGATGTATATCGAACACTTGGGCTTCGACCATGATCGTCCGCGCAGAAATACCTGAAGAATCTTCGCTAGCGCTTCGCTCAGCACACGCGGGACTACTCAACCGCCAAATTATGAATGATTTGAAAATTTTGAATCAAACTGGTGGTTTCGATACGGTCTCGGGTTTCGATACGCTTCGCTACTCAACCCTCGACCTACTCGACCACCGAAATTTACAGGTGACACATGGCATATTATCTGGTCACAGCCAAACCGATTCAATCCAAAATGAGCAACTTGCGGACATGGCTCGACTCGGGCGAAATCCGCGCGATGCGACCGTTTGGGCAGGCGCTTCAAGCGGGACTCGATAACGCACGTTGGCAAACTGACAGCGTGGCGACTTGGGAGGAAGAGGATTATTGCGTCCCGCCGCTGGCGCAGGAACGCGCGGCTGTGTTAGATGACTACTTCACTGAATTGAATGTTCAGCATGTAAATAAGGGCGAAGGCTGGAAACAAATCGAACCGTTGAAGATGCTTTGGGAGAAGAATGACTAAACTTTTTGACTCAACGAGCTCAGTTAAATCTGAATTGAACAAACAACGATACATCGCTTCGGATGAGATTTCGACAATTGTGTATCTCTCACAGAAACTAGGGAAACCGCTCCTCACCGAAGGACCCGCAGGCGTCGGCAAGACAGAACTTGCCAAAGCCATCGCAGGCGCGACGGGACGTGAGCTAATTCGTCTCCAATGCTACGAAGGACTCGACGAATCGAAAGCGTTGTACGAATGGGAATATTCCAAGCAATTGCTGTACACGCAACTTCTGCGCGACAAATTGAACGACACCCTCGGCAAAGCAGATTCGTTGACCGAAGCCGCGGACCGTCTCGCAAAAGAGGAAGATGTATTTTTCTCGAATCGCTTTTTATTGCAGCGTCCGCTGTTGAAAGCGATTCTGAGCGAGCAACCGTCCGTTTTATTGATTGACGAAATTGACCGCGCCGACGCCGAGTTCGAAGCCTTTTTGCTGGAAGTGTTAAGCGACTTTCAGGTGTCTGTGCCTGAGCTGGGAACATTAACCGCGAAGCATCGTCCGTTCGTGATTCTCACGTCTAACAACACACGCGAACTCTCCGAAGCGTTGAAGCGGCGATGTTTGTATCTCTTCATTGACTACCCGACGTTGCAGGAAGAACTCGCCGTGGTGCGCTTGAAAGTGCCAGACTTGAATCCCAAACTAGCGCAACAGGCTGTGGAATTTGTGCAACGCCTCCGCAAAGGAGACATGCGCAAGTCCCCCTCCATCAGCGAGACATTGGATTGGGCGAACGCGCTAGTCGCGTTGAACGCGTCCAATTTGGATAAGGACACATTGGAAGATACAATTTCAGTTTTGCTCAAACACGAAGCGGATTTGCAAAAGGCAAAGCGGCAATACATCAATCCCCCACCGCCGCCCAAGCCGAGAACGGATGAGTTCGGAAAGTTTTCTGGGAACTGATACATGACCTCAATGCCACGCCTTCACAAAATTACTAGCAGACAAATTTGGAGAATCGCTAATGTCGTCATGCTCTGGTTGGGTTTACTCCTTCCATGGATGATCTTGGAAGATTTTGAAGAGGCGGGCGCCTTCAGAGTTGCACTCATGGGATTGGCTGAATTCTCAGGACTAGCAAACATCCTTGGATTCCTCCTCTTTGCAGGTATTGCTTCAACAACAGTATATGCCACAATGGAATGGATTTTCATAATGACAGATGGATACTTTCCAAAGCCTATCTTGCGATTGGCGTTTCTTTTATTAGGCGTGCTCTCTCTGACAATAGCCAGCACGTATTTCCACTTGCCGCAGCGCTTCGGCTATTTGTTCTACGGGGTAGGATTGCTAAGCAGCCTCGTCTTTGATTTTAGATATCATGCTCAGATTTATATCAAAGGCAAGTAAATGGAATCCCGCATCCTACAACTAATTCAGCCTTACGCGCGAGCGGAGTCCGCGAATTTTCAGCAGTAGTATAATCTCTCCATGCCAAACTGGAGTCGCTTCACACCTGCCGATTTTGAATACGACTTCGAGAATGATGAGTTGGATGCGCATCGGATAACATTCAATGAAGCAATCGAATGTTTTTTCTCCGACTTTGAAGTTCGGCGGAACAAATCGTACAAAGATCGTTATCAATTGATCGGCAGAACCATCGGCGGACGCAAACTCAAGATCATTTTTCAACTCAAGCCAGGAGACATTGTCCGCATTATTACTGGATGGCAGATATGACAAGAAAAATAAAACCTACAGAAAAAGAAATTGACCGAATCGTAGTTTCACAGGCAGATGACGACAAGGCTTGGGGAAAACCTGTACGCGCACGTCGAAAAAAATCGGCTTCTGTCGCTATTCCGCCAAAGCTTGCCGCACGCGCCGCATTTCTGGCTCAGATCCACAGAAAGAGAAGCGTTGAAGAGTGGTTG
>JAXLVX010000066.1:0-16734 GCA_046328795.1 Anaerolineales bacterium | reverse complement strand
TGCTGTAGATAGATATGTGACCGCCATGTTTCTCCGCATGTTCGATGACACGCTCAACCGCCCAGCCCGGGTTTTGATGCGTATCGCTTGTAGCAATGACCATGCCTTTGCTCTTATCTGGAAAATACCACAACCGGGGCAATGGCCGCCCGTTCTGGCTTAGAAAATGGATCACATTGACAAGCAGTCGTTGTTGTTCGTCTGCCTGCGGAATCTCGATCCGATCCAGATCTATCCAACCATAGAACATATCACTTGGTCGTATGTCGGAAAAACCGTCCCTCTCCTGGTCCGCCCACTCAGGGTTGCCCTGACGTGTTAGAACAACACTTTTTGTCAGATCATACGTCCATGCGCACGCCCAGCCATCTCCGTATGGGTTAATACTTACAGCAGGATGATCCTTCGCCTTACCATCTTTATCACAGAGCCAAGCGATCGTCTGAGCGCCATCAAGCAAATAATTTCTTGCGCTTCCATGATATTGCAGGGAAACCGTTGCGATTCCAGATGCAAGCGGATGACTACGTTCAGTGACTATGTAAGCCTGCTTGCTTATCTCTTGTTGATCTTTCAATCCTAGCATTGGCAACAAAGCGGGGTCGGGATTCATCACCACCAACCGTCCGCCTTTGAAAACATAACTCGATACCCCGTCTACCTGAGCTTGACTCAGCGGACCATCTGTCAACACGACGATTTCATATTCGCGCAGGCTATCGAAATCCAGTTCAGATAATTTCACAACAGAAAAAGAGTTGATCCCCTCTGCCCGCAGAATTTCACCCAGATAAGAGCCAAAAGGATTTTCGCCTGAATCATTTTGAACAAGCAGGATCGGCTGATTAGGAACCGAAGCCAGCGAGGCGATTTGGGCGTTCTCGCTCATCTCGCTTGCATCTGGCAGTTCTCCGCGGCTTTCATAAAGCAAATCTGCCCCTCCCAAAGTGGGAGCCGCAATAGCGGTCACCGCCGCCAATTTCAAGAAATCCCTGCGGGTCAAATTCCGCCGACCAATTTTGCGCTTCATATCAGACCTCATTTGAATTCAGCTTATCTTATGAAGATAAGACTGCTATCCTATCCAACGACCACTGGTCCACCATGCGGTAAAGCAAATCAAAAGCACGATAGAAGCGATGTAATATAACGCTTGAGATTTCCGATTCTTGAATAAGTTGCCCAACACAAAGTAAATCGGGAAAAGCGATGCCATCCAGCGCGTCATTCCCCAAAGCGGAGAAGGTAATTCATTCTGCGAACTCAGAAAAAATAAGAAGGTAACGAAAGCATATACCGACAAACTCCACGGAAATTCGTTGCGCCTTGCCCGCGCGAAAGAGATCAAAATAATGATTGCCGTAAAGCTGGTGAAGAAGAGATCAACGGCATTCATGGCATAAGCGAACCAGTTACTGTGCAACAGGGATGGAGTGGATAACGTCCTTAGCCCTTCGAAATACGTGATCCATGGCAACTGCCATTGACGGGGCCAGTGAGCTTGAGCCTCGGGAATCGCCGAAAATGTGCCAAGCACGACATACAAATAATAAACATAAAGGATCACGCCTAAAATGGAAAACAACGACCCCAAGCCTAAGGATAGAATACTTTTAATGTCAAATCGCTTTTTGCGAATAAGTTCTCCCAGCAGAACTAGGTCAATCAGCCAACCTACTGGTCTGGCAATAGACGAAATACCCAGCGCCAGTCCGCTTCCAATAAATGTCGGGTATTTCTTCATCGCCAAATATACCCCTAGCAACGCAAAGAGAAGGTATAACGATTCGGCGTATATCGCAAAATAGAAGAACGATGTGGGAAAAACCAGCATAGCCAGAACGCTTCGCAGGGCGAAGCCATGGTCGTCTTTTACGAGCCGCGCAAGTTTATACAAAATAAGAGTTGAACCTAAAAACGAAAAGTTCGAGACCAAAATGCCGGCGAGTTCCATCGTGATGCCGGTCACCCGCTGAACAGTTGCGATCAGAAGAGGATAAAGTGGGAAGAATCCTGCCGTATCGCTATTTGGAATGTATCCGTGATTTGCAATTTCAATATAAAAACACGCGTCCCATCGCCGCCACGTCCCGGGAAATTCATCAAACGCCTGATGTTCGTTGTCGCAAGCATGCGAGGAGGGTCCCGGTTCAAAAATTCGCGACCCAACTAACCCTGTTCCATTTAGTAAAAGGAGCACTCCAAACCACATCAAGACGCACTGCGCCCACCAAGGATATGATCGAAAGTGCGATACGGTTCGAACTAAGAAATTTGGCGTATGATTTACGCTTCCAGCCAGCATGAGTTTGCTCCTCCCTTAATTTCCTGTGACGACGATCTCAGCCGCTTCACGCGCGTGACGTGAAACTGACTCGCCATTCGTCAGCGCTGGGTAAATCTGCGACGTGGTCGCCAAAAAGAGATTCGCGATAGGCGTCTTCACCGCAGGGACCAAGTCCGTCTCGTTCAAGCCGTGCAACGGTTCGACGTATCGTTCGCGATGGATAAGGAAATATCGAACAGACGACGTATCAAAAGTCGGGAACATCGCTTGCAAGTTTTCGAGCCAAATGCCCTTGATTTCGTCATCGCTTTTCTTCTGCCAATCACTACCGGGAGCCGTGTACTTCGGGAAATAGACCAAGTGATACCCGCCGACATATTTCGGGTCAATGTACGCGGTCGTCTCGATCACACCCGTAAATGGATAGCGATCATCCGTGATGTTGACCGTCCAATTTCCAGTCAACGGACGGTCCAACACAAGCAAAGGCGCGATGATGCCGAGATAATCTGACTTGCCAAGGTATTCGTGATACGTTTGGTCGGCTTTGGGGATCAAACGCTGAAAGACGGGAGTCTGCATCGTGCAAACTACTTTGTCATATTTCACCACTTCATCGTTCACCATGCGAATGCCCACAGCCTTGCCATCTTCGATCACAATTTCTTTGACAGGCGTTTTGAGAAGCACCTTCCCGCCCGCTTCAACGATCTTGTTCGTGAGGGCTTTGATGAGCGTGATGTATCCGCCGATCAGATGCCCCGCCATTTCTTTTTGATTCGCACCCTCGCGTGTTGACTTCATACGCACCAGCCGCGACCAGATCCATGTGGCTGGCACGTTATCAAAGCCGCCGTCGAATTTGGCTTTCAGCATGGGACGCCAAATATTTTGAAACGTAGTCGCACCACCCCACTTTAACAACCAACTTTGCACGCTGACCGATTCGAGCGATTTCCAATCTCTCACGAATTGCGCGGCAAGAACCGTGAGACCGAGTCGGAAGCGGTCAATCCAACCTAGGGGCGGAAACTTCAAGAACTCGATGATGTTGTTCATCGGATGAAGCTTGCCCTTGTAATAGAAACTCGTCTTGGTTTCCTTGTAGCGCAATTGATCGTGGATACCCAACTCTTTGCACAAGTTGCTGAGATGATGATCGCTGGAAAGGATGGCGTGATAGAAACGATCTACTTCGGTGCCGTCTTCGAGCGTGATTGGACCCGCCAAACCGCCTAAGACAGGCGAGGCTTCGTAGATGGTCACGTCCATGCCTTGCTTGGAGAGGAAGTATCCGAGGCTGATGCCCATGATACCTCCGCCGATGATGCCGATGCTTTGTTTTGTTGTCATTTATTTTTTCCGTGGTGCGGGATGGCATCCAGCACATGTAGTTTGGCGGGATAACACCCCGCCCCACGATATACTCGCCTACGTTAAAACTTGTTGGTGAATGGGAGAGAATTGAATCGAATCCAATTGGTGGGCGATCTTCTCGCCTGCTTTGCCGTCGCCAAAGATGGGGGGTTGTTCTGCGGGCGGCGTGAATGTTTTCCATTCGTGCAAGATCGCGTCCACATCCACGCCAACGAGTTTGTTCCAGCCGACGTGAACGGTTTCTGTCCATTCGGTTTCATCGCGCAGGGTGATGCAAGGCTTCTTCATAAAGTACGCTTCGCGCTGAACGCCGCCCGAGTCGGTGGCGATAATGCGCGCATTCTCTTCCAACATCATCATATCGTAATATCCGACTGGCTCAATCACGCGGACGTTATCTGCAAACTGAACGTCAAGTTTTTCCAATGCGCCTCGCGTGCGGGGATGAACGGGGAAGACAACTGTCTCGCCGACTTGATTCAACGCCGTGACGATATTCGCCAGCCGCGCGGGGTCGTCGGTGTTGGCGGCGCGATGAACGGTGACCAAGCCGAAGGAGTCCGAGGCAAGCCCAAGCGTGGAAAGAACCGTAGATTTTTGTCGAGCGAGAGGTCGGTTGGCGAGATTCGCATCCAGCATCACGTCACCCACCCAAAAAACATTTTCCGTGATGCCTTCGCGCGCGAGTTGCTTCACCGCCGTCTGGCTCACGCAAAAATACGCGGACGATAATTGATCGGCAACCAAACGATTGATCTCTTCGGGCATGCGGCGATCGTAACTGCGTTCGCCCGCTTCGATGTGCACGACAGGGATGTGAAGTTTGCTCGCGACCAGCGCGCCCGCCAGCGTGGAGTTCGTATCGCCACGGATGATGATGAGGTCTGGATTTTCTTTGAGGACGATCTCTTCGAATCGGACCAAAATTTCAGCTGTCTGCCCTGCGTGCGAGCCTGAGCCCACTTCGAGATTGTGATCGGGCGCGGGTATGCCGAGTTCGTCGAAAAAGGTCTGCGACATTTTGTAATCGTAGTGCTGACCCGTATGCACGAGAATCTCGTGATGCGATTTCCGCAACGCGCGACTCACAGGCGTGGCTTGAATGAATTCGGGGCGCGCCCCGACGACTGAAATAATTTTCATGCTTCCCTTTGTAATTCTCTTGATTGGAATGATTTTATTTTAAAAAGTTTTTCTGCGAGTTCAACCAACGCCAGCCCCGCAAACGGGATCAAGACCGCGTCTATTGGCAGGCGATAGCGGATCAACGTCCATGTAAGGATGTGCACGCCAGAGTACACAACAATAAAAAGGACAAGGAGACCAATGGGAGATGTGAGCAGGTTCTTTCGATTCTGTTTTATGCCTAAGAATAATCCGTAGAGCATAAACGGCAGAAAGACTCCGAAACTGCCAATGCGCGCAATGTTACTCAAAGTTGACGACTGCGATGAATACCAAAACATAAAATAAGGTGGAATGCGACTCAGCGATAATAAAGCATATCGCGTTGGATCGTCGGTTACAAATTGAATCCCTCGTTTCAATAGTTCTTGGTCAAGCGCGGCTTCGTCGAGATGGCGCACTTCTTGGGGGATCATTTCTTGATATGTTTTGGTCGGGAGGATGGGAATGAACTTCGTCCCATAAATGGGATTATTTCCCCAAAAAAAAGCATACCCCGAATTGGTGTTTAGCAGGACAAACCTATGAAAGCGGGAATAGTTGAAATAGGTGATCGGCAGGACGAAGAGGAGAAGGACGAAGATGGAAACAATGGTCGAAAACAGGGGCAAGCCTCCCCGTCGTTTGAAGCGGGCGATCCACATCCACAAAAAGAGGAAGGGGAGGAAGAGTAAGAAGACTTGTCGCAGGACGACGATGACTCCGAGAGAAATCCCGAGCGCGAGACCAAGCTGAATGTCGCGTTTTTTGTCTGTGTTTTCGGCGAGTTGGATCGCGAAATATAACGCGAAGAGAATCGCAGTAATGTAGAACGGTTCGGTCATCAACGCCGCGCCGTAATAGAAAAAATAAACGTAGATCGCTGTGATGGCGGCGGCGACAAGACCGACGGTTTTGGTGAATATTTTTTCACCGATGCGATAAGCAATATATGGATGCAAGATGCCAACGATGACGGCTTGCAAAATTCGCGCAACGATCGGGTTGGGACCGAAGATCGAATATACAAACACGAGATAGAGTGTGTAGAGGAAACTCCAATGCGCGGTTGGCGCGTCGGCTGGCGTGATGGGCCACCATAATTCACCAAACGAAAAACCGTGACCTTCAAGCACACGCAACGCAAGGTTATGATACGAGACTTGATCGAAGATGCCTGGTAATTCCACGACCGCGTTCCCCATCGCGACCGCGACACCCACACGCAACAAAACAGACACCGCCAGGATGAATGGCAGTGGCTGTTCGATAATGCGGTTGAGGAAATTATTTCGATTCAAACTATTCTTCTTGTCGTGTCACCCTGAGGAGCGGTTTTTCAGCGACCGAAGGGTCTCGAATGAGCCTATCCGAGATGCTTCGGGGCAAAACCCGCCCCTCAGCATGACATACATATTTTATTCATAGATCGGTTTCATAGCAGTCAGCACGACCTGCCAATCGTATTTTGTTTCGGCTAGACGCCGTCCGTTCGTGGATAATTTTTCCTGCAAGGATGTGTCTTCGAGCAGTTCAACGACTCGCTTCGCAAAATCGCTTGCCGTGTCTGCGACCAGCACATCGCGTTCGGGTTCGGCGTGGATGCCCTCGAGTCCGATCGTGGTGGTGACGACAGGCATGGCGTACGCGAACGCTTCGAGGATTCGCACCCGCATCCCTCCGCCCGCGCGGACTGGCACCACCATCAACGCGCTCTGTTCCAAATACGGAGGAAGTTCGGGAACATATCCCGTCACTTTCACTGCATCGGGATTCTTCGCGGCGAGATCGAGAAAATCCTGCGGGGGATTTTTGCCGATGATGGTCAACGTCACATCAGGGACTCGTTCGCGGATCAATGGGAAGACCTCATTGAAGAACCAGCGGATGCCGTCTGCGTTCGGCGGGTAGTGCAACGTTCCAAGCGTGACGATGTTCTTCGAGTTCAATTTGCGCTTGATCGGTTGCAATTGACCCGTGTCCGTTGCAATCGGAACAACCGTGATCGGAGCAACTCGCTCGCCTGATTTTCTTTTTGAAACGTGCAGGGCTTCTTCCAAACCAGCCTGATCCACATCCGTGACGGCAAGTACATGATCAACTTGCTTCAACAATTCGCCTTCGTAGCGCTTGACGCGCGTCGCTTCAATGGAAAGAATCGGCTTCAAGAACCAGCGCGCGTTTTCGCGCATCCGCTCTACGATGGACCACACGGCATTGTGCGCATCGAAAATAACTTTGGGCTTTTTATTCTTTGCCGCCGTTGCGCCGCGTAATGCGAACTGTACCATCGTCAACTGATCGGCATGGATGAAGTCGAAGTCGTTTTCCTTCACCAACTTATCCACAGCGGATTGCATCTCGGGGAGGTCGTCCCGCTCGACGAGAAAAGGTCGGGAGGTGAGATAACTGCGGATCATGTACCAGATGTCCGTCACGCGAGAGCGACGGATCGGCACGGTGTGAACCGCATCGCACACCTTTTCCAGCGCAGGGATGTGCGGCACTTCTTCTGGACGCACGAAGGAAACCAAAGTTACAGAATGTCCCTGCATGGCGAGGGAGCGGAGGACGTGCCACGTTTTCACGCGCGGTCCCGCGTCGGGAGGAAAGGGAACGATCTGTGTTAGAAAGAGAATTTTCATATGGTGTTTAAATTCTCAGCCACGGATTTCACGGATTTTCACGGAAAAATCAAAATAAATCCGTGCGAATTAGTGAAATCCGTGGCAGAAAAAGATCTTGGTCTACAGTTTTACTGCAAGTTAAGGCACAACGCCATCACATCGAGATTGGAGCGCAGTTCTTTTTTGGCTTGATCGTTGCGACTCGGCACAAAAAACCCGACGCACCACACCAGCAATTTCAACAGGCTCATCACAAAGAACAAGGCGCGCAACAAAAGTGTGCTGATGAATCCATAATTCTTTTTGTAGAACATCATCTTGCCGCGATAGACCATCTTGCGCCGCTTCCAGCGATCCATGCTCCGCCCGCCGAAGTGGATGATCGAAGAATTCGGCAGGAACACAACTTTCCAGCCCGCTTTGTTCAAGCGAAATTGCAAATCGGCTTCATCGCCGTAAATAAAATACCCTTCATCCAACAAACCAATTTTATCCAGCGCCGCGCGGCGCACTAACAAACACGCCGAACTCATCCAGCCTGTTTCCTTGATCTGATTCGAATCGCCGTGCGACGGATACCCCGCCCACAACAACTCGCCGATGTGCGTGGCGATCAAAAATTCTTCGAGCAGAGTCGAGAACGGCGCAAAGCCCGATTGAAACGAGCCATCGGGGTTCAACAACTTCCCCGCCGACGCGCCCGCTTCAGGATGCGCATCCAAATATTCAACCAGCACATCGAGCGCGGGGGCGTTCACGAGCGTGTCGTTGTTCAACAACAACACATGCCGCCCATTCGTCGCTTCGATGCCCTGATTGCTCGCCTTGCCCAGCCCCACATTGCCCGCATTTTGGATCAACTTCACTTGCGGATATTTCTCCGCCAGCATTTGTTGACTTCCATCGGTCGAGCCATTGTCCACGACGACAACATCGAACGAACTCTTCAACCCGCCCTCATACAAGGATTTCAAACACGGATCGAGATACGCCTTGTTATTCCAACACACCAACACAATGGACATATCCACAACATCATCGCTGCTCTTTCCGACGTTCAGTCTGCTCGCAGTTTCCTGCATCATCTACTCCTCCCGATGCTTTCTATCGAGGTCGGCGATCTCTTCGTAGGTTCCAAGATCAATGTATGTGCCGTCTTTCATGTGCACGCCTTTGAACTTCATTCCCATCGAGATAGCGTCGTTCATGATCTTCGCAAAATCGGAGATGCCTTCCTCAAAAACACACTTGTGCAAATACTCGGTGAATTTCGGACGCCAGACGATACAGCCCCACATTTCGGTGAGATCGGTCTGTTTCGGTTTATCCACGATTTCAATCACACGCGAATCGCCATCCATTTTCACCATGCCGAATTTTTCGGGTCGCTCGGTGGTGAACATGCCAAACAACACATCATCGTCGGGAAGCGCGGCTTCATGGATGCGTTTGAAAATATCATTGGGTTTCATCAAAGTATCCGCCATGCCGAAGAAGACGGTCTTCCCTTTGATGAGGTGATACGCCGAATCCAACGCGTGCGCCAGACCGGGCGAAGTGGATTTCGTCTTCCCTTCCACCACTTCCTGCACCACGTAGCTGATGTCGCACCCAAAGCGTTGACCGCTACCGAAATATCCCATCAACTGGTGTTTTGTCTCGTTCACGACGAACACGATATGCTTCAGACCCGCGTTCGTTAAATTATCCACAACAAATTGAGAGATGGGTTTGTAATGATTATTCCGAATAACGGGGTACAACTCTTTCGGATACGGCAAACCCAGCCGAACACCCTTCCCCGCCGCGGGGATCAGACCTATGAGTTCTTCCATAGACATCCTTCCTTTAACTCGATGTTTTTTCACTTGTAAAATTACGAATCTAAGTACCCGCCTTCCAATTGGCCGAATCATCGAACCAACACCTGAGACTCAGCCTATGTTCAGGGTATCAGATGCGATGAACCAACTGGAAAATTCATCAGCCTTTCAACCGCGCTCTTTCCTGATCTTTTATGACGTTCGTAGAGTAGATCTGTTCAATGCTGATCAACCCTCCAAAAAAGATCCAGGGCAAGATGCTGGCTCTGAAACCCGTCAGCCCGATGTTGTACGCAAAGGGAAGCACCCAATCCACTAAAAATGCCGCGGCTAAAACACCCACAAGCCCAGCAAAAACTCCATAAGCATAACCGCGCGCAAAACCGTCGGGCAGCCTCTGCATAAGCGACCAAGCTAAGCGGCCGATCTCAACCATGATCCAAATGAAACATATCAAGCCAACGATCCCGGTCTGCGCGATCAGATCCACATATTGGCTATGGGAGTTAAATTGAACATAGTAGCCTCGGATGTTGAAAAGGGTCACGTACCAATAATAATTGGCAAACCCAAGCCCCAGCACCGGGTTGACCCGGCTGACCTCAAGCACGATCCGCCACGCATCCAGCCGAGTCCCCCAACTCCAACCTTCTGATGAGATTTGTCGTTGGGCAAAGATGATGAACCCGATCGCCGCAAAAGGAATGGAGGTGATCGCCAACTTGGGATAACGCAACCCCACCAACACTGCGATCACAATGAGGGGCGGCACCCATCCAGACTTCCAATCTCTTAACTGGATTATTGCCACATACATGGTAATAAACACTACGAAGGCTAATGCCGCGCGCTGCCACCTTGATAACTTCGGGTTGTAAATCACCTGCGCCGCGGGTATCGCCACCAGCCATACCCAAAGCATACTGTTGGCAGTGTAGCCTCTCTCGTAGTAATTATCTATCTCAGATATGTTTAAAACACGGGCAAACACATAGACCGCTCCCAGCCCAACGAACAACCAGACAAATGTCTTGAGCCAGCGAATATCTTTAATGATGTTTGCCGTCATCACCAGCGCGGCGAGCGAGAAAAAATAAATGGCGAACCCGCCTGCTTGAGTGTCAAGCGGCGCCTGAACGGAGGTGACATACCAAAGCACCTGCCCCATCAAGAATGCCGCCACGCAGACGACCATGAAGTAAAGCGTGGGCCGCACAGGACCCGAGCGAATGAACTCGAAGCGGCGCTTGACAATGAACATATCCATCACCCAGATAAAGACCATGAGGATCAACATGATCATGGTGATATTGATGCCGCCCGGTCCGGAAAAAGGGACAAATATTCCGCCTAACAACAGCATAAAATACCCAACGGCAAGATGGCGCATGAGAACAAGCATGACGAGCAACCCCGCAACTGCCGCCGTTACCAGCATGTACATTTTTAACGATCCCCAAAAGGCGGCAGCGGTCGCCGCTAACATGGTGATCACGCCAACGGCATACTGGAAATTCCGTTTGGACATTGTGATGCGATGGTTAAAGGAAAGGATTTTTAGGTTGAAATCTATATTCATGATGGTAACTCATTCACAACGAGATCAGAGAATGACAAATTTTATCCGAAACACTCGTTCATTCACAGACAGCATCTTCCGCAACTTGTAGAAAATTAGGCATAACAATACTCCAATCAAAGTTCGCTTTGACAAACTCGCGGGCATTGAAAGCGATGCGGCTCGCAAGAGCCTGATCTTGCATCAATTCGATAACGCGAGCGGCAAACTCCTCCGGTGAATCTACCACAAAAAGGTGCGTACCATGTTGAGCGCCCAGCCCCTCCGCGCCTTTACTGGTAGCGACAACAGGAACGCCAAGCGCCATCGCTTCAAGGACTTTCAACCGCGTGCCGCCTCCGCTCCACAAGGGAGCGAGCGCAACCGCCGAATTTGCGACCCACTGTCGAACATCATCCACGCGGCCCGTCAGCTGGATATTTTTTTGCGCGGGAAGCGGCAGGTCGAGATGGTCGCCGGTGATGATCAACTCCGCATCCGGGATCTTGTTCAAAATGAGCGGAAACACCTTGCCAACAAACCAAACCATTGCTTCGTAATTCACAGAGTAGCGGAATGAGCCGGTGAAAATCATCGTATGCGGCTTCGGCGTCCATGCAATTTCCGCGTATGCATCCACATCCATCCCGTTGGGGATCACCGATATTTTTTTCAGCCGCGGAAAATTCCCAACCGCCAGTTCGCGCTCCGCATCAGACACGACGGTTACAGCGCGAATATGTTTCAAGAGGCGCGAAAGATACATACGGAGTTTGAACCAGGCAAACCTGCGGCGAAGGCGCTGAATCCAGTGAGCCGAGCGTTGAAGGTCATCCATGTACAGCCCAAGTTCCATCTCTTCGAAGATCGCCGGCACATCTCTGAAATAAGGATAGTACGCCGCCATCGGTAACTGCGACGCAATGACAAGATCATATTTTTTACCATTCAATTGCTGGGCAATCTCCGCCGCCATCTCCTGCGAAAATGTATCAATAAGCCAGCGCGGACTCAAACTTAAGAAGCCCAACGTTGCACGAGCGCTGTGTGGATTAAATTCCCGCCATGGGATGCTGTGCGACTCTGCGCAAAGGGATTGGACTTGCTTCGCTTCCCGACTCACTTCGGGCTGGTCGCTAAAACTCAGCAGGGTCACCTCGTGATGCCGTGCCAACCCGCGCAACAGATTCAAAATTCTCAATTTGGAGCCATTATCAGCCGGTTCTGGGAACCAGCGCGAAAGGAATAATATCTTCATTGGAGCGCTAAGTTTTGCAGGTACGTTTCGATCTCGCCGGTCATGCGTTGCAGATCGAATTTATCTACGACCGATTCCTTACCAGAGCGCGCTAACTTCATCCTCAACTCCGGCGACTCGATCAACCGTTTGATCTGATTCGCCAGACCAACAGAATCGCCCGCCGCAAACGATAACGAATTCTCATTGTCGCGCAGGATCTCCGCCGCGCCGCCCACGCGCGTGCCGATCACCGCCGCCCCGGATGCCATTGCCTCGACAATAACACGCCCAAACGGTTCAGCCCAAATGGACGTGAACAGGAAGATATCGGCGCTTTGATAGAAGGGCGGCAGCGCTTGTTTAGGCTGGGCAGGCAGAAGGTCCACAAAAGAAGCGATTTTTTCGTCTTTCACCAGAGTCCGTAGGAAGGATTCATAATCGCGGTCGCCATCGCCAACAATGGTCAAGTGCAAATTCTTGATCCCATACTTGTTCACGAGATGCGCGACCGCTTGTATTGCGGTATGCGCGCCTTTCTCATGACTCAAACGCCCAATGTAGAGCAGGGATGTTCTAGAATTTGATCGCGCAGTTTCGCTCAGATATGGCTTGGTGTCAATCGCGCCATAAACAACATTTGAATGCTGGGGCAAGATCTCTTTTTGCGCGAACTCATCCCGCATGAACTGCGTTGGAAATAACACGTGATCTAATTTCAGCGACGCGCGTTTTTCGCGCGCCAAGATTCGCATGGCAAATGGTTTGAGGATCAGCTTGAGAAGTCCAGTAATTGCGCTGCGCGGCGACGCATTCCAATAATTCTCGAATTGATTCGGCAAGGTGGGCCAATAATCGCCCATGTAATACACGACGCGTCCGGGCATGCGTTCTTCAACCAAAGCCGGGATAGAACGATGCAAATTCCACATGCCCCAGATCACAGCAACGTCGGGTTTGAAATTTTGTATCGCGTCACCAACACAACTCAAGTTTTGCGCTTCGCGTTTTTTACGGTGGGTAAAAAATTGAAAAGCATTTTTCAGCGAAGCCAGTTTCATTTCCAAATGCAAGGTTCGCCGCACCCAAGCAGGATCGGGATTTTGCAAAACGTCTTTTCCAAATTCGCTGGTAAGCACAATCACATCATGTCCGCGGCTTCGCAGGCAATCGGCAACTTCCTGGCACCATTGCTCGTATCCCCCACGGCTGGCGGGGGGATAGAAATTGGAAAGGAATAATATTCTCATTCGCTGAGTTTTGCAGGCGCTTTAAAACGATTCGCGAGATAATCTTCTATGTCCGTCACCATGCGGTCCAGCGTAAACTTCTCCATGACCAAAGCCTGCCCTGCGCGAGCCAATTGGACGCTCATAAGCCAGTGTTTCGATACCGACGCAATTTGTTTTGCCAAGGCAGATGAATCTCCCGGCGCGAATGTAAGAGAATTAACACCATTGGAAAGCATCTCTGCCTGCCCGCCCACCTCGGTACCGATCACCAAAAGCCCGGACGCCATCGCCTCCATCACACTGCGAGCCATCGGCTCAGCCCAAATGGATGTGAATAGAAAGACGTTAAAGTTAGAGAGCAATTTCGGAATGTCCTTACGGTGAACCTTTTTTATAAACTTCACCTGCTCTCTTATTCCCAACTCATCTACTAACTTTTGCAAGTACTCCTCATAAGCAGGATGACCGCTTCCAATGATCGTCAACTGGATGTTATCGGATAGACCTTGTTGCTTCAACAATCCAAGGGCTTCGATGGCAGTATGCACGCCTTTATCGTGTATCAACCTGCCAAAATACACACACTTCAATGGTTCAGGCTGTCTGCTTTGATCTTTTCCATCCAACTTTGAGTAACGGGCAAAATCATCCGCCTCTATCCCGCCGAAAATCACCCCTGATCGCTCAGGCAGATCGCCCGACTTAACTAGCGTATCACGCACATAGTGACTGCAACAAACTGCATTTTCCAGTTGCAGCCTCGGCGGATAATGTTCCGCTTTCAAAATACCCAACGCAAATTTACGCAGTGGATCTTTAATTATTTTCGTTGCCGCCCGGCGCGTTGGGAGATTCCAATACGCGGTATGAGGATCCACATCTCGGGGCCAATAGTTCGAAATGAAATATGCGACACGGCCCGGCATCCATTTTTCAGCCCAATACGGCAGGAATTTGGACAAATTCCACATACCCCAAACCATGATAAGTTCGGGTTGAAATCGGTCAATGGTTTGACGCAAAATTCGAATATTCTGTTTGTCTTGAAGCGGACGTTTAACAAAGAAATTTGTGGGACGGTAATATGACAGATCGCTTTGGAGGTAGAGGACGCGGTAGACATGGGGCGAATCGCCTGAGAACCCGGAACGAGACCCGTAATTGCTGGTTAGAACCTCAATTTCATGTCCGCGCGCTACGAGGCGGGCAGCCACCTCTGCGCACCATTGTTCATAGCCCCCGAGCTCGTAGGGGGGATAAAAATTTGAAAGAAAGAGTATCCGCATTTTAAGACGTCATCCATTGCTTGATATTTTTCAACAAGGTAATGGCTTTAGGATCGAAAAGAGATTTGATCCACAGGCTCATGACCTGTTTATTGAGTGCTAAATTTGAGTCGCTCCAGAGAGCTCTTGAAAGAAACCGACGTGCTTCTGTAAACTCGCGCGTATTATAGGCAAGTATCCCCAACGCGCAATAAGCCGTCGCATACGCCGCGCGTTGCAGTTGCTTCACCGGCTGTGAAGCCTCCGCAAACACACTCGCCATCATTGCGAGGAGCGATTCGCTGTTACGTTTCACGTTCAAAGATTCCAGATCGCCCATGGATCCCTTCGGCTGGTCGCCGCATCCTAGTTGATAGAAAGTATCAATTTCCGTCAACAGAGTTGGGCAGAGATTCGCCATTTTTTGAAAACATTGATAGGCTCGATCATGGTCGCCATATTGCAAGTATTCAACGCACGAGCCAAGGTATGCCCTTCCATAAGCGCGGTGCGAGGTCGTATCGCCGCTCGCGGTTGGCTCCTCCCCCACATGTTTTTTCAACACAGCGAGGCGGTTGTTCAACATCCGCAATGGGTCTGTGGACATACTGCCCGGCAAAATACGATGGCGCGTGAGGATTTCAGAGGAATGGATGATCTTGTATTTTTTTGCGGCGCGCAGCCATACATCCCAATCCTCGCAGGCGCGTAAAGTTTCATCAAACAGACCTACTTCTTCGTAGACGCTCCGGCGCAAAAAGATCGATTCGGGCACAAAGAAATTCCCGCCAAGCAAAGCCGAATATAGCCGCCCCGGTTCCACCGGACGCGCCTCGACTTGCGGCAAAAGATTGTTGGCATGATCTACAAATTGATAGCCGCAGTAGATTCCAGCTGCAACAGGGTCTTCTTGCAAAGCGGTGACCAATACCTTGAGGTATTCTGGTCCATACATATCATCGGCATCCAGCACACCGATCAATGAACCTTTCGATGCCTGAATACCTGTGTTTCGCGCGGCGGACAGTCCAGCATTGGATTGGTAAATGTATTTCACTTTGCCGCCAAACTGCGCCACTTCTTCACGGCTGTTATCTGTAGAGCCGTCGTCTACTACAATGACCTCGTAGTTGTGATACGTTTGCGCCAGCACACTGCGAATTGCATCCCCTATGTATTGGGCATGGTTGTAATTCGGTATGATAACGCTCGCTAGCGGCTCAGCTGGGCTTGGCATTCACTTGCTCCAAATAGGCTTCAAGGTTGTCCAGCATAACATTGATGTCAAACATTCGTTTCGCTGTCTGCACGCCGCCGTCGGCTAGGATGCGGCGTTTCGCAGGCTGATCAAGCAGAAGGGCGATTCGATCCGCGAGTTCGCCGCCGTCGCCGGGCTTGAAGAGTAATCCGTTCTCGCCGTGCCGGATCGTCTCCGCGCTCCCGCCGGTCGCCGAGCCGATCACCACCATGCCGCTTGCCAACCCCTCTTGCATGATTCGCGCCAACGGCTCCATCCAAATGGACGGCAAAAGAAGCGCGTCAAACCTTCCTAAAAATTCAGGAAGTTCGCTGCGCGGGATCGGCGCGTGGAAGGCAACATGCTCGGCAAGTTGATATTCATCCACGAGACGATGCAGGCGTTTGACATATTGTTGGTGACCTTTGCCAAGGATCGTGAGATGGACGCGCTTCTTCTTCTCGACGGCTAACTGGTTCAACGCCTCCAGCGTGGTATGGACTCCTTTATGCTCCGCCAAGATACCGACAAAAACCAGTGAAAGGAACGTAGTGCCGTGGTGTGCGCGCTCCGCAGCTTGCGCAAGATACACGCTCAAATCAACGCCTTCGTAAATGACCGGCGCATCCTTCAATGGGATACCCGCATCAAGCAATTGATCGCGCTGTGCGGCGCTGCAACACGGCGCATGTTCGAACTTGAGCGGAATATCCCGCCATTCATCGAGCAACATAGCCCGCGCGGGGATTCGCAGAATCTTTTTGGCAATCGTTCTAAAAGAGGATGTGGCGGGCGCATCCCAAAATTTCCGGTGCATATTGGGTTCAATGGGCCAAGGGTTCGCCAGATAGTACACCACATGCGAACCCATCAATCGTTCGGCTTCATACGCAAGGCGGTTGGACAAATTCCACATACCCCAGATAA
>JAXLVX010000065.1:0-16809 GCA_046328795.1 Anaerolineales bacterium | reverse complement strand
CACGGTGGATGTGCCGGCAAGAATATTCGAAACCAGCTGGATCGGTTTTTCTTTGACCAAGCCCTTCGCCGTGGAGAGGACGCTTTGAACCATGTCGGCGAGGCTCACTTCTTCGAAGTTCAATTCCATCTTACCGGCTTCGATGCGGGCGAGGTCTAGCACGTCGTTGATCAACCCAAGCAGGTGTTGACCGGAGTTGTAGATGGCGGTCAGGTCTTGTTGTTGTGTGTCGGTGATGGGACCGTCAATGCCTTTCAAGATCACGCGCGAGAAACCGATGATGGAGTTCAACGGCGTTCGCAATTCATGACTCATGTTGGCAAGGAATTGACTCTTGAGTTTATCCACCTCGCGCAGGTCTTTGATCAATTGCTGCGAGAGTTCGTACGACCGGGCGTTGTCAATGGCTACCGCTACCTGATCGCTGAGCAATTGCAGAACCGACATATCGTCTTCGGTGAAGGCGCTCTGCTGACTGGAATGGAGATCGAGCACCGCAACGGTGCGCGAGCCGATGCGCAAGGGAATGGCAACTTCAGATCGCGTGTTTGGCAGGAGCGGGTTAGGAGTGTATAGAGGCTCGTTATTTACATTTTCGATCAGTTTCGCCGTTCCCGATTCCGCTACCATGCCGACGATGGACTGCGAGCCTACTCCAACCGAGTATTTTGAAGCCAGCAGTTGTTCGCCCGCTTCGCCGGTGGCTCCGCGCAAGCCTGCAATAAAGCCTGTCTCTTCGATGCTGTATATTGCGGCAAAGTAAAGACCGAAGCCTTCTTTCACCTGAATCACGGTTTCTGTAAAGATCTTGTTCAGGTCAAGCGTGGATGTAACCAGCTTGCCTACTTCAGCAGAGATGGCAAGATATCTGTTGCGGCGCTGTAGGATCTCTTCGGAGTGTTTGCGGTCGGTAATATCGCGGGCAACCCAGAAGACCTCGTTTTCGTTGAGTTTCGAAAGATTGGCAAGGAACCAATAGACTTGATTCTCAACGGGCAATTGATATTCGATTTGAACAGCCTCGCCTGATTCAAGGGCTTTCAAGATGGCGGCGCGGAAAGGTTCGTGCGTTTCGGGCGGAAGTAATTCATCCATCCGTTTTCCAAGCAGATCTTCCGGGGGACGGAACAGGCGCGAGGGATTGGTCGGCGCGATACGAATGTAACGCGTATCTCTATCCACCACCAACACCACATCCTGCATGGACGAAAACAACGCGCGCAAGTCCGCTTCCGATTTCGATAACGCTTCTCTTGCCAGCACGCGCTCGATGGATGCGGCTGACTGCCCTGCGAGAACCGTCAATATCTCTTGATGCCGAGGTGTGATTCGAACCAACGGATCGTAGGATTGAATTGCCATCACGCCGCGGATCGCTGTTTCGCTTCGCAACGGGACGCCAAGCCAATCTACGCTGGTGGTTCCTCTGCTCTCCACCTCGCCGGACGCGATCAAGTCTGAAAATATCTCCGGCGTAGTGCGCAACACCTTCCCGGTGCGGATCACGTATCCCGTCAATCCTCGTCCCAGTTTTTGAGGCGGAATTGGTTCGTCGCGTTCATCAACGAAGTATGGGTAAGTCGTCCAGTCGTTTTGAGCGTCGTACAAGGCGACGTAGAAATTTTTAGCGGGGACGAGCGTGCTAATCGCCTTATGGATCGCCTTGATGAGCGATTCGAGACTTGGCGCGGTCAGCGCGGCGTCTGAAATATCTGTAACGGCGGCTTGGATCAGCTCATTCGTTTTCCGCTCGGTGATGTCCTGTGACGATCCGAGTACTTTATAAACGCGTCCCTTTTCATCAAGCTCCGCTTTATGTGTTGTGGCTACCCAGATTTGCCTGCCATCGCGGGTACGATAGCGGGCTTCGACAAAAACCTCTTGTCCCGATTTACCGGTCTTGATCGCTTTTTCGTATGCTTTGATCACCGCAGTGAAGTCTTCCGGGCTGACGTATTTTCTGAGCGTATCGCGCGCCGAGAATTGACGCCCGCCTTCTTGTTCTGCGGTTGTGTCGAGAATGGCGAACAATTCGTCCGTGATCGTAATGACCTGGGTCACCACGTCAATTTCAAAATAACCGATCCTGGCGATACGGAGAGCCTCAGAAAGCGTTGACTGACTGGTCGCCGCTTCCTGGAATAACTGCGCGTTCTCAATGGCAATGGCGGCTTGGTTCGCAAACGAAGTGAGAAGTTTTAGATCGTGTTCGTTGTATTTGTTTTGGGTCTCGTAATCTTGGATCGCGATAACGCCAAACACCTTATCGCTCGCAATGAGCGGCACGCCTAGAAATGATTGCGCCGGCTCGCCCACCGGCACTTCGCCGCGGTCCCTCATCCACTTATCGCTGCCGTCGCGGATCAAGACGTTCTCGCGGGTGCGGATGATGTGCGAAGTGATCCCCTCTCCCAGCGGTAGGCGGGTGATGTCGCGATCCACCGCTGATTCGGAAATATTTTGCGGAAACAGAATCTCGCTCTTTTGCCGGTCGTAAAATGCGATGTAGAAATTCTTGGTATCGAACAAGCGGGCAATGCCGTTGTAGGTGGCATCGGTGATCTGTTCGATGTTCAACGTAGAGGCGAGGGTTTGCCCAACCTCGTTGAGAACCGAAACCTCTTTTGCCCTTGCTTCCGTTTCTTGAAACAAGCGCGCGTTTTCCAGCGCGAGCGAAAGTTGGTCAACGACCTGATGGACAAGGAGTTCATCGTCCGGCGACCAGGTATTTTGCTCGTCGTCGTCCAATACTTGAAGAGTCGCCCAGTTATCCTGCCCGGCTTGAAACGCCAGCGAGATGGCGTTTTCGCTCTTGGGAACTCGCTGGACTAATTCCAGCGGGCGCGTCGGCGGAGAAACGCTCGCGGTTCTTTCCGCTTGTGGAGGCGGCTGGCTGATGGCGGCTTTTTCCTCCACCGGAGCGGCGCGCGGCGCGCGCTTCGGCTTGGACGTAGTCTCCTCAGGAGTTATATTTTGAAATAACTTGTTAAGCCGCTTGTCGGCTGGCTTCTTCTTTGGCATATTCAATTAACTCCTGCGCAAGAACGCGGTATTGTTGCGAACCGCGGCTTGTGGGACGATATTGCGTGATCGGCATTCCCGCAATAGGGCTTTCTCTGAGTTTGGTATCTATCTCGATGACGCTGGTGAAAACGCCCTGACCGAACGTCGTCTGCAACTGTTCAAAGATATTGCGATGCGTTCGATTTCTGCGGTCTAGCAGTGTGACAAGGATTCGATATGCGAGGTTGGGGTTGCTTTCCTGTCTCACTCTTCGGATCGAACCCATCATGTTCCGTAACGCATACGCGGAGAAATACTCTGCCTGCGTGGGGATGATGAGCAGGTCAGCCGCGGAGAGCGCGTTCAACGTGATCGCTCCCAGCGCGGGCGGACAATCGAATAGGATGTAATCGTAGTTCAGCACGCCGGCGTGAATTGCCTGGCGAAGCGTTTGAAGATAATTACTGCGCATCGGAAGATATTGCTCGGCGCTCTCGATCCGCGCGTTAGACGGGATCAGCTCAAGATTCGCCACATCGGTCTTGCGGATGGCTGATTTGATCGGCGTGTTTTCAATCAACACATTCGCCGAGGTGAGTTCGGCTTCACCGGTTTCCAGCCCGAGGGCAAGGCTCAAGTTGGATTGCGGGTCGAGGTCTACCAACAGAACGTGGTGGTTCAACTCCGCCAGCGCGGCGCCGAGCGAGAGGGTGGTTGTTGTTTTGGCGACCCCGCCTTTTTCATTTGAGACGGCAATGATGTATGTCATACTTCCTCGGCTTTTTTCTGATTTTCAACGACGTTCCCGGCGGATGTTTGTGGAATCACTTGGACGCGACTTGCTCCGAGAACGTTTCGCAACTCTTCCAAGGCTGTTTGAATCATAACCTGCGGGTCGTTCACACTGCGGATCTTGCCGGTGATCTCCGATACCACGCGTTCGCGTTCCGCGCGGCGGTTGGTTTCCTCGAACAGGCGGGCATTTTCAAGCGCCAGCCCCAACCGTTCCGAAACAGACTCGATCATGTTGATCTCGTCGCGGCTCCAGCGGCGGTTCTTCTCCGGCGCTTTGATGTTTAGCACTCCGATCGTTTCACCGCGCAGTTTGATCGGCACGATGATGACCGGTTCTGTTTGCGACCCGTTGTCTCCGAGAACGATCTCTCCGCGTTGAACGGCTTGTTTGATCTCGTCCGACTCCATCGGAGCCTCCAGCGGCTTTCCTCCGGTTGCGGATTGCTGATAACCAAAGTTTACCGCCTTGCCTCGGAAAGATTTCCATTCTTTCTGCAAGTATTGATTGTAGAGCGTTTGCGCATCGGTCAACGCTTGCTGGGTGCGGGTAAAGAGACGGGCGTTTTCGATCGCAATGGCGACCTGATCGCCGAGGATGCCCAAAATGCCGATCACGTTCTGAGTGAACTCGCCGGTCTTCACGCTTTGCACGTCTAGCACGCCAATGGTCACGCCGCGCGCGTTGAGCGGGATTGCCATTTCGGAGCGCGTGGCTGGGAGGTCGGGGTTGTCGAAGAAAACTGCGTCAGCCCCCACGTCGAGAGCGACGCGGGCTTGTCCCGTTTGAGCGACGGTCCCCACGATACCGGCGCCGAGTTCGAGGCGATGTCCGCGGTTCAACATCCGTTGCCCGCCTTCGCTGTTGGCGGCTTGTAATACGGCGTGTCGGCGGCTTTCGTCGGTTAAGAAGATGCCAGCGTGATAGAAGTTGAACTTTTCGCTGACCAACCGGGTGATCAAGGGCAAGAGTATTTCGAGTTTTTGTTCCTGCGAGATCACTTGCGATATTTCGCTGATAAATTGAAACTCGCGCGCGCGCGTGGCGTTGATCTGGTTTGCAATTTCAAGTTCTTTGGCGCGTTGTGTGAGCGAGGTTTTATCTAGTTCGAGGTCTGCCGCCATTTTGTTGAACGCTTTTGAAACCTTTTCGAGTTCGCCGTAGCCCTGCACTTCAACGCGCGCCGAGAGATCGCCTGTGGCAAGTTGTTGCGTGGCGTTGCTCAGTTGCGTAAGCGGCTCGCTGATGGAGCCCATCATGCGTTGCCCTAATAGGAACGCGGCGGCTACGCTTATCAACACAATAAGCGCGATCGGATAAAACCGAAATATTGTTGAATTAACGCGCGCCGCGACGCCGGTTTGTAGAGCGTCTGAAGCGGCGGTGAAAAAATCCTGATTCGCTTTGTGGATATTTTCAAATGCCTGCAGCATACCGCTGGAGTCGCTGACCGAACCGCTTATCACATTGTTTTGAACAAAGTCTACAAAGGATTGCATTTGTTTGCGATATTCATCTAACGCCGGGGTAATGATCTGCCCCATTTCGCCGCTGGTGTTGTTTTCCAGCGCGCCGCTGGTCTTGCGGTCTATTTGCGCCATGTTGGTTTCGATGTCGCTCAACAAGCCGGCGATCTGTTCCTGTTCCCTCGCGGATAACGGCTGACCAACCTCCGCGCCGTTTGCTAATTGATAGATTTCAAAGGTCAGCGCTTGGTTTTTGGTCATGTCGAACAGCACGACATCCTTCATGAAATACGTATCGAGGTCTGGGTCAAGGACGAGGTTCGATGACTCGCCGACACGGAGGATGAGATCGTTGAAGTCGTTGATCAAACTTTCATGTTGCGCGTTCAATGCCGCGGAATCGGCATTCAAGACCGCGCCTTTTATATTTACCCAGCGTTCTTTGAATCCCGCCACTTCACTCTGATACGGCTGAGAAAGCACTTCCTGCCGCTGACGGGCTTCTAGCTCGGCGAAATCTGTGTCAATCGTTGCCTGAAGCGCTTCTACCGCTGAGAGTTCGACCTCTCCCTCTGCGAACTTCTCCGACAATACCTCGTGCAGATACAAGTCGTGAGTGATCTTCCACAACGGGCGCGTATATAAAGTTCCGAACAGTTCGTTCGTCCCATACCGATTGATGCGGCTCACTTCATTTCCAATGAGCGGCAAAAAGGCGATGACCGGGAACACGAAGATGATCGTGATGACGGTAAATTTCTGCGGATAGGTTAGACCTTTAAACCAAGTGTCCAGTGATTGCATTAATTTGTTCATGAGGTTATTTTCTCGGTCTTTGAAGTTGGCGTCATGGGTTGAATCTGCACCAATACTTCCGAACCGCCAAGCGCTTGGCTGAGTTCTTCCGCCGCGGTCCGCAGGATCGAATCAAATTGCGCGGTGGAACCGATCTTCCCGGTAATGCTCGCCGTGAGGCGTTCGATCTCCGCGCGCTTCTGGGTTGTTTCGAGCAGGGTAGCGGCTTCGAGCGCGAGCGAGAGGCGGTCGGCAACCGCTTTTGCGATATCTACCTCGTCTTGCTCCCAATCATGTTCTTCGTTCACGTTGACGTTCATCACGCCGACAACTCTGCCCGCAACGCTGATGGGAACTGCGATCCTCGGTTTCTCGCCGTTGCGAACCATGTGCTGGGTTTCATTCGCCGCTTTCGAAAAAAGCAACGGGTCTTTGTTCGGGTTAGATCGTTTCAAGGAATTCCCATCGGCTACGTAGCCAATGACCCGCTCTTGCGATTTCAAAGCGCTCCACGCGTCGCGCAGATAGGATCCCGACATTCTTTGCGCTTCTTCCACCAACTCCTGTGTCGCTTCATAATAACGGGCATTCTGAATCGCCGTGGCAACCTGCTCTGCAAGGATGGAAAGAACCTCAACATCATCCTCTGTGAAGGCGTTGTGTTCAACGCTTTGGATGTCTAACACTCCGATTGACAGCCCGGCGGTGCTAAGCGGAAGCGCCATTTCGGAATGAGTTTGAGGCAGGTCGGGGTTGTTGAAGAAAGCCGAGTCAGCCCCCACGTCGAGGGCGATGCGCGGCTGACCTGTGGCGGCGACCAAGCCAACGATGCCGGTCTGTCCGATGCGAAGCTTGTGTCCCCGGCTCAGCATCCGCTGTCCGCCATCGCTGTTCGCGGCTCTCAGTTCGGCATATTCGCGGTTTGCGTCCAGCAGGAAAATTCCCGCATGGTAATACTCGAATTTTTCGGCGATCACTTGCGCGAGCAATGGCAGGAGGTCCTCAAGGCTTTGGTTCGCGGCGGCGGCTTTGGTCACTTGCGCGATCGCCTCGAATTGACGGGCGCGGCGGGCGTTGTGTTGATTTGCCTGTTCTAGCTCGTCTGTGCGTGCGGCAACGCGCTGTTCTAGCGTCTGGTTGAGGTCACGAAGGGCATCATTTGATTCGCGCAGATTTGCCTCGCTCTTGGTTGCGCGAGTCAGCGCGTTTCGTAACTGGGTCGTGCTGAAATAGATGAGCGCGGTGATCGCCGCGTAGGCAAACGAAATATCTCTTGCGTAAATATTGGGTTTTGATAGGACTGGCTGTATGATTCCACTTGATTCGCTCCAGCCAAGGAAAAGCAGCGCGGGAATACTCAACAGTGCAAAGACGGCGCCTACGCCGCGGCTGATGACGATGCTTGCCAGTAAGCTTACAACGACATATGCCGGTACAAGCGAGTCTCTCACACCGTCGGATAAAAATGCTTCGCCCCCTATGCTGAGCCAGAGGAGAAGAACGGCGAACCATGCGCTGCCATTAACATACCTTTGACGCAATAACACGATGGAAAAAAGCACGAAGGCGATCAATGAAAGCAGGATCGGCACAGTGTAAGGATCGCCGGGGTTAATGATATACAGGATCGTTGACGGGATGAGCAACAGCAAGACCACCCACATAAAATTATTGAGGAACCTTGCGCGGAAGTTATCCTCTTCATTTTCAAACACAGGCGGGCTGAAAAATTTGCGGATCATTCCGCCTCCTCGTCTTTATTGAACTGGATGGCGACTTCGGTCCCCGGCATCGAGCGGCTGAGTTCCAGTGCGGCGGTTTTGATGAGTTCCTCGATGGCGTTATGCGCGCTGATCTTTGTAGAAATCTCGCCGATGGTGCGTTCTTTCGCCGCGCGTTTTTGGCTTTCCTCCAGGAAGCGGGCGTTTTCAAGTGCGAGAGCCGCACGGTCAATGATCGCTGAAACGATATCCAATTCGTCTTGATCCCAGCGGCGATTGCCCGGCGCTCGCGCCTCTACCACGCCGATGGTTTCGCCGCGCAGTTTGATCGGAATGGCAATGGATGAGCTGCGCGCTTTCGGCATGGAATCATCTTCTGTTGGCGCGGCGTCTTCTTTTCCGTTCTTCTTCGAGTAGAGCAAAGTAGAACGCGCGCCGGTATGACGAATTCCGAGAAGTTTCTTTCCTTTGGCAAAATCCTGCCAACCCGCGCGTACCAATTGGCGCGAGAGCGTTTCGGATTCGGAGAGCGCCTTTTGCGTTTCTTCGTACTGTCTTGCGTTTTGAATGGCAATGCTTACCTGATCGGCGAGGATCGAAAGAATGCTCAGGTCTTGTTCGCCGAACGCGTTGGCTTCGACGCTCTGCACGTCTAACGCGCCAATGATCTCATTGCCGACAAGCAGAGGCAGAGCGATCTCGGAGTGAGTATCGGGGAGGAAGGGATTGTCGAAGAAGGCGGCGTCTGCGCCGGTGTCGAGAGCGACGCGGGGTTTCCCGGTGCCGGTCACATAACCGACGATGCCGGTCTCGCCGACCTTCAACCTGTGGTTGTTTGCCAGCATCTTTCTTCCGCCTTCGCTGTTCGCCGCGCTCAACACCGCGTATTCTTTGCGGGCATCCAATAAGAAGATGCCGACATGATAAAAGCCGAACTGCTTACTGATGGCGCCTGCGATCTGCGGGAGGAGCGCGTCGAGGTCGCGGGTAGAGCCGATGGTGTGCGCCACTCTTGCGATGGTTTCAAGCTGCAGAGCGCGTTGTTCGTTCTGTTGGTTGGCGAGTGTTAATTCAGCGGTGCGGCTTGCCACGTTCTGTTCAAGCCCTGCCATTGATTCTCGCAAACGCCCTGTCATTGTGTTGAACGCGCTTGCCAATGTACCGATCTCGTCGGATGCTGTATTGGCGGCTTGGGCGGTCAGGTCTCCCTCTACGATGCGATTTGCCGTTTCAGTAAGGCGCGCGATAGGAGCGGTGATCCGTCCGCTGATTCGGAATCCGATGAGGACGGAAGCGAGAAGGAGGATGGCTAAGATGATCCCAGCCAATTGCGCGGCGGATCGAATTTGTGATTGAGTCTCGTCCCGCGCTATCATAATGGCGGTTTGCAGTTCAGCCGCGGGCACAACAATGCCCACGCTATATCCATTGGATTTCACCGGCGCGAACGCAAGATAGGTATCTACGCCATTTAGGGAAAGGACGATCAAACCGTTTCCGCCAGAAACCATGCGGTTGGTAATTTGAATCAGATCAGGCGAGCCTGCTCCCAAGACTGTCGTTTTGAAATAATCGTCCGAGTTTAGTATCCCGGGGTCAATTCCGAATAGATCGAAACCGGCTGGAGGCATCGAGATAATGCGGCCCGCGTCATCTATCATAAAAGCATATCCGGTCTTGCCGATCTTGATCTGTTCGATCTGGCTGGTGATCGTGGCAAGCTGCATATCCGCGGCGACAATGCCTCTGAATTTTTCACCCGAGTAGACCGGCGCGGCAACCGTTACCACCAAGCCGCCTCCTGCCGCATCCACGTATGGGATCGCCCATCGTGCTGTTTTGGCTGGGTTAAACAAAGGAGATGTGATTTTGAAATATGGGCGTTCGACGGGATTGAAATCAGGCGGCACTAACGAAGCAAGGTTGATGTTTGGGTAATAGCGCGTGGTCCCGTGTGTGTCAATGCTGTAAATAGCGAGCAAGCTTGAGTTTGACCCAAGCACAGACGGCGCGGAAAAATCTAAATAGGCGGTCGTGTTCAGATCGCTCAAAGCGGCATCGTCCATCGTTACCTTTGCGGGAACGTATACCGATGAAACGTCTTCTGTTGAATTTCCGTAACGCCCATCTTCCAATTGAATCAACGAATCGCTGGCGTTCCAGTAACTGCCTAGCCCAAGTTTATCTTCTTGGTCATAGAGCGCGCTCATGTGTGTGGCGAGTTCCACCACGTTGGTCTCGATCTGCTCGAAGGATCGGTCCGCCTTATCGGTTTCCGTTGTAACCGAATTGACCAATTGTTCTTCCGCCAACAACTGCACGCTTGTTTCGAGACGCTGCGAGAGCAGGTCGGTGATGCGCACCGCGCTGTTGACCGCATAAATGGAAAGGAAACCGACCGCAATGCCGACGGTAAACAAAATACCGAACGCGATCCGTGTGCGCAGGCTTCGGTTGGCGAAGCGGTTCGACATCCCCAAGGCGAGCGCCAACACGCCGATGAGAATGACGATCACGCTGATTGCGGTGGCTTGATTTAAACTCATGCTGAGTCCTTATTGTTGAATCGGATCAAAACCTCAGAACCGCCCAGCGCGCGTTCGAGTTCCGCCGCGGTCGCTTGAAGGATGTTTTCCACATTCATCGAACTGCCGATATTCGATGCGGCTTCCGCGATCATGCGTTCCTTCGCGGCGCGGCGGCGGGCATCTTGAAACAGGCGCGCATTTTCAAGCGCGAGCGCCGCGCGTTCCGCCACCGCTTCCATCAGACTGATCTCGTCGGACCGCCATTCTTTGGATAGATCGTTGGATTCCACGTGCAGCACGCCGATGGTCTCGCCGCGCAATTTCACCGGCACCGTGATCTCTCTCCGGTTCGAATCCGACGGGGCGGCTTGATTCGCCGTGGCATCCGCCGCCAACGGTTCCACCAGCTCGATCCTCCCGGCGTTGTAGCGGAAGCCGGCAAAATCCATTCTCTCGCTGGTGCGACTCCATTGCGTGCGGATAAACTCGTTGTACACTTCTTCCATTTGTTTGGTTGAGGCGCGCGCCTCCGAAAGCAAGCGGACGTTTTCGATAGCAATTGCCAATTGACTTGCGAGCGTGCCTAACACGCGGAAGTCGTCTTCTGAGAATGCCCCGCTTCTTTACTTTGCACATCCAGCACGCCAATGACTTGTTCGTTGTAGATCAACGGCACCCGGATCTGAGAACGGGTATCGGGGAGGTCGAGGTTGGCTAAGAAAACTGCGTCCGCTCCCACGTCGAGGGCGATGCGGGGTTTTCTCGTCCGAGCGGCAAAGCCCATACAACGCCGGGTCACGGCGAGGCGGTGTCCGCGTGCGAGCATATCTTTTTTGTCCGCCGCCGCCGTTTGCGGCTTGCAAAATAGCGTATTCCCGGCCGTGGTCTAACAAAAAGATTCCAACGTGATAGAACCCGAACCGTCAGTTGATGAGCGTGGCGGCGGCGGAGAATATTTCATTTGGGTCTTGCACCCGCGCAATTGCCTGAGTGAGGGTCCGCGATGGTTTTGTAGTTGCGCGGCGCGGCGGATTGTAGTTTTGCCGGCCTGTTCAGCGCGTCTGGCGCAGTGCTGGTTGACCCGATCTTCAGATCGTTCGTCAGGTTTTCCAGTTCGCGGTTCACGCTCGCCGATCTGTTTGACGCGTTCTCTTTCCGTGCGGGAACGAAATATCGTGATTCCATACATCAATAATGCCGTAGAAAACATGATCCCACTGGTTCGGACTGGAATAAAACTTGAACCGATAAGATATTTGGGGTCGGCATACGAAACCGAGCGTGATCGTGGCTGCAAGCATTGCTATAGAAAGAAGGAAGAAACCCTCCCTTTGAAAGGCAGGGCGCTGGCGATATCAGCGCGATCGGAACAGTGCTGGTGATTGCCGAATCGATACTTTACCAGCCGTGCCGAGATAGATCGTGATGTAGGGGACCGCAGTGAATCCAAAGGTGAAGAAATATGCTCCGACGCTGTAGAAACGCGTGCGGCTAAGAGTGTAGGCAAGAAGAGTGATGCCGATGAAGCCAATGAAAGTGTTTGCGGATATGCGGTGAGGCTCCTAAAGTCAGTGACAGCGTGACGACCAGCGTGAGCGATGAAAGCAATTGGGCGCGCTCGCCCACATCTTGAATGGATTGATGGGGAGAAGTCAAAAAAGACCAAAGTCGGGCGGGCAGGAGGTTGGCGTCGCTTGCGCGGGGTTTTTCATCATCTTGTCCGTCTATGAGCCGTTCTTTCGGCTGGGAGATCCATTGTTGCCATTGTCCGAAGCCGGTTGGTGAGTTGGAAGGAAACCGGTGTAGCGTTCTTGGAATGTTTGTCCAAGTTCCTCGACCGTGTCGCGCAGGATCGAATCCACTTGGAAAGACGCGCCTAGTTTTGTAGAAACTTCGGATAGGAAAGTCTCGCGTTGGGCGCGCTTTTGGGCGTCATCCAGCAGGCGGGCGCTCTCGAGGGCAAGCGCAACGCGCTTCCAGGGTTGCCTCGCCATGGCGATCTCATCCCCTGGCCCCATCGGCGGGATGCTTCGATGGATTTAACTTTAGATTCCCAATGACTTGACCGCGCAACGTGATCGGAACGGTCAAAGGTTTTTCCGATCTGTTGAATTAGAACTTTTTCTTTGATGGGCTCAGGTTTGAGTCCGTCGTAGCGATATCCTTTTTCGCTCTTGCGATCTGGAATATTCGCTCCATGCTTTGTTGGTCAGTTGGCGAGAAACGATCTCCGCTCGATGCAGGGCGTCTTTTGCCTGCTCGGATGAACGGGCATTTTGAATCGCTATCGCCGCCTGATCGGCGAAGGATTCAGGGTGGAAACATCCTCTTGAGAAAAGGCATTCGGCCCGACCGCATGAAATCGTCCAATACGCCAATTACGCATCTCTTTCTTTGAGTGCAGAACAAGCAGAGCGTGTTTCAGAGGTCGGTAAGATGCGTTCGCGTTGTTTGAACTTCATCGGGTAGCGCAACATGCGCCTCTCCGCGATCGGCAACGATGCCAACAATATCGTCCGACGGAACCTTGACTTGATATTTGGCGGCGGATCATCTGCAAGCCTCCCTCGCTGCTCGAAGCCCGAAGTATGGCGTTTTGCCTGTTCTCGTCAGTCAAGTAAATTCCAACATGGTAATAGTTTGAACCTGCTGCTGATCGATGAACACAGACGGGTATGCAGGCGTTCCATCTCTTGAACCAGCGTAGCCAATCTTCGCGATATTCGCGATGGCGCCGATCCTCTCCGCGCGTTGTTCCAGTTGTTGATTTGCGATCAGCAATTCGTTCCTGTTTTCTTTTGATATGCGCCTGCGCGGCGTTCAGGCCCACGTTGGCGCTTTCAAGTTCTTTTGCGCCTGCCCGTGTTCGTTTCACGGCATTTTCGAGACCACACTGATCAGTAGAGAGATCAGCGCGGCAAAAATACCGAAAATTTAAAGCTGTTTCGAATCACAACCAAAGGTGATTTTGGCGAATACACTTCGGGAGTTAAACCCGCAATTTCCAAATTTGCGAGACTGAAACCCGCCACTACGGTTAGCGCGGTAATGAGAACTGCCGCTTTCCAGCCGAGCAATAAGCCGCAGCCAATAGCACCATGAAATTGGCAATGAACGATGAATCACGCACGCCTGCCCCAAGATAGGCGGCGCCATTAACGGCAATCCATAAAATGGATATGAGTAAAATACTTGCCGCTTGCACATATCCCTTTTTTGAGAGGTCGTAGATCAGGGCAAGTAGCAGGAATACACTGAAGTTATTGCGTCGAAGGCGTTGAAAGCAATAGTTTCATCGCTAAACTTGCTGGCGCCGATGGTTAGCAGGATCGCAGCCATGAACACAAGCGCGATCCAATGCACGTACAGTGCGGCGCGTGTTTTACTTTCGTCGTTCTCAAATTTCGGCGGCGTAAAGAAGATTGCTGCCAGGACACATAAAACCACCTGCTATTCCTCGGTCTCAAGTTCAATTAACGATTTCTGGAGCTCGATCTCGCGACCTGTTTCTTCTACTGCCGTTTGCACGAGATTTCTCCCGCTGATGGCGCCGGATCTTCCCGGAAATTTCGCCGATGGCGTTCGCGCGATGCGCGGCGTTGCCGCCTACCAAGCGGGCGTCTGCGGCAATGCGGCGGTCGGCGGCGGCTTCGAGCAAGGCGATTCCATCGCTGATTCATTGGCGTTGCCCTTTTTTCGATCTGACATCAAGGACGCCGATGGTCTGTCCGCGCAATTTGATCGGGATGCTGACGCTCTCGGTGTCTCTCTCATGAGCTGTCCTGTTTGCGCGACACGCTTCGTTCGCTCTGATGGGCCCTGCGCGATGATAGGCGCAATTTGCCTGCCGTCGAATGTAAATCCGTTCTGCCGCGCCTGCATGGCCAAGCTTTTCCATTCCTGCCTGATATTGGTCAACGGTGACTTGCGACTTTTTCAAGCGCGATTTTTGACGCGCTGAATAAGCGGGCATTTTCAATCGCAATGGCGATTTGGTCTGCCAGAATCGTCAGAACCTCGGTATCTTCTTGCGTGAAGGCGTTTTCTGTGCTTTGCACGTCCAGCGCGCCGATGACTCGCTCGCCCACGCGGAGTGGGAGCGACATTTCGATCGAGTCGCCGGGAGGTCTGGGTTGCTGAAATAGACGGCGTCCGCTCCCACGTCGAGAGCGATGCGCGGCATGCTCAGCGATGTGGTGTAGCCGACCATGCTGTGAGTGTCCAGCGTGAGTTTGTGCTGACGGTTCAACATCCGCTTGCCGCCTTCGCTGTTCGATAAGGCTCGCAAAACAGAGTATTGATTTGCGTCATCTACAAGGAAGATGCCCGCGTGATAGAAGCCAATGTTGGCTGACCAGTTCTGCAGATGCAGGCAGGAGCGCATCCAAATCTTGCACCGATGCGATTGCGCTAGCCACATCTGAAACGGTTTGAAGTTGGGTCGCCTTTTTTCAAGGTCGGCAGTTCGTTCCTTGACGCGATCTTCAAGTTCCTTTGCAGGTTTGCCAATTCGTTGTTTGCGGTTTGCAGATCTCTGCCGCTTGCCACTGAGTTGTCTAATGAACGCTTCAGTTTCGACCGATGACATGTATATGCCTGCGCCGGGCCAGCGCAAGGACAATTGCGGTTGAGAACCAGTTTGTCATCGGGTCAAGAGTCAGGGAGAACGCGGGTGTGAGCCAGCCGCGTATTTGGGCAATTGTGACGGCGAGCGTGAAAAGCAGAATAAACCTGATCAACCGCCTGACCGCGCGCGCGCCTAGCAATACATTTGTAAAAGCTGCCGATCACGCTGGTAAGACTCAACGCCGCGCCTGCGCTTCCCGGAAGGACTGGTCGCGTAGGAACCGAATATGACCAATCCTATATTGAACAAGAATAGCAGGATGCGGCGGTGACCGCTCCTCGCCGCATCATCCATAATGCAATAATATTGACGAGGATATACGGAAGTATAAAACCAAAAGCGTCGCCCGGGTCAGATGCTTCGGTCGAACTCAAAAGAACGGCAGAGCCAGCAGGGTTATGATCGTAGCGAAGAGCAGCATGGAATTAAGTAAGCCTGCGATGCGCGTCTTTTCCTCGTTGCCATCAAACACCGGAGGGGTAAACCACTTAGCAAGAATTTGGCGCATGACTAATTCCTCCCCTCGTTGATCGAATCTTGAGCCGCATCGTCAACGATCTGGATGCCCACTTCGGTATCTTTCAGCGCGTGCCCAATTTCGCGGATGGTTGTGCGGAGGATGGTTTCATAATCGCTGGACGAACTGATCGCGCTTGTGATCTGCGATATTGTTTGTTCGCGGTCCGCGCGGACCTTTGCTTCCTCATAAAGGCGCGCGCTTTCCAAGGATGAGGCGAGACGGTCTACGGCAAGTTCAAGCGTAGAGACGGCGGTTTCTCCTCCGTAGCCTGATTGGATCTTGGCATGGACAACACCGATGATCTGTCCGCGGAATTTAATTGGAATAGCAACTTCGTGGTGCGTATCGCTCCCATTCGTGACGACGCTGTTGCCGCTGAGCAATGCCTCTTTGCTTGTTTCAGTCAGGCGCGTCACCGGCTCGATGCGGATATTGTCGAATCGGTAGCCGAGGTTGCGCAGTCTTCCGCTGGAGGTGAACTTTTGCCATCCCGAAGAGGTAAAGCGGCCGTAGGCGCGCTCGAGTTCGTTGAGCGCATTGGTCGATTCTTCCAACAACCGCGTGCGTTCGAGGGCGCTGGCAAGTTGGTCTGCAAGCACGAGCATGACGGATATATCCTCCGCTGTGAACGCCTGCTCTTTTTCGCTATGGATGTCCAAAATTCCGATCACCCGGTCTTCCACTTTTAGAGGCAGCGCAAGTTCTGAACGGGTATCGGGCAGGTATGTGTTTGCCGTTAAGCGCGAGTCGGCGGTTTTTCCAGAGATCGCTCGAGGTTCGCCGGTTGCCGCCGCGCGTCCTACTACCGTTGTATCGCCGATGCGTACTTCATATTTGTCGTATAACATTTGCTCGCCGGCGTCGGTTGGCGATGCAACCAGCGAGGCGCTTTTCTTGTCGCTGTCTATGATGTAAATGCCGACATGGTAATACTTGAAGCGATCGAGAATTAATTTCGCCGATCTTTCAAGCGCCTCGTCGAGCCGTTTTAGCGAGGCTGTGTTTTTCGATATTTCCGCCGCCGCGCGTAACCGCTCTGATTGATCTTCCAGATCGCGGGTGCGCTCTTGCACGCGCTGTTCAAGGTCAGTGATCGAACTGCGTAATTGGCTTGTCATTCGGTTGAACACTTCGATCAAAACGCCGATCTCGTCGCTGCTGGGCTTGGCGTTGATGAAAGACACCGGTTTTCCTTCGGAAATTTCGGAGGCGGCGCGCGTCAATACCTGAATGGGTTGAAGCGTCCGGCGCATCAATAGGTACAGACCTATCAATCCGAGAGTTAACACGATGAGACTTGCCATGATCGCAAAGACAAGCCGCGTATTCTGCGCCGCAGAGATGTGAGTGTGGTCG
>JAXLVX010000064.1:0-17920 GCA_046328795.1 Anaerolineales bacterium | reverse complement strand
TCAACCACTTCGGCAGTCTGCACGCCCGCCGTCCAGATCAGCGTGTTGGTTTCGATTTCCATCCCATCGACAAGCGAAATTCTTTGCCCGTTGAAATCGGTTAATCTTGCATTGAACATCACTTCCACATGTTTCTTTTGTAAAAGATTCAATGTTGCTTTGCGCAACTCATCGGGGTAACTTGCGATCAACGCATCTCCCGCTTCGAGCAATAGTACGCGCGCCTCGCGCACATCGAGTTCGGGATATTCCTTCCGCATCACGTGTGAGATCAACTCCGCCAACGCGCCCGCCACTTCAACTCCCGTCGGTCCGCCGCCGACGATGGAGAAGGTCAGCATGGCGCGGCGTTTGTCGGCATCCGCTTCGTGGCTGGCGCGCTCGAACATGGACAGAAGATGATTGCGCGTGCGGATCGCGCTTTCAATGTTCTTGATGTACAACGCGTTCTGCTCCACCGATTCGATGCCGAAGAAATTCATCCGTCCGCCCGCGGCGACGATGAGATGATCGTATGCGATGACCGAGCCATCGAGTTTTACAAACTTTTCATCGAGGTTGATCTCGTTCACTTCGCCCATCTGGAACGTGAAATTTTTCTGGTTGCGGAAGATCGTCCGCACGGGGAAAGCAACCTGCGAAGGCACCAGCGCGGCAATTGCCACTTGATACAACAACGGCTGGAACAGGTGATAGTTGTTTTTGTCAATCAACGTGATTCGCACGGGCGCGTTCTTCAACTTTTTCGCGGCAGTCAACCCGCCGAACCCTGCGCCGAGGATGACTACGTGGGGGAGTTTTTGGGTGTTCATATCACGCTCCTGTATTGTGATATTTTTCACAATTATAACTAAGTTGGTCTAATTTGTAAAGAGTCTCCCCTGCTCGCATCCTGTGTCGCTAGGGTCTATTCCACTGACTTGCATACCAGCGGATATATTCCTTCACATGGGCAGACCAGTATTCCTCGGTGTGGGCTCCGCTGTAGAGATGCCATTCGTGAGGGAGGTCATATTGAGTGAATAGATTTTCGATCTTTTTTGCGGAGGTGAGTTCCTGATCCTTTTCGCCGATATCCATGAAGATGATCGGGCGAGAGGCGGCAGGGATGGCTTGAATCCAACCTGCCACTTTGGATGAATCGCGTTGAAAGACGGCAAGCGAGTGCAAGCCGATGACGCCGAAGAGGTCGGGACGGGTCAGCCCGAGTTGCAGCGCCCAGCCCGCGCCGCGCGACATGCCGCCAATCGCGCGAGAACGCGGATCGGGAATCGTGCGGTACGTTTCATCAATGTATGGAATCAGATCATTTACGAGACGTGATCCGAAGGTTGTCCCTGCCGGGGTGTTCCAGTAATGATCGTCGGGGAAGACAATAATGAACGGCATGATCTCGCCGTTGAGGAGCAGTTCGTTAGCGACATCTACCGCGCCGAGGCGAATCCATTGATCGTCGGTGTAGGTTTGCCCATGTAAGAGGTAAAGGACGGGATAGCGCTTGTCGGGCTTTTCCTCGTAGCATGGCGGAAGATAGATGAAAAAAGACTGCGGAGGTTTTGTGGATTCGAGTTTCCCCGACTCGACGGAGCCGGGCTGTGAGAGACAAGCCACCGGCGTGATGGTCGGGGTTCCGGTTGGAACGGCAAAGGTGGGAACGGGTGTCCGCGTTTGGGTTGGCGGAATAGGCGTTGAAGTCGGTGCTGGAGGGGTGGATGGCGAGCAAGCTGTAAGAAATATAATAAGAAGAAAAATTACAATTTGCTTTATCGCTTGACGGGTTTTCATCCGACGCATTATACTCGCCGCACTTGTTAGTCATCGGGGCGTGGCGCAGTCCGGCTAGCGCGCTTGCTTTGGGAGCAAGAGGTCGCAGGTTCGAATCCTGTCGCCCCGACTGTTTTACGTTTACATTCTTTACAGCCAGCATTTGCAAAGATACTACGTTGGGTCAACGGAAAATGTTGACAATCGTTTGATGCAACATAATTCGGGGAAATCAAAATCAACACGCTTCGGTGTGCCATGGAATTTGATCCATATTGAAAAGTTCAATTCACGCTCAGAAGCCATGGCGCAGGAGAAAAAGATCAAAGCCCGGGGAATTGGACGTTACCTATCCGACTTTCAAAAGTCTGGCTAGCGCGTGGCGCAATGGCGCCAAGGTCGCAGGTTCGAATCCTGTCGCCCCGACTTAAGATAGACCCGACAGGTTTCAAAAACCTGTCGGGTCTTTTTTTATATTAATGTTTAATGCTACAATACGCGCGGAGTTGACACACATGGCAAAAAAACCAGACGGCGTAGTTGAAGCGGTTCGCTATAAAAATGGACAGATCATGATGGTGCGCGCTTTTGAACGGCGCGGGTCTTCGTATTCAGACCGCGTGTTCATCGAACGCAAGGACCTGTTGGAGCGGCTCAAAAAAGGAAAGAAGTTCTTCACCGGCTCGCGCAGGGAGTTTTGGGCGAGCAATTTCGAGTTAGGCAAACCGCTAAAGGTGGTGAGCCGCGACGGCAAAGAATTCGTTACCACGCACGACGGCGTCGAGCATGATGAATTGGAACCGGCGCCCGTTTTCTAAACGCTCATGAAGATCATCAATCAGACCCCTTTCGTAGATGAAAAAGGCGAGTTGGGATTCTCCCAGCGCGTTCAAGGTATGCTTCAATTCGGGATGAATTGGCCCGCCGAACTGAAGGCGCAGCAAACGATCTCCGATTATTTCGAACGCAACCTTGAGAAGGGGTACACCCTCATCCGCAATCAAACGCTGGGGCAAAGCGGAATCATGATCCCGATGATCCTGATCGGGACTGCCGGGGTGTTCGCCATCAACATCACATACTTGCGCGGCAGGTACGAAGCAAAAGGCGATCAGTGGAATATTGACTCAGGGAGTCAGTTGAAGCCCGCGCGCGAGAACTTGATCCAAAAAACGGCGACGATGGCGCGCGCGCTGACCGCTTTCATCGAAAGACAAGGCGTGACTCTCCCGGCACCCATTCAACCGGTGTTAATCGCGGCGGAGCCGGGTTTACAAATCGATTCAAATCAATCTATCGTCAAAGTGTTAATGAGCGATGCGATCCGCACATTTGTGGCGGGACTAAAATCCGGCGCTCCCGTTCTGCGGGCAGAAGCGACGCTCGATTTTGTGGAGCGCATCACCAACCCGCGACCGGCGCGAGTCAAACCTGCGCCCATGCCAACCTCAAGCCCGGCAGTTGCGCCTCGCCCCTCGCAGCCGACTCCGCCTCAGCCTCAACCTGCTGTGCAGAATGTTTCGAAGGCGCGGACCATCTTCAACGCAACAGACGAAGCGAAACCGTTGAACCCGAACGACTTCGATTTCGCGCTGGCGGAGGACGAGTCGGTGGCGCGGCAAGTCATGCAGAAGAGCGGCGAGACAGCCGCCCCGTCGGAAAAGAAGCGCGCATCCCGCCGCATCCTGGGAATGACGCCGATTCAAATCGCCGTTATTGCCGCGCTGGGAATCGCGTTAGTCTGCATCCTCGCGGCGTTTGGGTACATCCTCTTCGGCATGTCTTGAGTTCGCCTTGTCCATTTTTTTATCCATCGTCATTCCAGCATACAACGAAGAAAGCCGCCTGCCCGAAACATTGGAGCAGGTTTTTCGATTCATCGAAAAACAAAATTTTTCTTCCGAGGTGATCGTGGTGGAAAATGAAAGCGACGACCGCACGTTTGAAATGGCGCAAGCGTTTGCGAACGCGCATGAAAATTTTCGCGTGATCCAAACCGAGCGCGGCAAAGGCGCGGCGGTGAAGCGCGGAATGTTGGAAGCGAAAGGCGAATACCGATTCATGTGCGACGCCGATCTTTCGATGCCGGTGGAGGAGATTCTAAAATTCATCCCGCCCGCGCTGGCGGATTTTGACATTGCCATCGCATCGCGTGAGATTGAAGGCTCGGCGCGTTACAACGAGCCGCGGTATCGTCACTTCGGTGGGCGCGGCATCAACTTCATCATTCAACTCTTTGCCCTGCCCGGCTTGAACGACACGCAATGCGGTTTCAAATGTTTTCGCGCCGATGTGGTGAACGCGATCTTCCCGCTGCAACGAATGCGCTTTTGGTCGTTCGATGTTGAATTACTTTTTATCGCCCGCCGCCTCGGGTATCGCGTGCGCGAGATTCCGATTGATTGGTATTATCACCCCGAGACCAAAGTGAACGCGGTGCGCGACGCATTGCGCATGATCGGCGACATCTTTCATATCCGCATCAACGCATGGCGCGGCAAGTATGAAACGCATTAAACCAAATCTCAAATTTGAATCGGATCTGTGGGACAGCGGCTTGCAATTCATCGCCGGCTTGGACGAAGCCGGGCGCGGCGCATTGGCTGGACCGGTGGCGGTGGGCGCGGTGATATTGCCTCACGACGACAAAACGCTTCTTTCGCGGACGTTGAGCCGGGTCCGCGACTCCAAGCAATTGACGCCGCTTCAGCGCGACTCAATCGCGCCGGCGATCAAAGACATTGCGTTGGCATGGAGTGTGGGATTCGCCGACGCGGAGGAAATTGACTCGCAGGGGATCGTCCGCGCGACGCGCCTCGCCGCCATCCGCGCTTTGCATCAGTTTTCGATTTCGCCGCAATATTTGCTCACCGATTTTCGACTCGAACTCCCCCAGTTGGATATTTCACAGACCAGCATCGTCAAAGGCGACGCGCAGTGTTTGAGCATCGCCTGCGCGTCCATCCTTGCGAAGACCGAACGCGACTCTCTTATGCGCGAACTCGACGAACGGCATCCCGGCTATGGGCTTGCGAAACATAAGGGCTACGGCACGCAGGCTCACCGATCCGCGCTGAGGCGGTTGGGGTTGTCGGCTGTTCATCGAAAGACGTTTCGAGTCAAATAGCACCTTACCGCAAAACAGAGACCCCGGTCAAATGATTATAGCAATGAAAGGCGCATCATATTCAGCTCCGAAGGGTGTCAGAGGCGGCAAATATATGTCATCCCTTCGGGATTTGAATCCACAACGCAATTTTCTATAACCCTGCCATCCCTTCGGGATTGCAATGTGCGTTTATGATATGAGTTAAATAAATACGCAATACGGACTACGTAGTCCGTACTGCGTATTTCGTATTGCGTATCAAAACCGAGCAATCACGCCCGTTTGGTTGACCGCAAAAAGAATTTTGTGATCTCCTCCGCAATGGCGGGGACGAGGCAAAGCCGACGACTACGCTCCATTCGCGGATGGTGAGGAAATGCGTGTTGAAGATCGGCTGGAGGAAGGGGACGTTGATGACGAGCAACAGCAACACGATCGAAAGTCCCACAGCGTATTGCATCGAGCGATTTGAAAATACGCCGATGCTGAACAGCGAGGCGCGTTCCGAACGGACGGTGTAAGCGCGGAACAACTCGCACAACGACAGCGTAACGAACGCCATCGTCTCCGCGGATTGAACGTCTACGCCGCGCCAATCGTGATTGAGAATATACGTGATGGGATTCCCGACAAGTTGCGCTCCCGCTTCGAGATGCCACAACAAGCCCATGCCGAATGCGGCAAGCACAGCCACAGTCTGCGCGATGGTTTGCACGATCAAACCCGCGCGCATCGAACGGTTGACGATGGGTTCGTCTTTGGCGCGCGGTTTTTGCAACATGATATCCGGGTCGCCTTTTTCCACGGCGAGGGCAAGCGCCGGGGCGCCGTCGGTGATGAGGTTAAGCCACAACAGTTGAATGGCGGTGAGAGGCGCGGGGAGTCCTGCGAGGGTGGCGAGGAAGATGATCATGATCTCCGCGATGTTGGAGGACAGGAGGAAAAACACGAACTTGCGGATGTTCGCATAAATGACGCGCCCCTGCTCAACCGCATGGACGATGCTGGCGTAGTTGTCGTCGGTCAACACCATGTCGGCGGTTTCTTTCGCCACGTCGGTGCCGGTGATGCCCATCGCCACGCCGATGTCGGCGCGTTTGATGGCGGGCGCGTCGTTCACGCCGTCACCGGTCATCGCCACGATCTCGCCGTTGGCTTGCAGGGCGTCTACAATCCTCAATTTATGTTCAGGGGATACGCGCGCAAACACATCGGTATCTTCGATGATGTCTTTGAGGTCGCGGTCGCTCATCCCATCCAGTTGCGCGCCGGTCATCACCTTTTTACCCGGGCGGAGCAGACCGATGGTTTCAGCAATCGCTTTTGCCGTGTTGGGATAATCGCCCGTGATCATCACCGTGCGGATGCCCGCAATACGCGCCTCTTCCAACGCTGGCTTGACTTCGGTGCGAGCCGGGTCAATCATGCCGAGCAAGCCGACGAAGATAAGATCGTGTTCAAGTTCTTTCATGATGATCTGCGCCGGGTTATCCGGCACATCGCGGACGAGACGATACGCCACGCCCAGCACGCGCAAGGCATCTTTCGTCATCGCGTCGTTGGCGGCGAGAATGCGGTCGCGCAGGGCGGGACCCAGCGGCACAGACTCGTCGTCCATGTTTTGGTATTGCGTGCAGAGATCAAGCACCACATCCGGCGCGCCTTTGACGGCGATCACATCCCACGATTTATGGCTTTCATCGGTGAACGGCGAGGGGTCGCCCGGACGCGGCGCAAACACATCGTGGATCGTGATCATGCGCTTGCGGTCCGAATCGAACGGCACTTCATTCTCGCGCGGGTACGCCTCGCGCACGTCCATGTGGATCGCGCCGGCTTTCATCGCGGCGACCAGCAGTGATCCCTCCGTCGGGTCGCCAACCACGCGATACGTTTTTTGTTGTTCATCCTCGCCCGTCGTTTCGAGCAAGGCATCGTTGTTCAACAGACCCAGCCACAACGCGGTGAGCGCGGCGGGATATTCCGAAATATTCTTCTTTTTCCCATCCACCAAAAAATCGCCGATCGGCGCGTAGCCCGTTCCGGTAATGTGGATGAATTGCCCGTCCACCCACATGCGCGTGACCGTCATTTCGTTTTGCGTGAGCGTGCCGGTCTTGTCGGAGCAGATGACCGTTGCGGAGCCGAGCGTTTCCACTGATGACAATTTGCGAATCAGCGCGTGACGTTTGATCATCTCGCGCATCCCCAACGCGAGCGAGATCGTCACCACAGCAGGGAGTCCCTCCGGCACGGCGGCAATCGCGAGGCTGATGGCGATGATGAACACGTCGGTGATCTGTTCGGCGAACTCGCTCATATACGCGAGCGGACCCGTGAACAACTCATTGATGTTCGTCTGGTTGATGAGCGCGACAACAAAAACAATCGCAACGAGAAAAAGCGCGGCAACGCTCAACGATTTGCCCAATTGATCGAGCCGCCTCTGCAAAGGCGTCTCTTCGGCGTCCACATTCTGGAGCATCGAAGCGATCAGCCCCAACTGCGTGCGCATCCCGGTGCTGGTGACCACACCGCGTCCGCGTCCGTATGAGATGAGCGTGCCCATGAACGCGGTGTTCTTGCGATCTCCCAACGGGACGTTTTTATCGAGGACGGTCGCCGCGTTCTTTTGGACGGGCAGCGACTCGCCGGTGAGCGAAGCCTCCTCCACCCTCAAGTTAATCGCCTCCAGCAAGCGGATATCGGCCGGCACAAAATTCCCGGCTTCGAGGAAGACGATATCGCCCGGCACAAGTTGATACGAAGGGACCGACACCCGCTTCCCATCGCGGACGACTTGCGCGTCAGGCGCGGCGAGTTTTTTCAACGCCGCGAGCGCCTCTTCCGCGCGCCGCTCCTGGACGATTCCCAGCACGGCGTTCAACACCACGATCGCCATGATCGCCGCCGCTTCCACGTAATCGCCCAACAACGCGGAGACCACCGATGCGATGATCAGCAGGATGACCACAAAATTATTCAGTTGTTCCCACAACATTTGGAGGAAGCTCGGGCGCGGCGCTTCGCGCAGTTGATTCTGCCCATATTTCGCCAGCCGCTCTTCCACTTGCGCCGAGGTCAACCCCTTGTCTTCAACCTTTAAATGACTCAACACCTCTTCGGCTTGTAGCGCGTGCCAATCGCTATTTTGGATCGTATCGTCTTGTGCCATAGAAATTCTCTCCTGAGAATATGCGCTGTGATGCTCGAAATTAAAACGAGACCACCACGCCTGAATCGTGATGGTCTCGCCATACGCTGTGAGAGCGTCCTCGTTACCGATGATGCCTGTAAAGCATCAATGTCATGACGATAACGAGCTGGCGTACTCGACGCCATGGCTACTCCCCAACCGAGGCAAGTGTATTCTCCTGTGAGAGGGATGTCAAGCAAGTATTTATTTCGAGCCTTCCACTTTTGAAGCCTTGAAGCCGCCGGTCGCCTTTTGGAAGAACCAACTGAACGGCATCAAGATTAAATCTACCAGTTTATTGATCGCTCCCATGAGAAACGACAACCCATTGAGAATGAATTGAAATCTCTGAAGGAGGCGGCTCCGCGCATAGAGCAGAGAGAGCAGGATGATCGCAACCGAAATAAAGAAACGCGTCCAATCTGAGATTTCGATCTTCCAGACCTGTTCGAGGATCAACTGAATTCCAATGTTGAGGATCAGCACATACGCGGCGGGTTTCAACACAGGCAAGCGTTCCACAGCGTAACTGAACCAGCCCGCCGCGAACCGCATGGCAAGGATTCCGATCGCGACCCCCAGCATCACCACCCAAATCTCATCGGAGAGAGACACAGCGGCGATCACGTTGTCAATGCTGAAGACGAGGTCCATCAATTCGATGGTGAGAACCACCGACCAGAAGGACACGCCCTCCGCTTTGTGACGAATCTCGTCCTCAGTGTCCACGCCCGGCGTAGTATCACCAAGTTCATTGAAAGCGAGGCGGATCAAATACGCCGCGCCGATAATGCGGACCCACGGGTTCTCGATCAGGAAACTGGTGATGAACAACATCGCGCCGCGTCCGACGTACGCGCCAAGCAAACCCACGCGAAGCGCGGCAAGCCGCTGGTAACCCAATATCGGATTCAGCCGTTCGCCGAAACCAGCCAACCAACGGGGCCATGGAATCGGTTCGTCGGCGGGCAGGGGTGTCACCATCGCGCCCAACACCGCGGCATTATCAATCGAAAGGATGCCTTCAAGAAAGATCAATTGCAAGACGATCAAGGTGGTTGTGGTGATAAGTTCCATTGTGTTCCAAACCAATGAGATGTGTAATCCAAAGTCAAGGTGTTAGATACAACCCAAAACTCGACAAGTGAAACGCCCGCCGTCAAGCGGCGGGCGTTGGTATAATTCGAGTGCCGAAGGAGGGAATCGAACCCTCATTCCCGGAGGGAACACGATTTTGAGTCGTGCGCGTCTGCCTATTCCGCCACTTCGGCTAATTCGTTGCCCCTGCTTTAGCGGGACGAGCGCAAGTATACCACTCATAATTTGTAGTGCAAGATGGCATCTTGCTCTACACAATAAGGACAAGATGAAACTCGGAATTATCGGTTTACCTCAATCAGGCAAGACCACCATCTTCAATGCGGTGACGCGCGGCAACGCGCCGACCACCGCCTCCGCTGGACGATTCGAAGTGCACACGGCGGTGGTGGATGTGCCAGACCCGCGCGTGGATGTCCTCTCGAAGATGTTCAACCCGAAGAAGACGATCTACGCCAAGATGACCTACGCGGATATTGCGGGACTTGAAACTGGGTCCGCCAAAAGCGGCATCTCCGGGCAACTGCTGAATCAACTCGCGCAGATGGATGGCTTCCTGCTCGTCGTCCGCGCGTTTGAGAGCGACCTCGTGATGCACCCGAACGGAAGCGTGGACGCGAAGCGCGACGTGGACTCCATGTTGAGCGAGTTGTTGCTCAACGATCTCATTGCGGTTGAGCGTAAATTAGAACGATTAGTTGACGAACGCAAAAAAGGCGGAACCGACAAAGCCTTGAACGAAAAGCAAACTGTGTTGTTCACTCGTCTGCATGAAGCGTTGAACAACGGAACGCCGCTCCGCACATTGGAATATTCGCCAGAGGACGTCAAAGAACTTTCATCGTTCGGCTTGCTCTCGCGCAAGCCTGTGCTGGTCGTGTTCAACCTGAGCGAGGGACAGTCCGCGCCTGAGATGCAACTCGATGTCCCGTCGGTGGCGTTGATGGGCAAACTCGAAATGGAGATCGCGCAACTTTCGGCGGAAGACGCCGCCATGTTCATGCAGGAATACGGCATCAAAGAACTCAGCCTGAACAAGATGATCCGTCTCTCATACGATCTGCTTCAAGTGCAATCGTTCTTCACCGTCGGCGAGGACGAGGTCCGCGCGTGGGAGACGAAGCGCGGCGCGACGGCGCAAGAGTCCGCTGGGGAAATCCACACCGACCTGGCGAAGGGATTCGTCCGGGCGGAGGTGGTGGCTTACGACGACCTCACCAGCCTCGGGTCCATGAATGAAGCGAAGTCGAAGGGGAAGTTGAGACTCGAAGGGAAGGAATATCCCGTGAAAGATGGCGACATCGTCCACATCCGATCCAGTTTGTAAAATACACCTCGAAATACATCTTCCGCATCTACGAAAACGTTTGAGGTTATGGTAAAAATACAGAAAGGTGACAGTCACTTTAAAAGTGACTGTCACCTAAAATCAGGAGAATAAATATGGCATACAAAATCAAAAAATGGAATCTGGACGAACTCTTCACGGGCTTCGACAGCCCCGAATTGAACGCCGCGTTCGACAACGTGGAAGAACAGGTGGCATCGTTCGAGGGCGTGCGCAACAAACTCAAATCCGATATTGACCCTGAAACATTTCTCGAAGTAGTGCGCGCCTCCGAAGCTACATCGAAGATTGTGAATCGAATCTACGCGTTTGCGGGACTTTCATTCGCGGAAGATACGCAAAACCAAAACGCGCAAAGCCTGATGGGGCGCGTGCAACAGTTCGCGGCGGAGATGCAGAACCGCGTGCTTTTTTTCAGCCTGTGGTGGAAGGATGTGGACGAGGCGTACGCCGAACGCTTGATGAGCGCGTCGGGCGATTATCGTTATTATCTCGAAGAGATGCGCCACTTCAAGCCGCACACGTTGAGCGAAGCAGAGGAGAAAGTTGTCAACCTCAAAGACGTGACGGGCTCGAACGCGCTGATCAATTTGTATGACGCGATCACGAATCGCTATGTCTTCAAAGTGAAAGTGAACGGCAAAGTGCAGGAATTGACTCGCGCGGGATTACAGCCGTTGATCCAAGGCTCCGACCCGAAGCTCCGCGCGGCGGCGTATCAGGAACTCTATCGCATCTACGGCGAAGATGGTCCGATCCTTGGGCAGATGTATCAAACCCGCGCCCGCGATTGGCACAACGAAAATATCAACATGCGCAAATTCAAGAGCGCGATGTCGGTGAGGAATCTAGCGAACGATGTGCCCGATGAAGCGGTGAACGCGTTGCTCGAAGTGACGAAGAAGAACGCGAAAGTTTTCCAACGCTATTTCAAGATGAAGGCGAAACATCTCGGCGTGAGCAAGCTCCGCCGCTACGATATTTATGCGCCCGTCGCAAAATCGGACAAGGCGTTCGATTTCAACGCCGCCGCGAACATGGTCATCGAGTCGTTCAGCGCGTTCGACCCGAAGATCGGCGAACTCGCGCGGCGCGTGTTCGACAAAGACCATCTCGATAGCGAAGTCCGCAAGGGCAAGCAGGGCGGCGCGTTCTGCGCTTCGATCAACCCCGAAGACACGCCGTTCGTGCTGATGAATTACACCGGTCGCGCCCGCGACGTGGCGACTCTCGCGCACGAACTCGGTCACGCCATCCACGCGATGCTCGCCTCGCATCACACCGCGTTCACCTTCCACTCGTCCCTTCCGCTGGCTGAAACCGCTTCCACCTTCGGCGAGATGATGCTCACTGAAAAACTTCTTTCGGAGGAAAAAGACGAATCGGTGCGACGGGACATCTTGTTCAAGCAAATGGACGACGCTTTCGCCACCATCCTGCGCCAGATCTATTTCGCCCTCTTCGAACGCGAAGCGCATGAGATGGCGCAGAAGAACGCTTCGGTGGACGAACTCTCTGCCGCATATTTGGCGAACCTCAAAGAACAGTTCGGCGATGCGGTTGAGGTGAGCGACGACTTCAAGTGGGAATGGGTTTCGATCCCGCACATCTACCACACTCCGTTTTATGTGTATGCGTACGCGTTCGGTCAACTGCTGGTGTTCGCGCTCTATGAGCAATACAAAGCGGAGGGCGAATCGTTCAAGCCGAAGTATCTCAAGATCCTGTCCGCTGGCGGATCGGAAGCCCCCGCGAAGATCCTTGCCGAAGCGGGCGTGAATATCCGCGATCCCAAATTCTGGCAGGGCGGATTCGATGTGCTGAGCCGCATGGTGGATGAGTTGGAGAAGTTGCCGGTGGAAAAGGCGAAGTCAAAGGCAAAGAAAGCAGTTACGAAGAAGAAAGTTGCGAAGGCGAAGCCAGTCAAGAAGAAGGCAAAGAAGAAGTCGAAGAAATAACACAAGGATCAAAAGGACAGCCGCAAGGTTGTCCTTTTTGATTCCTTATTCAGAATAACCTTGAAAAGTTAACCCGCAGTGACGACTTTAGCTCTTTTCAAAATTAATCGAGCAAAAAACCTAACCACTATTCAGAATAATCCTGAATGGTTGACACGTAGTGACGACTTTAGTCGTCTTGTTACGGCTAAAAAGCGACTGAAGTCGCTACTACGCCGTCAGGCAATATGTGTTACTCTGAATAAGGCACGGAGACACAGAGAAAAGCAATTAAAAAACTCCGTGACTCAGTGTCTCCGTGGTTCAAAATGAAGCGGAAGGATTGTTCGGTTTAATTGTTCATCTATAATATTTTCCGCTTCAAGACAACGCTCGCCTTGAGATACTGCGCGCGATAAGTGATTAAGACCGAATGCCTGCAACACTTCTGCAACAATAGACATGACCATATTGTTAGGCTATGGCAAAGCCCCTGCAAACTACCAATGGGCGGTTTGGTGATAAAGTACACCCATGCGTTCAATTGATTTTATTTTTTATCGCATTCGGAGATTTATTTACGATGAAGCACTTCTTCCTTTATTGGAACCGCGCTTTGCGCGGGTTGCTCTCGAGTTTGCTGGCTCTTTTACTCGTGGCAATCCCCGCACAGCAGGCGGTCCTGGCGCTCTGTTCGCCTGCCGCAACCAACGGCAACAACACCATCACCTGCGATGCCGCTGACGACACCGTAGACGGGCTCGCAGGCAACGATAGCCTGACCGGTGGCGGCGGAAACGACACGCTGATCGGCGGCGCGGGCAACGATTCACTGACCGGCAGCGCGGGAAACGATTCGCTCACCGGGGGAACGGGCAACGATAGCTACCGATTCGACACCGATTCCGCGCTCGGGACGGATACGGTCACCGAAGCCTCGGGCGGCGGCACGGATTCTCTGAGTTTCAGCGGCTCGAACAACGCTGTGACGGTCAACTTGGGGACAACGGGCAATCAGACAGTCAACTCGAACCTGACCCTCAACCTGACTTCCACACAAATTGAAAATGTCACCGGCGGCAACAATAGCGACACGATCACCGGAAACACGTTGAATAACTCCCTAGCTGGTGGCAGTGGAAATGATACGTTGAACGGCGGCGCGGGCAACGACTCTCTGACAGGCAACGCAGGAAACGATTCGCTCACCGGGGATGCTGGCAACGATACCTATGCCTTCAACACCAATTCCGCGCTCGGAACGGATACCGTCACCGAAGCCTCCGGCGGCGGGACAGATGCTCTCAGTTTCAGCGGCTCAAACAATGTTGTGACAGTCAATCTGACAACGACGGGCAATCAAACCGTCAACTCCAATTTGACGCTCAACCTGACCTCCGCGCAAGTCGAGAATGTCACCGGCGGGAACAACGGCGACACCATCACCGGGAATACCTTGAACAACTCCCTTTCCGGTGGAAATGGAAACGATACGCTCGCTGGCGGGAATGGAAACGATGCGCTGAATGGCGGCGCGGGCAACGATACGCTCACCGGCGGAACCGGCAACGATTCATATGACTTCGATACTGATTCAGCCCTCGGCGCCGATACAGTCACCGAAGCCCCGGGCGGCGGAACAGATCGTCTCAACTTTTCCGGCTCCAATAACAATGTAACCGTCAACTTGGAAACGATCGGCAACCAAACCGTCAATTCCAACCTGACTCTTAACCTGATCGCCGCTCAAGTTGAAAACGTCACTAGCGGGAACGGTAACGACACCCTCACCGGAAATACGTTGAACAACTCCCTCTCCGGCGGAAATGGAAACGACACGCTGACCGGCGGCGCGGGCAACGACAGCCTCAATGGCGGCGCGGGAAACGATACGTTGACGGGCGGAGCGGGAAACGATTCGCTCACCGGTTCCACCGGAGACGATACTTATTCGTTCGATACCAACTCCGCCCTCGGCGCGGATACGATCGCCGAATCCGCTGGCGGCGGAACGGATACCCTCACGTTCAACGGTTCAAACAATGATGTAACAGTCAACTTGGGAACGACCGGCAACCAAACAGCCAACTCCAACCTGACCCTCAACTTCACTTCCGCACAAATTGAAAATGCGACCGGCGGTAACGGCAACGATACGATCACCGGGAATTCATTGAGTAACTATATCCTCGGCGGGAATGGAAACGATGCGTTGGAGGGCGGCGCGGGCAACGACACCCTGGTTGGCGGCGCAGGCGATGATACGCTCACGACCGGGTCCGGAGTGGACACGCTCGATGGAGGAGCGGATAACGATGAGATCGTTATCACAGGAGCCAATCAAAACGGCGACACCGCTACCGGCGGCGCGGGTTTCAACATCTTTCGGTTTGCTCCGGGTACTTCCGGGCAGTTGAGCCTCACCTCCGATGGCGAAGACACGCTTGATTTCAGCCTATTCACCTCCGGTGTTACCATCAACTTGAGCGACACCAGCGAGCAGAACGTCGGCGGCGGGTTATTTCTCACCCTGAACGGTTGGTTCGAAAAAGTTATCGGCTCGGGGTCTGACGACCAGATCACCGGGAACGATCTTGATAACACGCTTGACGGCGGCTCAGGCAACGACACTCTCAATGGCGGGAATGGCAACGATACCTTGAACGGCGAAGCCGGCGACGATCAACTCGACGGCGGAGCGGGAACCGATTCACTCGATGGCGGCTCAGAGTTTGACACCGCGCAAAACTACAGCGCGGAGGATACATACGCCAACATCGAGAGCGGACTCCCCACTCCTGCCCCGGAAGGACAGCCATCCGATAAATCATCCAACACGACGGACAAGGGAAATTCTTCCACGGTCATTCTGATCGAATGGGGACAAGAGTTTACCCTGCCCTGCGCCTCGAACGTTGTTGACGTTGTTACAAAGGGCGGATATTGGCTCCGCTTTACAGGATTATGCGGATACTCTGTGGTGCTCAATCCCGTTGATATGTCTCAGTTGCCGAGCAGTGTTGAAAGTGTCGGCACGCCACTAGGAGGAGTCTCCGTCACTTTGTTGCAACAAGGTAATGTCGTGAATGAGCTACCCCTCGGAGGCACAGTGGAACTCACCTTTGAAGTCCCCGCAGGTTTTGAAGGCTCTGTCTATTCTACCGACGATCTTCTGGCTGATGGCGACACAGTGTGGGCTGAACTTCCGTTTTCCATGATCGAAAATTCATATGCTCGCATCACTCTGCAATCTACTGGAACGTACGTGTGGTTTTCCCGCTAAATTGCTGACGGATCAGAAGCGCCCATAAGAAACCGAAGCAGTCAACTCAATATCGTATCAAACAGTCGCTGAAAAGCGGCTGTTTTTTGTTGGGTTCTCCTCCTGAATTTGATAATTCATAACTTGACCCTCTTGTTACAGGAGGAAGTAGACTACAATGCGGATGTGAAAGGTAATATCATTTCATGAAAGCAACCTTCGCTCTGCTTGCGGATACTGAAACCCACAACCTCGTCCGCAAACTTTCATGGGACATTCACCGTAAATATCGCACAGGCATTGACGTTTGCCGCCTGCCGCCGCACATCTCCCTCAAACAGCCGTTTGACATTTCGGATGCGGAAGGGCTGTCAGAGTACATGACCGAACTGGCACAAAGCATCGAACCGTTTGAGGCGCTTCTGACTCACCTCGAACTGATCGAAACGACGATGGATGGACTCCACACCGGGATTCTGTGGCTGAACGCGCAGGAAACTGAATTTCTCCGCGGGTTGCATGAACGAGTGAACCGCGAACTCACGGCGCGCTTCGGGAACGCGCCAGCCGAGTTCGATGGATCAGACTATCACTTCCACATGACTGTTGCCATCGGCGGCCAACACATCGAGACCTATCGGCAGATTTTGGATGAATTCAAAGATTCGCTTGTGAACCTGCTATGTACGATTCGGAAAATGGTGATGTTCGTCTATGATGAACGTACCGCGGTCAACGCGGGATATATGACTTACAAGATTCTTCCGCTTGGTACAAACCACCGTTAATCATGCTTAGCGTGAGGAGCCAGTGTTCCTCTCGAAGAATCTCCCACCGACTCGTTCGAGACTCTCCGTGTGCAACGAACGCTCCCTGACATCGTCCCGAAGCGGTGTACCTTCGGGAGACTGACATGGCATTTTGATACAAGTTTTAGTAAATCTTGTGTTCTTTGCATGCTTGGCGGTTAAAAAAATGACGACCCTTTCGGGTCGTCATTTTTTGTTTTACGCCTCGTAATCTGCGGCTTCTTCTTCCACCGTCATTACGGGTTCATCGCTTGGTTTGCGGTCGAGCATTTGCATCGTGAGCGCAACCACCTTGGTGAAGTACTTGGTCTCGCCTTTGTCTTCGTACTTGTCGGTCTTCAACCGACCTTCGATGTAGACGAGGCTTCCCTTCTTCAGGTATTGCTGGCAGATCTCGCCCAGCCGACCCCACGCTTCCACGTTGACCCATTCCGTGTATTCCTTGCTCTCGCCATCCTTGCCTTTCCAGCGATTATTGACGGCGATGCTGAAATGAGCCACTTTCTTCCCCGTAGGGGTGAACTTGCTTTCGGGATCCTTCCCCAGATTGCCAATCAACTGAACTCGGTTTAGCGCTGGCATGTCTCCCTCACTTTCATTGTTTCAGGTCTTTTAGATGCTTGTGTGCGTGTCATTTTAGTCTCCTTTTTTATCTAAAAGTATTTGGTTGTGCGCCCAGCCCCGCGGGCTGAACGGTGAATAAACAGGGTTATACTTTGTGTACCCTGCGTCTTCCTAGCTTGCAGCCGCTTTCTTGAGGACAAGCATACCCGTCTTCATCTCAGCGACGGTGTAGCCCGCAGGCACGGCGTCGAGCGCTTCGCCTTCCTTCAATTCCTTCGAGAAGTAGAAGAGGGTGCGTTCCTTGCCCGTCGAAGTCATGGACTTCTTGGTGTGCAGGTAGTAGGTGTTGCCTTTTGAGTTGGTGTATGAGAATGCCATTTGAGTCTCCTTTGACTGATTTGTAGGCTAAGTTTAGCACAGATTTTCTAACCCTGTCAACCACGGAAGTTACGGATATGCGAACGGTCTCAACACTGGATGAACTACGGGATTCCCGCCTCTCTCTCGACGGGACGGTTGGGCTTGTCCCCACCATGGGATTCCTCCACGACGGGCATCTCTCGCTCATCCGCCGGGCAAGGGACGAGTGCAAGCGCGTCATCGTCTCCATCTTCGTCAACCCGACTCAGTTCGGACCAAAGGAAGACCTAGCCAAGTATCCCCGCGACCTTGAACGGGATTTCCGCCTGATCGAGCCGTTCACAGACCTCGTGTGGACGCCTACCCCTGAGATCATGTATCCTACGGGCTACCAGACATGGGTGGAGGTCGAAGCGATGACGAGTCCGCTTGAAGGGGCGATGCGACCAGGTCACTTCAAAGGCGTGACAACC
>JAXLVX010000063.1:0-18132 GCA_046328795.1 Anaerolineales bacterium | reverse complement strand
GTGCCGCTGCGCGACAGCCTGCAAAACTTTGTAGACAGGCGGTTCAAACCCGAAGAGATTGACTTTAGCGGCACGATCGTCGAGTTCGCGCCTGAAGCGCAATTGATGTTGCCCTCAAGCGACATTTTGAAAATTTTGGCGCGGCAGGTGAAAGATCAGCTAGACCTGACCGGGATCGAAATTTTCCTCAAGCACGAAAATGGAACTTTGTTTTTGGTCGAGCCATTGCCCCAAGAGGGCGAGTTGCCATCCATCGCGCTTGTAAACAAGGATCGTCTGTTGCTTGAAAAAGGCGAAGTCGTCATCCCCGCCGACACTTCAAGTCACTCGTTGTATTTGCCCCTCACTTTAAAGCGTGCCTCGAAGCCCGAGTTCCTCGGCGTGATGGCGTTCGGCAAACGCGAACATGGAGTTGGATATTCCTCGTCCGTGATTCGAAGCCTGCAAAAATTCGGCGCGGAGGCTGGCAAGGTATTGTATGTTGCTAAACTGCGCGAAAGCACAGGCCGCAATATCATGGAACGCCTTGCCTCCATTGAGAGAGGCTTGGCAAATTTGAAGACAAACCCGGTGTAAGCGCGAGCCGATGATATTGAGAAGGCGGCAGAAGTGTCGCCTTCTCGTTTTAGGATTGTCTAACATCGAAATCAATATTTTATGTCGTTGCGAGGAGGGCGGAGCCCGACGAAGCAATCTCCTCGCTATGTTGGGGATTGCTTCGCCCTATCGGGCTACAATGACATGTAATGTCTTGTATATTGGACCACCCCCGTTTTAATCTGCAGTTTGTTTGAAGCAAAAAACGTCTATAATTCGGCGTTGCTTCGCGGAAATGACCCTCCTGTCGTAGCGTGCAAAACGGGCAGAATTGGTTACACTTACTACATGAATGGACAAAAACTTCTGCTCAAGCCGCCATCCTCGGCGGCGAGAATACCGCTGAGAGAACTTTTTGTAACCTACTCATCACATGAATGGACAAAAAAACTTTGAACAATAAACAAACGCCCGCGTTTTTTCTTCTCACGCCGTACTTCATTGGTCTGGCGGCGGGATTCATTCTGATCCTCCTCTCTGCATGGGCAGACATGGAAGCCACGTTTTACGGATTCCCCCGGCAGGGCGATCCCGGGTTGAGCGGATTCAGCTGTCCCGTGTTGATGACCCGCAGCGACGTTGGAACGATCACGTTTGTCGCCACCAATACGGCAGACATCCAGATCAGACCGTCCGTCAGAATTTTGATGAGTTCGCCCGCCCTGCCGGAAGAGCATCTTGAAAGGATAACGCTTGCCCCTGGCGAATCGAAGAGGTTCGAATGGCGGGTAGATGCCGATAATATTGACCTGAACGAATTCATCTTTGCGCGGGTCCTGATGTTCTCTTCGTATCCGCTTCCGAGCCGCGAAGCGGTTTGCGGGATTTTTGTTCTGGATATGCCGATCAGCGGGCGCATCCTTTTGCCTCTGCTTGTGGCGATGAGTCTATTCGGCATGGGCTGGGGATTGTACGCGATGAACCGCTCCAAGCTCGGCGGCGCTGAATGGATCGCAAAATATTTGCCTGCTCTGACGTTCGTATTCCTTGTGCTTATTCTGGGCTTTATCTTCACCTATATGGGCGCATGGATACAATCCATTCTGACGCTAGTCGTGATCGCCTTGTTGCTTTTTATCCTTCTCAGTTCATTTTTGTTGACCGAACAGCGCAGACAATAATTCGGATGTGTAAACAAAACATGACTCGCCCCGAATTTAATCTTTCGATCTTTTAGCCACGAATTTGCACGAAAAAAGCCGACCAAGTTGAATCTGGTCGGCTTTTTTCTTTCCCGATTCAGGACAGAAAAATTAAAAACCTGTACTGAGCCTGTCGAAGTATCCGCGAGAATCCGTGTAATCCGTGGCTGAGTTCTTAAGTTTGGGGTTAATCATGTTTACGTAGTACGCAATACGAAGTACGACCTACCTAACCAAATTCCTCAACACGGTATGCAAGATGCCTCCGTTGTGATAGTAGTTCACTTCCACGTTCGTGTTTAACAACGCGGTCGCCTGAAATTCGATTATGGTCCCATCCGCATTCTTTGCCTTCACTGTCAACACGGATTTTGGCGCGAGGCTGTTCAAGCCCTCGATGTCGTAGACTTCATCGCCTTTCAAGCCGAGCGATTCGGCGTTTTGCCCATTTACGAACGTCAACGGCAGAATGCCCATGCCAACGAGGTTCGAGCGGTGGATGCGCTCGAACGATTCGGCGATCACCGCGCGGACGCCCTGCAGAAGTGGTCCCTTCGCCGCCCAGTCGCGGCTCGAGCCGGTGCCGTATTCTTTCCCTGCGATCACGATCGCTGGTTTGCCTTCGCTTTGATATTTCATCGCCGCGTCAAAAATGGACATCACTTCGCCGTCTGGATAATGTTTCGTCCAGTTGCCTTCTTTCGGCGCGACCAAAAGATTCTTGATGCGGATGTTTGCAAACGTGCCGCGCGCCATCACGAGATCGTTGCCGCGCCGCGAGCCGTACGAGTTGAAGTATTGCGGAGCCACGTCGCGCTCTTGCAAATATTTTCCAGCGGGCGAGTCGATGGCGATGGCGCCAGCGGGGGAAATGTGGTCGGTTGTGATCGAATCGCCGAACAAGCCCAACACATGCGCGCCTTTGATGTCTTTCACAGCGCTAACGTCGAGGGTCAATGTTTGGAAATAAGGCGGATGATGAATGTACGTCGAACTCTCGTCCCATTCATATAAATCTCCGCCAGTGACCTTGATGTCCTTCCACATCTCTGAGCCGCTGAACACGTCGGCATATTTTTCTTTGAACATTTCCGCGCGCACGCTCGACGAAGCGACATCGTTGATCTCTTGCTGCGTGGGCCACAAGTCTTTGAGATACACAGGTTCGCCGTCTGAACCTTCGCCGAGCGGTTCTTTGTCGAGGTCAATGTCCACCGTTCCCGCCAACGCATACGCCACGACGAGCGGCGGACTGGCGAGGAAGTTCGCCTTCACCAGCGAATGGATTCTGCCCTCGAAGTTTCGATTCCCTGAAAGCACCGCCGCCGCCACAAGATCGGACCCTGTAACTGCTTTCGCCACTTCGGCTGGCAACGGGCCCGAGTTTCCGATGCAGGTTGTGCATCCGTACGCGATGACGTTGAATCCAAGTTTTGAAAGCGGGTCGAGCAAGTTGGCTTGCGTCAAATATTCTGTCACCACGCGCGAGCCCGGCGCAAGCGATGTTTTGACGTACGGCTTGACGCTGAGTCCTTTTTCGATGGCTTTCTTTGCCACAAGTCCTGCGGCAACTAGAATAGATGGGTTGCTGGTGTTCGTGCAAGATGTGATCGCCGCGATGACGACCGCGCCATGCTTCATCTTGATCGAATTGCCGTTTGTGCCAAAGGTCGCTTCGGCGTTCAACGCTTCGGGTTTGAGTTCAAAGCCGCGTTCTTTCACGGGCGTAGACAAAACTTTTTTGAACGTCTCTTTCAACTCCGACATCGGAATGCGGTCTTGCGGACGCTTGGGTCCAGCCAGCGATGGCACGACCGACCCGAGGTCCAGTTCGAGCGTGTCGGTGAATTCGGGTTCGTGCATGGACGCATCGTGGAAGAGTCCTTGCGCGCGCGCGTATGCTTCGGTCAACGCGATGGTTTCATCGGAGCGGCCCGTCAAGCGCATGTAGCGAAGCGTCTCTTTATCCACCGGGAAGTAGCCGATGGTCGCGCCGTATTCGGGAGCCATGTTGCCGATGGTCGCGCGATCGGGCAGGGACATGGTCTCAAGCCCGGGTCCGTAGAATTCGACGAATTTATCTACTACGCCTTTTTTGCGAAGCATCTGCGTGACGGTGAGGACGAGATCGGTGGCAGTGACGCCTTCTTGCAATTTGCCGTAGAGTTTGAAACCGATCACATCCGGCAGGAGCATATCCATCGGTTGACCGAGCATTACCGCCTCGGCTTCGATTCCGCCCACGCCCCAGCCGACCACGCCGAGTCCGTTGATCATCGTGGTGTGCGAATCGGTTCCGACGAGGGTATCGGGAAATGCGAGTAAACCTTCCGAAGGTTCTGAACCTTCGGAAGGTTTTTTGGTCATCACCACATCGGCGAGATATTCCAAGTTGACTTGATGCACAATGCCGGTCATCGGCGGCACAACGCGGAAGTTGCTGAATGCGTGCTGTCCCCATTTGAGGAATTCATAGCGTTCCTTGTTGCGTAGGAATTCCATTTCGGTGTTGCGTTGGAGCGCGTCCGGTGTGGCGAAGAAATCCACCTGGATCGAATGGTCAATGACGAGGTCAACCGGCACAAGCGGGTTGATCTTTTTCGGGTCGCCGCCGAGACGCGCCACCGCCGCGCGCATCGCCGCGAGGTCCACAATTGCCGGCACGCCGGTAAAATCCTGCATGATCACGCGCGCGGGGAGAAAGGGGATGCCGGGTCGATTCCCCTTTGCCGTCCATGCGGCAATATTTTTTACATCGTTCTGGGTGATCTCTTTGTCGTTGCATTGACGCAGAGCCGCCTCCAGCATAATTCGAATCGAAAACGGGAGCCGCTTGAGTTGGGTCAGACCCGCTTTTTCTAATGCGTCGAGGCGGTAGTAGGTGTATTCCTTTTTCCCCACTTTCAAAACATCGCGTGCTTTAAAGAAATCGTTCATAGGGTTCTCCTTTGGTGGTATGGGTTTGTAACGCCGACTTAAGTCGGCATTACTCGTGCCTACCAAACTTGCGAAGAACACAAAGGAGCGCCTTTGCCATCCTTGCTGTCGTGCAGATTATAACTTCAAATCTTTTTCCAGTTGCTTCACAAGTTTTTCTTTTTCAGTCTCGCCGATAAAAGACGCCCGCGCCGCGGCGACGATGCGCTGCTTCAAGGAATTCTGCGGCATTTTCAGGTCTTCGCAGGCGGCGTAATATTCGTGGCTCAACGTGATGCGCGAAATGCTGGGGTCGTCGGTGTTGATGGTGACGTTCAAGCCCGCGTCGAGCATTTGCATCAGCGGATGCGTTTCGAGCGATTCGAAAACGCCCGACTGATAGTTGCTGGTAATGCACACTTCGAATGCGGTTTGCCGCTCGCGCGCCAAGCTCACAATGGATTCATCTTCCATCACGCGCACGCCGTGGCCGATCCGTTCCGCGCCGATCTCTTCGATGGCTTCGCGCACGTTGTACGCGGGTCCCCATTCGCCTGCATGGATGGTGACGTGCAACCCCGCTTGCTTCGCCTCTTTGAAGATTCCATAAAACGGCTGTGACGGAAAATCCGCTTCGTTGCCAGCTAAGTCCATTGCCACGATGCCATCGTTGATATGTTCCGTCGCGAGCCATGCCACCTGTTCGGCGATGTCGGCGCTTTCGTGGCGGTTGACCGAGGCGATCAATCGCACGATCACGCCGTGCTTTTCTGACGCTTCCTTCGCGCTGGAAATTACCCAATCAATCACATCGTGGAGGGGGAAGCGTTCCGCGCGGCTTAATGCGACCGGCGTAAAGCGCAACTCCATGTATCTCACGTTGTCTTTTGCCGCATCTTCCACGGCTTCGCGCGTGATGCGGTGAATGACCTCGGGCGAACGATAGAACAACCGCAAAGTGTTGAATTTGGCGAGAAAATTCTGGAAGGTGAACTTATCTTCTTCCTGAATTTGCACGAGCGTGCTAAGCCTCAATACATCGGCGGGAATTGTAATGCCGTGCTTCGACGCGATGTCGAGCATGGTGTCGAGGCGCAGTGAGCCTTCGAGATGACGATGCAACTCCACTTTGGGCAATGCCCGAAACGTATTCAGCGAAGCGGTGACTCGTTCGACGGCGCTCATGGCGGTTAATGTCTTCGACGTCTCTTCTTTCGATTTTCGTCCGTGTTCACGTCTTGCGATTCAACGGGCGCATCCGAAGTTTCCACCGCAGTGATCTCGACCGGTCGCGGCTGGTAGGCGAACACGCGGCTGATGACCAATCCGCGAATATCTTCCACCAATTGCGCGAACATCTCGGAGGCGCGCGATTTGTATTGTACCAGCGGGTCGCGTTGGGCGTAAGCCTCCAAGCCGATGGAGACGCGCAGCGCCTCAATGCGCGTCAAATAATCCACCCATAATTCGGTGGTTGCGCTGAGCAGTAATTGCCGATGGACTTCATTCAGCACGTATCTGCCGATGGATTCGACCAACGCTTCCCGATCAGACTCAGGGAGGCTTGCCACAGTTTCGTTTAGCCGCTCCTCGCCGAAAGCGTTTTTCGCCGGGGCGCCGAAGTCTGCCAGTTTCTGCGCGTTGGCTGACAGGCGATTGAACTCGCGCTGACCCCATGCCTTGCGCAACGCCTCTTCCGCTTCTTCAAGATGATTCAATACCTCGTCGGTGAGTTGTTCGGCGTTCTGCCCTTCGAGCAATTGCGCCATGAGGAACACATAACTGAACCGCGAGAAGACTTGCTTTACCTGGCGGTGAGTCTTCTGGTCGAACGAAGTCCGCGCGGCTTGCGCGAGTGAAAGCAACAGCTGAAGTTTGGTCGTGTCATTGAGGTCTTTCGGCATCAACGCTTCGATGTCGCGCGCGATCTGACCGTTTTCACCGGTGAGGCGTTTGTGCTTGTTCGCCAGCGCGGATTCGGCGGCTTCGGTGATCTGGTCTGCGGCATCGTCCCAACTTGCAATCTGGAATTTTTCGCCGAGCGGTTCGCCGATGCGGTTGCTTGCCGCGGCGATGATGCGCGACGCGTAGTTGCTGGTCAATTGCGCGGTGATCATGGCTTTGATGTCGTCCTTCGCGATTTCAGGGTCTTCGCCAAAATCGCGGAGTTGTTCATTGTTGAGCCGCAACTGCATCCCAACCAAACTGCTGAGTTCCTCCAACAGTTTTTGCGGACGCGGATTATCTTCGCGGTCGCGCAAGCCTTCGAAGAACGCGTCTACCGAATCCTCGCGCGAGGCGATCTGCGATTGGAGGCTTTCCTCGTTGCGGTCAATCAACGCTTCGATGGCGCGTTGGTGATGCGCGTTCTCGGCTTCGATGGCGCGGGAGATCAGGTCGAGGAGCGAAGACGAGAAGGTATCAGCGTTGGATAATTCTCGAAGAAGCAGAGACAAGCCGAAACTGGGGAAGAGGCGTTCTTCCATCATGAACGGAGGCTGGACTTGTTCGAGCCACGCGATCAATTTCCACGGGCCCTCTTCGTCTTCCAATCCCGCTTCGACGCGTTGTTTGACTTCCGTGTCGAGCAAGGTTGCGATGTCGTCGCTCAAATCTTCTTTGACGAAGATGCGATCACGTTGACCGTAGATCTGCGCGCGCTGGTTGTTTAGCACGTCGTCGTATTCGAGCAGGTGTTTGCGCACGTCGAAGTTTGCGCCCTCGATGCGATGTTGCGCCTGCTCGATCACGCGGCTGACCACGCCCGCTTCAAGGGGCAGCGATTCGTCCACGCGCATTCGATCCATGAGATTGCTCACTTGCGAGCCGCCTTGAATGCGCATGAGATCGTCTTCGAGCGAAAGATAAAAACGCGAGGAGCCGGGGTCACCCTGCCGCGCGGCGCGTCCGCGCAACTGGTTGTCAATGCGACGCGCATCGTGGCGTTCGGAGCCAACGACGTGCAAGCCGCCGAGTTCTTTCACGCGCTCCATGTCTTCAAAATATTGGAGGAAGAGTTTGATCTCGGCGTCGTAAATTCCATATTCAGACGGTTCGACTTTTCGCAGGGCGACGCGACGTTCTTCGAGCGACATGTCGAACGGGTCCTCATGTCCAACTTTTCGCAACACACGGTTGACTGCGCTGATCACTTCCTCGGCAACCTCGCCGCCGAGTTTAATGTCCACGCCGCGACCTGCCATGTTGGTGGCGATGGTCACCGCGCCGAACGCGCCCGCTCCCGCGATGATCTGAGATTCTTCGGTGTGTTTGCGCGCGTTCAACACTTGATGAGAAACCCCGCCCTGTAATACCGACTTCAGTCGGTTCTTATCCGATTCATCCAATCGAAGAATCTCAATCACTGTGTTGATGTTGTTCGGGTCTTCGGGGTTGATGTTCGTCATGCCGAACGGCTGAATGAATTTCCGCAACACATCGGGTGAAATTTTTTCAAGCGGTTCGTTGAATGGTTGTAGTTCCGCGATGATGCGCCCGTCCTCTTCGCGGTTGTTCGCTTGCATCCATGTGTGTCTCACGAGGGCGATCTGCATCAAGCGCTTGACCATGTCTGCTTTCAGTCGTCCTGAAAGCCTCTCGGATGACTCGACCGATGTCGTGCCGGCGAGGATGGGGCGTCCGCGCACATGCTCGCGGACGATCTCCGTTGCGATGGCGCGTAATTTTGCTTCGATGGTTTTGTAGATGACATCGGGAAAATCCTGCCGGCGATAATAGAGCGGGGTTTCCTCCGAATCGTCGCGCCGGGCAAAATACGATAATGAGTACCCGTCGTCGTCTTTTGTTTTGACTTCGACCAGCGGCGCGTTGTTACCGAACGCCTGATATTCAAGGTTCGGCGGGATCGGGCTGACCTCGAGGTTGTAAATTTTGCTGAACTCTTCGGCTTCGGTGAGCGCGGTGCCGGTCATGCCTGCCAATTTTTTGTACATGCGGAAGTAGTTCTGCAATGTGACTGTGGCATACGTCACGTTTTCGGGTTCGACCTTCACTCCCTCTTTCGCCTCGACCGCCTGATGCAAACCGTCGCTCCATCTTCGACCCGGCATGAGCCGCCCGGTGTTCTCGTCAACAATGATGACTTTGCCTCCCTGCACGAGATAATCTTTGTTGCGATGGAAGATGTATTGCGCGCGCATCGCCTGTTCGAGATAACCGCGCAGGCGGGCTTGTTCGGGCGTCACGTCTTCGGGTCGGTCCGGGTCTGCCAACGGTTGACCCAGAATCTGCTCGACGTGCGCCAAGCCGGTTTCGGTCAATGAGGCGTTGCGGTCTTTCTCGTTGATCTCGTAATCTTCGGGTTTGAGTTGTTTCACCACTTTCGCCATCTCGCCGTACGATTCCAAATTCCCCGAGGCGGGACCTGAAATGATGAGCGGCGTCCGCGCTTCGTCAATCAGCACGTTGTCCACTTCGTCCACGATGCCGTAGTGATGTCCGCGTTGGACGCGGTCGCTTAACCGCATGGTCATGTTATCGCGCAGGTAATCGAAGCCAAACTCCGAGTTGGTCCCGTATGTAATGTCTGCCTCGTATGCGAGGCGGCGATCTACGAGGCGCAATTGATGTTGATCCTCGTGCGGCGATTCGCGTTCCAAGTCCACAAGAAACGCTTTCTTTCCGTTCTCGGTCGCCGCCGCCATTTGCAAAACGCCGATGGACAGCCCAAGCATGTCGTAGATTGGCGCCATCCAACGCGCATCGCGCCGCGCAAGATAATCGTTGACCGTGATGAGATGCACGCCGTTGCCAAGCAGAGCGTTGAGATAAATGGACAAGGTGGCGACGAGCGTCTTGCCTTCGCCGGTGCGCATCTCCGCGATGGAGCCTTTGTGCATGGCGATGCCGCCGATCAACTGCACGTCGTAGTGACGCAAGCCGATGGTCCGCTTGGATGCCTCACGCACAGCCGCGAACGCTTCCGGCAGGATTTCGTCCAACGCGTCCTGCCCCGCTTGGAACTGCTCCTTCTCCTCCAAGCCTTCCACGTTCCCGATCAGGTCGGCGACGCGGCTCTTGAATTCATCGGTCTTGGCGCGCAAAGCGTCATCGCTCAGCGACTCAAATTCCGCCTCGAGCGAGTTGATCTGTTCGGCGATCCCGCCGTACTGCGCGATGGTTTTCTTATTGGGGTCGCCCCCGAACATTTTGACAAAACTTTTCAGCATTGGGTACCTTTACGGATGGAAATTATACTGCCTTCGGTGTGTTGCCCGCGTAGTGAATTCGTTCCCTGCGTTTCAAGTGCAGAATGGTAGCATGAAAATATTAGCGAAATATAAAAGACACGAGGGGGAACCTCGTGCCTTTGCCGGGCGTGATCGCCCTAGATGCCTGTGTTCGCGCTTTTACCTTCAACGCGACTGTTATCGTAATTCTTTCCAGCGCTCAATCCGAACGCTAAAACACATTCCAGAAATTTCTGTCGCCGCGGCGCGAATAGTTCGGTTGGGTAGTGGATTTCGGTCAATTTTAGTTTTGCCAACAACACGACTACGAGGTTATCTTTTGGGTCGAATTCCACTGGCTATAGATCCTCGATGTGTAACCCAAGCGCTTTGCGCAATTTGGCGATACCGCGATTCTGTATGACTTTGATGTTGTTAACTTCTTTGCCGACGATGTCGGCGGTTTCTTTCAGGCTAAAATCCTCGAGGAAGCGCAAGATGATGACGTGGCGCTGGTCGTCGGTCAACTCGGAGTTCATCGCGGTGATCAACGCTTCCATCATCACGCGTTCTTCGATCTGTGTTTGCGTGGGCGTGATCTGACCTTTCTCGTACGTATCCACCGCGACCTCTAACGGGGCGGTGTGCTTGCTATCGCGCGAGCGATCCACAACGAGATGATACGCGGTCTGATACAGATACGAGCGGAGGTTGGTGCGCGGACCTTTGCCCGCTGCGAATTGTTCCAGCAGTTGCGCGAACACGTCGCCGACGATGTTGTCAGCGAGGATCGGGTCGTGGCACAAGCGCAGGGTGTACTTATAGATCGCAGGCGCGTACTGATCGAAGATCGCGGTGAGCGCTTGTTCGTCTAGTTTTTGGGCGGCTTTAAGCAGAGAGATCGTATCGGTCATGGACGCACGTATCTGCTGAGTGATGGTTCGAGCGCGGCGTTTGCGATGCGAGAAAAGAAAATCGAATTCATAGAAAAATAAAGAGGTTCCCTATTATAAACCGGTACTTCCCTCCGGGGCGGTTCGGATTCTCTACGAGTTTGTCAGGAAATTATAGGGCAGTCGTAATAAAAACGCCCAAAGCAGAGTCCATTTTGTGTTGAACTTGATATAATTTTCAGCAGGAGATAACCATGTTTTCTATCGAAGGACCCGACCGACGCAAAGAAGAAGAACGAATCCGCAAAGAGGGACGGCTTCCGCCCGGACAGTCGCTCACGTTCAAATTCCCGGTCTTGCATTATGGACCTGTGCCCCATTTTAACCCAGCCGCATGGGACTTCCGGGTGTGGGGCGAGGTGGAGGAGGAAAAAAGCTGGACGTGGGATGAGTTCAACAAACTGCCTCGCGCCAGAATCCAAATGGACATTCACTGCGTCACCCGCTGGAGCAAATTCGATACGGTCTGGGAGGGCATCTCTGTGAAGACAATGGCTGAGCAGGGACTCATCAAGATCAAACCTTCCGCAACGCATGTGATGCAGCACGCCGAATACGGATTCACGGTCAACCTCCCTCTGGAAGTTGTATTACAGGATAACTTTTTGATGTCGACTCATCTCAATGGCGAGCCGATCACACCGGATCACGGCTATCCATTGCGGGGCGTGGTCGGGTTTATGCCTGGGCGTGAAAATTTGGAAACGCCTTATTTATGGAAGGGCGCGAAGTGGCTGAGGTCGCTCGAATTTATGTCCCGAGACCGGCGCGGATTTTGGGAGCAAGCGGGCTATCACAACCGCGCGGATGTTTGGAAAGAAGAACGGTTTGGATAAGAAAACGTTGCGAAGGTTCAAAACCTTCGCAACGTTTTTAATGTCATGGTCGTTCGCCCAACGTTATTGTGACATCCACCAGTTGACCGTCGCGCAACACGGTCAACACAACCGTATCGCCGGGGGATTTGCTCGTGATGAGATAACTCAGCAGATCGTCGAAGGTCTTTATCTCTTTGCCGTCGAACGCGACAATGAGATCGCCGCCAGCATTCAAGCCGTTAATGCTCGTCGGCGAATCGCCCGCGCGGATTCCCGCTTTATCGGCAGGACTGCCGGGCACAACGGAAGAGACATACGCGCCGGTGTATTGAGTCAGCCCCAGCGCTTCTACCTCGGCGAGTCCCATGTCGCTCATGGATGAGATTCCCAAGTACGGATATTTATACGTTCCGTCTTTGATGAGGAACGGGACAACGCGCTTCACCAAGTTGATCGAGATCGAAAACGCCACGCCGGAGTTGACCGCGTTGCCGGTCACTTCGTTGACGTTGTCTGTGCGGATGGATTGATTGATGCCAACCACTTCGCCGTTCAAGTTGAACAGCGGACCGCCTGAATTGCCGGGGTTGATCGCCGCGTCGGTTTGGATGATGTCGGCGTTGCTGAAGAAGCCTCCCTCAGGCGCGGCGTGCGCGGGCTGTGTGCGCCCAAGACCGGAGATGATCCCCGTTGTCATCGTGCCGCTTAAGCCGAAGGGATTGCCAATGGCCACCACGGGCTGACCAACTGCAAGGGTGTTTGAATCGCCGATGGGGAGCGGATGAAGTTCCGAAGCGGGCGCGTCCACTTTGATGACGGCGACGTCCGCATCCACATCGAATCCGATCACGGTGCCGTGCGCCTTGTAGCCGGAGGCGAAAGCGATCTCCACTTCGCTCACGCCGTCTATCACGTGTTGGTTGGTGACGATGTGACCTTCGTTATCGAACACAAAGCCGGAGCCAAGCCCTTGCTCGGTGCGGACGGCGACCACGCCGGGGATCACTTGTTGATACAGCGCGGCAAGCGAGCCATCCGCCGGAAGCGGAGCGGATGCCGGCACGAACGTTGCGATCGGTTGAACGGGCGCGTTTGTCTCCGGCTGTTGCGAAAGGTTGGGCAACGCGCACGCGGTTGTTGCCAGCATCAGGATCAGGATTGCGGTTAGGATTCTTTTCATGGTATTTGCCTCATTGCTTGAAATTATCGGGAGGGATATTAATTCTCTGTGGTTAAGTCCCGCTGAACAAAGGTTAACGTAAGTGAAGATGATCTTGTGCGGTGTGTAGTTGGCGTTCTCTAACGCCAACGAGCGCGTAAGACCTTCGGCGCGCTCTACACATAGTTACTAAAATTTTATCTTCGATGCTTCTTCGAGCAATTCGCGTTGTTTGGGTGAAAGATATTTTGGGATCTGCACTTTGACGCGCACGAACAAATCGCCCTTCTCTTTTTGATTTTTTACGTGCGGCATTCCGCGCCCCGCAAGCCGAAAGACTTGCTCGGGCTGTGTGCCGGCAGGGATATTGAGTTTGATCTTCCCCTCGAACGTTTCCACATCCGCTTCGCCGCCGAGGATGGCGGTGAACATGCCGACCGTCGCCGAAGTGTGCAGGTCGTTGCCGCGCCGTTCGAAACGCGGATCGTCGCTCACATCCACGATCAAATATAGATCGTGTCCATTCGGAGCCGCGCCCGCCACGCGCACTTTCGATCCCGTCCGCACGCCAGCGGGGATGCGGACTTGTTTTTGTTTGCCTTCGGTTTGAAGCAAACGCGACGCGCCTTTATACGCCTCCTCGAGCGTGATCTGAAGTTCCTGTTGATACGCCTGCGGCTGTGATCTCGCTCCTCTGCCTCCCATCCCGAAGATGGTTTGGAAAAAATCGGAGAAGCCTCCGCCGCCAAACATGTCGTTGAGGTCGTCCATGTTCACTTGCGTGCCGCCGTATTGCCCCCAGTTGAAATCGCCCGGCGTTCCGCCGCCTCTCTGCCACTGCGAATAATCGGAGCCAAGCCGGTCATACGTCGAGCGTTTTTTTGCATCGCCCAATACTTCATACGCTTCATTGATTTCCTTGAAGCGGTCTTCGGCTTGTTTATCGTTCGGGTTGTAATCGGGGTGATGTTGCTTCGCCAGTTTGCGATACGCCTTGCGGATATCGTCGTCGCTGGCTTTACGATCCACGCCGAGAATTTTGTAATAATCTTTGTAATCCATGTTCGTATTGTTACACCGCGCCGAATGCTAGTCAAGCATCCTTTTGGATGTTTAACAGAACTCTAATTCGGATTTGGATATAAAACCTTGCGAAGGTTTCAAACCTTCGCAAGGTTTTTTACCAGATAAAGTTCTCCCCGCTCAAACCCGCGCCCAAGATAATATCCGCGCGTGCCAACAGCGGAAATGACCGCCATCCGCTTGAATCCGTTTGCGATTGCGACCCGTTCCGCCTCTTCAAGCAGACTCGTTCCCAAGCCCACATGCTGTGCCGCGCCATCTTTCTCCGCGCCGACGGGAAGCGACTGTCCATACACATGCACTTCGCGGATCAACGCCGCGCCGTTCAGATCGTCAATTTCAGTTTGCGGAGACTCGTCCTTCGGCAAAGATAATCTCACAAACCCTGCGATCTTATCGTCAGGCGTCACGTACGAGATGAAATGCTCCTCCGCCGCGCCTGCTGGGTAGACGAGATCATCAAGCCTCAACGACTCAACGCTCACGATCTTGCTCTTCACCTCACGGCATCGCACGCATTGACATTTTGTCCCGCGCCGCTTCAATTCATCTTGCACATCCTGCCGTAAACTCGTGCGGCGATTCCCCTCGACAACATTCGTAGATGGAATATCGCGGATAACTCGGTTCACGCGGCAATATCTTGGGATCGTGGGCTTGATGTCGGCGATCAAATCAATCAACTCTTGCGTTGTGTACGGCGTGAACTCGCCGCGCTGCCAATATTCGTACAACTCTGCATTTGCAAGCAATTGATTTGGATAAATTTTTATTTCATCGGGACAAAAATCATTCCACAACTTCGCAAAATCTTCGCGGTCCGATTCGGGCGTCGCGCCGTGTAAATTCGGCATCCAATGCAGCACAATTTTGAATCCCGCCGCGCGGAGCAGGGCAGTGGCTTCACGCGTGCGCTTCACATCGTGTCCGCGTTTGTTCATCTCAAGGATGCGGTCATCGAAACTCTGCGCGCCCATCTGCACCTTCGTCACGCCGAGGTGACGAAGCCAGCGGATTTCATCAGGATTGATCTCGTTGGGTCGCGTCTCGATGACCAGCCCCACGTTGCGATGATGAATCGTTTCGTTGATGGTATGTGAATTCTCTAATTCTCCAATCTCTAAACTCTTTTCCCCCATCGGATATTCATCAGGAGCGACATCGTTCATTGCATCAAAACATCTTTTTACGAACCACTCTTGATAATCGCGCTTATACGACGACCACGTGCCGCCGAGGATCAATAGTTCAATTTTATCTGTGGGATGTCCCAACGCCTGCAACTGCGTGATGCGCGATCTCACCTGCGCGTACGGGTCGAATTGATGTTCCACTGCGCGCATCGCGCCCGGCTCGTCGGGCAGATACGACTTCGGCATCCGCGCGTCGGTGGGGCAGAAGATACATTTCGCGGGGCATGGATACGGCTTCGTCAACACCGTCACCGTCGTCACGCCGGAGAGCGTGCGCATCGGCTTCATGCGGAGTCGTTCGAGCAGGCGCGTATCCGCGTCCATTTCTCCCGACGCGACGAGTTCGTTGTACAACGTCACCAGCATGGATTTGTTGAGATAGCCGCTCCCATCCGCGAGCGGATGACTTCGCAGAGTCTTCGTCACGTCGCTCCCGCGGCGAATTTCCTCCAGCACGAAGCGTGCTAGTTCTTTTTTATCGGGTGTGAGCAAATGAGTTGCTCGCCATAGTTCTCGTCGTTCAAGATTCATAATTATTCTTCGACCGTACACACATGCTTACCTGTCTACGTGTCTACTTGTTTACCTATCAACTTTCCTTCGTTCCATCGCTGAAATGTCCGTGTGAAATTCGCTCTTCAATTGCGAAAAATCTTTGTGCTTGAACATCTCGGTATGAAGACCGCATTCGGTCTTGCCGCGTCCCTGCCAGCGACCGGCGCGTTCATCGTCGTTTACACCGATCGCAACGGTGCATGGCGAACACCCGACGCTTCGATAGCCTTTCTCGAATAACGGATGCGACGGAAGGTTGTGTTCTTCCATATATTTCTTCACGTCGGCTTTCGTCCAATTCAACATTGGGTTGACCTTCAGCAAGCCGTTGTCTTGCAATTCTAAAATCTTGGCGTGAGCGCGCGCCGTTGTTTGATCGCGTCGAATGCCGCTGATCCACGCCAGCATATCCTTCATCGCTTTTTGCATCGGCTGAACTTTGTGGATGAAACAACACAACGTCGGATCGTCGAGCGGCAGGGTGCGGACTTGCCCTCGCACAAAACCGTCCCAGCGCGTATCGCGGTACAGGTCCAACACGTTCAACTTCCATTCGGAGGCGAGTTTTTCGCGGAAGATCAACGTCTCCCAAAAGTGATACCCGGTGTCGAGAAAGAAGATCAGCGTGTCGCGTTTGATCTGCGAGACCATGTGCAACAGCGGCACAGACTGGGTTTGAAACGATGAACTGAGCGCGATCTGGGGCCAGAAATTTTTGACAGCCCAGGCAATGATCTCCTGCGGCGTCTTCGACTCGAACTCGTTCGAGAGCCGCTCAACTTCGATTGGCGTAAACATGGCGGCATTATACCCGCTTAGAATACCGTGGGGCGGGATGTTATCCCGCCAACTATGTATGCGGGATTCCATCCCGCACCACGAGGCGCAGTTATAATTCCCTCATGGATTCAACCACCGCCGCGCGTTTGATTCAACTCAACAAAGACTTCTACACGCGTTTCGGCGATTCGTTCTCCGCCACGCGCCATCGGATTCAGCCCGGCGTGCGCCGCATTCTTGACACGCTGGCTGGCGACGAATCCATTTTGGATTTGGGATGCGGCAATGGGGAATTCATCCGCGAGTTGGCGAAGCGCGGTCATCGCGGCTCGGTTCTCGGCGCGGACTTCAGCCTGCCTCTCCTGCGTGAGGCGGAGTCTCAGCCTGAGGGTTTCTCGGCAAAATTCATTGAGGTTGACATCACAGAGTTATCAGTAAACAGTAATCAGTTAGCAGTGACTGATCACTGGTCACTGATTACTTGTTTTGCTGTCCTCCATCACATCCCCTCCACCGAACTTCGGTTGGACATTTTCCGAACCGTTCGACAACTTCTCAAGCCTGACGGTTTATTCATCCATTCCAACTGGCAGTTTTTGAACAGCGAAAAGCTGAAGGGACGAATCCAGCCATGGGAGGGCGAGGCAGGTTCCCCGTCGGGGTTGAGCGGGGTTGAGGCGTCCGAAGTGGATGCGGGCGATTATCTGCTCGATTGGCGGAGCGGGGGAGAAGGTCTGCGCTACGTCCATCATTTCACCGAGGCGGAGTTGGGCAAGTTGGCGAGCGCGTCGGGATTCCGAGTCGTCGAATCCTTTTCATCCGATGGCGAAACGGGGAATCTGGGGTTGTATCAGGTGTGGAAGATCTCCCGGTAAGACAAGATTTATCTTGTCCTACGCCCATTTTTTTGACATACATTCGCAAAGTGAACTTTGCGGTATGGTGTAAGAATCTTTGTTTCTGGCGTATCTAACAAATGTTCTAATTTAACCGTCCCGCAGATTTTTGGCTTGAATTTGATTGCGGGATGAAACCTGCGGGACGTTATTTACGGAGAATGACATGGCGCTAGAAATTCTTGAACGGATCGAAACCAGCCTCGTTGAAAAACGCCAAGCGGTGACGGAGTTCCTTGAAACGGCTTCGGATGCCGAGAGGGAAATTTGCCTGTATGAGGACGACCACTGCGTGCAGGATCATTTGCATGTGATCAATGCCAGCCTTGAGAAGTTTGAAAATCACACGCTTGGAGTGTGCGAGATCTGTCACGGGTATGTGGAACCCAGCCAACTGGCGATGGATTACACCGCAGCCATTTGCTTGGATCATTATTCCGAAGCCGAGATGCGGCGGCTCGAATCGGAGTTGGAACTTTCGCAGATCGTCCAGCGCGCGTTGTTGCCGCAAAAGACGCCGGTGATCTCCGGCGTGGAAGTCGCCGCGTTCAGCCGACCCGCCGACATTATCGGCGGCGATTACTTCGACTTCTTCCAATTCCGCGACGGGACGCATGGCTTGGTGATCGCCGATGTGAGCGGACATGGCGTTGCGGCGGGGATGTTGATGAGCAGTTTACAAACCGCCCTGCGGACGATGGCTCCCGACACCGATTCTCCCGCCGAGATTCTGGAACGCATCAATCGCTTTTATATCCACAACGTCAACTTCACCACATTTGTCACGGTGTTTCTGGCTCGCTTCGACCCTGTCAACCTTGAGTTGACGTATGTGAACGCGGGGCACAATC
>JAXLVX010000062.1:0-18535 GCA_046328795.1 Anaerolineales bacterium | reverse complement strand
AATCTCTGCGTGAAATTTGTGTGTTCATGGTTATCCTTTTTGCGTACCGCAAAGTTCACTTTGCGGAGAATGGCAAGTTGGCGTTAGAGAACGCCAACTACGCGCGTATTGAATGGCAAGATAAATCTTGCCTTACCGCATTTGAAAATGCGGCGAGCCGAGGATCAAGCCCGCGATGGAGGGAATATCTTTATCGAGATCGCCTGAGGATGCAAAGTCAACGAGGATCGCGCGCGCGTTATCGGGCAGGAGTTCGCCGAGGAAGCGCAGACTCAACACGTCCACAACATCTTCCGCGGAAGCGGCGTCGCGGATTAAATTTTTCAAGTCCACTTCCATGCCGCGGATCTGATTCGATGTGAGGAGCAAGCCGAAGTTCCAGCGGTCGAGCAAGCCGCTTGTCGTTGACCAGTATTCTTCGCTGTCGGGGAATCCGTTGGGCGGCGACCACGTAAATGGAACCTGACCAAGTAGCCGCAGATGTTCTTGAATCTTGCGCCCGTTGCGAGAGTTGATCGTGATGGTCGCATCGGTGAGCCGCAATGTAGAGATGAAGAAATCCAGCGGCTTTTTGAATTTTTGTCCTGCGGAAGATTTGAACGTATCGGATTGAACGATCGCGCGTAGAAGTGCGCGAGTATCGCCGTCCGTTTGGGTAAAAACCTGCGCCAGCGAGTCCACAACTTCGGGGGAGGGCGAATCGGAAATAAATCGCACCGCCAGTTTATGGCTGATGAATTTCGCCGCGCTGGGATGACTCGCCAGCATATCCAGGATCATCATCCCTTCGTCTTCGCCGCCCGAGGGAATCATCATGCCGAGAACGTGTTTTTCACCTTGATTGTGCATATCGGAATTGAAATAGAAAGTGCCAGGCTCTTTTTTCCGATCGCGCGGATTAACCACCGTCCAGCCTGTGAGGGCACGAGACACCTCTTCTACATCGTGATGCGAGTAACCCGAATCCACGCCGATGGTATGCAGTTCCATAAGCTCACGCCCATAGTTTTCGTTCGGCGCTGTCCCGATGCTGGTCGCTTGATCGAGAAAGACCAGCATGGCGGGGCTGTGCGCGGAGGCGTGTAACAGGTCGCGGAATTTTCCGAACGCGTTCGGGCGAATCACCTTGAGGTCGTCATCCGTTTTGAGAGTTTTGCATCCGCCTTTTGCAATGTAAATGCTAAAGTGATTGCCCCAAAAATCTACCATCGTTTCAAAGAGTTGACGTTCGCTGTATCGCTGGCGAAGCAGAGTCGCGGCGATCAACTCTTGCACAGACAAGCCTTTTTTCTCCAATCGAAATCGTTCTTCTGGAGTCATGGTAAGCGTGGTGAACGGATCCATCATCTTGTCGGTTGCATCGTCGGGAATCGATTCGGGAAACAGTTGCTCTTCGATGAACGCGTTGAGTCCAATTCGCCTGGCTTTCTCGATCATCTCAGGCGTTGCGCCAAATGTGAATCGTTTCAACGTGTGGACGATCAACGCGTCGTCCGCGAGCGGTTCGGATGGTAGCGTGGGGAACGCGGTCCCGACAGGCGCGGCAGTTGGCGCGGGTGTGAGAACATCGTTCGGCGCGCACGAGGCGAGCGCCGTCCATGCGGCGAACATGCCAGACAGTTTGAGAAAATCGCGGCGGGTGAGGGTCATATCAACTCCTTGCGCCAAGTGTAGAGGATGAAGTTGAATTGCAAATTACCCCGCTGTAAAATTCTTGTAAAATTATCGAACCGCTAAGCGCGAATGGCGCTAAGATTTTTTATATCTTTGCGCTCTTCGCGGTAAAACTAAATCTTCTCCCCACTCACTTTCATCCACGCCTTCTTCATGTTCAGCGCGTCCTCTTCCATGATCGGGCTTTCGCCCAAGATGCGCCCCGCGCAGCCGAACTCCTTCAATACTTCGAACAGAAAATTGATCTTTAGATCGGACTCGTTCAACGCGAGATGATTCTTCTCGCCCTTCGGACCGTATTCGATCCCCGACAAGTGGATGTGCAGATTCTTCAACGCTTCTTTCCCCAGGGCGGCTTGATACGCTTCGAGCAGCCTCGTCCACTCTTTGACCGTGTTCATCGTCCCATCGCCGGGACGCGCGTGCAGGTGAGCGAAGTCCAAACACGGCTGCACGTTCTTGATCGCCTTGCTCATCTCCAGCGTATCCTCGAGCGATCCCAACATCGCGGATTTACCCATCGTCTCCGGGCGGAGGATGACCGGGTTGCCCTTCTTCTTCAGCTCATCGGCGCAACTCTTCAAACGCGGGATGGCGACCTTCAACACCTCGGCGGGCGGGCGTTCAAAGTACGAACCGGGGTGAAAGATAATATCCGTTGCGCCGGCGAGGTTGCCGTAGTGAGCCGCGTCCATGAGACGTTTGCGCGACTTGGGCCACTCCTCCTCGGTCGCGTTCAAGTTGAAAAAATACGGCGCGTGGACGCTCAACGAAACGCCTTCCTCTGTTGCCATTTTCTTGATCGCCGCGCAAGTTTCCTCCGACACGCGCACCGACTGCACCCAGCCCAACTCGAACGCGGTCAAGCCAATGGATTTGCTGAACTGGATCGCGCCGACCGATCCGCCCGGCTTCTTGGGCGTGCCGATGGGCGAACCGACGGTGCCAAATTGGAATGAGAGAGTCATGACAATCTCCAGTCTCTAGTCTCAAATCTCAAGTAATCAGTTACCAGTAAACAGTAAAGCCAGCCGCGTCCACAACGGCGGACCCAAAATCAACAACCCGATCAACACGCCCGCTAGCGCCGCGATAAGCACCGCGCCCGCGCCAACGTCCTTGCCCACCTTCGCCAGCGGATGTTTCTGCGGGCTTGCCAAGTCCACAACCGCTTCGATGGAAGTGTTGATGAACTCGGCTGTGAACACCATGGCAATCGTCAGGATCAACACCGCCCAATCGCGCGGCGGGATCTCCAGCCACCAACTGAGCAGGATGACCGTCGCCGCGGTGAGGGAATGGATCCACGCGTTGCGCTGGGTTTTCAAAACATATTGCCAGCCGCGCAACGCATAACCGATAGAGACGATGCGGGAAAGGATAAAGGATTTCATGTTGCGGACTTCGTACTGCGTATTGCGTATTACTTACTGCTTACTGCGTATTGCGTACCCCATCATACGAAGTACGGAGTACGCAGTAACTACTCCTCTCTAATTTGAAGCATACCCAACCCCAACGATTTTAAAATCTCCGCTTGCGCCTTCCACATCTTGGCTTTCTCTCTCGAATTTGCGTGGTCGTGACCAAGCAAATGCAACACGCCGTGAACCACCAGCAGTTGCGTTTCCGATTCTAGCGCATGACCGGCTTTCGCGGCGCTTCGCGTTGCGTAGGGGATCGAGATGAGGATGTCGCCGAGGTAGGGCGAACCAGTCTCAGGGTCCGATTCGGAGGCGGGGAAAGATAAAACGTCGGTAGGCGAATCGATTCCCAGATAGTCCCGATTGAGTTGTTTCAGCCGCGCGTCGTCCGTCAGCACAATGGACAGGTCCGCGTCGGGCGATTGCTTTTGATGAGTCAACGCCGCGCGCGCCGCGCGTTCGAGGAGTCCTTTTGGAAAATCGAATTTGGATTTGATGTGGATCATAATTTTCGTTATGTCACTCTGAGGGAGCGTTTGCCGCGACCGAAGAGTCTCCGTCATCGTGTCAGAGATTCTTCGCTTCGCTCAGAATGACATATCATCACTTTCTCGGCGCGGTCAACACATTCGTCACAGCCGATTCATCCTTCGGGTACGACACGCGCGAGTGATGCGTGCCGCGCAAAATCGTGACAAACGAATCGGCGATGATGCTTAGATCGCGCAAGGTCATTTGTGTGTTATCGAGTTGCCCTTGCTTCTGCGCCGACTCGATGGTGGACATCACCACTTTGCGAAGCGCCTCGTCGTCTTGCGGGCGTTCGGCGCGTGCGCGGGCTTCGGCTCCGTCGGCGAGCATGAGCAGAGCCGTCTCGCGCGAACGCGGGCGCGGACCCGGGTAACGGAACTGGGTAACATCCACTTTGCTCGCGTCGCCGCCCGCGGCTTCGATGGCTTTGTTGTATTGATAACGCGTGATCATCGTGCCGTGATGTTCAAGGATGAAATCGTCAATGCGGCGCGGCAAACGGTGTTGATGCGCCAACGCCACGCCGTCGCTGACGTGCGCGATGATGGTTGCCGCGGCTTCGGCGGGATCCATGTCATCGTGCGAGTTGATCTGCCCTTGCGGTTGGTTTTCGATGAAGAACATCGGGTTCATAGATTTGCCCACATCATGGAACATCGCGCCGACGCGCGTGAGCAGGGCGTCTGCGCCGATGAGTTCGGCTCCCTGCTCGGCAAGGTTCGCCACTTGCAAACTATGCTGATACGTGCCGGGCGCGTTGCGCAAAAAGAATTGCAACAACGGCGAATCGGGGCGCGAGATCTCGATCAATTGCAAAGCAGTGGTCAGACCGAGAGTCTGCGCGAGGAAATATTGAGAGAGGAGCGCGATGCTCGAGGAGGCAAGTCCGCTGAAAATTGACGCGCCGGCAAGTTCGAGCAAGCCGGATGCGTCAGTCGGCGTGAACGGGATGCGGAACGCGACCAGCACGATCACGCCGGCAATCGCGATCGCAATGCCCGCGCGGAAGAACGTCCACACGCGCCGCGCCGCGCCCAGCGCGAGAACGCCGATCAACGAAGAGATCAGATAATAAGGCAACAGGTCAAGCGTGTTCGGCAGACCATACGGCGCAAGGATCGAGATCGCCACCGAAAACACGATCCCCACTTCCACGCCAAACAATGTGGTGATCAGCAATCCCAGCGCGGGCAACGGGAAAGCATACGGCACAACGGTTCGATCCGGGATGGACAACCGCGCCGCGATAATGAAGGCGGCAAAGATCAACGCGATCACCGAAAGACTGCGCGCATCGAGCAGGAATTGCAAACGCCGCCGCGAAAAATATAAGCGGATGTACAACGCAATGCCCAGCACCAACGCGCCAGCGCCGGCGTATCCCTGCCACGCATTCTCCGCGCGGATCAAGCGGAATTGTTCGAGCGCTTCAAGTTGAGCGGGCGTGATGATCTGCCCGCGCAGGACGATGATCTGCCCCGTTTTATATTCGATGATGACGGGAGTCACCGCTTCTCTCGCGGACTTTCGAGCGGATTCAGTCAACTCGGCGTTATACGCGCTGTTCGGCGCGATGAACGCGGTGACCAATTCCACCACGATGTCGGCTTCTCGTTCGTTCATCGAAAGGCTCACCAGCGGAGGCACACTGCGGCGCACCGTTTCCACATCTTCTTCGCGGATGCTCCGCCGCATGACTTGTTCCAGCACATCCAGCGATTCTTGTTGCACGGCTTCCCAGCGTATCGTAGTTAAAAAAAGAATCTGCGTGATCGTCTCCGGTTGAAGCGTCACTTCGGTCAACGCGGCGATATCCGCTTCTTTTTTCACGCGAGTAGATGTTTGATCTTGGTGTATCTGGCTGATCGCTTGCAGAGCGATACGGAGTTTCTCGATCTGTTGGCGGGCGATGGCGGGGTTGGGAGAAGCATACACCGGCGCCACAGCCTTCTCGGCGGCGAGACGCGCTTCCTCCGTGCGGATCTTGCTTTCGTATTGAAGCGCGCGCGGAGCCTTAAAGTCCTCCGGCGAAACGTCCCCCGCTTGTAAAGTTGTCGTGGTTGGACTGAGCCATTCAGGCAGGATGAGCGCAATGTACGAGACCGCGCTCACGAGCAGGATCAAAACGGCTTGCAGTGTGCGGATGCGCGCCGGCGTCTGCCGATGCCGCGCAGGAATCGTCCCCATATCAGTTCGGAAAAGTTTGCCGCAGAGTCGCAGAGTCAAAGAAATCCTTTTTTAGGAATCCTCCGCGTCTCCGCTTCTCTGTGGCAGAAATAAAGTGAAGCATTACTTGGGTTGAAGCGCTTCTTTCACCGCCGCGCTCACCATGTCATTCAGCGCGCGTCCCGCCACTTTGGGCATGACGGTTTTCATCACCTTGCCCATATCGCCGGGACCCGCCGCGCCGGTCTCTGCAATGGCGGCTTGCACGAGCGCGCGCAATTCTTCGGCGGGCATGGCTTTCGGTAAAAAGACTTCGAGAACTTTGATCTCGGCTTCGTTGTCGGCGATCAAGTCGGCGCGGTTCGCTTTCTTCGCCTCTTCGATAGCCTCGCGGCGGTTCTTGACCTCCTTTTGGATCAAGTTCATCACCGCCATATCGTCGAGTTCGATCCGTTTATCCACTTCCGCCTGCTTCACAGCGGCGAGCACCATCCGCACCGTCCGCTTGCGGACTTCGTCTCCGCTCTTCATGGCGTCTTTCATCGAGTCGTTGAGTTGTGTCTTGATTGTCATGGGAAGGATTATAGCAGAGAGTTTCAGGTGTCACACGCCGCGTGTCAAGGCATCCGAGTAAGATAGAGAAGGCTTCAACGAGTATCAATATAGAAAACGAATGAAAGGCTCAAAACCCTAACACCTGATTGACGAGAATCAGCGTGAGATTGCGGCGCAGATAGGCTGGTTCTCCTTCGATGATCAAAATCCTATTGATACGACTGCCCGCTTTGTTTCCCAAGTTCTTCTGACGCTGGTCTTCGAGCGGCAGAACATACTCGCGCACCCGCCGTAGGGCATCTTCCAATGTAGGCGTGATCTTTTGCGCCCCCGCCACCCAGATCACATTCCGGCTATTGAAGGCATAGGCAGGGAGTTGGCTTCCGCTTCCGCTGGCAAAGACCAACTCGCCTGTTTCCGCCAGCGCGTTCACACTGCCCAGATAAAATTCGACGAGCGTGCCTTCGCGGCGCATCGCAGACTGCCTGACCGGGTCTTTCTCCGCAAGCAGGTCCGCTTTGAAATTGCGCCAGGGGTGATTCCCGCTGATCAAAATGTCTTCAAAACCAATTTGTTTGAGCGTCATAGAACCGCCCGTCATCACCTTACAGCCCGGTTCAATGAGCGCTTTGACTCGTTCCAAAGCCGCTTCTTTTGTCTCTACCAGTTCTGCATGAATGCCGCGCGCATTGACCGACTCGACAGTGCGTTGTATGCGCTCCAGCGTAGGAAGAGTGTCATAGGTCATCACAGACTCCTTTCATCGCGATGAAAGTTCGCGCTTGAATTTAGATCTGCACCACAAGTTCGAGGTCTTCAACCAGCGGGGTATCTGTTAGAAGCGGCACAACCTTACCAATCGCCTCCCGGTAATACGCGCTTTGGGAACCGGTGACTTCACGGTCCGCTTCGTCTTCCCACAAAGTGATGTTGACGCTTTTTCCCGTGCTTCGATCCACAAACATAAGATACCCTTTAAAACCATTTTGCTGTTGAATGGTCGGCGCTACCTGCTCTTTCATGATCCCGATCGCTTCATCCATCCGATAGGGTGAGATTTGAATAGTTGTGACTCTGGCATACATAGATTCATCTCCTTGGTTAAAATAACACAACGATATTCGGTTGACCGTTATTTGATCGCGCTGAAAGAGATCTCAGCAAAGTTATCGAGGTACAACGTCATACCGGTATCCGCCGCTTTTGCGGTGAACGTCCACGTGAGACCATCCCACTTCTCGCCGATCTTTTCTTTATAAATGATGAAACTAGACGGATCGTCCGGTATCCAAATCACCGCGATGAAATTTCCATCCTGACCGATCCCCGCCATGAAGTTATACCAGCGGTCAGGGTGAGGCTGAAAGTTGCCCTGCAAAATTTTATGTCCCAGTTCGTTCGGTCCTTGCGTCAGGTTGGCTTGTGGATAGTCGAAGCCGAACACGCCGAACCGTCGGTATGAATCGGTTTGGTATTCGCCCGCCTCGAAGATAAATTCGAATTTCGAATTCTTGTTGTATTTGAATTCCAACACCACGCCCTGCCCCTCGCCGAACGAATGATTCCGCACAAGCCCCGAACTCCAATCTTCTTGACCGGTGATCTCGAACACGCCATCGGTCAACTTGCCGGTGCCGGGGTTGTATGTTGTCCAGCCGTCCACTGTGCTGAAATCATCGAACGCGGTCACACGGATATCGGATAAAAATTCCGAGAGATTGGATGGAGGGGCGACTGTGGCAGTGGGAGGCGGGGATGTGAACGTCGCTTCCGGCGCGGACGTGGGACCTGACTCGGCTGTGGGGGCTTCGCTCACGGGTTGAGTTGGTCCACCCGCGGAGAGGCTGCACGCGAGGGAAGCAATTACAAGGAGTATCAAGGATGGGATGATTTTTAATTTCATCTTGAGAATTATAGCAGAGAGGAAGTTTACTTCTTCGCCTTTACAGAACGTCCCGCAGGTTTGGTTGGATCAATGTCGTTTGCAAGGAAACCTGCGGGACGGTGCATAATATCGGTTACTTCCTCGATCCCGTCAACGCAGTCGTAATTCCCAGCCCCACATACACCAGCCCGGCGAAATATCGCCCGCCGTTTTGAAAACGCGAATTGCCTCGCAGTTTATCCGCGAACGAACTGACCACGAGAGCATACATACTGTCTGTGATGATCGCCAACCCGACGAAGATCAATCCAAGCAGGAGGTTTTGCGTGATGACGTTCCCGCGCGCCGGGTCAACAAATTGAGGAAGGAACGCAAAGAAGAACAACGCCGTCTTCGGGTTGAGGATGTTCACCGCCACTCCCTGCCAATAGATTTGACGAAGACTTTCGCGTTCGATCTCTGTCTCCGCATTATTTTCAGGCGATAGCAATTTGCGAATGCCGAGGTAGATCAAATACGCCGCGCCGAGGTACTTCACCGCATCGAACGCCAGCGCGGATGAAAGCAGAATCGCGGAAAGTCCCAGCCCAGCCGCAGTTGCCTGAATCAAATTCGCCGTTTCGATGGCAAGCACAGAGACCAGCCCGGCGGTGCGCCCTTGGCTCGCGCTTCGAGCAGTGATGTACAACACGGCAGGTCCGGGCACAAGAAGCAAGGCAACTGCCGCGACGATGAACAGTGAAAGTTTGGAGGGATCAATCATCATAAGCATACAACAAGATAACCTTGCTACGAACCAACAAACAACGACAACAATTCCTTCGGCAGGTCTTTCAGAGTTTTCTCGTATTCGATGCGCGTGCGTTTGATGGCGGCTTGCATGGCGTAGTCGAATTTGAATCCCTGTTCGGGCGAGTCGAGGTTCATCCACGCGTGCGAATCGCGCGGGATGAGCGGCAGAACATGAGGGCGAAGCCGCTTCACGAAATATAAATATTCCAACGGCGGATACGTCTTGCCGGAGCGCAGGCTGGGGCTGTGGATCAGGCTGGGGTCAAGCGGGTCAATTTCGACCGGCGGAGGAGGCGTTTTTCCGTCGAAGCGATTCAGCCAGAGGGTGACGTAGTTCGAATGGGCGTAGAAATCCTGCACGGTGTGAGTCATCCGCCCGAAGGCTTGCCACGCCGAGATGGGATCCTTTTTTTGAAGCGACTCAACAACCATGTTGCGTTGCTCTTCGATGTAGGCATAGGTCTTTGCAAAGGCGTTGTTGTCGAAGTGGAATTCGTCGTGACCGAACTGCCCGGCGAAACGGTCTTGATGAATGTTGGCGTGGGTCATAATCCCCAGCGCGCGCGGGCTGATCGAATCGCCAAGCGATTCAAACATGATCTCGATGTGATATTCGGTGAGCATTTGCCCGATTATAAGCGGTTATAATGCCGCCATGAGATTTTATACAACAACAGGCGACGACGGCACAACGGGCTTGCTCGGCGAAGGGCGCGTGACGAAATATCACGCGCGCATCGAGGCGGTTGGCACGCTCGATGAATCTACTGCCGCGCTGGGGTTGGCGCGCGCGCAATGCCTTGACCCTCGTTCCTCGCCGATCATTCTCGAAACGCAACGCGATCTGTACAAGTTGATGGCTGAGGTGGCGGCGACGCCGGAGAACGCGGAAAAATTCCGCTCGATAGACGCGGCGCGAGTAACATGGCTCGAAGAGCAGACCGATGCGATCAGCGAGATCGTCGAAATGCCGAAGGAATTTATCTTGCCCGGCGATTCGCTGGCAGGCGCGGCATTATCGCTCGCGCGGACGATCGTCCGCCGCGCCGAACGCCGCGTGGTGGAACTGCACGACGAGCAAGAAGTTTCAAACCCCGACCTGCAACGATATTTGAATCGTTTATCGTCGTTGTGCTTCGTGCTGGAATTATTGGAAAATAAAGCGGCGGGGCATCAGACGACGCTGGCAAAATCGTAAAACCTGTAGAGGGGAGCATGCTCCGCCTCTACAGAACGCAAAAGGGAACCCTATGAACCCCGAAGAATTCCGAAGAGTCGGTCATCAACTGGTTGATTGGATTGCGGATTATCGCGCACGAATTGCCGAATTCCCTGTGCGATCGCAAGTGCAACCCGGCAACATCCGCGCGCAACTTCCCTCTACGCCACCGAGCAGACCCGAATCATTCGATGCCATCTTCAATGATCTTGAAAAAATCATTTTGCCGGGCTTATCCCATTTTCAAAGCCCAAAGTTTTTTGGGTACTTTCCAGCGAACGGCGAATTATCTTCCGTGCTTGGCGATTATCTCAGCACAGGCTTGGGCGCGCTCGGGCTCTCGTGGCAAACCAGCCCAGCCCTTACCGAGCTTGAAGAACTTGTCACCGATTGGATGCGCCAAATGGTCGGTCTCTCTGATTCATGGAGCGGCGTGATCCAAGATACCGCGTCCACGAGCACGCTCGTCGCGTTAATGTCTGCCCGCGAGCGCGCTTCAAATTATTCGCTATCGCGCGGCGGCTTGCAAGGCGAAGAACATCCGCTCATTGTGTATGTTTCGAGTCACAGTCACAGCTCTGTGGAAAAAGCCGCGTTGCTTGCAGGGTTCGGACGCGCGAATCTTCGCTTCATCGAAGCGGATGAAAACTTTGCAATGAAAGCGGACTCTCTCAAACAAACGCTTCAAGCGGACCTTGCGGCTGGATTCACACCCTGCGCCGTCGTCGCCACGACGGGGACGACGACCACCACTGCCCTCGATCCGGTTAGAGCAATCGCGGAGATCGCGCGTGAATTCAACCTATGGCTTCATGTGGATGCGGCAATGGCTGGCTCCGCAATGATCCTGCCCGAATGCAGATGGATGTGGGATGGAATCGAAAAAGCAGACTCTCTCGTGATGAACCCTCATAAGTGGTTAGGCGTGGCGTTCGATTGTTCGCTCTACTATGTGCGCGATCCGCAGCACCTGATCCGCGTGATGAGCACCAACCCAAGTTATCTTCAGACTGCAATGGACAGCAAAGTGAAGAATTTACGCGATTGGGGCATTCCGCTTGGAAGACGCTTCCGCGCGTTGAAACTATGGTTTTTGATTCGTGAACAAGGAGTTGAAAACTTGCAAGCCCGCCTGAGACGTGATCTCGCCAACGCGCAATGGCTTGCGGAACAAGTGAAATCGACTCCGAACTGGCGCGTGTTGAACCCTATCCATCTTCAAACAATTTGCGTGAGGCATGAGCCTGCGGGTTTGCAAGACGAAGCGCTGGATAAATATACGTTGGATTGGGTGGAACGAGTCAATAATTCAGGCAATGCATATCTTACGCCTGCCACTCTTAATGGTCGTTGGATGGCGCGCATCTCGATCGGGGCAATTCTCACTGAACGCCAACATGTAGAAGAGTTATGGGAATTAATCAAGCGCGAGACGGAATAGCGCTATCCAAACGCCGCAATGATCAAAACCCCCGTGAAGATGACGAACGCGCCGAACACGCGCACGCCTCCCAATTTTTCATTCAAGAGCCACCAACCGGTGAGCGCGCCGAAGACGACGCTCACTTCTCTGACCGCGCCGGCATAACTCAGCGGGGCGATGGAATAGGCAAAGACCGCCATCAAATACGCCAGCACGCCCAACACGCCCGCCATCGGCACTTGGACCGGTTGTTTGACCAAAACCTCCTTAATCCGCGCCCAGCCATACCGTCGGAAAATGAACGGCGAGATGACGAAGGGGACAAGCGCGAACATGGTCATCACGTACGGCATGGCGTATCCATTCTTTACAGCGGAGCCGTCAATGGTAGATCGAGATCAAAAAGGCGATAAAGAGCGCAACCGCGACTCCTTTGAAGTGGACGCGGGTCACATGCGCCTGAGTCAACGCGTTGACGCCGATGACGACCAATCCGCCGATGATGAGCGCGAGACCGGTAACGCCGCCCGTGGTCAGCTTTTCGCGCAGGAACAGAAATGCCCAGAGGGCAATGAACGCGGGAGCCGCGCCGCGCGCGATCGGATAGACCAGCGAAAAATCGTTATCGTGATAAGCATAAGAAAGAGTGATGAAATACACCACCTCGACGCACACGCTGATGACGGCGAAGAGCCACATTCCGTGCGGAGGCAAGCCTGTAAAGAACAAGGCAAACAACGCGAAGACGCCTCCGAAGGTCACCATCCAAAATGTGACGATGTATTTGTCTTCGGCTTGCTTGATGAGGAGGTTCCAAGCGGTATGAAGGACCGCGCTGACCAGTAAAATGGAGATGGCAAAGAGTGACATGGCTGGACGAATGTACCATAAAAACAGCCCCGGCAAATAGTTGCTTTTTATTCGCCCGTTGCGTATACTTGCGCAAAATCCAATTGGAGGATGTGATGAAACCTTTCAAACCCCTATTCTTTTTAGCCTCGCTCGTTCTGATCGTGGGCTTGGCTTGCGGAGGCGGAGCCGACACGCCGACCCAACCGCCCCCGCCGCCTGCTAACACGCAGGAACAGCAACAGCAACCGACGCAAGAGCCGCCCCAGCCTCAGGCGACCGATACCGAAGCCGCGCCGGCTGACACCCCAGCGCCATCCGCGGATAAATTCTTCACCGAAGAGTTCGATTCGCCGCTTTCCAGCGCATGGGAAGTCCTCACCGTGACCGGATCTGACAACGCCGACCCAGACAAGGTCACTGTGGAGACGAAAGATGGGTTCCTTGTATGGAATTTCGACAGCCCGCAAGTCTATTATTACATGTTCTACAACGCGTTTGAATACGAAGATGTGACGGTTGACGTTCGCGCCGATAACCGAGGCAAGAACACCAACTCGGTCAGTCTCATCTGCCGCTACGACCCGGAAGGTGGGCTGGTATGAGTTCAACATTGACAACGGCGGCTTGTACAACATCCTCTACGCCGAGGTGTCCAGCAACGGCGATATCGGCTACAACCTCATCACCAACGGCGGTTCGACTGCGATCCACCAAGGCAAAGACGTCAACGAGTACTCCATCACCTGCAAAGGCGAATCGTTGTCGTTGAGCATCAACGGCGATGAAGTGAAGACCATCAACGAAAAGAATTACCGCTTGAGAAGCGGACAGATCGGCATGTCGGTCTCTTCGTTCAACGTGCTGCCGATCATCATTGAAATGGATTGGCTGAAAGTTACCGAGCCGTAAGCGATCATAAGAATCAAAAAACTCCGAGTTCATTGCGAACTCGGAGTTTTTCATTTATTACCGTACCGCAAAGTTCACTTTGCGTTCGCGCATAAGGGTGGTTAATACAACGGTATCCTCGCGCCGTTGATCTTCGACGCTTCCTCTGAAAACAAATACACCATCGCAGCGACGATCTCATCGAGAGTCGTTCCCGTACCTTTGCCTTCTACGTCTATGGCTTTCACTTGAATGATATTCGCGGTGACGTTGGACTCTTTGAGTTCAGCCGCCAGCGTGAGCATGAGAGTCTCCTGCGCGGCTTTCGCGGCGGTGTATGCTCCGCGCTTCGCTAACGGATGGGGAACTGTGGACGGCGAAACGGTGATCACACGTCCCCATTTGCTTTTTTCAAGAAGGGGCATGAAAGTTTGAAACAAATGAAATGTCGTTTGCACATGTTGATCGAACATGGAGTTGAAATCGTCCACGCTGGTTTCGGGGATGGTTTTGCCGCCGAGCCAGCCGCCGACGAGATGGATCAACCCGTGGACTCCGTCGAACTTGGCAGAGACAGCCCGCCCGGCGGAATGAACCGCATCTCCGTCGCGCAGATCAACAACAAAAGTGAGGAGTCGCTCGCTCGGCAGGTTTAACTCGCGGGCGAGGGAATCCAATTTATTCTGATCTGTTCCAAACAGCGCCAGCGAATGACCTTGCGCGGCAAACGCGTGCGCGGTTTTTTCCCAAGCGCGCCTGTGGCGCCTGTGATGATAGTCGTCCTATTCACTCAACACATCCATCGGTAATTCGCTCATGCCCTTAATAAACGGACGATCGCTTTGTTCGGGCAAATGCGCCTTGCCATGGAAATCAATGAGATGACCCGACTTCGCGGCTTTCGTTTCAAGATAAAAACGGTTGTACTCGTTCGGCTCCATGATGTGCGGGATGCGATCCGAAACGTTGATGCCGTAATCAATGAGCTGTTGAATTTTCTTCGGGTTGTTGGTGATGAGCCGCACCGATTCGATTTTCAGCGACATGAGCATGTGCGCCGCGACCGCGTAATCGCGCTCATCGTCGCGGAAGCCCAACGCGTGATTCGCTTGCACCGTGTCGAGACCTTGGTCTTGCAAACTGTACGCGCGAATCTTATTGATCAAGCCGATGCCGCGTCCCTCCTGGCGAAGATACAACACCATGCCGCGTTCCATCGCGCCGATCATCATCAACGACGCTTCGAGTTGATCGCGGCAATCACAGCGCAATGAGCCGAGCGCGTCGCCCGTTAGACATTCCGAATGTAAACGCACCGGCACATCTTTTGCGCCGATCACATTGCCTTTGATGATGGCAACGTGTTCTTTGCCATCGCGATTATTTTCAAAAGCAATAATATGGAACTCGCCGAAGCGCGTGGGCAGTTCAGCCATCGCAACGACGCGCACGCACACCTTATCTTTTCCGATCTTCGCACTCATGGTCGCCTTCATTTTGAAGCAACACATCGAATTTTTCATGCAGATCTGTAATCATGCCAGCCTCTCAATCGAATATTTTAAAACGACTCCGCCATCGTCCCATTTTTCCACGTCTACCAATTTCAATGGGATGGCTTCGCCTCTTTCCAAGCCTCTGCCTGCCGCAAGCGTGGGAGCCGACTCGCCCCCGAAGATCATCGGCGAAACGAACGCGCATACTTCATCCACCAGACCAAGCCGCAACAATTCAAAGTTAAGCGTCGCGCCGCCTTCCACCATCAAACGCTTCACGCCGAGATCAACGAGTGTTTGCATCATGTGAGTCAAATCCACGCGCTTGCCTTCATGGACGAACACCTCCGCGCCCTGCGAACGGAGCAGGTCAAGTTTGTTCTTAGATGTTCGATTCGTGGTGAATATTACGACTCTGGTTCCGCCCTCTCGTAAGAATTTCGAATGAGATTCGATGTTCGCATCCGACACAACGCAAACCTTCATCGGATTTTCAGACAACCCGCGCGCCACTCGTTCAGCCCGCAGCGATTCGGATTTCACAGTTAACTTGGGGTCTTCGTCGAGCAGTGTTCGTCCACCCACCATCACCGCGTCCGAGTCGGCGCGGAGTGTATCCACGCGTTCCTTATCGCGCGGCGAGGAAATTGCCGCGCCTCGTCGAGCAGACGTATCAATCTTACCGTCGGCAGTCATCGCCACATTGATGAACACGAATGGGCGCTTCATCGCGCAATTGTAACGCGATAATCATGTTAGAATCGTCTAACTTTAGTCAGTAAAAATTCCCGACACGCTAAATGAAATGATAATTACAAGGAGTCTGCAATGACCGCGAAGAAGGAACGAGTGGTGGTCACAGGGATGGGCATTGCCAGTCCACTCGGTTGCAATCTAACAGAATTTTGGGAGGGTCTGGTTGCGGGCAGGTCCGGCGTGCGGTCACTGGAGGGCGGAATTTTCACCGGGATGCACACAAAGATCGGCGGGGTCGTTTGGGATTATGACCCAACCAAACATTTCGATATCAAAGAAATAAAGCGAATGAGCCGCTCGTCGCAACTCGGACTGGTCGCGGCAGAACAAGCCATTGCTCACGCAAAACTCGAAAATGGGAACGTGGACCCCGAAGAGATCGGCGTGATGGTCGGAAGTTCCATCGGAGGCTACAGCGCGGCAGATTCATACTTTATGCACTTTTATGAAACCGACCGCCTCAGCCCATACACGATTCCGGTCTCGATGAACATCGGACCCGGCTCGAACATCTCGATCAAGCACGGATTCCAAGGTCCGCTCGTCAACGTGGATGCGGCGTGTTCGACCGCCGCGCACACCATCGGCAACGCGTTCAACATGATCCGCAACGGCAGTTTGCAAGTGGCGCTCACCGGCGCGGCGGATACCCCCTTCTCGCCCGGCGTCGTCGAATCATGGATGGCATTACGCGCCGTCTCTACCCGCGAGGATAACCCAGCGGAAGCCTGCCGCCCGTTCAGCGCCGACCGGGACGGAATGGTCTTGGGTGAAGGGGCAGGCATCCTTGTGATCGAATCGGAAAGTCACGCATTGAAGCGCGGCATCCCCATCCTTGCCGAACTCAAAGGCTATGGCGCGTCCGCAGATAGTCATCACTTGACTCAGCCATCCCAAAAGCGACCCGCTCGCCATGCCGCGCATTAGACGACGCGGGCATGACCATCGCGGACATTGATTACATCAACGCGCACGCAACGGGAACCGAATGGAACGACAAGAACGAAACGAACGCCATCAAAGAAGTGTTCGGCGAACGCGCGTATCAGATTCCCGTGGTGGGTAACAAAGCCGCGTTCGGTCATTCGATCGCAGGCAGCGGCGCGTTGGAGTTGATCGGTTGTGTGTTGTCGCTGCGCGATCAGGTCGTGCCGCCGACCATCAATTACAAAGTCCCCGACCCTGATTGCGATCTGGATTATGTGACCGAAGGCAAGCGGAGCCTGCCGTTGAAAAACATCATGAGCAATTCGTTCGCGTTCGGCGGAAGCAACGCCGTGTTGATCGTGGGGAAATACGAAGCCGCGAAATTCGACTCTATTCGAAATAAAATTGGGACGCTGATGAACGCAGAAAAACGCAGATTTTTCTAATCAGCGTGAGTCAGCGTTTATCTGCGTCCAGCATTAATCCTCGACTTATTACGGATAAAGTCTATTGAGTCAAGTCTATGAGAAACAGAACATTACGATAGCCGCGCTGGTCTTCCTGCTGACGACCAGTTTATATTTACACCCTTCGCCCTCGTCGGCATGGGGCGATGGGACGCTTGCAAGCGAAGCCATCTCTGGAGAATCCATCGTTCTCGCAGAGATGACCTTTTCGCAGAATAACTTTTCACCCGACCCCCCCCCCCCCCCCTGTTTTCAAAAGTGGGAGTCACCGCATGGGATCACCCGCTTTACGTGGTTCTCGGTCACACACTTGTTACAGCGTTTCCCAATGTAGACTCTTTATGGCTCGTCAATCTGATCTCGGCGCTCTTCGGCGCGGGAACCGTTGCATTGATCTTTCAACTCGCATTGCGTTTTACCAACTCGATACTTCCCGCGTTGTATTCCGCATTTGCGCTGGCGGTCTCGCATACGTTTTGGTGGCACTCCTCCACGCCGGAGGTATACACGCTGTTCACTTTCCTCCTTGCGTCCAGCCTGATCTTCTTCGATCGCTATGAACGGGACAACAAACTTACAGACTTAATAATCAGCGCGTTCTTTTTCGGCTTGTCCGCGTCCGATCACATCCTTGCATTCCTCATCCTGCCGTCGCTGGGGTTATATTTTCTGCTTTCAAAAAAATCGTTCGCCAAACTCGAATTGAATCTTCGGAAATTATTTTTCACAACCGTCGCTTTCCTCGCGGGCTTTTCGCTCTATCTCATTCAGTTCATCCGCATGATGAAAAATTTTTCAGCGAGCGAGATCATGGGACCCGCGCTCGGCTCCACGTTTCTAAGCGGGCTTGGCGCGGTATCGCTTCTCGTCATCGGCGGGAGCGTTCTCAAATATTTTTTATTCCTCGCGCTGCAGTTCGGTCCCGTTGGCATCGTGTTGGGCGCGTCGGGTTTTCGCAGCGCCATGCGAAACGACGATCAATCCGTTCGCAAGATTGTCGCATGTTTTATCGTGTATGCGCTCTTCGGAATTTTCTATCGCGTCGCGGATCAATTCGCTTTTTTTCTGACCTCGTATATTTTCTTCGCCATCCTCATGGGACTCGGACTCAATGGACTTTTTTCGACTCTTCGGGAAAAAGCGCGCTTCACTCTGACCGTCTCCCTGCTCCTCCTCATTCTGCTGACTCCGCCCTTCTACCGACTCGTGCCGAGCCTCGCCGAAAGCGGCGGCGCGGACGATGCGTCCATCGGCATCCCACAAGTAGGAACGGGCATCCGCAACGGACTGGCGTATTACATTGACCCCAACAAACGCGGAGATTATCTCGCCTATGAATTTGGAAGCGACACGCTTTCAAGTCTCCCGCCCAATGCTGTGATCATCGCCGAATGGTACACAGATACCGACGAGTATTTCGTCCTCCGTCACTTCAACCGCGTCGAAGGCATCCGCCCCGACGTGACCATCTATGGCTGGA
>JAXLVX010000061.1:0-18561 GCA_046328795.1 Anaerolineales bacterium | reverse complement strand
TTCAGCGCGTGGCGAATGAATACTTCAAGCCGCAATCCCGCGTGGTCGGCACGTATGTTCCGCAGGATGGGAAGGTGAAATAATGAATAAGCGAAACTCACTCCCCGGGCCGAATGATATTCATCGCGAGGTCTTGCCAAACGGCATCACCATCTTGACGCGCTCCAATTTCAACAGCCCGTCGGTCGTCATCGGCGGATATTTAGACGCCGGCGCGTTGTTCGACCCCGACGCAAAACTTGGGCTGGCTGACTATGTCACCTCGGCGTTGATGCGCGGCACAAAGAAACGCACGTTCGATACAATTTACAACGAGTTGGAATCCGCTGGCGCGAGTTTGGGTTTCAGTTCCGGGGTGCATAAGTCTGGGTTCCATGGGCGGTCGCTGGCGGAGGATCTTCCGCTGTTGCTGACTCTGTTGACCGAGTCATTGACCACGCCCACCTTCCCGAAAGTCGAAATGGAAAAATTGCGCGCGCAACTGCTGACCGGACTCGACATCAGCGCGCAAGATACATCTGACATGGCTTCGCAGACGTTCGATGAGATCTTGTTCAAAGATCATCCGTACAGCCGCCCGGAGGAGGGGAATCATGAAACCGTCAGACGTATCAAGCGGAACGATCTGGTGAAATTTCACCGCGAACATTTCGGTCCGCGCGGGATGGTGATCGTCGTGGTGGGCGCGGTGAAAGCGGAAGAAGCCGTCAGACAGGTGAAGAGGTCGCTAGGGGCGTGGCAGGTCGAAGGTCAGAAAGAAGCGCCGGCTCTGCCTCCATTAAAAATGTTGAAGAAGACCGTCCGCAAGCATCATCGCATTAACGGTAAATCGCAGTCTGATCTGGTCGTCGGCACGAATGGCCCGAAACGCCGCGACGCGGAATTTTTTTCCGCATCGTTGGGGAATAATGTGTTGGGTCAGTTCGGTTTGATGGGGCGCATCGGCGACGTGGTGCGCGAGAAGGCGGGGCTGGCGTATTATGCTCATTCGAGTTTGAGCGCGGGCTTGGGACCCGGTTCGTGGGAGGTGAGCGCGGGGGTGAACCCGAATAATGTGGCGAAGGCTTCGGAGTTGATCGTGAGCGAGTTGAAGCGGTTTGTGGATGATGGCGTGACGCCGGAGGAATTGAAGGACAGCCAGGATAATTTTGTGGGGCGGCTTCCGCTTTCGCTTGAGTCGAATGGCGGCGTGGCGAACGCGCTGTTGAACATCGAACGGCACGATCTGGGGTTGGATTATTATCAGAAGTATGAGGGTCTCGTCCGTGATGTGACGCGCGAGGCTGTGTTGAACGCGGCGAGGAAGTTTATTGATGTTGAAAAATTGGCGATTGCGGTGGCGGGGGCGTAGTGGTAATTGGTAATTGGTAATTGGGGTGAGGAAAAAGAGAATTGGAGATTAGAGACTGGAGATTGGAGAATTGGTGGTGGTCGAGTAGCGAGCGTAGGTTGCGAGCGTATCGAGACCAGAGATTGATGAAATGAAAATTGCAACTGGCGTTGATCTGATTGAAATTGACCGCATTGTTGAGGTGATCGCCCGTCATGGGAATCATTATCTTCAGCGCATCTACACGCCTGCCGAGTTGGAGCAGTGCGGCAAGCGGGCGGAATCTCTCGCGGGGAGGTTTGCGGCGAAGGAGGCGGTTGTCAAGGCGCTGGGTTCGGGGATCGGGGATATTACATGGAAAGAGATCGAAATTTTAGGCGATGAAAATAACGCGCCGAAACTTACGTTGTCTGGCGCCGCGAAACAAAGAGCGGACTCGCTTGGATTGACTTCGTGGTCGGTAAGTATCAGTCACAGCCAGAGTCATTCGGTGGCGTTCGTAGTGATGATGGGGTAAAAAGACATCACCCGAGGGCCAGTTCCACGGGTGATGTTGCAAAGGACAGGACTCGGCGGAAAGATCACCCGCACCTTCGGCTCTTGTCCGTGTTGCTTAGGATTGTCGTTCTGTTGGGCGTTTTTTGGGAGAGGGGCATCTACTACTATTTTGATAGAGTAAATTTTTCACTGCCTAAATTTCAACTCCCGATATGCCATCTGCGCCCAGTAAAAGCGATAATTCTCCCGCATGGGGTAGATCATGGTCGAGTAGCCCCCAGATCGTTTGAAGAATTGATTGATCCTGCTCGGAGATAGCATCGGTAGGTGATCCCCGCATTAAACAATAGGTTATGACTTGCCAAGTTTGTTCCAAGCCATCTAGAATCTCGGATGCTGTGCGTGGTGGATTGTCAATATCGTCCCATTGAAGTAATGGCGTCAATTCCGTAACTTTCTCTCCGAGGGCTCGATGTAGATGCAAAGCGCGTCCAAAGACAATATGTTCAGCGATTTCTCCGGGCGTGCGCAAGGTTGGTATAACCCGTCGCTGTAATTGTTGCGCCGTTAGCGGCGCAATTGCCCGCTTGAGAGCATCTTGGTAGTCTTGCCAACTTTCGAATGCGCGGGTCTCTGCCGCTGTTGATCTTAGCATTTATCTTCCTCCGCTCGGAATTGATGTTGTTATCTTGTTCGTTCAGCATTGTTGGGTAGCAACTCTCAATCACGCGCTCTATCGGGAAATTAATTGTCTGGTTTTAGCCTGCGGTTATGTGTTTTTGTTTCTCGCGTTGGATACCCAATCCATGCCGGTAACGCCATGTTGACCAAGCGCCAAACTCAGCTGCGCCGCGTGTTCTTGAACATGTCGCATACAGTACAGTTGAAGTTCCAGGAAACTGGGCTCCATCCACTCGAAGACGCAACGTTCCTGCGCTCGCTCGTCTGTGAGGGCTTCGATTGTTGATTGGCATTTCTCGCGGCAGGCATTCAGATATACAATGATCTGATCTTTTGTATAAGGTTGCTCCGGCAACTCCCCAACGAGAAATGGGGATGGCGGCTTAAAACCTTCCTTGGTGCCATTGAGATAGAGGTCTAGCCAGCGCAGTACGTGGTAGGCAATAAACCAGAACTGTCCATACCGTTCATCATCTGGATCCGCATACACTGCGACAGTCCAGAGATGATCAGGGCATAAATTGATCGCATCAGCAAACATATCGATCGCAGCCCCAAACTGATTCCAAGTACTTGCTCTCCAATCTACCTGCATCGTGCGCCTCCTGTACTCAGCGGTATTTTTTTCAACGAAACAGTTTCATTTCCGTTGATTTACCAAAACTCACGCCGCCTAACGGCTGCACGCTTTGTTGGGCGTTCGGCTGCAAGCACTCATGCTAGATATTAGATCACATCAATACCGCGCCAAACTCCAGTTCTTTTGTCCTATCCGAAGTCTTGTTTGAACATATTGTGCGCTTCTTCCTTAGTGATTGTTGAATACTCAGGGTTTCCCTTAGGTCGATAGACTTGTATTATCGCTCCGTTCGGCTTGACGCTTGATTCGACAAGTTGGAGCGCAAAATCATTGCCGACATCAGGGAACAATCGGATTCCTTGACCCAAAATTACAGGGAAGATAATTAGGTTCATCTCATCAATCAAACGATTTTGGAGCAACCAACGGATGAGCTGACCACTGCCGTGAACCTGTAGTTCGCCCCCTGGCTGTTCTCGCAGATTGGCAATCGCAACTGCGAAATCTGCTGATAAGACTTTTGTATTGTCCCATTCTGGATTGCGCAAGGTGTTCGACACCACGTATTTTGGTTTTGTGTGCAGTGCTGCGGCAATCGGACTTTTGCTTGTTTTGGGTGCTGCTCCCCACGAATAGGCAAAGATGTCGTAGGTCTTGCGCCCGAACAGGAAAGCATCCGCGCGTTGAAAGACTTGGTCAACGAACTTCCCTGATTCACTATCAAAGTGAGCCCACCCACCACGGGTAAAGCCTCTGTCGTCCTCGTCTGGACCTCCAGGGCTCTGCATGACACCATCAAGCGAAAGTTGAGTGGTAGTTGTCAGTTTCATATGTAAAGTCTCCTCTCAAATCATGGAATTTGGATGACTCTCAAACGCCCAACAGCAATTCAACTGCTGATGCAACGGGCTAGTTCTTATCTTCCACGCCGATCCAAATATGACCGGGGAGGACGGGGCGGTAGGCACGGACGGTGATCTTCTCGCTTTCCACCACAGAATCTTGCATCATGTTTGGGTGTACGAGACAAAGGTCGGGAGTGCGCCCATATTTCTTTTGATAATACTCCGCCGCTTTCTTTATTTTGGCATCTAATGTCGTTTGTGTGTCGTCGAACCAGAGCATTCCAGTGTGCATGTCAAACTCCTTTTAGTCTAAGCCTGGTAACCAGAATCGAAGCCATTGATTTCCTTCGCGCAAGGTAAATTGCGCGTTGCTGTTCAGGGTTTGCAGGTTTGCGCCATTAGCCATCAACTTATCGGCAAGATGTCCATCCTTGATCGAGCCGAAGATACGCGTGCGGAACGCCTCCAGCCATGGGTGGAGGTTGACGCTCCGATTCGCGTTCAAGGTGACGATGGGCCAGACGCGGCGGGCTGGTCCCCGCAGGAAGAGCCAGCGCAAGGTTTGACGCGCTTCAAAATCGAGATTGGTCGCGGCTTCAAGATCATCGAGAAGCAAAAGAACTGATTGGGAGTTGCTTTTCCCTCCGCGCGCCCAACCGGCTAACGTGAGAAGAAATTCTTGCGATGAATCTGCATACAATGGAAAAACTCCCGCGTTGTTGGGAATTCGCTCAAACCCGGTCCATTCTTCTGGATGATTCGTTAGTACGCCGAATTGAAGTGTGCTTGGAGAGTGGGTGATCCCTGCGGCGCGGGCGATGATCTGAAGGAGGTCTGTCTTCCCAGCGCCGGCGTCTCCAAGCACAAGGAGCGGACCGGGAACCGCATCATGAAGATTGAGCAGCATAGGTAGAGCGTCAGATGCGATTCCCATAAACAATCCCTCGGGGGGAATTGCGCCCAAGCCATCCAAGACTTTACTGAGAGGAGGGTTTGCTACCACTGGTGTAAGCCCACGCGCTGATTCGATCTCCGGTTGGAGTTCGGCGTAGGCTTCCATCAACAAGGAGTAGCGATTTGTATCGTCCATAGAACACTTGTTCTAAATATAATTGTTTCTTCTTATTAAGTCAAGAGGCTGTTTGCGGCTTTGCAATGCAATAATTATTCTTGACGCGCCTTATGAATCCTGTTAAACTTGCGGTCTGCTCCTAGGAGTTCCCGCAAAGTTTTGGCGGGGCAAAGTGCCGGGAGCAATTTAATTGCCTGTCGCATAGAGAACGGCTTTGGTATAATCGCTCTGCTTAAATATTGAAGTGAAGTCGGAGCATAGCGCAAATGCCGACGTAGCTCAATCGGTAGAGCACCCGCCTTGTAAGCGGGCGGTTACGAGTTCAAGTCTCGTCGTCGGCTCTACAAGTAAATAGTTGATTTCGTCGAACGCAGGAATCAACACGTGTCATTTGCGGGCGGTTACCCAAGTGGCCAAAGGGGACTGACTGTAAATCAGTTGTCGAACGACTTCGGAGGTTCGAATCCTTCACCGCCCACTAACCCGAGGCGTTCTCGGTGCAGCACGCAATGCCCTCATAGCTCAGCTGGTAGAGCACACCCTTGGTAAGGGTGAGGTCACGGGTTCAAGTCCCGTTGAGGGCTCACTTGCTGAATAAGTTTTAATTGCAAAAGGAGAAAGAAAATGGCGAAAGAAAAATATGATCGCAGCAAACCGCATCTGAACGTGGGCACGATGGGACACATTGACCACGGCAAGACGACGCTGACCGCGGCGATCACCAAAGTGGCAGGACTGCAAGGACAAGGCGAATTCAAAGCCTACGACCAGATTGATAACGCGCCGGAAGAAAAAGCGCGCGGCATCACGATCAACATCTCGCACGTCGAATACCAGACGGCGAAACGGCACTACGCCCACGTGGACATGCCCGGACACCGCGACTACATCAAGAACATGATCACCGGGCGCGGCGCAGGTGGACGGCGTGATCTTAGTGGTTGCCGCCCCCGATGGTCCGATGCCGCAGACACGCGAACACGTGCTGTTGGCGCGCCAGGTGGAAGTGCCGAGCATCGTCGTGTTCCTCAACAAAGTGGACATGATGAACGACCCTGAGTTGCTCGAACTGGTCGAGTTGGAACTGCGCGAACTGCTCAACAGCTACGGCTTCCCCGGCGACACGACCCTGATCGTGCGCGGCTCCGCCAAGCAAGCGCTGGATTCCACCAGCACCGACCCGAACGCGCCGGAATACGCCCCGATCAAAGAACTCCTGCGGGTGATTGACGAATACATCCCCGAACCCAAACGCGAGATGGACAAACCGTTCATGATGGCGGTGGAAGACGTGTTCTCGATCAAGGGACGCGGGACGGTGGTGACGGGACGCGTGGATCGCGGCGTGGCGAAGAAAGGCGACCCGATCTCGATCGTCGGTCTGCGCGAGACAAAAGACTCGGTCATCACGGGAACGGAAATGTTCCGCAAAGAGTTGGACGAGGTGGTGGCGGGCGACAACGCGGGCATCCTCCTGCGCGGTATCGAGCGTGAAGACGTGGAGCGCGGGCAGGTGTTGGCCAAACCTGGCAGTGTAACCCCGCACAAGAAATTCCTTGCGGAAGTGTATGTGTTGAAGAAGGAAGAGGGTGGGCGGCACAAGGCGTTCTTCAGCGGGTATCGTCCGCAGTTCTACATCCGCACGATGGATGTGACGGGCAACATCGAGTTGCCGCAAGGCGTCGAGATGGTGATGCCGGGCGACAACGTGAACCTGACGGTGGAACTGATTGTTCCTGTAGCGCTTGAGCAGGGCTCCAAGTTCGCCATCCGTGAAGGCGGTCTCACCGTCGGCGCTGGTGTCGTCACTAAGATCATTGAATAATCATTGATAATGTCATTCTCCCGAAAGAACATCGGGACGATGTGAGCGGAGCGAAGAATCTCTGTCACAGCATAAGAGACCCTTCGCTATCGCTCAGGGTGACACAAGTAGATTAAGAAGATAAGGTAACAAGCATGGCTTCTAAAAAGAAAGACGTTCGCCCGTGATCACGCTTCAATGCAGTGATTGCAAAGAGCGAAATTACACCACCGAGAAGAATCGCCGCAACGATCCGAATCGGCTCGAGTTCAGCAAATTCTGTCCGCGTTGCAAGAAGCACACACTGCACCGCGAAACGAAATAAATGTAAGGCGAGATTAATCTCGCCTTACAACCGAAGGCCAGTAGCTCAATTGGTAGAGCACTCGTCTCCAAAACGAGCGGTTGTGGGTTCAAGTCCTGCCTGGCCTGTATGAAAGAAAGCGACGCCGCTATGAATAGGGCGGCGTTTTAGCCGTAAACGAACGAAGGAGCAACATCTTGGCAGACAGGAAAGCGAAAGCAAATAAACCGAACGTATTTACCGCGTTCTTCCGCGAGACCGCCGGCGAACTCCGCAAGGTTTCGTGGCCCACCTGGCCCGAAGTCATCCAACTGACCTGGATCGTTCTGGTTGTCATGTTCGTGATGGGCGTGATCCTCGGTCTCACCGACGGCGGCGCCCGCCAACTGTTGAATCTGATTATTGGTGTTCGGTAATAACGGAGATTAAGAATCGAATGTCATTGCAGGAAGAGTTCGAACGCGAGCCGGTGGAATCAACCGAAGAGGTAACTTCGGAGAATCCCCATTGACCGAATCGGATGCTCAGCAGGATGTGAGCGACTCCGAGTCTGTTCGCGCGCCTGCGGATGCGCCGGTGATGGAAGCCGCTCAAAGCGTGGAAGACGCCGCCCCGCCTCCCTCGACGGGGAAGCCTGCCTCGCCCTCGGATGAAGGCTCGCACCTTGTTACTGAGGTAGAAGGTCCCGCGTGGTATGTGATCCATTGTTATTCGGGTTACGAGAATAAAGTCCGTCATAACCTCGAGCAACGCATCGAGACGATGGGCATGAAAGACAAGATTTTCGACGTGGTCATCCCGACTCAAGAAGAGATCGAAGTGAAGGATGGCAAACGCCGCACAGTGGAGCGACACATCTTCCCCGGTTATGTGCTGGTGAACATGGCGTTGAGCGAAGACTCGTGGTATGTCGTTCGCAACACTCCGGGCGTGACCGGCTTCGTGGGCATGGGTAACAACCCCACGCCTCTGCGACCGGAAGAAGTCTCGCAGATCATCAAGCGCATGGAAGCCGAAGCGCCGATGGTCAAGGTCTCGTTCAAGGTCGGCGAGCGCGTGCGCATCATTGACGGGCCGTTCAACGATTTCCGCGGCAACGTCTCAGAGATTGATGTGGAGCGCACCAAGGTCCGCGTGTTGGTCAACTTCTTCGGGCGCGAAACGCCGGTGGAGTTGGACTTTTTGCAGGTTGAAAGAGCGTAACATAACTACTGCGTAGTGCGTAGTGGCGACTTCAGTCGCTTTTTACCCGAACGACTAAAGTCGTTACTACGATGGTGAGAAAAAAAGTCGAAGGTTGAAAAAATTATCTAGGCAGAAACAGGTTGACCGTCGAAAAGAAGCGTGAATCCGATCGTCACCCTGATGCAGTGGGAGGGCGTCCCGCACAAGAAATCGCCCGCTAAAACCACAAGGAGTAGAAATGGCAAAGAAGTTTAAGGCAATCGTTCGTCTCCAGCTTGAGGCTGGAAAAGCCAACCCCGCGCCCCCGGTGGGTCCGGCGTTGGCGGGTCATGGTATCAACATCATGGCTTTTTGTAAGGAGTACAACGCGCGCACGTCGAATAGACCCGGCGAAGTGCTCCCCGCTGAGATCACCGTTTACACCGATGGGTCGTTCACGTTCGTGTTGAAGACCTCGCCTGCGGCGGTGATGCTTCGCAAAGCCGCGAAGGTGGAAAAAGGCTCCGGCGTGCCGAACAAAGATAAGGTCGGCAAAGTGACGCGCGCGCAGATCAAGGAAATCGCGGAAGTCAAGATGAAAGATTTGAACGCGATTGATCTCGATGGCGCGATGAAACAGATCGAAGGCACCGCCCGTTCGATGGGCATTACGGTGACCGATTAATTTTGTGGGAGGGTTGTTAGTTTCGTAGTCGTTTAGTCACATAGTCTCTTGGTCACGAGCATAAGACCATCTGACTACCGGACGATTTGACTATCAGACTATTCCCGCTTGCACCACGGAGGAACACATGGCTACTAAACACGGAAAGAAATACAAAGCCGCTTTGGCGAAAGTGGACTTGGAAAAGGAATATTCGCCGCGCGAGGCTGTTGAGCTCGCGAAAGAAACTACGATCACCAAGTTCGATTCTACAGTGGAAGTGCATTTACGCACCGGGCTCGATCCGCGTCAATCGGATCAGCAGGTGCGCGATGTTGTCGTTTTGCCGCATGGATTGGGCAAGACCGTGCGTGTGCTGGTCTTCGCTCAGGGCGAAGGCGCGACCTCGGCTCGCTCTTCGGGCGCTGACCTCGTCGCCGACGATGATGAAACGCTGAAGAAGATCGAAGGTGGCATGTTGGATTTCGACGTCGCCATCGCAACGCCTGACGCAATGGGCAAAGTCGGTCGTCTCGGACGCGTGCTTGGTCCGCGCGGCTTGATGCCGAACCCGAAGGCTGGGACGGTGGTCAATGCCGACGATCTTCCGCGCGCGATCAAAGAAGCGAAGGCGGGGCGCGTCGAGTTCCGTCTCGATAAAACTTCTAATATTCATGTGTCGGTGGGGAAGGCATCGTTCTCTGCCGACCAGTTGTTCGATAACTTTTCCGCGCTGATGGACGCGATCCACAAGGCTCGTCCCGCAGGCGCGAAAGGCGATTACATCAAGCGTATCACCGTCACTACGACGATGGGTCCTGGAATTAAAGTGCGACCCGGTGATACTCTCAAACTTGAGGGAACCGAGTAAAATATACTCGTTATAACCTGATAGCCACTTCGCCAATGACGGCGGGTGTTCCTAGGATGGGTCTCGATACGGGCTTCGCCCTACTCGACCTCCCTTCGGGACTTAATTTCCTGCTCAGGTGAAGACCAACAGCAAGTATCCCCACCTCCATGGGGTTTGCCTAAGTCTTTGCCGCGCGTGTGGCAAAGACTTTTTATTGAAAGGAGGTGAGTGTCTCTTGGCAGTATCAAAAGAACGTAAACAGGAAGTGCTGGCTACGTACGATGAATGGTTGAAGAAAAGCCAGTCCGTGATCCTTGTGGAATATACCGGCGCGAAGATGAAAGACTTGGATGGTATCCGCGCGAAAGTCCGCGAATCGGGCGGTGAGTTCCACGTGTTGAAAAACACGTTGGCGCGACGCGCGTTTGCCGCGAACGGTATGGAACTTCCCAAAGATTACCTGGTGAAGAGCACGGCTGTGTCGTTTGCTTTCACAGATCCCGCTTCGACGGCAAAAGCGTTGACGGAAGCGATGAAAGGCAAAGACTTCGTCAAGGTCAAAGGCGGATTCATGAGCGGTCAGGCGTTGAGCGCCGCGCAGGTGAAAGCCTTATCCGATATGCCGCCGCTGCCTGTTGTCCGCGCTCAGTTGTTGGGCGTGTTGCAGGCTCCCGCTGGCAAACTGGTGCGCACGCTCGCCGAACCCGCGCGCGGGTTGGCGGCTGTCATCAAGGCTTTCGCAGAGAAGGCTCCCGTTGCGGCGTAATCGGCTTGAATATTACGCAATTCAAAACTAAAATTTTCTGTACATTAGGAGTATTGAACAATGTCTGACAAGCTCGAAAAACTCGTGGAGGAACTCTCCACCCTGTCCGTCCTTGAGGCGGCTGATCTCGTGAAGAAATTGGAAGAGAAGTGGGGCGTTTCTGCCGCGGCTCCTGTGGCTGTTGCCGCAGTGGCTGGCGGAGGCGGCGCTGCGGCGGCTGAACCTGTCGAAGAGAAGACCGAATTCGACGTGGTCATCAAAGATGCCGGCGCGAAGAAGATTGACGTGATCAAAGTCATCCGTCAACTCACCAGCCTCGGTCTCGGCGAAGCCAAGACCATGGCGGAAACCGCTGGCTCCAAAGTTCTCACCGGTGTCGGCAAAGAAGCCGCCAACGATGCGAAGAAGAAACTCGAAGAAGCCGGCGCGTCTGTCGGTTTAGAATAGTTTTTTCGGTAACAAAAAAGACGGCTCGCAAGAGCCGTCTTTTTTGATTCACTTTGTATTAGGATAATCTGTCCAGTTTGCGGATGACCATGACCACTTTTCCATTGATCTCCGGCTGTTCGGATTTCTTGAGGATGATCGGCTTCATGGTCGGGTTTGCCGGTTGCAGGCGGAAACGGTCTTTTTCTTTGAAGAAATATTTTAGGGTGTATTCATCGTTGACTCGCACCGCCACCATTTCGCCGTTCCGCGCTTCCACGGCGGGTTTCATCACCACGATGTCGCCGTCGTTGATCATGGCGTCAATCATGGAGTCTCCCTTTACTTCGAGCGCATACAAGTCGTTGCCTTTTTCTTTGGAAGGGAGCATGCTTCGCGCCACGTCAACAGCGTCGTATTCTTTTTCGTTCATGTAGTTGACGCCCGGCTCGGGGACTAGCATCAGAGGACCAGCCGCAATGGGACCGAGAATCGGCACGCGCAAAGTGTCCACCGGTGCGCTGACGCCGGAGACGCGCACGCCGCGCGAGATCTTGCGGTCGCGTTCGATCTTTCCCATCTTTTCAAGTTGATCGAGATAGTAGTTCACAACCGATGTGGATGTGATGCCGGTCTTTTCGCCGATCTCGCGGATGGAAGGGGGATATCGATTCTCACGCTGATACGACGCGAGAAAATCCAAAATCCGCTGGTGGCGTTCGCCTAGACCTTTACTTTTTCGAACCATCATCATAGCAACCTCCAGCCCAAAACTGGGCATTCTTCGCTCATTTGTGCTATGAATGATAACCGAACGCCTGTTCTGTGTCAAGCCCGATTCTGAAGAGTTAAAGTTACAGAATTTTTAGCCACAGAGCGCTCAGAGATTTTGAGATATTTCTCGGCGGACTCTGCGTCCTCTGTGGCTGATAGCGTTTTCAAGCGTTGCAGGCTAAATCCACGTGCGGCGGCGCATCCAGAGGTACATGCTAAGGGGTAAAAACAAATTGATAGCCAATGTGATATAGAAAACGGGATTTGTCGTCCAACTGGTTAATCTTCCTTGAGGCTCAAAGAAGTTCATTCCGAAATAGCCTGTAACAAAGGTAAGCGGCATGAATAGAACGGTGATAGTGGTCAATGTTTTCATGATTTCATTCATGCGGTTGTTGACCACGGAGAGATACGTGTCCAGCGCGCCGCCGACGAGGTCGCGCAGGTTTTCGTTCAGGTCGTGCAGGCGGACGAGGTGGTCGTAAATGTCGCGGAAGAAGATTCGGTCCTTGGGGTCAATGACGCGGTAATCGTCGCGGGCGAGTTTGTTCAGCACCTCGCGTTGAGGGAGGAGAATCCGCCGCATGGAGAGCAGAACGCGTTTGAGGGCGAACAGCCTCTCCAGCGTCCGAGGCGAGGGTTTGTCGAAGATGTGATCTTCGAGTTCGTCAATCGCCGAGTCGATCCGCTCGACGGTGGGCATGTATCCTGCCACGAGAAAATCCATGATCTTGTACAGTAGGTGATCGGCGCCGTCTTGCACGTTGCGGATATCGCGGTCGCAGGATGCCCAGGTTTCCTCGATAGCAGAGATGGGGAACTCGTGATGAGTAACGATGTAGTTAGGTCCGAGGAAAATGTCCAGCTCATCCACTTCGCTTTCCCACAACGTTCCATTTTCTTGAACGTTCATGTAATTCATGACGATGTAAAGATAATTTCCCCAATCATCGAGTTTGGGCGAGTGGGTTTGTTGAAGCGCATCCTCGATGGACAATGGATGGAAACCGAATCCCTCCAAAATGGGGAGGGAGTTCTCGTCAGGCTCGTTGACAAAATCCACCCAGAGGAGCGAGCGGCGATCTCGGATGAGTTTGGCGAATTCTGAAGGATGGATATCTTTGCGTATAGGCTTGCCGGGCGAATAGTACATTGTTCGGATCATGTGATCTCCAAAAGTGAAAATTAATGATTTTTAGCGATACTTCAAGATTGTATAACAATACATTGAAATTCCTTATTAGTACTTGACAATAAATAAGAAATCTGTATAATGTCGTCATAAATAACGAACTGAAAATTGAAATAATTGATTTTTTCCTCATTTTTCTTGATTTACCAAGGAGAACACCATGTATTCAGCGCCAACACGTTGTCCGGTATGCCAATCTGAACTTGAAGTGACTCGCCTGCATTGCTCCTCGTGCGATACCTCGATCGAGGGGCGTTTCGCAGGCGGACCCATCGCCCATCTCAGCGCCGAGCAAGTTGATTTTATCGTAACCTTCGTTCGATGCGAGGGCAAGATCAACCGCATGGAACAAGAGTTGGGCGTTTCGTATCCCACCATCCGCAACCGATTGCATGAAGTCATCCGCACGCTGGGTTTTGAACCCGGCAAGGATGAGCCTGTTGAAGTCGCTCCTGAAAGACGAAGGGCTGTGTTGGCGGAGCTTGATGCCGGCAAAATTTCAGCCGACGATGCCATGCGCATTTTGAACGGCGAGGAGGAGTAAACCATGACCAAATCAATTCCTGTCGGGAACAATCCGAAGATCCGAATCGAATCGGTTGGGGGCGACATCAGTGTGGTTGGATGGGATGGAAGCGACTTGCTGATGAAAGGGGATGAGGACGAGATCCGCTTCGAACAGACGGGGGAGGCTGTTTCAGTTTCGTCGAGCGACGACCTCTCTTTGCGCGTCCCTCGCGGCGCTTCGCTCGAATTCGTCATGATCGGCGGCGACGCGTCCATCCGCGGCGTGTTGGGCGGATGTGAAATAAAAGAAGCGGCTGGCGACCTCTCGATGCGCGACGTGGGCGCGGTGGCGATTGACACGATCCACAGCGACCTGTCATTGAGCGGCGTCAAGGGAGACGTCTATCTAAAGAATCTTCACAGCGACGCATCCATCAAAGACGTGAGCGGCAATCTTGTGATTGACCTGCTCTCCGATGATCTGTCGGTGCGCGGCGTGAAGGGAAATGTGCATGTCAAGAGTTTAAACGGAGACGCGTCTATTAATGACGTGGATGGAAATGTTGAGTTGGACTCGGTTTCGGATGATCTCGCTCTGCGCGGCGCGCGCGGGAATATCAAAGTGAATGTTGGCGACGATGTTGTCGTCTACCTCGAGCCCAAAGCCGACGCGGAATACTCCATAGATGCAGGCGAAGATATTTTGCTCGTCCTGCCTAAAAATGCCAACGCCATCCTCACGATGAGCGGCGATGAAATTTTCATGGATTGGCAGGGAATGGACAACGATGATGCCACAGAGCGCGTTGTGACGCTCGGCGATGGGTCTGCAAAGATCGCCATGCACGCGGGCGGCGAAGTGCGCGTCTCGAACCGTGCGGATGCGGGGAATTCCGCAGACGAGTGGGGCAACTTCGCCGGATTGAATTTCGATTGGTCGGGTATTGGTGAGCGCATTTCGCGCCAAGTGGATCAAGCCACAGCCCGCGCCGCAAAACACGCCGAGGAAGCTGGCCGCCGCGCTGAAGAAGCCGCCCGCCGCGCGGAAAGACACGCGGAGCGCCATGCCCGGCGTGGAAAAAATGGATTGATCGTCGGTCGTTGGAATTGGGATTTCAAAGGTGGACCCAGACCTCCAATGCCTCCCAGACCGCCTATGCCGCCTGCGCCTCCTGCTGAACCAGTTTCAGAAGAGGAACGCATGGCAATTTTGAAAATGCTTGCCGATAAGAAGATCACTGCCCAACAGGCGGAGGAACTCTTGAGCGCGCTCGATGGAGGCACATAATGTCATCGGAAGAACGCAAGAAGATTTTGCAGATGGTGGCAGAGGGGAAGATCTCTGCCGAAGATGCCGCGACCCTGATGCGCGCCCTCGAGAACGACGAGGAAGATGCCGAGGAGGCGGTTGAGGTTATCCATCCCGCAGCCAGCTCGACCTTCGGAAGCGAGGCGGGCGGCGAGTCGAATCGAAGTCATGCGCCGGAGTTCGATCAGATTAAGGCGCGGGCGCGGCGCTTCGCGTTGATCCCGCTTTGGGTGGGAGTCCTGATTACCGTGTTTAGCGCATGGATCATTTATGCCATCCAGCAAAATGCCGGCGCTAACTTTTGGTTTTATTGCATGATTTTTCCACTGATGTTGGGTGTGTTATTGATCGCGCTGGGTTCGGGCGGACGCTCCTCGCGTTGGGTGTATGTTGATGTGGATCGCCGCGATGCAAAGCCCGGCGATGGACCGCGCCGTATTACGCTGGGTTTTCCTGTGCCGTTCGGGGTTGTGGGTTGGTTCTTCAATACGTTCGGTCAAAATATTCAAGGCATGGGTAAAGGCAAAGGACAAGCCATTGCCCAGATGTTCGAAGCCGCAAGGACTTCCGACGAACCGTTGATGGTTAATGTGGACGATGATGAAGCGCACGTGCAGGTTTATATCGGTTAGGAGTTGGAATGACGAACGCAGTTAAAAAACAACCCCTATTAAGCGGCTTGCTGATCCTGTTCCTCACCGCGATGATCTTTGCGAATATGGGCGGGAACATGTTCGGCGGTTTGATGCCGTTGTACTTGAAAGATTTGAAGGCATCTATTCCGCAGATCGGCTTGTTCTTCACGCTGGCGCAGATCGTGCCGCTGATGTTGCAGATCCTCGGCGGCTGGGTCTCTGATTCGCTTGGGCGTTTACGCGCGATTGCCATCGGAAGCGTGTTCGGCGTGATCGGTTTCATTCCATTGATTCTGGCGGATACGTGGCAATGGCTGTTGTTGGCGACCGCAGTCAGCTCGGTGGCGGGCGCGTTGGTTGGACCAAGTTTCGACGCGTTCATCGCCGAACATTCCAACGAAGAGAATCGCGGCAAGGTCTACGGCGTTTCGCAGGCGATCTTCATGATCGTGACCGTTGTCGGTCCTCCGCTTGGGGCGTGGCTCGCTGGCTCGTATGGATTCAAACTCATGCTGCTGGTTGCTGGTATCTTGTACTTCATCGGCGCCGTGATACGAATCGGCATGGCGCGTGAAGCCGCAAAGGGACAGGCTTCGACGCCCGCGCTTTCCTTTGCCGGGTTGAAATCGAACCTCGGCGCGATGTTCGGCTTGATCGTTTCCGGCGGACTCATCACGTGGGTTCTCATCACCGATGGTTTCCGCGACGTTTCCTTTCAACTTTCGGGCAATCTCTTTCCTGTGTATATGCAGGAATTCGGCAAGTTGAACATTCTACAGATCGGCTAGGTCAATTCATTGTTCGGCTTGTGCGTGATGTTGACCATGATTCCCGGCGGCTGGCTTTCGGATAAAGTAGGCGAGCGCGTGGGCATTGCCTCCGGCATGATTCTCCTGGCTGGCTCGTTGTTCCTTTTGATCAACATCCCGCAAGGGAATCAACTCCTGTATTTTGTAGGCTGGGGCATGGCGGGCGTGGGAGTTGGCGTCATGTCTCCCGCGTATCAGTCGTTGATCAGCAAGGCAGTGCCTCAACACTTGCGCGGCACAGCCTTTGGTTTGTTCAGCACAAGTCTTGGCGTGGTCTCATTGCCCGCGCCGTGGATCGGCGCTCAATTATGGGAACGGTTCAACCCGCAGTTCCCGTTCACTATCACGGCAATTGCATTGCTGTTGTCGGTGATCCCGATTTGGATCAAATTTAGACTGCCAAAAGATATTAACCAGCCAACGACAGAAGAAACAATAAACGAAGAATCAGCAGTAATGACTGCATAACATGGAGGTCCGCATGGCATCAACAGAAGAAAGAATGAAGATCTTGAAAATGATCGAGGAAGGCAAACTGAGCGCGGAGGAAGGGACGAAACTCCTCTCGGCTCTCAGCGCCAAACGACCGCTCTCGCCTCGCGCGCCGGGGATGCCTGGCGGCGCCAAGTGGCTGCGGATTCGCGTCACCGACACGCGCTCGGGCAGGTCGAAGGCGTCGGTGCAGATCCCGCTCGCGCTGGTAGACGCCGGCTTGAAGATCGGCGCGCACTTCGCCCCTGAGGTCGAGGGCGTGGATATGTCGAATGTGATGGAAGCCCTCCGCGCTGGCATGACCGGCAAGATCATAGATGTGACCGACGAGGAAGACGGCGAACACGTTGAGATTTACGTCGAATAAGTTCAGCCGATAGAACGATTGCGTCCATTGGACTCGAATCGCAAGGAGAGAATACCATGTACCTATTCTTCTGCTACCCGTATCGTTTGAATCTGTAATCGGTAGATTACAAAAACGTAGTAACGACTTTAGTCGTTTTACTTGAACGACTAAAGTCGTCATTACGAATCTCGAACAACGAAAACAAGTTCTGGGCGCGGCTATACTGCGTCAAATTCGGGCGGCACGATTTGCGTATCGAACCGCCGCCCGAACTTGGGTGAATCGCTGAATCAAAACAATTCCAAAAACATCGAACAAGGAATATCCATGGAACAAACTGAATCAAGCAGACCATCGGGGATGTTCGGCTTTACCATAGTCTGGATCGGGCAGATCGTTTCGGTGCTTGCCAGTTCGATGAGCCAGTTTGCGCTGACCATCTTCATGTTCAACGAGACCGGCAGCGCGTTGGCGATGGGAACGATGCAAGTGTTCTTCATCACGCCGTTCTTGTTGATCTCCCCGCTCGCCGGGGTGTGGGTGGATCGCTACAACCGTAAAATGATGATGATGGTCAGCGATATTGGCGCGGGCATTGCCACGATCATCATCTTGATCCTGCAAGCGATGGGAATTCTTGAGTATTGGCACTTGTATGGGGCGGCGATCATTTATGGGTTGGGTATGTCGTTTCAATGGCCCGCTTACTCCGCCGCGATCTCCAGCATGATTCCCAAAGAACAATTAGGGCGGGCGAACGGCATGATGTCGCTGATCGAGGCGGGACCTCAGGTGGTTGCCCCGGTACTTGCGGGCGCATTACTTCCCATCATTCAAATGACGGGGATATTGCTTCTCGATGTGGTTACTTTCCTCTTTGCTATCGGCGCGTTGATGCTTGTGCATATTCCACAGCCTGTGCGCAGCGAAGAAGGTGTCAAATCGCAGAGCGAGGGAATCCTTCACGAAGCCATGTATGGGTTCAAATATATTTTCGCCCGCCCAAGCCTGCTAGGTTTGCAGATGATCTTCTTCTTTGGGAATCTCTTCACAGGCATTGGCTTCACAGTGTTCGCGCCGATGATCTTGACGCGCGCCGGTGGGGATACTTTGGTGTTTGGGACGGTTCAATCCGCTGGGGCAATTGCCGCGGTAGCGGGAGGCGTGTTAATGAGCGCGTGGGGCGGCTTCAAACGCCGCGTGCATGGCGTGCTGATCGGTTGGATACTCAGCGGGCTGGGCATGGCAATCGTTGGCTTTACCGGAGGGTTACCGGTTTGGATCACAGGCATTGCATTGGCGGCAATAGTGGGCGCGCTGGTGAATGCGTCGAACCAGGCGATATGGCAGTCGAAGATCGCGCCAGACCTGCAAGGGCGCGTCTTCTCCGCCCGTCGTCTGATCGCGTGGTTGACGAATCCCATTTCACCGTTGATCGGCGGCGCCCTCGCGGACTTTGTGCTTGAGCCTGCCGCGGTCGCAGGGACCGGGTTGCCTCATACGTTCT
>JAXLVX010000060.1:0-18822 GCA_046328795.1 Anaerolineales bacterium | reverse complement strand
CGTGGCGCGCGCCCAGAACTCGTCTGGGCGCGCGGACAACTCGCTTGAAATCTCAAATGAATATCTGCGCATCTGGCGGGTCAATTCGGCATGGCGCTGACGATGAGATAGATCACTGCGACGTATGCGACTGCGGAAAGAACGAATATAACGCCTGTCGCGATGAGCGCGGTTTTCAGTCCTTTTATTTTGTAGGTTATTCCGAAGATAACGAGCAACGCGAACAAGACGAGCGCGGCGAACAGAATGGTGAAAGACATGTTGTATTCTCCTGTGGAAATTTATTTGCCCGATGATACCCATGTCCCGCTCTCAAATACTTACAGAAGGTATCAGGCGGGTGTCTGTTTTCGTTGATTCGTCGCAGATGAGACTCTGAGCGGTTGCTTCTAGGCGGAAATTTCGATGGGTTTGCTTTTCAAAACCACCCTGAAAAGGAAGAAGTTCCGACGCTTTGCCTGGTGCGAAACTTCTTCTTTTCAGTTTTCTTTCCCACCCTTGACACTGCTGTTCATCGGTAGCCCCGATTAAATTTTCAACCTGCAATACCGATCACTATAGGAATCATCACCAAAATACCGTTTCCGAGGAAATGGACAGCATACGATGCCCAAGTGTTACGAAAACGCTGTGCAGCAAAAGTAACCGTGAGTGCTGTAGGTAATAAATAGATCAAATACCAGGGATAGACTGACAGATGAAAAAAAGTCCATAAAACACCGTGTATGATCCATGTCCAACGTCCGTGGGTTATTTCCTGGCGAGGAAGGATATACCCACGAAACCAAAGTTCTTCACAAAAAATATTGAAGCAGGTCAAGAAAATAAAATAGATTCCTGCAACCCACCAATTTCCAAGCAATGAAACGCCCATAAACTCTGTTAATTTGGCAGTTGGAGGCGTCAGTGGGTTGACAACGGAGGGCAGAAAAACAGGAGGAGAGAATAGGGGAATTTGTGCAATCGCTTGTGCGGTGAAGATGAGGGGACCAGTGAGGACGAAACCTAGAATAAACAAGCCCAGAATCCACAACCATTCTTTACCCTGTATGGGATGGAAGCGGAAGCGCTGGGCAAAGGCGTGCAAGCTCATAGGGTATCCTTCCCGGCGGAATCCAATTACAGAAGCAATCGCCATAAGAACAAGCACAAGACTATAACTTACAATGAAAGACCAAAAAGGGACAACACCAGAACTCATTAGCTTTGGCATTAGACCATACACACAGAGGCGAAAAATGAGAGAGGACATCCCAAAAAGGAGGATAGCAACTGGGAGTGACATCGGGCGAGGTTGGAATTGTTCGTTTCTCAAGCTGTTAGATTTTTCTCGCATGTTTACGCCTTTGCTGATAAGAACGTGCGGTGGATTTCCAGGAAGGGGCTAACTATGTATTATACGGAAAGTTTCCGTATAACCTCCCTGTACGGGGTCTTATGCGGACGTTTTCCATATATGACGCCATTTTGGGGTATTATACGGAAAAATTTCCATATATAACCCTCCTGTGGATGCTTATCTGGAAAATTGAACCTACTATACGCCTTTCACAACCTTTTGGCAATGGCACAAAAAGGAATCAACAATTGCTTGAACAGGTTCGCGACGTGATCAAGGACCCATCAATACTCCCGCATGGCGGAAACCTAATTCTCTACTCCTCTAATTCTCCAATCCTCCACCCCCCATCTTTTCACAAACATCCCTCCTCCACCTCCCTCATGCGCCTCAAAGCAGACCTACTCCTCTTCCTCGTCGCCTTCATCTGGGGGACGGGATTCGTCGCGCAGGGCGTGGCGGCGCAATATAGCGTCGCCTATCTATTCAATGGCGTGAGTTTCATGCTCGCTGCGTTGATTCTGATTCCGTTCATTCCAAAAGAGACGCGCAACACAAGGGTGAGCAAAGAACAATGGAAGTGGATGCTCGTCGCAGGCGCGATCTTGTTTTTCGCCACAGCCTTTCAACAAGTCGGGCTGTTTTACACCAAGGTCGCCAACGCGGGTTTCCTCACCAGCCTCTACGTGGTGTTCACTCCGTTTTTGTTGTGGATCATGTTCCGCGATAAGCCGCATTGGATGGATCTGCTCGCGGTCGCGCTGGCTGGGATGGGGGCGTACTTCCTGTCAACGGCGGGCAGGTTCGAAGTCCAGAAAGGAGACGCGCTCGAAGTCATCGGCTCCGCGTTTTGGGCATTGCACGTCGTCGTGCTGGGACGCTTCGCCTCCAAATTTGAATCCGTTTCGTTCGCGGCAGGTCACTTCTTCATCAGCGGATTTCTCAACCTCCTCTGCGGACTCGCCCTTGAGGACGTTTCGCGTCTGACGGCTCCTCCGCTCGTCGGCGCGATTCTTTTTCGCGCTTCGATCTCGGTCGCCATCGGGTACACGCTTCAAGTGTGGGGACAAAAACACACGCCTCCCACCGACGCCGCCCTGATCCTCAGCCTTGAGGCGGTTTTCGCCGCCCTTGTGGGCTGGCTCGTTCTGCGTCAAACGCTCCTGCCGATTCAAATTTTCGGATGTGTTGTCATTTTCGTTGCAGTTTTACTCTCGCAAATTAAGAATTGGAATTCAAGTAAAATTGAAATACCTTATCCATGAAGATCTTCTTTGAACCGCGGTGCAGGATCAAAACCTTTGCCACGGATTACACGGATTATCACGGATTGTTTTTAAAAATTTGTGTAAATCCGTGTAACTCGTGCTGAGCCTGTCGAAGTATCAGTGGCTAAAAGCTTTTGAATCTTTGCGACTTTCGCGCTCTTAGCGGTTAATTAAAAATGACAGCAAAAGTTATTCTGAATCCCTACTCGAACCGCTGGAACTCGCAGAAGCGCTGGCATGAAGCCGAAGCCGCGCTCAATGCCGCGGGCGTGAAGTTCGACTTGGCAGTCTCGCAGCGCAAGGGACAGATCATCGAACTTGCCGCGCAAGCCGCGCGTGAAAAATTCTCGCCGATCATCGTCGCGGGTGGGGATGGCTCGATCGGCGATGCCGCCAATGGCTTGATGCAAGCGCTTGCACTGAGCGGAGACGAAGTGGCGTCTGCGAATGAGGCGGTTGGTCCGCTGGGAATCATGCCGACGGGCTCCGCGAACGACATCGCTTTTGCGCTTGGTCTGCCCACCGATCTGAACGAAGCCGCGCGCGTCATCGCCAATGGAAAGACTCGCGCAATGGATCTCGGCAGACTCAACGACAAATATTTTGTCAACAACTCAGGCGCGGGGCTGGAGCCGTACGTCACCATCAAGCATGAAAAGATCCGCTGGATCAAAGGCATCGCGCGGTATCTCGTCGCGGCGGTGCAGGGCATCATGGATAAACCCGAATGGACTGGAAGGATCAAATGGGACGACGGCGACCACGTTGGAAAGTTTTCGCTCATCTCCATCGGCAACGGGCGTCGCACCGGCGGATTCTTCATGACGCCTCACGCGAATCCATTCGACGGGAAGTTGACTCTCGCCTTCGGCTATCGAGCCACGCGGCTTGGATTGTTTCAGGCTTTGCCTCGCGCGTTCAATGAAGATAAAAATAGTTATGTTGAAATGGATGGCATGTACGAAGTCCACTCGACGAAGATCTCCATTCATCTTGAATCGCCCTCTCCCGCCCACACCGACGGCGAACTCCTCCCTGAGTGGATTAAAGATTTTGAGTACGAGATATTGCCGAAGAAGTTAAATGTATTAATTGGAAACTCGGTGGTTGAGTAGCGCCGAAGGCGCGTATCGAAACCACCACGCCGTAAAGTACATTTGTAGCAAAATTACTCTTGAACATGCTGGTCTCGATATGCCTTCGCAAAGAACGCTCAGGCTACTCGACCAGCGGAAAATTATTAACATGAGCGATCTCTCCTTCAAACCCCTCAAACGAAATCTCTGGACCGACCTCGAAGAACTCTTCGGCTCTCACGGCGCATGCGGCGGATGCTGGTGTATGCACTGGAAACTGCGCGGCAAAGCCTACGATGAAGCCAAGGGCTACGAGACGCGGCAGATGCACAAATCCTTCGTGGATTCGGGAATGGTCACCGGCTTGCTTGCCTATCTGCATGGAGATGTGGTCGGCTGGGTTGCTGTCGAGCCGCGGACTGCGTATGAACGGCTCGCTCATTCGCGCGCCCTGAAACCTGTGGACGATGAACCCGTCTGGTCTATCACTTGCTTCTTCGTCGGCAAGAAATTCCGTAAACACGGAATCCATGTCGAGTTGATCAATGCCGCCGTTGAGTACGTGAGATCAAACGGCGGAAAAATTGTGGAAGCCTATCCGATCGAATCAAACAAAGAAATGCCCGCGCCTTTCGCCTTCACAGGGACAGCCCACGCATTCGTCAAAGCAGGCTTCAAAGAAGTCGCGCGTAATTCCCCCACGCGCCCGATCTTTCGTTTTGAGATTGAATGATTATTAACCGCGAAGAGCGCGAAGGTCGCTAAGTTTTTTATAAAGAATCTTTGCGTTCTTAGCGTGCTTCGCGGTTCAAAGGTTTTGTATACGAGAGAGAATGGCATTCCAAGATATTCGTAAAATTCGCAACAGGCTCAGCCCCGAGGAGATTCGTCTTCTCGTTTTTATTGCCATTGGGATAATCGTTTTACTGGCTGTCAACATCCTCCTCGCTCGCATCCTCCCCGGCGGAGAATGGCTATCCCTGCGCTGGAACGGCGCGCGCGCATTTCTATTCGAGGATGTCGGATCGTACAGCACAACCATTGCCGAGCGTGTCCAACAACTGGTGTACGGACGCAACGCGTTTTCAAGCGAATACGGCTACGTGTTGAACGATCCGTTTTACATTGCTCTGTTGTACACGCCCCTCGCGCTGTTTTCTGATTTCTCCATCGCCCGCGGAATTTGGATGCTCTTCGCCGAAGCCGCGCTCATTGGCTCCGTTATGTTCGCCGTCCGTCTCTCCGAATGGGAGCCTCCGTTCTGGATGATGACCCTGCTCATCATATTTGCTTTGTTTAGCTACTATAGTCTCCAGTCTCTAGTCTCTGCCTCTCCCGCAATTTTTTTTCTCTTCCTCTCCCTCTCCATCCTCCTCGCCCTCCGTTCCTACAACGACGAACTCGCAGGCGCGTTGTTATTTCTCATCGCGTATCAATGGGAAGTGAATGCGCTGTTCTTCTTATTCATCATGGTGGCTGTGATCGCCAGCAAACGCTGGGGCGTATTCGGCGGCTTCGGGATGTCGTTGTTTGTGTTGATGGCGCTCGCATTCCTTACCAACTCAGGCTGGGGACTTCCCTACCTCCGCGCAGTGTTATCCGATTGGTACGATGGCGCGCATCTGAACCTCAATTCGCACGTGTCTCTCTGGTTTTCCAATTCAAAACTTCCAATTGCTTCGATCATCGCTGTCGCCCTCGGCATCATCGTTCTTCTCGAATGGATCAACGCGCTTCGCTCGAATTTTCGGCACATCGTCTGGGCGGCGTCGCTCTCGCTGGCGGTCACGCCGTTGCTTGGCTTCGCCATCTTCGAATCGAATTACGTTGTTTTGATCCTGCCATTCTTCCTCGCGCTCGCGCTTGCTTGGGAACGCTGGCGTCGCCGCCGCGTTTTCATAACTGTGCTAGTATTAGGCACTGCATTTATCGTGCCGTATATTTTTTACGCTATTCAAATGTCCGAGCCGCAACGCATCTACTCCGATCTTTTGACTCTTCTTCCACCCATCGCCGCAATCATTGCTCTCTATTGGATGCGTTGGCAAGTTGTCCGTTCATCGCGCCCGTGGCTTGAGCAAGTAGGAGCCATTCCGTGAAGAGACATCAATACGCAATTTTATTTCTCGTGGGTCTGCTTGTCCCGCTGATCGTTTCGCGCTTTCAAGACCTGCCCGGCTACATGGACGCCGATTATTATTTCGCGGGCGGCGTTCAACTCGCGCAAGGCAAAGGCTTCACCGAACCTTACATTTGGAATTATCTTAGCGACCCGCAAACGCTCCCGAATCCCTCTCACACCTATTGGATGCCGCTGGCGTCCATCGTCTCCGCGGTGGGGATGTGGATCAGCGGACTCACAACCTACCCGGCTGGACGCGCTCCGTTCATCCTCCTTTCAGCCTGTGTGCCGCTTTTCGTTGCCGCTCTCGCCTATAAAGTTTCGCATCGCGCCCGCTTCGGCTTTGTCGCCGGTTTCCTCTCCATCTTTTCCGGGTACTACGCGCCGTTCATGCCGGTCCCCGATAACTACGCCATCTACATGATCCTCGGCGCGACATTCCTCCTCATCGCCCCGCGCGGCGAAAAATGGATTCCTCTCGCGCTCGGCGCATTGGCTGGCTTGCTCACCCTCGCCCGCAGTGACGGACTCCTCTGGCTCGGGCTGGCAGGCTTGACCATGGTCTGGAAAAGCCCGCTCTTCCTCAAAAAACGAAGACTCAAAATTGAACCCGAACCCAAGCCTGTGATTATCCGCCGCATTTTGTTCTCGTGGGTTCTTGTTGTTGCAGGCTACATCCTTGTTGCGGGGTTTTGGCACTATCGCAATTTCACGTTGTTCGATTCATTCCTCGCCCCCGGTGGCGGAAGATTGCTCTGGCTTGAAAATTACAATCAAACATTCATTTATCCCTCTGATGCGTTGACGCGCGAAGGATTCCTCCAAGCCGGTTGGGGCGCGGCGTTGCAGAATCGTCTCACCGCGTTCCAAATGAATCTGAACAACGCCATCGCCGCGCAAGGCGAGATCTTCCTGCTTCCATTTATATTGCTCGGACTGCGCGAGGCAAAGATCAACTTACGCGTTCGCATCGCCGTGACGGGCTGGCTGATCCTATTTGCCGTGATGACGATCGTGTTTCCATTCGCGGGCTGGCGCGGAAGTTTCTTCCACGCGGGCGCGGCGTTTCAGCCGATGTGGTGGGTCGCCGCTCCGATGGGCATTGACGCGGTTCTGCATTGGCTTCGCCGGCGCGGGCGTTTTATGGATAGACACGCCTTGCCGGTATTTCTCACGGCTATCGTTGTGTTAGCCGCGGGGATGACGGTGTATCTCGTCAATCTTCGCGTGGTCGCCGATGGCTGGGCGCGAGACGATTTTATTTACCCGAAGGTGGAGCAAACGCTTCAGGATAACGGGATCAGCCCGAACGACGTGGTGATCGTCCGCAATCCGCCGGGCTATTATCTCGCTTCAAACCGACGGGCGGTCGTGTTGCCCTTCGGCGACGAATCCACCATTCTGGCGGTGGCGGAAAAATTCAACGCGAAATATCTGATCCTTGAAAAGAACGGCACGTTCGACGCGATTCAAGATCTATACGACGAGCCGAATGGAAATCCGTCGTTTACTTATCTGGGAGAAGTGGATGGCGCGCGTCTCTATCGCATCGAAACCCAAAATTGACCGTAGTAACGACTTCAGTCGTTCCGAATCGGTAACTAAAGTCGCCGCCTCGAATTCGTTTCGTCGCGCATTGACCATTGCTCTCGTTGCTCTATTTGCTGTTTTGTTTTACTTGCTGGTGAGCGCTGCTATTTTCCGCGTTGGCTTCCCGCTGGACGATGCGTGGATTCATTTAACCTATGCGAGAAATTTCGCCGAGCACGGCGAGTGGGCATTCAGACTCGGAGAGAAATCTGCCGGCTCCACCGCGCCGTTGTGGACGTTTCTCCTCTCCCTCGGCTTCTTCATCCGCCTCGCTCCCTATGCTTGGACATTTTTCCTCGGCTGGCTCGTGTTGACCGCGCTGGGCATCTCCGCTGAAACCGCCGCGCGTAAACTTGTTGAATCGTACAAATCGAATGTGCCCTGGGTTGGAATATTTTTTGTTCTAGCGTGGCATCTCACGTGGTCGGCGGTCTCCGGCATGGAAACTCTTTTGCATGGACTGTTGATCTTCGTCGTGCTTGCCGCGTTGACGATAGGCACGCGCCGCTATCTTGCTCTCGGCGTCCTCGTGGGGTTAAGCGTGTGGGTGCGCCCCGATGGTCTGACGCTGCTCGGTCCCCTCTTTTTAACTGCATTGCTTACAGAAAAAACTTGGTCGGCTCGCGGCAAAGCGTTTCTAAAAATCAGTTTCGGGTTCGGCGCGTTGTTCCTCTTTTATCTGCTGTTCAACTTGGCGTTGTCTGGTAACCCGATGCCAAACACGTTTTACGCCAAACAAGCGGAGTATCAGGCGTTCTGGTTGTCCAAGCCGTTTGGTGAACGAATTGTTGATTATCTTCTTCCGATCCTTGCCAGTCCTTTTCTCGCCCTTATCCCCGGCGCGGCGTTGTGGCTGAAGAAAGCGATCTCTGCGCGTAATTGGGGAGCGTTGGCAGGTGTGATCTGGTTTATTGGATACATCGCAATTTACTTTATGCGTTTGCCTGCTTACCAGCATGGACGATACATCATCCCTGCGTTGCCGATTTTGTATCTTTGGGGAATGATTGGCTTCATTGAATTTGTTGGCAATGCTAAATCGAACGCACGGATTGTGTTTATGTGGAAGAGTCTTGTCGCGGCTTTGTCAATTGCGTTCTGTGTTGTCGGCGCGTGGCGAAATGCACAAGATGTGGCGTGGGTCGAGACAGAGATGGTCGAAACTGCAAAATGGGTTCGGCAAAACCTTCCGCCCGATTCGCTTCTTGCCGTTCATGATATTGGGGCAATCGGTTATTTCACCGAAAATCCATTGCTCGATTTGGCGGGGCTGGTCAACCCGGAGGTCATTCCGTTCATCCGTGATGAGGGGCGGCTGGCGAAATACCTTGATGCGAACTCCGCCGACTACTTGATCACGCTTCCCGCTTTTTACCCAAGCCTCACGTCGGCGAAAGAACCGGTCTTCGTCGGCGGCGGGCAGGTTGAAGGTGAAGAGTCCAGCGAGCGCATGGTCGTTTATCGGTGGCGGTGAGGATAACGAAACTGAAATGGACGGGTCAATCGGGTTAATTGCCCGAAGGTATCTACTGTGCTATACTCTCGCCAACGTTGCGTAAAAGGTCATTGATGAGTGAAATCACACTAATTGTTGCTGACGATCATCCATTATTCCGGCAGGGAGTTGTAGACGCGCTGTCTTTGGAGCGCGATTTTCGCGTGGTTGCTCAGGCGTCCGATGGGCAGGGGGCGTTCGATCAAATCCTTGCTTTGAAACCCAATGTTGCGATTCTCGATGTGAACATGCCGGGTATGAACGGTCAACAAGTGACGTATCGCGTGGCGTCCGATCATCTTCCCACGCGCGTTGTTTTACTCACAGGGTATGACGATATCGAACAAGCGATCCACGCGATGCTTGCCGGCGCTGGCGGCTATTGCGCGAAAGATATTCAGCCCGAAGTGCTTGCGCGCACGGTGCGGGCTGTAGCAGAGGGGAAGTATGCCGTTGCGGGAAATGTTTTCAATCGCCGCGAATTAGATCATTGGATTGACGAACAAATGGAAGGAGCGCGCCGCTCGTATAGCGAGCCGGGCGCGCCGTTCCATCCGTTGTCTGACCGCGAAATGGAAGTGCTGTCTTGCGTGGTGCGCGGCATGAGCAATAAAGAGATCGCGGCGCTTCTCGGCATCAGTCATCAAACGGTAAAAAATCATGTCACCTCCATCTTGCGAAAATTTGGAGTCGAAGACCGCACGCAAGCGGTGGTATATGCGTTGAAGCGCGGTTGGGTCAAATTGCAGTTCGAGCAAGAGAAGGAGTAGGAGACCCATGGTCATGGATGAAACTACGGCTGGCGAATTGAATCTCGAATCGGAACTCGAAGAAACACAGCGGGCTTTGCGCGAGGTCACGCTGATGATCGAGCAAAGTCAGGGTGAGGTTTCAAAACTTTCGCAGCGCAACGCCGCGATCACAACTCATCTGCAACAGGTTCAGATTCAACTCGAGAATATGCCCCAAAGCGAGATTCGCACGGCGTACGATTCCGCGCTGGATGCGCAACAGCGTCTGTTCGTGATGCGGGGACAATTGGAAAAACTCCAGAGCGAGAAAAATCATCTCGAACGCTTCAAAACGACGTTGGAGCGGGCGCGTGCCGCAGCGAGCGGAGGCGGCGCCTCGGCTTCCTCCGGCGGCGCAAAAAGCCCGATGGCGAGCGTCGAGATGCTGGTCAACGCGCAAGAGACCGAGCGGCAGCGCCTCTCGCGTCAGATGCATGATGGTCCCGCGCAAGCGCTTTCCAACTTCATCCTTCAAACCGAGATCGCCATGCGGCTGATGGAAATTGACGCCAATCAGGCGCGTGACGAGTTAAATAATTTGAAATCGTCTGCCATGGGCACATTCCAAAAAGTACGCAATTTTATTTTTGAACTGCGCCCCATGATGCTCGACGATCTGGGTCTGGCTCCAACCATCCGCCGCTATGCGGATGCGTTCAAAGAACAAACTGGCATGGATGTCAGCGTGACGATCACCGGTAACGAGCGCCGTCTTCAGCCTTATCTTGAAGTGATGTTATTCCGAGCGGTTCAGGAGTTGTTGGGGAATGCGGCGCGTCATGGCGAAGCGACCCAAGTGAAAGTTCTGATGGATATGGGCGAGGATCGCGTCCGCGTGAGTGTGGACGATAACGGCAAAGGCTTCGATCCCGATGCGTATTCGCAGAGTTCCAGCCTGGGCTTGAAGTTGATCCGCGAGCGGGCTGAAATGTTGGGCGGCAACTTCGAAATGGATAGTCAGCCGGGCAGGGGAGCCCGTATCTCTTTTACGGTTTCCGCGCGTTCCTAACGCCGTTTCAAAGTCGTAAGGTTGGAATAACAGGATTGTAAGCGTTTTGACCTTGCAGCGCTTGATATCTAGGCCGTCTTGTGTAAAATATAAATCAGAAACTGAGAGCGGTTCTCAGTAAAAAACAAACTCTTATTACGAAAGGAATTACTATCATGTTATTCGCTCCCAAAGAAAAAGGTCAAGGCTTGGTCGAGTATGCCATCATCCTCGCTCTCGTCGCCATCGTTGTGATCGCCGTGATGCGATTGCTCGGACCCAAGGTCGGCAACACCTTCAGCACCATCAACAGCTCCCTGCCGTAACCTACGAAAGACTCAAGACAAAGGACTCTGCCGCAAGGCAGAGTCCTACTTTTTTACTAATTTGACATTTTCGTTTCTGGTTTATGCTGTATAATTTGAACGAAGTACACTGCTACTTGACAGATGTGAAGTCAAGAGAGGAGAGAATATTATGCGTCGCGGACGATTACTAATTTTTCTGGTGCTGATCGTGGTTGTAGGTTTGGGTGTCTTGTATGCTGTACTGACACTGCTCACACCCTCGCAGTCTCCATCTGCCCCTCAACAGACCGCTCTCACCGAGATTTACTATGCCGCTCAAAACATCCCGCAGGGAACAAAGATCACTCCCGAACTTCTCGGTAAATTCTCCATTCCGTCAGCAAACGTCGCTGAGGTGATGTTTACCGTCGGCGAAGAGGCAAATCTGGTTGGGCAAAACGCGCGGGTCACTCTTGAACCGGGTGTTGTGATCACTTCATCCATGGTTGGCGAGCAAGTTGAAATCACGGGTCCCGCTCATGCGGTGCAAATCCCCAATGGCATGGTAGCGGTGACCATTCCGGCGAATCGTCTCTCTACCGACGGCTATGGCGCGAACGACGGCGCGCGCGTCAACGTGATCGCGTGCTTGAACTTCGTGGATATTGACCCCAGTTTTCAAACCGTTCTCCCCAATAACACTTCTGTCGTGACCGGCACAGGTTTTCAGCCAGACGCCTTGCCCGTGTTATCTGCCTCGGCTGTTTCAGGCGGACCGGGGGCAGTGCAAGGCAGGGTTGAAATTGACCCAACGCTTTCACAGCCGTTTTATGTAGTTCCTTCCGAAGCGACACAACGTCCGCGCATGGCATGTCAGATGATCTTGCAAGATGTGAAAGTGATGAAGCTAGGGAACTTCTCCTTACAGCCCGGTACCGCTGATCCGAACGCGACGCCGTCCCCGGCGCAGGCTCAACAGCAAGCGGCTCCCGATATTGTCACTTTGATCGTCAACCCGCAAGATGCCGTCTCATTGAATTTCTTTGTGTATAGCGGCTCGATCTTAACGTTGACTCTTCGTCACCCGGATGATCGGTCGTTGATTGACGCGCAGGTGACAAACCTGTCTAACTTGCTTGAGCAGTATGGAATTACTCTCCCTTCCAAGTTGCCATACGGCACCCAGCCTCGGGTTGATATTCTCGTCGCTCCTAAACTACCGAACGATCCAGTGCCGCAACAGTAATGTATAGCGCCAAAGATTTTGAGGTGATGTCAGATGGCTCCGGGCGATAAAATTCGTGTCTTGATCGTGGACGATGTCTCTGAAACGCGCGAGAATGTTCGAAAACTTCTGCAATTTGAATCGGACGTTGAAGTTGTCGGCGTTGCGCGGACCGGGAAAGAGGCGATTCAGTCGTCCCTTGAGTTCGACCCGGATGTTGTCCTCATGGATATTAACATGCCGGATATGGACGGCATCGCAGCGACGGAAGCCATTCGCGCAAGACAGCCGGCTGTTCAGGTAGTGATCCTATCGGTACAAAACGACCAAAATTATATGCGCCGCGCCATGTTGGCTGGCGCGAGGGATTTTTTGACCAAGCCGCCGATGGGCGATGAGTTGATTTCGGCGATCCGCCGGGCGGGGACGATGGCGCAAAGCGAACGTTCAAAGAATGTTGTTGCGCAGCAGCCGGTCGCTTCGATGGGCGGGGCGGGAGGCGCAAGTTTCGGTTATGGCGCCCGCGGGAAGATCGTCACGGTGTACAGCCCCAAAGGCGGCGCGGGATGCACAACTCTGGCGGTAAACCTTGCCGTCGTGCTTAACAACGACGACACGCGCGTTGCATTGGTAGACGCTAATTTGCAGTTTGGCGATGTGGCGATGTTCGTGAACGAACAAGGGAAGAACACCATCGCCGATCTTGCCCCGCGCGCGGAAGAACTCGATACGGAGATCGTTGAAGAAGTTATGCTAAAACATGCGGCATCCGGGCTGCATATCCTTGCCGCTCCCAGCCGTCCTGAATATGCCGACAAGGTCACAAGCGGCCAGTTATCCAAAGTGTTGGAATTTCTTCAAAAGTTATATGCGTATGTGATCGTGGATACTTCCGCATACCTGAACGATAATACGCTCGCGGCAATTGATGTAAGCGATTTGATCGTGCTGATTACCACACAAGATATTCCTTCGATTAAGAGTTGCCGCCTTTTCCTCGATCTCTTGCAGACCATGGGCGTCGAAAAGGACCGCATCCTGTTTGTCATGAACCGTTTCGATAAGCGAGTCAACATTACCCCGGACCGGGTTACAGAGAATTTGAAACAAGAAGTCGCCGCTGTCATTCCGCTCGACGAACAGACTGTTGTCAAAGCGGTGAATCGAGGCGTGCCGTTCATGTTGGAGAGCAGGAATCAACCCGCTGGGCGTGGAATTCTTTCTCTTGCAGAACGTGTTCGGGCAAGCGTGACCGCGCTTGAAAACGGCGGCGAAGCGGATCGTGTTAGCCGGCGATAATTTGCCCAAAGAAGTTAGGAGATTCTGATGTCTCTATTAAAACGAATTGAACAAGGTCAGAGCGGAGGAACGCCAAGCGGCGGCTCTAGCGGTTCCTCGGGTTCGCAAGGCGGCGGTGGGGGCGGAGATAGTTCGCGTCTTTCCAATTTGCAGGCGCGCCGCGTGAATGCGCCGATCACCTCGCCTCAGGCAGGTTCTTACTTTGACCTGAAAACCCGTGTACAGAATAAATTGCTATCCGAGTTAGATCCATCCATGGATATAACGAGGACGGATGATGTAAGAAAAACCATCCAGGATCTATTCGAGCAAATTCTCGCGGAAGAGAACATCGTTCTTTCGCGCCCTGAACGCGCCCGTTTGTTCGAGCAGATTACCGCAGAGATTCTTGGCTTCGGTCCTCTTCAGCCTCTTCTTGAAGATGAGTCTATCACCGAAGTTATGGTCAACGGCGCGAAGAATCTTTATATTGAGCGCAAAGGAAAGATTCACCGCGTGCCGGTCACGTTCGAAAACAATGACCACGTCATGCGCATTATTGATCGTATCGTTGCGCCGCTGGGACGCCGCATTGACGAATCCAGCCCGTATGTGGATGCCCGTTTGCCGGACGGCTCGCGCGTGAACGCGGTCATCCCTCCCATCTCGCTTGTCGGACCGGTGCTTACCATCCGTAAATTTGCGAGAAACCCGATCACGATTGATCAATTGGTCCAGTTCGGGTCAATCACAGCCGAGGCGGTTCAATTTCTAAAGGCATGCGTGGAATCTCGTTTGAATGTGGTCATCTCCGGCGGCACAGGTTCGGGGAAGACTACGTTACTGAATATCCTTTCGAGCTTTATCCCTTCCGATGAACGTATCCTCACGATCGAGAACGCGGCTGAGTTGCAGTTGCGGCAGGAACACGTGATCACGCTGGAATCGCGCCCTCCCAATATTGAAGGACGCGGTGAAATTTCGATCCGTCAGTTGGTGATCAATGCGTTGCGTATGCGCCCCGACAGAATTGTAGTCGGTGAAATTCGCGATGAAGCGGCGCTCGACATGTTGCAGGCGATGAACACAGGTCACGACGGCTCAATGACCACGTTGCACTCCAACAGCCCGCGCGATACGCTCTCTCGTCTTGAGACGATGACGTTGATGGCGGGCATGGACCTGCCGGCGCGCGCTATCCGTGAGCAAATCACCTCCGCTGTGGATGTTGTCTGCCACCAAGAGCGTATGCGCGACGGAACCCGCAAAGTGACAAACATCACTGAAGTCAGCGGCATGGAAGGCGATGTGATCACAATGACGGATATTTTCGTGTTCGAGCAAACCGGCATCGAGAACGGTCAAATTGTCGGGCGGCTTCGACCCAGCGGGTTGCGTCCCAAGTTTATGGATAAGATCGAAGCCTCTGGAATTAACCTGCCTCCGTCCATTTTTGGAATTGGAGACAGGCGGCGGTACTAGGATTGAGCAGGTAAGCGGAAATGTCTCTTCTAACTTTAGCAATTGGCGGCAGTATTCTTCTGCTATTGTTGATCGCTGGGGCGGTGGTTACTGTGATCAGCGAGCGTTCTCTGGTTGATGATCGCTTAGGGAAGTTCCTTGAAGATGAAAAACCAGCCGCCGCTGCCGCAGACGGGGGAAGTTCGATCGTCACCGAGTGGCTCAACCGGAGGGTAACTCGTTCGACCATGGGCGACCGGGTGTCGCGTGAACTTGCGCGCGCAGATATGAAGCTGAAGGTTGCCGAATATTTCGCGCTGATTTTCATTTCAACATTTGTGCTGGCTGCGATCGGATTCTTGCTCCAGCCGAGCAATGGATTGATTTCTGCCGTGATCGGCGGCGTGGTTGGCTTCTTTGCGCCGCGGTTCTACGTCAGGCGCAGGCAGACCCAGCGGTTGATCAAATTCAACGATCAGCTATCTGACATGCTGAATCTGATGGTCAACGGTCTTCGCGCCGGGTATTCGACAACGCAAGCGATGGAAGCCGTGAGCCGCGAATTGCCCGCGCCGATCTCCGACGAATTTAGGCGACTTGTGCAGGAAATGCAGATTGGCATTCCGATGGAAAAAGCGTTGGATAATCTCTTGCGGCGCATCCCAAGCGATGACTTGGATTTTGTCGTCACGGCGATCAACGTTCAACGCGAAGTCGGCGGTAACCTCTCCGAGATCTTGGATACGATCTCATTTACCATCCGCGAGCGCGTGCGTATCAAGGGCGAGATACGAGTGTTGACTGCTTCCGTTCGCACCTCAGGCGCCGTCTTGTCAATGATCCCCGTTTTTCTGGCTGTGGCGTTATGGTTTGTGAGCCCGGAATATATCGGAAGTTTCTTCACGGAAAGCCCGGGTATTCCTCAGCCTCTATGCGGATTTATCTCGGTGATCGTCATCGTGGGTATGATCGTATCTGGATATTTCATCATGATGAAGATCGCGGACATCGAGGTGTAACATGAACTTGGGCTTGATAATTTTCCTATTGATCTTGTTGGGGGTAGTGATCGCGGTAGTCATCTTTGCGCGCCGTAGAACCCCGCAGGATGGGGGAGATGATCCTTTGCAAGAGCGCCTCGCGGAATTCATCCAGCGCGGCGACGATGTTCAATCGCTTGAACAGATCGAGATGTCGCAGTCGTTCACCGAGCGGGTGTTGATCCCGCTTGTGAGCCGGTTGGGCGAATTCTCTGCCCGCTTCACGCCTCAGAAGTTGATCCAGGATACCACTCGTCAGATGGAGCTCGCCGGTCATCCGTGGCCCATTGACGCGCCGACCTTCCTCGCTATTCGCTTCATTCTCGCGGTTGTTGTGGGAGGGCTTATGATCGCGATGGTGGCCGCCTCGCCTCCCGCGAGTTCGACCGATGCGTTCCTATACATCGGCGGCGGCATCTTTGGCGGATTTTTCCTGCCTCATCTCATGCTGACGAGCCGAATCACGCGCAGGCAATCGGAGATTAGGAAGGCAATGCCGGACGCGCTCGACCTCCTGACGATCTGCGTGGAGGCGGGACTCGGCTTCGATGCGGCGTTACAGCGCGTCAGCGAAAAATGGGAGAACGAACTTTCGCTTGCATTCGCCCGCACCATCCGCGAAGTGCAGCTCGGAAAGACCCGCCGCGAAGCGTTACGCGACATGGCGGATCGGCTAGGGATCGCCGAAATGTCCAGTTTCGTTGCGGCGATCATTCAAAGCGAAATGCTCGGCGTGAGTATGGCGCGCGTGTTGCGCATCCAGTCTGACCAGATGCGCGTCAAACGCCGCCAGCGCGCGGAAGAAGCGGCTCATAAAGCGCCGGTCAAGATGATCATCCCGATGGCGTTGTTGATCTTCCCGTCCATCATGATCATCATCCTGACGCCTGCCGCGATTCAGATCATGGGCACCTTGTAAGAGGACAACAAAAACTATTTTTACCGTGAGAAAAATTCCGTGGTCGTATCGCCTCTACCGATGGACCTGGAACGGGCTGGACCTGCTCTTCCCGCCCGTGTGCGGCGGATGCGGAACGCCCGGCTCGCGTTGGTGCGCTGAATGCAAAAAGCGCGTGCCGCAAATCCGCAAGCCGTTTTGTGAAAAGTGCGGAATACCGACGAAAGGGGCTGAACGATGCGAGAAATGCAAAGCAAACCCGCCCGCGTATCGAATGATGCGTTCTTGGGCGGTTTTTGATTCGCCGGTGCAGAATGCGTTGCACACGATCAAGTATCGCCGCAATATTGGGCTGGCGGATGCGATAGCAGTGGACGTGGTTGAATTTGTACAACAGTTGAATTGGAATGTAGATGTGTTGATCCCGATCCCGTTGGGCAAGGCTCGTTTGAAAGAGCGGGGATATAATCAAGTTGCGCTCGTTGCGCAGCCTCTCGCGTATGATCTTGGAATATCGTACGCGCCGAATGGAGTGAGAAAGATCCGCGAGACGCGCTCGCAGGTTGGGTTGACGGCGGCTGAACGGCGAGAGAACGTCCGCGCGGCGTATCAGGCTGACCCGTCGGAGGTGAAGCGGAAATCCATCCTGTTGATGGACGATGTGGCGACGACCGGTTCCACCATCTCAGCCTGCGCGGAGGCGTTGCTGTCTGCGGGCGCGGCGGAGGTGTACGCGCTGGCGATTGCGCGCGCGCTTTCGCATCACGATCTGAATCGCGTTTGACAATCATGCGTAGGCGTGATTGATAAAATATTTTGAGGAGGTCTGTCATGACAAGCAAGATCGATGTTCAGGCTCGAAACATGCGTTTGACCGATAACACCCGCGAGTACGTCGAAAAGAAGACCGCCAAACTTGAGCGGCTCATTCAGGAGATTGATGAGATACACATCGAACTTACGCACGAGAAGAACGCGCGTCAGGCGAGCGATAGACACGCGGCGCAGATGACCGTGCGCGGAAGAGGTTTCTTGTTGCGAACGGAAGAACGCGCGGACGATCTGCATCTCGCTTTCGACGCGGCGTTGGATAAAATGCAGAGGCAGATCGAACGCTACAAAGGGAAACGCCATCGCGGGCGCGGCGACGGGCGCTCGGCGGCTGAGGTTGTGGAGCAAGAAGAGATGCCGGTGGACGAGACAGGCGAACTCTTGCCTCTGATCGCCAAGCGCAAGAAGTTCATCATCATGCCGATGGATGAACTGGAGGCGATGGAGCAAATGCGTTTGCTGGGTCACGATAATTTCTTCATCTTCTTCAACGCGGAGAAGAATTCGATTCAAGTGTTGTATCGAAGGCGCAACGGCTCGTACGGTTTGATCGAGCCGATCGTCGGATAATGAACGCAGAAAAAATCTTCAGCCCGGCAGAACTTGTCGGGCTGAATGTTCAAGGAGCGAGCATGGAGTTTGACGAAGAACTGAACGCGCGAAGCGAAAGCAAGATCAACATTGAAACCACAAGCCGCATCATCCGCGAGCTGATCGAAGCGGTGGGCGAAGACCCCGAACGCGAAGGATTGAAAAACACGCCCGACCGCGTTGCGCGAATGTACACCGAATTGTTGAGCGGTTACACCGCCGAGCCTGAACGCATCGTCAACGGCGCGTTGTTCGACATCGCCTACGATGAAATGGTGATCGTGCGCGACATCGAATTTTATAGTTTGTGCGAGCATCACATGCTGCCGTTCATCGGGCGCGCGCACGTCGCGTATATCCCCAAAGGCAAAGTGATCGGTCTCTCGAAAATTCCGCGCATTGTGGATATGTACGCGCGGCGTTTGCAAATTCAAGAGCGCATGACGCGCCAGATCGCGGACTTCATTCAACAAACGCTCGAGCCGCAGGGCGTCGCGGTTGTCGTCGAGGCGATGCACTTGTGCGCGATGATGCGCGGCGTG
>JAXLVX010000006.1:0-87141 GCA_046328795.1 Anaerolineales bacterium | reverse complement strand
CCATCCCAGATGAATCCGTTTGGGCAGGTGGGACTTTTCTCTAGCGCGGGAGGCGTATCGAAGATCGGTTCGATAGGTTGGTCGAGAAAGTGGAGGGGGGTAAAGTTTTCAGTCAATTTTTAAACGTGATACGGATCGTTCGCTTGAAGAAAGGCTAGCGCCATTCCCCGTTTGGGATGATCCTTCAGCCATTCGCGGAATTGTTTGACGCGCTCGTAATCTTCCGCGCCGAATTTTTCAAGATAAAATTTTTCCATGTGATTCCGCGCTTCGGCAGAGCGGATATGATCCTGCCACGGGCGGGTAAAGAATTCATTGGCGTTGTCGTGCAATCCCAGTTCGATCAGCGCATCCCATTCGTGTTTGTCGAACCAGATGCCGTTGCAGTGACCGCAGCGATCAAGATGGAAATCCGTATCCGCTAGAATTTTATATCTGCCCATGATATGCCCCGAATTAGGACAGAGTTTCAATTCGTCCACATCCCAGGCAGGGTCAATTTTTATATCGGCAGAATTGCGAGATTCTATTTCGCCGCTGGCTTTGCGCCAAGCGAGATAGGCGTTCGAGTCAACCCAGACCCCGCCGCAGTTCGAACATTGCATGGCGGGCAATCCTTCGATGAGGGCGATCTGGCTGAGCGAATCGGTTTTGTCAACGGGACATTTCATGGCTGGGACTCCAATTATTTAAAATGGTTATTTTTCTTCCGCCAAATGGAAGTGATGCAGGAAGCGATGCAGGATCGGCGCGGCTAACACGCCTGCGGCGGTGAGCGGAATAATGCCCGAATATAACGCGTAGAACGAAGCGAAGAGTTTTCCCGCATCGGTTTGCACAGAGTTGACGGGTCCCATGCCGCTGAGGATCATGGATGCGTTGAGCAGAGAATCGATCCACGAAAGGTGTTCGATGAAATGATATCCGAGCATCCCAATGATGAGAGAAAATAGAATGAGCGCCAGCCCGATCAGCCCATTGCGGATGAGTCGGCTGGCGAACACTTTTCTGCTGGCAAGCGGCTGGCGGTGACGTTCGTACATATTGTCTCGGCTGATTTATACCGTTATGTAGATTTTCTCACAAGAGTCCATTTGTTATCAACCGAAGGAGTGTCCAAAATGAAAGACAAACGAAATAACTTTATGTCATTCTGAGTCGCGCTCTTGTTCTTTGCGGCGAAGAATCTCCCCTATAATCTCAGAGACCCTTCGCTATCGCTCAGGGTGACATGATAGGGGATGTGTTTGATGTTAGACACTTCATCAATCAATAACATCGTTGCGCCAAAAGGAACGGATCAAGAAAAAGTTGAGGATCAACGCGGTGAAGATCATGGCAGGGATGAGGATGATCGGCATCAGCCAACGTTCGCTCCATTTGTTGATCTGGGCGGTGTTCGGGTCGGCGGGATCGTACAACACTGAGACTTGCTCGCCCACGTCATACGCGGGAGGGTCGGAAGCGTTATTGCTCTCGAAAGAATACGTCTGCCCATTTGCTTCGAATTCGATGACGGGGCTGTACGTGCAACAGCCGCCATCGCTGTCACTGCTTTCTTCGAGACGAGTCACAATGCCTGTTGTTGTTTCACCGTTTTGTTCCAACTTCCAACTGATGTATCCCGCATAGACTCCCCACAAACAAAATCCTCCAAGGAACAAGTTAGCAAAGACGATCCAACAACCGATCTGTAAGCGATTACCAACCCTGCCTGCTTTCTCCACCGCGTTATACACTTTGTCCGCGTTCTTTTCGTAGTTGTCCATGATGAGGCTCCGTTATATTGAGATATGCAAGTTATTGACTACTAAAAAACTTTTATGTGTCACCCTGAGGAGCGCTGTTTGCGACGAAGGGTCTCTGCTTGGCGTATCAGAGATGCTTCGGGGCAACGAACGCCCCTCAGCATGACATGATTTCATCATTCTACAAGGGAAACAAATTATCCGCGTTGGGCGATTGGTACCAGTTGCGGCTTGGCGATGCGGATGTAGTCGTTGAGTTTCATAAAGATGGATCGGTCCAAGCGACCCGCGTTGAACACCACCTCTTCATTTTGTTGGACGAGCGGATCAACCAACAAGCGGAGTTGGTCGCTGAACGTGAACGGAGGAATCGCCCCGATGACGCATCCCGTCAACGCTTCGGCTTTTTCATGCGAGGCGATGCCGACGCCCTTCGCATCGAAATGGCGTTTGATTCCATCCAAGTCCACGCGGCAATCGCCAGGGACATTGGCAAGGCAATAGATATTTTCCTTTTTGCTCACCCGCGCCTGCACCACTATAGACTTGATGGATTGTTCGATACGGTTGCCGCGAATCTGCGCGATGAACTCCGTCCGCCCTTCGGGTTCGTGTTCGATGACGCGATAGGTCGCGCCTTCTTTATCGAGCAAGGCGCACAGTTGTTCGTGGATGTCGGTCATAAGAAAAGTATATTCCGTAGGGCAAGATTTATCTTGCCGATTGACGGTTTTTTCGATATGCAAACGCAAAGTGAACTTTGCGGTACGAGTTCTTTCGTAGGGCAAGATTTATCTTGCCGATTGACGGTTTTTCTTTACGCAATCGCAAAGTGAACTTTGCGGTACGGACCTGTTTCCTCGCATCTTCATTTCATCGCATACCGCATACCCGCGCGGGGGGGCGTAGAATTGGGCGCGGCCGTCGCGGTCGGTGGATTGGTTGATGGGACGCGAAAGGTCGCATTTGGACCACCAAGCCACAGGGGCGAAAGAGGCGTTCGTCCATTTGGTGGTGACGAGCCGCCCGTTCCAGTTGTCGCCGCGATTGTTGAGCACGTAGACCAGCCCGGGCTGATCCGCGTATCCCACGCGCTGCATGATGTAGAGGTTGTCGTCCACGTACAAAACTTCGGTGTCGCCGCCCGCGTATTTTTCGTGCGCGTCCACGAGCGCGACGATGCCGTTGGGCGTATCGCCGAGCGCGAGATTCAAATTGAAGTAATCGTGCCAGAACACGCAGGGATAACCCTCGTGCGTGAGGATGTAACTGTATGCGAGCAATTTATCGTTGATGATGGGACGCCCCTCGTCGCGCAGGTCGTGATTTTCAACGAACGAAACCGCGTTCTGTTCCTCGCGCCGCACGACGGTGTCCCATGTGGTGAGATTCTTCAAACTGAAACCGTATGAGTCGCACATCGCTTTGAGCATTTCGCGTTGGGGAAAATCGAACGCCTCCACAGGATTCGTGTTGGAGAAGTTGGCAAGGTCTACCCAATTCTCGATGGCGTGCGCGTTATCCCAAAATTCCGCCACGCCGTACGGGATGAATTGTTGACCGTTGCGCTGGTAGCGATATTCTTGAATCGCGGTAATCGTATCGGCGCCGTAGCCTTTCACGAAATCGTATCGAAACCCGTCGAAGCCGATGTCTTCGATCAACCAGCGCGCCAACTTCAGCAGTTCGGCATACACATACGGATTGCGATGCGCGAGGTCGGGCATGTCGCCGAAGGTCATGTTGTCCCAACTTTCGTACATGCACGGATGAAAACATTCCCAATTGCGCGGGAACTTTCCGCTCTTCGGATGGAACAGCGTCCAGCGCATCTGATTGATGAGCGGATTCAATTCCTGCGCGTCTGCTCCGCTGTTGTGATTGAAGACCATATCCGCGATCACCCCGACCTTCTGGCTGTGCGCGGTTTCGATGAGGGCTTCCAACTCCATGCGCGTGCCGTACCATGTTGGCGTCGTTCCCTTTTGGTCGAACTCGCCGAGGTCGTAATAATCGTACGGGTCATAGCCCATGGAAGGTCCCGCCAGATTTGCGGCTTTATGCGCGGGCGGAAGCCACAACGCCGTGAATCCCACTTTGGCTAATGCGGGGATTTGCTCACGCACGATATTCCACCATTGGAATTCTTTATTTTCCACTCGCGGACAGTCCCAGTAGAAGGCTTGCATCATCACGCCCATAATTTCTCCATTTCAACTTTCACGATTGACTTCGTAACGCGCGCGTTGTTCCATGATCATACGCCGCTCGCGCTCGATCTCTCTCGCCAGTTCTTCTTCGGTGGGCAACACTAGCCGATATTTGGATGCGAAGAGTTGCTCGCTGTCTTTCAGCACGGAGTATTTCACCACCGTCTCGTCCTTGGACGCACAGAAGATTATCCCGACCGTCGGGTTATCGTCGTCGCCGCGTTTCAGGTCGTCGAACATCCGCACGTACATATCCATCTGCCCAATGTCTTGATGGGTGAGTTTCTCGTTTTTCAGATCGATCAAGACGAAGCATTTGAGCAGGTAGTTGTAAAACACAAGGTCAATATAAAAATGGCTGGTCTCACTGCTGATTCTGAATTGCCTGCCGACGAAGGAAAATCCCTTGCCCATCTCGAGCAGGAATTGTTGCAGGTTGTCAATGACGGCAGATTCTATTTCGTATTCCGAAGCGTTGGGCGTTTCTGGGATCTGCAAAAACTCTAGCACGTAGGGGTCTTTGATGAAATCGGCGAGATTCGCCTTCTCTGATCCGTCTTTCTGGCGCGGCGCTTTCTTGTTAGAAGACTTCAACAGGCGTTCGTAATACAACGTATTGATGTTACGCTCCAACTGTCGGGTGCTCCAGTTTTGCTCCGCCGCCTCGCGGATGTAATACTCGCGAGCCGACTCGCCCTCCACGCGCATGATGAGGCGGTAGTGAGACCAACTTAAAACGCTACGCGCTGCGTAGCGAATTTGAAAATCAGGGAAAGTGAGATAGAACTGTCTGAAATTTCTGATATTCGCTACCGCAAACCCCTTTCCGAATTCTGAGGTGAGTTGTCTGGAAAGTTCCTCAATGAGAGCCGCACCATACTCGGCGCGTCCTTTGCCTTGTTGTTCTTCCTCCACGATGCGGCGGCCGATCTCCCAGTAGGTTTCGACCATCGCAACATTGACGGCGGCATACGCCCTCTGACGCGCCTGCGCCAGAATCGCGCGCACTTCGTCAAAGAAGGAGGAACGGGGGACGATTTTTTTCGCGTTCATGGTCAAGTCTCAATAGCGGATGAAATCATAGCGCGCTTTGCATCGCTTTCTCGATGCGCTTCTTCGACAACTCGCAATACTTCGCATCTACTTCGATGCCGATGGCTTGGCGTCCATTCGTGGCGGCGGCAACGAGGTCGAGCCGCTTCCGCTGAACGGGTCAAGCACGGTATCGCCGACGTAACTGAACAGTTTGACACAGCGGCGCGGCAGTTCGAGCGGAAACGGCGCAGGGTGGCCGATCTTCTTTTTGCTTTCGCCGTTGAACGTCCACACGCCGTTGGTCCATTCCATGAATTCGTCGCGCGTCACATCGGAGACTTTGCTTCCGCCTGTTTTCTTCCATTTGTTTTTGTACAGCACAAGGATCAACTCGACCGGCGCGATGACGAACGGCGCGCTGGCGCTCATCCACGAGCCCCAGGCGGTGCGGCGCGAGATGTTGCCCTCATTCCAAATGATGGTGGAGTGATAGCCGAAGCCGATCTGTTTTGCGAGCGTGGTCAAATCCGCGCCGACGCTTTGTTGCCCGCCTTTGTTTTTATCCAGCGGAATGTTCAAGCAGAAGCGACCGTCATCTTTGAGCCATTCGTAACAACGCGTCATCCACTTTTGGCTGAACTCGAGATACTCCGCGTATGAGATGTCGTCTTTGTGGGAGTTGTAGGCGATGTCCACGTTGTACGGCGGCGAGGTGACGATCAGGTCAATGCTGGAATCGTCCACGCAATTGGTGGAGACAACATCGTCGTGGATGATCTTCACTTGTTCAGTTTCAAAAAAGATTCTGGGATCAGGCATCGGATTCACGTGCCGGGATTATAGCACGCCGATTTTTGCCCCCTCTGTCCTTCGGACATCTCCCCAAATACGACGGCAAAGAGTTGGGTTGTGAACCTAATTTCTAAATCGTCGGATTTGGGGGATCTACGAATATCAATAGCCACAACCAGCGCGGACTGTGCCCACTCGCTGAGCGAGCCGTCGGATCGCGTTCGTTGTATTTGTCGGCGAGGAGGGTCAGGCGGTGGATTCCATCGTCCGCAGACTGAACCAGCCTGCCCGTCGCGGTGAAGCGGTGTTGTCCGATCCGCACGGTGACGTTGGGATTCTTCGTCAGGTTCTTCACCCAATCCGATTTGTGCCCGCCGCTCGGAGAGGAGATAGAGCGAGTCGCCTTTCATCCCAAACCAGATTTCGATCTCGTGCGGGTTGCCGGTGACGCGACCTGTGGTGGTGAGGTAGCAGTATTCTTCGCTGGCGAGTTCACTCTTCATCGTCGCTCTCGTTGGACAGAAAATAGGTTTGCGCGGGCAGGAGCAGGTGTTTGCGAGTCCACGTGGCGTAGACGGTGGTACAGCGCGAGCGCGGCAGGCGTTTGATCTTCGAGGAGTCATATAAAAGGATGGAGCGGCTGGTGATGGCTTCGATGACCGTCCAATGATCGTGGTAGCCCTGCAAGCCGAGGATGATGGCGCGTCCGGGTGTGCCGTCTAAGAAATCTTGCATGGATTTCCAAAACGTGGTCAGGTCGGGGTTTGGCACGCCGCGCCATGGGACTTCGACGCTGGAGATTCTTTGTTTGCCCACGACTTTATCGAGGATCAACAGCATCTCTGTGTGAATGATCCCGTTGATGAGAAGTTTGCGCAACAACCGCCGCCGCGATAGGAAGCGGATCAGATCGTCGAACAGTTGCTGGGTCTCTTCATCGGAGGAATGGTTGATGATGCGCTCGGCGTTGGCGATGCTGTACAGTCCGCACAGCGAGTCGAGACCGCCCTGTTGAAAGGGGAGCAGACCGGATGGGAGACGAGAGGCGCGGGGCATTGCCCCATTGTAACGCAGTCGAAAATAAACCTCTCGATAAAGTCATTTTTGCCACAGAGAGCACAGAGATTCTGAGTAAAAACTCTGAGGTCTCTGTCTATGCCTGCGAAATTAGACATTCTTTTTATACTGGAGTAGGAAAATCCGTGCTAAGATTGGGTTGAGATGAGACGAGTACGAATCCTTTCGATTAGATCGTCCGCGCAATGCCAAGCACAAGCCTGACGGGTACAAACGTACCTGACGGGCTTTTTATTTTGAAAAGCGAGATAGCATCTCGCTCTACAAAAAGGAGCCTGAATGCAAACACCCTGGGAATATCGCTATGCTTTTCGCACTCAACAAATGTCGAGCTCGGTCATCCGCGAGTTGTTGAAACTCACCGAGCAACCGGACATCATTTCATTTGCGGGCGGCTTGCCCGCGCCGGAGGTTTTCCCGGTGGAGCAATTCCGCGAAGCCTGCAATTACGTGATGGATCACTTCGGACCGCAGTCGCTTCAATACAGCACAACCGAGGGATACCGCCCTCTGCGCGAGATGATCGCGCGGCACATCTCGCGCTTCAGTTCGGAAGTGGGAGCGGACAACATCCTCATCACGTCCGGTTCGCAACAAGCGCTGGATTTCGTCGGGCGGCTGTTCGTCAACCGCGGCGATTACATCGTGGTCGAATCGCCGACGTACCTCGGCGCTCTGCAAGCGTGGAACGCCTATGGGGCGCAGTACATCCCCGTGAGAGCGGACGAGCACGGGATGATCGTGGATGAATTGGAGGCGGCGCTTCGCGTCGGACCTAAATTTATCTACGTCCTTCCGAATTTCCAAAACCCGAGCGGGTCCACGCTGAGCCTCGAGCGCAGAAAACAACTCGTGAGGATCGCGGACAAATACGGCGTGCCGATCATCGAAGACGATCCGTATGGGCAGTTGCGTTACGAGGGCGAACACATCCCATCCATCGTGGCGTTAGACAGCGAATATCGCGGCTCGAACGGAGGTCATTACAGCGGCAACGTGATCTACCTCAGCACGTTCTCGAAATTGCTCGCGCCCGGTCTGCGGCTGGGATGGGTGATCGCGCCGGTGGAAGTGATCCAGAAACTTGTGATGAGCAAACAAGCCGCGGATTTGCACACGTCCTCGATCAATCAATACGTGGCGTATGAAGTTGCGAAAGGCGGATTTCTCGACGAACACGTGAAGGTGATCCGCGCGACGTATAAGGAACGCCGCGATGTGATGATCGAAATGATGGAGGAGATGTTTCCCGCTGGCGTGTCGTGGCGAAAGCCGAAGGGCGGCATGTTCTTGTGGAGCGTCTTGCCCGAAGGCATGGACTCAGCAGAGGTGTTGAAACGCGCCATCGAGAAGAAGGTGGCGTTCGTGCCGGGCGAAGCCTTCCATCCTACCGGCGGAGGCAAGAACACGCTGCGGCTCAATTTTTCATATTCCTCGCCGCAGACCATCCGCGAGGGGATCACGAGGCTGGAGACTACGTTGAAGGAAGTGATCGCGGATCAATAATTCGGTAGGGACGGGTTTGTTTTTTTAAAACACAAAGGACACGAAGGTCACGAAGGAAAACCGCTTATAAATTTCATGAGTTTTCCCTTTTATGATCAGGCTCTTTCCCGTCAATTGCAGGAGAACCAAGATTCTTGATCGCCGGGATCAATTCATCGAACGAGGCGATGACCGGGCAATCGGCTTCGGGGAAGAATCGGCTGGGGTCGTAGAGGACAGGTCGAAGTCCGGCGCGACGCGAGCCGACCACGTCCGCGTAGTAGTTGTCGCCGACGTAGATCGTTTCATGCGCGGAGAGTCCCGTCACGCGTTTGAGAGCATGGATGAAAATTTCAGGCTCGGGCTTGTACGAATCCACTTCGCCGCCGGCGAGCGAGAAATCGAAGAGGTCCGCGATGCCGAACGATTTGAGTTCTTCGGCGAACGGCTCATTGCGATTCGAGATGACGGCGAGGGTGTACCCGTGTTGTTTTAATTCATGCAAGGCTTTCCGCGCGTCGTCAGGGACGGCGCTGGTGGGCGTGTAATATTCCTGCATAAATGCGGAAACTTTCGGCGCGAGCGATTTCGATTTTTTGGGCGGGATATTCAATGCAACGAGGCGACGGTAACTGTAATTGAGCCAGAACTTTTCGCCTTCGTGTTTTTTCATGTCGGCGATCAAGTCGGACGAATTCGCCCAGTACATGAATTCCCACCTCATGCCGCGATGAAAATCATCCTCGCTTAATTCGAATCCCAGCGAGCGGACATGTTCGGTGAAAATTTCCCCTCCGCCGGGGATGTTGTGACGGAGCGTTCCGTCGAGGTCGAAGAAGATGGCTTTGATTCCGTTTAATGGCATGAATGCTCCAAGTAATGTCATTGCGAGCGAGCCGCTTTTGGCGAGCGCGGCAATCTCCCGCTATCTTGGGGATTGCCTTCGGGCGCTGAAGCGCCATCGCAATGACATGAGTCACCCGCCGATGTGGGACATTTCTACTTTGGGCAAGTCAATCGTATTTTCAGAGCGGAGTTCAGAATAACGATCATCGCGTTTGTGCCACACGCGGGAGATGGCTTGTGAAATGTCGTCGTCGGTCGCGCCGCTGCGCATGAGCGATTTCAGATCGTGTCCGTTCACCGCGAACAAACACGTGTACAGTTTTCCCTCGGCGGAAATGCGCGCGCGGTTGCAATCGCGGCAGAACGCCTGCGTGACCGATGAAATGACTCCGATCTCGCCGCTCCCGTCTGTGTAACGCCAGCGTTCGGCGACTTCGCCGCGATAATTTGCGTCAGCAGGTTCGAGCGGCATCTCGCAGAAATAATTTTAACGATCTCCGCCGACGGCACAACGTCGTCCATGCGCCAGCCGTTGGTGTGACCCACGTCCATGTATTCGATGAAGCGCAGGATGTAGCCCCGCTCGCGGAAGAATCGCGCCATCGGCAAAATGCTGGATTCGTTCACGCCGCGCTTGACCACCATGTTGACTTTGATCGGTTCCAGCCCGACGCTTGCGGCTGTGTCCATCCCTTCGATCACTTTCGCCACCGGGAAGTCCGCGTCGTTCAACGCCTTGAAGATTTCATCGTCCAGCGAATCCAAACTCACGGTGACGCGCTTCAAGCCCGCGTCTTTCAACGCCTGAGCCTGTCTCGCCAATAACGCGCCGTTCGTCGTGAGCGTGAGGTCGAGGTCCGGAATCTCCGCGAGCATTTTCACGAGCAGATGCGCATCCTTGCGGACAAGCGGCTCGCCCCCGGTCAGGCGAATCTTTTTCACGCCATGCTGGGTAAAAATGCGCGCCAGCCGCGCGATCTCTTCGAAGGTCAGCACTTCGCTGTGTGGCAGGTAGGGATAATCGGAGCCGAAGATCTCTCTCGGCATACAGTAGACACAGCGGAAGTTGCAGCGGTCGGTGACGGAGATCCGCAGGTCGCGGAGGGGGCGGTTTAAGGTATCAGTGAGGTTCATAGTCGAGGGTTAGGGTCAGGCAGACCCGTAGAAAGAGGCGTTTGTCCATTATCAATATTTTGCGAACGTTCAGACGGCTTTGACGCAGTCCAACAGCGTCATGAACATGAAGATAGCGTTTGTCCATTATAACAACTCCACCGAATGACGATTTGACTAGCCATCTCTGCCGTGCTATCATCTGTCATTATTCGCACTTTTTCGAGGAGTTATTTATGAAAGTCAGCATTGAATTTATACTTCGTATCATTGGCATGATCTTTATCGGTATCATCGCGGGCATCTGGGGGTTCAAGTTGGGCGGAAATGATTTTTCAGAATCGATCCGTTACGCGGCGATCATCGGTTTGCTTGGCGCGCTTGCGGGGCTGGTGCTTACGCCGTATGTGACGACGCGCCCGGCTCGCGCAGTGCGGGTCCGACTCGGTCGGCTTTCGGCAGAAACCCTTTTTGCTGGGTTGCTCGGCATGATCGTCGGCTTGTTGACCGCGGCTCTGCTTGCTTTCCCGTTTTCATTATTGCCAAAACCGTTCGGTCAGATCATGCCGCTCGTCGGCGTGATCGCTTTCGCATGGCTGGGCATTTCGCTGTTCGTGATGCGGCAGGGAGATATTATGGGTCTGCTCAGCACGTTGAGCGGACGCGGCGGCGAAGGCGGCTCGTCGTCTTCATGGACGAATCTCAACCGCACCATCTTACTGGATACAAGCGTGATCATTGACGGGCGCGTGACAGACATTGCCAGAACGGGATTTTTGCCCGGCACGCTTCTCATCCCGCGCTTCGTGTTGAACGAGCTTCAATACATCGCCGATTCGCCGGACGGTCTGCGCCGTCAACGCGGACGCCGCGGCATGGACGCGCTGGCTGAACTGCAAAAACTTCCGAACATCCTTGTGCGCATCAGCGACATCAACGCGGAGGGCGTGCGCGAAGTGGACGATAAACTGGTGGTGCTTGCGAAGCAGTTGAAATGCCCGATCCTCACCAACGATTACAACTTGAATCGCATAGCTGAACTGCAAGGCGTGACGATCCTCAACATCAACGAACTGGCGAACGCGGTCAAGTCTGTCGTTTTACCTGCCGAACGCATGACGTTGAATATCTTCCAAGAGGGCAAGGAACACGGTCAGGGCGTGGGCTACATGGACGATGGCACGATGGTCGTGGTGGAGAACGGTCACGATTACATCGGCGAATATAAAGAAGTGGTCGTCACGAAAGTCCTCCAAACGGCGGCGGGTCGCATGATCTTCGCGCGGGTGGAGGATGATAATGGGCGCAAGAAAAAATAATCCGCAGATTTAGAAAAGATTTAACCGCGAAGCGCGCGAAGATTCTTAATTCTTCTTAGCGGACTTCGCGTACTTAGCGGTTTATTCTCTGTGTCAAAGGTTTAGAAATGATTCGACTCTACAACACCCTCACCCGCAAAAAAGAAGATTTCCAAACCCTCGAGCCGAACGTCGTCAAGATGTACGTCTGCGGCGTGACGGTCTACAACGACGCGCATGTCGGTCACGCCATGTCTGCGATTGTGTTCGACATTATCCGCCGTTATCTTGAATACCGCGGCTACAGCGTGCGGCACGTGATGAACTACACCGACGTGGACGATAAGATCATCAACCGCGCCAACGCGCTCGGCGAAGACCCGCTCAAATTGTCGCAACGCTACATCGAAGATTACGCCAACGACCTGAAAAACTTGAACGTGCTCCCCGCCACGTCGAATCCGCAGGTGAGCAAGACCATGCCGCTCATTATCGAATTCATTCAAGGGCTGATCCAAAAAGAAGCCGCGTATGCCGCCTCGAACGGCGATGTCTATTTCAGCGTCACCGAAGATAAAGATTATGGCAAACTCTCAGGGCGCAAACTCGACGACATGCAGGCAGGCGCGCGCATCGAAGTGGGCGAAGCGAAGAATCATCCGATGGATTTCGCGTTGTGGAAAGCCGCGAAGCCCGGCGAAATTTCATGGGACAGTCCGTGGGGCAAGGGACGCCCCGGCTGGCACATCGAATGCTCCGCCATGAACCTCGCCGAACTCGGCGAACAAATTGACATTCACGGCGGCGGCAACGATTTAATTTTTCCGCACCACGAAAACGAGATCGCGCAGACCGAATCGTACACGGGCAAACAATTTTCGCGTTATTGGATCCACAACGGGATGCTGCAACTCGGCGGCGAGAAAATGTCCAAGTCGCTGGGCAACATCGTCAGCATCAAAGACTTTTTGAAAACGCGCGACGCCGATGTGATGCGGATGCTCGTGCTGATGGGATCGTACCGCGCTCCGCTCATCTTCAACGACGAGACTCAAGACGCCGCGGAAAAATCGCTCGACCGCCTCAAGTCCGCATTGCGGCCTGCTTCTCCTTCTTCAAGCGGACTCTCCGCTGGAGCCGCCTCCGAACTCGCCGCGCAAGCCGAAGCGACGAAACAATCCTTCACCGATGCGATGGACGACGACTTCAACTCTCCGCTCGCGCTCGCCGCATTGTACGAACTCGTCAAAGCCGTCAACACCGCCCGCGACAACGGCGCGAACGATTCGCAACTCGAACCCGCGCAAAACATGTTGCGCGAACTGACTGGCGTGTTTGGTCTGCAACTCAAAGAGAAGACTGGCTCAAGCGAGGACGAAGCGAAAGTCATCGCGCTCATCGCCGAACGCACGGAAGCGCGTAAGCAAAAACAATGGAAGCGGTCGGATGAACTCCGCGATCAACTCAAAGCAATGGGCGTGGCCATCGAAGATAGCAAAGATGGCACGACGTGGCGGTGGTCGTAGAAATCGCTAGGCTAACTCTTGCAGTTGCCTCTATTTTTAGGAGGATGATTATGCAAAATGAATTACCCGAAAAAATAAACTCATTATTGAATGATCTGAACTCAAATTCCGCCCCAAAAATTCTGAATGCAATGGAAAAATTGGAAAAATATGGGGTACCTGACTATAGAGTCATTTATGCCATACGAGAATATTCAGTATCTGCGGTGTCTCCTTTTTTTCACTATAAAGCCACGCGTCTCGCAGATAAATTGGAAGCACTGGCTTCCAGATTTCTAAATCGGCCGATATCTCAGTTAACAGATCGCGAACTTATGGAGAAAATTGCGCTTGAGCAGCTTGCTCAAAAGAGACTACTAAAAGAAATCTTTGCGTTCTTATTGGTAATAGCATTCATATTAATTTCTATACAAATCAAGTTTATTAATATGTAAAATTCGCTTCTGTGTTGGTGTTCACATCCACGTCACAAATAAAGATAGCGAAGACGATGCTACGTACGAGAAGATGGATGTAATGGGTGGGTGCAGATCGTGCTCTGCTCCTTATTTTGGGGTTTATAATCTCCAAAACTCTCAGGAGACTACCATGCTCAAAGTCGGATACATCGGATTGGGATTGATGGGCAAGTCCATCGCGCGGAATATCCTCAAGGCGGGCTTTCCGCTTTTTGTACATAACCGTTCCCACGCGGCGGTGGATGAACTCGTCGCGGAGGGCGCAGTTGCTGCATCCACACCGGCTGTTGTCGCCGCGCAAGTGGACGTAGTCTTCACCAACCTGCCCGACACGCCCGACGTGGAGAAAGTTGTCCTCGGCGAAAAGGGAATCATCGAAGGCGCGCATCATGGGCTTGTGTATGTGGATAACTCCACCATCAAGCCCGCGTCCGCGCGCATGATCGCGGAAAAGTTGAAAGCGAACAATGTGCTTGCGCTCGACGCGCCCGTCTCAGGCGGCGACATCGGCGCGCGCAACGGCACGCTCACCATCATGGTCGGCGGCGACTCGTCCGCGCTGGAGCGCGTCATGCCTGTGTTGCTCGCGATGGGCAAGACAGTCACACATGTCGGCGAGGCGGGCGCCGGTCAGGTGGCGAAAGCCGCCAACCAGATCATGGTCGCCGCGCAGATGGTCGCAATGGGCGAACTTCTCGTCTTCGCAAAAAAAGCGGGAGTGGATCCGAAAAAAGTTGTGGATGCGATCAAAGGCGGCGCGGCGCAATGTTGGACGCTCGACGTGAAGCCGCCGCGTTTGTTCGACGGCAACCGCAGCCCCGGCTTCAAGGCGCACATGCAATTGAAAGACCTGCGCATCGTCATGGAGACCGCGAAGGAATACGACATCCCGATTTCGTCCACGATTGAAAATACAAAACTGTTTCAACAGATGATTGACGCGGGCATGGGCGAACTCGATAACTCGGCTGTGGTTGGAGTCATCGAAAAGTTGGCGGGGGTGGAAATTCCATAATAGCTTCGGTGGTTGAGTAGTCCCGCGCGTGCTGAGCGGAGTGGCACTCGCCCTTTTGTGATTCAACAATAGGGCGGGGAGACCCCGCCCCTACCAGAAAACAAAATGAAAAAATACCTTCCCACCCTCCGCGATTATTTCCTCATCATCCTCGCCGCATTCATTCAAGCGTTCTCGCTTCGCACATTCTTCATCCCCGCCAACCTCGCCTCGGGTGGCGTGAGCGGCATCGCGCAACTGATCAATCACTTCACGGGCTGGCAGATCGGCTTGATGATCCTCATCGGCAACATCCCGCTGTTCATTTTGGGATGGCGCTTTCTTGGCGGACATCGCTTCGCATTGCGGACCGCCGTCGCCATTTTTACTTACTCAACTTTGATTGACGTATTGCCGAACACCCCGCTCTTTTCGACGGGCGGGGCTGGCGCGGCGTTGATTCGCGATCTACGAGGCGACATTTTCCTCAACACCCTCTACGGCGCCATCGTCAGCGGCGTCGGCTATGGACTCATCTATCGCGCGCGCGGCACCAGCGGCGGCTCGGATATTCTCGCGCGCATCCTCAACAATTGGCGCGGCATTCCCATCACGCAAAGTTATCTCTTCGTTGACTCGGCGGTCATCCTCGGCGCGGGATTTGTATTCGGCTGGAAGCAAGCCCTCTACGCGATGATCGCGTTGTACGTGAGCGGACTCGTCGCCGAAACGACTCTCGAAGGAAGCCGAACCGTCCGCACGGCGATGATCGTCACCTCTGAATCGGAAGCGGTTTCTCAACGCGTGCTTGATGAACTTCAACGCGGCGTGACGATCCTCGAAGGCGCGGGCGCGTACACAAAAGCGGACCGCCCCGGTGTTGTCTGCGTCATCACCCGCGCCGAAGTGTCCACGCTCAAAGCCATCGTCAATGAATGTGACCGGCGCGTTCATGGTCATCGGCGCGGCGCACGAGGTGTTGGGCGAAGGGATTCAAGCCATTGAAGACGAATAGTTGAGCAAGATATTTGCAAATTAACAATAAGCCTAGCAATAAACTCAGAAACAGGTTATTGCCATAAAGCCAATCCCGAAGGCGTTGCGTTGAAACTGCCGAAACGGATGTAGGATTCTAAAATGGCAAAAGGGTCTTCAAATCCCGAAGGATGATAAATTTACCGCCTTATCTGACGCCCCTTAGGGGTTGAATGTGATCCATCCATCAATACTAGAATCATTTGACCCCTTCGGGGTCTTCGGACGATTTCCGTTTGCTCGATAAGTGCTTACCTGCAATTATCTCGCTTTACGTTTCTTCCCATTTGTATCCCAACACTCTGCAACGCGTTCTCATCGTTGCGCCAATCTTTCAACACCTTCACGCGCAATTCCAAAAACACGGGGCGTCCGCCCATCCTTCGATCTCTTTGCGCGCGGCAGAACCAATCGCTTTCATCATCTGCCCGCCCTCGCCGATCACGATTCCTTTCTGCGACTCGCGCTCCACAAAGATCGTCGCGCCGATATACAACATCCCATTCTCGCGCTCTTTGAAATCGTCAATGCGCACGCCAACGCCGTGCGGAACTTCCTCGCGCAGTTTGTGCAAACACGCCTCGCGGATCAAATCCGCGGCGATGTCGCGCTCGTATAGATCCGTGACCTGCTCCTCGTCAAACTCCGGCGCGCGAAACGGACTCAATGAAACGAGCAACTCGATCAACTCTTTCAGATTCTGATTCTGCGCGGCAGAAATTGATATGACGCGCGCTTCCCTCTTCAGGGACGCCTGATACGCTTCGACATACCGACTCCCCTCGTCGGCGGGGAAAAGGTCGAGTTTGTTCGCGGCAAGCACAACCGGAGTCCGACGCGGAAGTTTGCCGAGCAGGAGTCCGATCTGCGAGTCCTCTTCCGTCGGCTTGACGGATCCATCCACCAGCCAGAGGATCACATCCATGCCTTCGAGCGATTCTTCGGCTTCGCGATTCAAGAACTCGCCGAGTTTGTGCCGCGCCTTGTGGATGCCGGGCGTATCCACGAACACGAGTTGATATTTCTCGCCCGTGAGAATCCCCAACTGACGCTTGCGCGTGGTCTGCGGCTTCGGCGACACCGCCGCGATCTTTTGTTTGAGCAAGGCATTCACCAATGTTGATTTACCAACGTTCGGTCTACCGATGATGGCGATGAAACCTGTTCTGAAATCGTTCATTTGACTCTCTCGTAAATGCGGATGGCGGGATTGGCAAACAAGATTTGGATCTGCGGCAGATAGGGCGGCAGCGCATATTTGAATTCCGCGATGAGTTGATAATGTTCGGTCTTGCCCGTTGCCAATTGTTTGAAGAACTCACACTCATTCGGGAGTTGCCCGCAGATATATGGATCGTCAAATCGGCTGGCGGTGAAACTATCCACGATCAGGTAATCGGTGCCGCGGTCGAGCAGCCCTTGTTCCGCTTTGTTGAATTCATAGGGCTTGTCTGTGGGGACTACATCGGTTGCGCCTTTGATGATGTACAACGGATAATTGTGTTCGCGGGAAAAATAACCGTCGGGATAACTTGGCGGATAATTCGTATGCTCTAAAGATGCGCCGGCAGGCAGAGTGAGCATGAACTGTGTGGCTGGGATGCGGGCATCATTGATAAACAGAAGCATGACGCTCGTCAGCCGCGCAAAAGAATAAAAAACAATGGCAGATATGCCGAGTATCACTGCGGCAGGGAACATGCGCGGATTGAACTTCTTTGCCACACTATACAGATCTTCCACAAAAAAAGCGGCAAGGATAGCCAGCGGCGGCATGATGGGAAGAAAATACCGGAGTTGATAATTGTAAGAGATCATAATGGGGATGTCCGGCGCGATCACTGCCAGTAATACAACAGCCAGCCCGCCGAATTTCGAGTTTGCGCTCAATGAACGATTCCGAATTGATCGAAGGATGTGGTAACCAGCCCAAAGTAACGCGCCGGTAAACAAGAGGAAAAGCGCGGTTCCCAACCCATTTTGCAATATGGGATATTGTCCAACGATCCCGCGGATGCTATCGGGGTCCCTGCCGTAGTTGACTTGCCAGTTCAACGCGGTAAATACCCTCTTGAAATAATACGCCATCCACGTCAATGCTTTGGGCGTGCCAAGCGCATACCCCAGATAGGTCAGCGCGCCGCCGATGAACAACGTTTCTCCGATGCGAAACCAATCCGACTTGAGGCTCCGCCATTGCAGAACGAAATATGCAAGCAAAACAGTGAGCAACATACTACCGCCGGTATATTTGCTTGAAGCCGCCATGCCCACAGCCATGAACGACGCGTACAGCCAGCCTCTCGATCCGGTTTGAACGTAGCAGATCAGAAAGAGCGTGACCAATGTCGTGAAAAATACAACGTACATATCGTTGTGCGCAAACCGGGCATTCGAAGAAAGCGGAGTGACGCAGATCAACAAGAGTCCCGCCAGCCCCGCCGTCTGAACGCTCCCACCGATGCGGCGGGCAATCACGTAAGTGAGTAGAACGATGAATCCGCCGATCACTGCCGAAAGCACGCGAGACGCGATCAGGACATCGGAATCACCGCCGCCCAACGCAAAGATAATCTTTCCTAACCCGAGCATTACATATTGCGGAAGGTCGGGATAGTCGAAGTTGATCTCGCTGAACTTCCACTCGCCGTGCAACGCGCTGATCACGCGGACAACGATCTCATCGGGATGCCAAATAGCCGGCGCGCCCCATGCAATGCCCGGCAACGTGAAGGCAAGAAAAAGAATGAACAGCCCCAGCGGGACGATGAATTCGTATTTTTTCAGAACCGATTCTTCGGACATCGAACGTTATGCTTCTTTCAGCGCGGACTTTGTTTGTGTTGAGGGTTTCCAATTGACAACCGCGAGGCTCAGGATGATCAATAGCGTGCCAGCCAGCAATTGCCATGAAAGATGTTCGTTTAAGAATAACACACCGAGGATGACGCCGCCAATCGGGAAGAGGTACGTGGTGAGGGATGCGCGCGTGGGTCCGATCTCGTGGATCAGATACCAAAGCATGAGCACCGCTAGACCCGAACCCAAAATGCCAAGCCATGAAATTGAAACCCAGGTAATAGTCAGGGATGGAAATTCGAATGGTCGCTCCACAAGCGGACCAACGATCCACATGCAGATCGCCGAGGTGATCAGGAACATTGCGCCGCGCGCTGTTCCCTCCACATGTTGCGTAAATTTGCGCCCAAACACCGCGCTCCCGGCATAGAAAATAGAGGCAAGGATTACCGCCGCCTGCCCAATGACGGAACTCTGCGCGCCCACCGTGAGATCCTTGCTCAGGAGCACAACCGTTCCCACAAAACCGATCAACAAACCAAGCGCTTTTTGCATTGTCATCTTGTCGTCTTGTAACATAAAGTGGGCGATGACGACAGTGAAGAGCGGGGTAGTTGCGTTGAGGATGGATGCGACAGCCGAGTCAATCGTCTGTTCGCCCCACGCGATGAGGAAAATAGGAATGGCGAGGCTGGCGGGTCCGAGCACGATAAAGATGAGCCAAGTCCGCAGGTCGCGGGGCCATTGCACTTTTTGATACACGCCAATCGCAACGGCAGTGATCGCGCCGAACAACATGCGGAAGGCGGTCAACGACATGGGCCCGACATCTTGCACGCCGATCTTGATCCACAAGAAAGACGAACTCCAGATCGCGCCGAGGGTGATGAATACGAGCCAGTGTTTTGGTTTCAAAGATAACTCCTTATGATGTAGAACGATGAAATAGCGATGGATTGATTGGGAAAATTATTACGTGCGGAATATTCTATTCGACCCACATAACCTTGCCGACCCGATTCTTGCTCTTTTATTCGGTAGTAACGACTCTGCAAAGCGCCCTTTAGAGTCAGTCGTTCTTGGGCGACTGAAGTCGCCACTACAATTCACGTAATAACTGCGCCTTCCATTTGCAATAACCATTCTTTGGTCTTCAACCCCTGCCCGCCGCCGTAGCCGTGAAGTTTGCCGTCCATGCCAATCACGCGGTGACACGGAATCACCAGCGGCATCGGGTTCATCGCGTTGGCGCCGCCAACCGCGCGATACGCATGAGGGCGGTTGATCTGCTGGGCAATGTCGAGATACGTCCGCGTTTCGCCGTACGGGATGCGGAACACGGCTTGCAACGCCTCGCGCTGGAATGGGGTGAACAACGTCCAATCAACGGGGATGGTGAAAGCGTGACGCTTCCCCTCGATGTATTCCGCCAATTCTTTCGCGTACGGCTTGATGCGTTTCGCTTCTTTCACGACGGGGCGGCTGAATCGCGCTAGGTAGGCGTCAAACTCGCCCTGCGACTCCGCCCACTCAACGGCGACCAAGCCGAAGTCGGAGGCGGCGAGGCGGAAGTCTCCGAGCAGAGTCCCGTTCAGTTCACCGATGTAAAGGGGAGAAGAGTCTGGTTGTTGCCGTTTCATAATCAGACCTTGAGCTTCTTTAAATTATAGTGCAGTTTACCCGGCAATTTATGGCGGAAAGAAAATTTGAATATGCTTCTCATGCGTTCGGATCGGCTGTTGTTCTATTCAAGGAATACTTTTCTTTCAAATCCACGATGTCTCGCGTAAAATTAGCAACAGACGCGAAAGCGGAAGGATAAAATAACTGATATGTCAACGAAAAAAATTGGTATCGGATTAACGATCATCGGCGTATCTGGATTGGCGCTGTCTTTACTCGTAGATCTTCTACTATCTGGCGATAACAGGATCGGGGCAAGCCAACTGCTGGGCATACAAGCGGGAATTCTCACCGCCGTATTTGGGCTTTCTTTGTGGCTGATTAGCCCCGAGAAGCAGATCAGCGTGAGCATCAGGGGCAGTCTTGAAAAACTGTATAGTGTTCCGTCCGCCATTTGGATCATACTAGGGTTTCTACTCGTTTATGTTTTATTGTTCTTAATGCCGATGTTTCTCAACTCCGAACGATCTATCATTTATTTTAACCGCTATATTCCCGACAAATATCCAATTGGTCTTGATCTCCAGATCACAATGGGCTCGGTGACTCCCTGGGCAACCACAGGGCAATCTCCCTATCCTCAGCTGTTTTATCCGCCGTTAACGTATATTATCTTCTCGCCGATGACGTTGATAAGTTATCCGCTTTCGTATTTCGTGATCACAGCTCTAACCGTTCTCAGTTATTGTCTCCTTGCCGGGCTTGCCGCCCTTCAGGCTGGGCTTAAGAAGGACTACTCCCTGCTCATGTTGGTATTTATTTCGGGGTTGGTCTCATACGGCTTTCAATTCGAGTTGGAAAGAGGTCAATTTAACGTGATCACTTTCTTTCTTTGTATGCTTTCCATTTACATCTTCCATCAATACGATCAATTTAGATACTTCGCATATCTTCTATTTTCCATCTCGATCCAGATCAAGGTGTACCCGGCAATCTTTATCTTTATGTTCATCAGAGATTGGCGTGATTGGAAGGCGAATCTCAGGCGCATGGCGGGGCTTGGTCTCTTTAATTTCGCCCTTCTCTTTGTCCTTGGTTATGATAACTTCGTTGGGTTTTGGAAAGCCGTCTTGGTGCAATTGCGCACACCCGGATGGAGTTGGAATGGGAATCATTCGATCCAGGCTTTTGTCTTCAATTTCCTAAAAGACGGATACGGTCTTGTTTCGTCTGAAACTCTGACCCTCCTCCAGCAGAATGCGAATTGGATCACTAGATTCTTACTTGTTGCAATACTCGGTTGCGTTCTTGCCGTTGTCGCCCGCGCGTATGTTCGCAAGGAAGCGGGCATAAACCCGTACGTGTTATTGGCGTGCACTCTGGGAGCTTTGACCATTCCAGCCAGCAACGATTACACATTGCCCGTCCTTGTTGCCCCTCTTGCAATATTCTATTGCAACCTGCCAAAGATCGCGGATTTCCGAAACAGACCTCTTGCGATCCTGCTCTTATTGGTCATCTCAACGGCGTACTCTTCGCTCCTTTACCCGTTCAAGTACAAGCCGTATTTTATGAACAATTCTTTCCCACCGCTGTTCATTATTCTGGTTGCGTTAACGGCTATATACTTTCTCAAAAAGCAGGAACAGAATGAGACGCTTTGACATTGAGGCGAAAGATGGATCAATAAACGTTATGTGATTTAAGATCGAGTTGAATCCAACGCCGCAACAAAAACATCCGCCATCTTCTCGATATTGATCTCCTCTTTCACAATTCGATACGACTCTTCCCCCATCCTTCGCAGACGCGCCGCATCCGACAGCGCGTCTTTCATTGTAGCGACCAGCGCGTCGAAATCATCGGGCGGAACTTGCCAGCCGTTCTCTTTTCTCACCAGATCGTCCTGCGTGCCGTCTCCCTGCGCCACAATGACTGGGAGTCCATAACTCATCGCCTCCTGCACAGCCAAGCCGCCGGTTCCCGGCAGGACAAAGAGGTCTGCTTCGGCAAAGTGAGCCTTTAACTCCTCCCCATGCTTTGCCCCCACAAACTCCGCGGACGGATAAATTTCCGCGGCGAGTTCCTCGAACGCCTCGCGCTCCGGTCCATCGCCCACGATGACCATCCGAACGTTTTGAATTTCCGCGCACGCGCCGAGAAGTAAATCCACATTTTTGCGCAATTGCAAACGTCCCACGAAAAGAATTACAGGTTGAAGGTTGAAAGTTGAAGGTCGTTCTGGCATTGACCAAGTCGGAGATGGAGAAACCGAATTATGCGCGACAAAAATACGATCGAGCGGAAAACCCAAATCGGCGTACTCATCCGCGCCGCGTTGACTGTATGCGATCAGCGCGTCGAATTGACTGAGGAAATTAATTCTTCTCTTCTCCCGAAATCCGCTGACAGGCGGCGCTCCGAGCCCCCAACCAATCACCGGCTTATCTTGTTCGTGCATCCAATTCACAGCGGATGAGGTGGAAAGATAGCGCGGATTTGCCTCCACGATCAGCGCGTCGGGATTCCATTCTTTCAGCCAGTTCGTCAATCCCGGCTGGTAACAAAGATACAGCGAGCCGCCGAAGAGATGGATATTTTTTCCTACTACGTATTGCGTATTGCGTAATTCGTCCGTTGTTGTAATTCCTTCGCTGGGGCGCGGCAAGCCGGTGAAGAGACTCATCCCGCCATCGCAGGCAGAGGCGAGCAAGTCAAAGAACGGAGCGCGGTAATTGGGAAGCACGCGTTGTTGCAGGGCGAGCCTGCCATTAAATCGCTTCATGATGAAATATGCGGAGCCTGCCACGCAGGAGATTTGTGTACATGGACAACTTTCCACGCGCCATTGAGTCTCACCATCACGCGGCTTTCGTTGTGCGAAGCAACCTTCACGCCCTCCGCGGACGCCGTGCTGATGAGCAGCGTATAACTTGCAATCGCGGAGTCGCCATAGTGTTGAACATGCAAATTCGAAAGATCGAACCGCGTTGTAGATTTTCCCTTTGCCTCCGCGCCGAAGACCGCGCCGCGCTCGGCGTTCGAAGACATCATAAACTCGTGAAAGGGAAGCCCGTCAATGCGATGCGGCGTGATCCACCACTCGTAGAGAGTCAGATCCTCGGCGGTGGTTTCGTAATAAACTTTTGTGTCGTTCTCTTGAATGGACTGCAAATGTTTTTTCAGGAAAGCGATGATCTCATCGGACATGGGAACTCCTTTTCAAGTTACCTCGGTGGTTGAGCCCATATCAAAACCACCAGTTTCAAAAGAAATTTTGTTGCAAGAATTATCTTACGGCATGGTGATTTCATCGGACTTAGAATCTCTCTGTATAGATCACACCAGTATATTATGGAACCGGTGACTCTACGTGCCAAGCACTTTGCCGTTCCTTGACTATCCACTTGTCATCTGTTCTTTTCAACACTATATAGTCACCCCAGCTAAGCATATAGGCACTGGTGTTATCGTAACACGCTTTGCCAAGACAACATCCTTTCAGAACAAATGCCTGCGTCATTGACGAATTGAAACCTATCCGCGAAAAAGATACCCACCAATTCAATTGTTTGCCATCTGCCGGATTGACTAATATGATGTTTGCAGAATCGGATAGGTAATTCTTGATAGGATATGGCTTAGCATTTTTCGTCTGATAATCAAGCAGCGTTCTTTCTTCCAGGCTGGAAAAATATTTCAGCTCAAGACTTTCTCGAAAGAGACCTAGTCCGCTGGGTGGAACGCCCGGTTGATATCCAGCAGAATTCGTAAGTTCTACTACTCGGATCTTATCAGGCGAATCGCTGTAAACACATCTCCGTTCTTCAAGTAAAAGCCCATATATTTCTTGCTCTGCCTGTAAAAGCTCAGCAGGAGTAGGCTCTCTAAATTTCCAAAGCAGAAAAAGAAACGCCGCAACTACTGTGATTCCCAAGCAAAGCAACAATATTCGTTTGATTATCATTTTTACCTTGTCAGCAACCTCGTTCCAGACATCACTACCGTCACAACCGTGGCTTACGAGAAATCCAACAACACCTTCAAATATTCATCCACCATTGTATCCAACCCAAACACAGCCTTTGCCCTCTCTCTCGCAGACTTGCGGAAGCGTTCATTCTCGCGTAAGACTTCCTCCGCCGCCTCTGCCAGCGACGGGATGTCTGGTCGCGCCAACTTCCACGGGTTCGCTCCGTGAGCAACAAGTCGACCGGCGTCTCCCTGCACGAGTTCGGAAAGCGAGCCGGTGTCGAAGCCGACGACGGGCAGTCCGCACGCCAGCGCTTCGATGACCGAGTTCGGGCACGGCGGATTCACTTCGGCGGAGAACAACAAATGCGACGAGCGTTCGAGAAACGGAATCTCCTCGCGCGGCATCGAATCAACAAAACGGATTCGGAAATCTTTTTGTTCTCCCAATTTCTTTTTTGTGTTCGCGTCCACGCGCCCGACGATGACTAATTCAATTTTGTGTTTCTTCGATAAGCGTTGCCCCAAATCAACCGCGTAGAACAATCCCGAATCCAACCCGCCCGCGAGGCTTCCCTCCACCACGAGCAAACGATAAAAATCCGTTGGGCGTTCATGCGATCCATTTGGTGAGTATTGATTCAAATCCACGCCGTTGAGGATCACAGACGCTGGAATGTTTGTCGCACCGTACCAATTCTCCCACCAGCCTCGCACGAATTGACTTTGATAGATCACTTTGTCCGCAAAATGTTTTCGAATGAATGAAAGATTCCAATTTCCATAGATCGCGCGGATGGTGTAACGCAGTCCCGCCCAGCGGACGCGATGCACCCAATTCAAGCCGTCGAGCCGCTGGACGATCCGCCGCCCCTGCGCGCGCGCCCGCCACAGGCGAGTCAGGTTCTTCGTCCCGGCGAGAACGAGGAGGGCATCCGCTGGCTGATCCAGATCGTACGTCACGTCCACGCTGCGAGCGCGGAGTCCGCTTTCGAATTTGAGTCGGAAAGATGTGACGCCGCCGAATCCCTGCACGCGGGGAAAAATACAAATGCGAGGCATGAGGGTATTATAATTGCGGCGAGGATTGATATGGAAAAACCCGACGTTGAATTTGTTTCTTTTTTGAAATCCTATCCCGCGTACCCGACCACGCACATCATAGACGATTTGCGCGCCACCGAATATTCGCGCCTCGATCTCAACGGGCACGTTTATCTCGATTACACCGGCGGCGGGTTGTATGCCGAGTCGCAACTGCGGCGTCACACCAAATTGCTGTCGGAGCATGTGTTCGGCAACCCGCATTCGAGCAACCCCTCTTCGCAAGCCGCGACTCAACTCGTGGAACACGCGCGCGAATATGTTCTGCGTTTTTTCAACGCCGACCCGCAGGAATACCTCGCCATCTTCACGCCCAACGCGAGCGGCGCGTTGAAACTCGTCGGCGAGTCGTATCCATTTTTAAGGGGACGTTATCTGCTCACCTTCGACAATCACAACTCCGTCAACGGGATTCGGGAATTCGCTCACGCGCGCGGCGCCAAGGTGACGTACATCCCCGTCGCGTTGCCCGACATGCGAGCGGACGCTTCGAGTCTCCTCCGCGAACTGGCGCAACCCGCGAAGAGCGGACACAACCTTTTTGCCTACCCGGCGCAGTCAAACTTTTCCTCCGTTCAGCATCCGCTTGAGTGGATCGAGGAAGCGCACAAACACGGCTGGGATGTTCTGCTCGACGCCGCTGCGTTCGTGCCAACCAGCAAGTTGGACTTGAGCAAAGTCAAGCCTGATTTTGTCCCCATTTCATTTTATAAAATGTTCGGCTATCCCACCGGATTGGGCGCGCTGATCGCAAAAAAATCTGCATTGTCAAAATTACATCGTCCGTGGTTCGCAGGTGGGACGATCACTGTCGCATCGGTGCAGGGCGATAAATATTATTTAGCAGATGGCTCGTCCGCGTTCGAGGACGGCACGATTGATTATCTCAACATCCCCGCCATCGAGATCGGGCTCAAACACATCGAGTCCATCGGCTATGACGTGATCCACGAGCGCGTCCATTGCCTGACGGGCTGGCTGTTAGATAACATCACCGCGTTGAAACATAGCAACGGGGCGCAACTTGTGCGGGTGTATGGACCAACCTCCACAGAGGGAAGAGGCGGAGCGGTCACGGTCAATTTTTACGATGCGGACGGCAACGCGCTCGATCATCGGTTTATCGAAGAGCAGGCGAACAGATCCAACATCTCGCTCCGCACCGGCTGTTTCTGCAACCCCGGCGCGGGGGAGGTTGCGCTGGAAATCTCGCGGGTCGAATTGGATGTTTGCTTCGCCAGCCCGGGTCACGAGGATCGCCTGTCTATTGACGACTTCCGCACCTGCATTGACGGGAAATCCACCGGCGCGGTGCGCATCTCGGTCGGCATGGTCACCGATTTCAAGGATATCCAGAAATTTTTATCCTTCGCAAAGAGCCTGCTCGCCTGATCTTGCAGACGAAACTCCAATCTAACTCTTATTCGCCAGCCTTGACTCTCCTTTTTTAACGCGTATAATTGCCCTCGTTGGATGTGAAAAACGAGTAACTAACCGCAAGCGCTTCAGAAAATACTCTGGAAGCGCTTGCCTTTGTTTGTCTCTTGTACCAGCCGACTATACGCTATACAGAGACAGCCGTACTCCGTAATCTTTTTTCAGGAGAAAACCCGTGGAAACCAAAGGACTGACTGCGCTTCGTATCAGCCTCGCCTCGCCCCAAACGATCCTCTCGTGGTCGTATGGAGAGGTGCTGAAACCTGAGACCATCAACTACCGCCGCTTGCGCCCCGAAAAGGACGGCTTGTTCTGTGAAGCCATCTTCGGACCCCAGCGCGATTGGCAATGCTACTGCGGCAAATACAAGAACCCCCGTTACAAAGGAATCATCTGCGATAAGTGCGGCGTCGAAGTGACTCGCGCCGCCGTGCGCCGCGAACGCATGGGGCACATCGCCCTCGCCACGCCGGTCGCGCACATTTGGTACACGCGCCGCATCCCCTCCTACCTCGGCATGTTGCTGGATATTTCGCGCCGCAACCTTGACCGCGTGTTGTACTTCGCTCAGTACATCGTCACCTATGTAGATGAAGAAGCCCGCAACAAAGCCCTCAAGCGCATCGAAGATGAGATCTCCGATACCGAGCGCGAACAGGCGGCGGGAGTCAACACCAAAATCGCCGAGGTCAAGACCAAGCGCGATCACACGCTGGCTGACATCAACCAGAAGCGCACGGATCTCGAACAAGGCTACGATGAGGTCATCGCCGAGAAACTCGACCCGGTCATCAAAGAGGGACAGAAGCTCGAAAAATTGTTGCAGGGTCAAATGGGCGAACACGCCAAGAAGGCTGTCGTCTTCGAATTGACCGGCGAAAAGATCCTCGATGCCGGCGATAAAGTCATTGCCAAGCACATTACCCAAGTTCAAAAGATCGTCCAGAAGAAACTCGAAACGCTGGAGAACGAATTGAAAGACCAGCGCGCGAAAGAACTCGAAGACCTCAAGATGGAAGCGGGCCGCATCAAAGCGGACGCCGACATGAAGATGGAAGGTCTGCGCTCGCAACTCGAAGAGCAGACTTCGGTCTCATCGAACCAGTCCTCGCGTCAGCGCGACGAATTGCTTGAACTGCGCCCGTTCACCTTCCTCAGCGAAATTCGCTACCGCGAACTTAAGCAGCGCTGGGGACAAGTCTTCCGCGCCGACATGGGCGCCGAAGCATTTTACGACGTGCTCGAACGCCTCGACCTCGATAAACTCGCCGAAGAACTTTGGCACGAGGTGAAGACCACCAAATCGAAACAGAAGCGCAAGAAGGCGACGACTCGCTTGAAGGTTGTGGAAGCGTTCAAACGCTCCGGCAACCGCCCCGAATGGATGATCCTCACCATCCTGCCGGTCATTCCTCCCGACCTGCGCCCGATGGTTCAACTCGACGGTGGACGTTTCGCCACATCCGACTTGAACGACCTCTATCGCCGCGTCATCAACCGCAACAACCGCTTGAAGAGATTGCTCGAACTCGGCGCGCCGGATGTCATCATCCGCAACGAGAAGCGTATGTTGCAAGAAGCGGTAGACAGCCTCATTGACAATTCACAGCGCGGCAAAGCCCTCAGCCGCCGCGGACGCCGCGAACTCAAATCGTTGAGCGATATGCTCAAAGGCAAGAAGGGTCGCTTCCGCCGTAACCTGCTCGGCAAGCGCGTGGACTATTCCGGTCGCTCGGTGATCGTGGTGGGTCCGCAACTCAAACTCTACCAATGCGGACTTCCGAAGAGCATGGCTCTTGAATTGTATCGCCCGTTCGTCATTGCGCGGCTTGTGCAGAGTAATTACGCCGCGAACGTGAAGGGAGCGCGCCGCCTGATCGAACGCAACCGCCCCGAAGTGTGGGAAGCGCTCGAAGGCGTGATCGGCGACCGACCCGTGTTGTTGAACCGCGCGCCCACGCTGCACCGGCTGGGCATCCAGGCGTTCGAACCGATCCTCATCGAAGGCTCGGCGATCCAACTGCATCCGCTCGTCACCACCGCTTTCAACGCGGACTTCGACGGCGACCAGATGGCTGTGCACGTTCCGCTTTCGCAAAAGGCTGTGAAAGAAGCGCGCGAGTTAATGCTCGCCTCCAAAAATTTATTGAAACCCGCCGATGGCGAACCGATCGTCACGCCTTCCAAAGATATGGTGCTGGGCGTTTACTATTTGACCATGCCGCAGAAAGCCGCGCACAAAGGCGACGGACGCGCTTTCTCCAGCTTCGATGAAGTGGAGATGGCATACGCGCTCGATCAAGTGGCGATCCACACCGAGATCAAACTGCTTACCACAACATGGTACGACGACAAAGGCGACCGCCTCGAAGAACCTGTAACACGCATCATCCAGACGACAGTTGGGCGCGTCATCTTCAACCGCATTCTGCCCCCGGAAGTTCAATTCGTCAACGAAAAGTTGGACAAAGGCGGCGTGAAAGATCTGATCGCCGAAGTGTATGAACTGTGCGGACAGGAAGAGACCACCGACGTTGCCGATCGCATCAAATCGCTTGGTTTTGAATACGCCATGCGATCCGGCACCACGCTTGCGGTCGCCGATATTTCCATCCCGCCGGAACGCAAAGCCATCATCGAAGAAGCCCTCAAGCAGATCGAACTCGTACAGCGCGACTTCCGCCGCGGCTTGCTCACCGAGCAGGAAAAGAACGAACGCGAGATCGAAGTGTGGCAGGGAACAACAGATCGGGTCGCTGAGGCGGTCAAAAAGAACATGGACCCCGACGGCAACCTCTCGACCATGGCATCCTCCGGCGCAACCAAAGGCGGATTCTCCACCATCAGTCAGTTGGCGGGCATGCGCGGTTTGATGGCTGACCCCTCCGGGCGCATCATCCCAATGCCGATCCGTTCCAACTTCCGCGAGGGACTCACCGCGCAGGAATACTTCATCTCGACTCACGGCGCGCGCAAAGGTCTGGCGGATACGGCTCTTCGCACAGCCGATGCCGGTTACCTCACCCGCCGCCTCGTAGACATTGCGCAAGACATCATCATCAACGAACCCGATTGCGGCACGCACGACGGCGTGATGATCCGCCGCCGCGACGATGTGGCGGGACAATCGCTCAGCAACCGTTTGTTCAGCCGCCTGCTCGCCGAACAGGTCATTGACCCGAAGACCGGCGAAATCCTCGGCGAATACAACGATGTGATCAGTCAGGAAATGGCGCGCAAGATCGCCGCTTCAGGCATTGACGAAGTGAAGGTCCGTTCCGCGATGACGTGCGAACTGCAACACGGCATCTGCGCCAAATGCTACGGTCTCGACCTCGGCCGCGGCAACATGGTTGAACTTGGTTCAGCCGTCGGCATTGTCGCCGCGCAATCCATCGGCGAACCTGGCACACAACTCACGCTGAGAACCTTCCACACCGGCGGCGTTGCCGCCGGCGGAGCAGACATCACCACCGGTCTGCCGCGCGTGGAAGAATTGTTCGAAGCGCGCAAACAGCCGAAGGGCGAAGCCGTCGTGGCGGATATCAGCGGCACGGTGCGCATCAACCAATCCGAAAAATACGCCGACCTGCGCGAAGTCTTCATCGAGAACAGCGAACTCGTCAGCGACGAATACTCCATCCCCGAAGACTGGAAGATCACGGTCAAGGATGAAGCGGAAGTGAAAGCCGGGGACGCGCTGGCGACTCTCGACGATGCGAAGATCGTCTCGCAACACGCCGGGCGGGTCCGCGTCGAGAAAAAAGAACGCAAGGTTGTCGTCTCGTATGACCGCCGCGAAGAAATCTCGTATGAAATTCCCACCACGTCGCGTTTGCTGATCAAGAGCGGCGAAAAGATCGAAGCCGGCACGCCGCTTACCGAAGGCTCGCTCAACCCGCACCGCGTGTTGAAAATTCAAGGGCGCGAAGCCTGCCAGATGTATCTGATGACCGAAGTGCAAAAAGTGTACCGCTCGCAAGGGCAGAACATCCACGACAAACACTTCGAGGTCATCATCCGCAAGATGTTGAGCAAAGTGCAGATCACGCGCCCGGGCGACACCCAGTTCCTGCCCGGCGACCCGATTGACCGCCTCGAACTCCGCAAGATCAACGAGGCGTTACTCGCGGAAGGCAAACAACCGGCGAAGTTCTCCGAAGTTTTGCTTGGCGTCACGAAAGCCTCGCTCAGCACCGACTCGTTCCTCTCCGCCTCCTCGTTCCAGCACACCATCAAAGTGCTGGCGGGCGCGGCGATCGGCTCCACCACCGACCCGCTCCTCGGCTTGAAAGAGAACGTGATCATCGGCAAGCTCATCCCCGCCGGTACCGGTTTCCTCAAAGAAGCGCCGGTCAAAGCGGAGCCCGAAACGGGCGCGGCAGAAACAACAGAAGTTTCGCCGGACGCATCCGCGGCAGACTAACAAACTTTGGGACACGGCAAACACCGTGTCCCATTTTTTTATGCCTCATCAACGCGCCTCCAAAAAACCAGAGGGACAACCCACGCGCGGGAAGACAGCCGCCAACCGACTCCGTCGTGTGGATAATTTCATCCTCCTCTACGAGCCCTCGCTTCTCTCGCGGACGGATGGCTGGTTCGCCAACTCGGCATTCGTTGACCTCGGCTACGGCTTCGACGCGCGCACCACGCTTGAATCCGCGTCGCGTTTTCGGCGCGTGAACCCAGACCTGAAAATCATCGGCGTTGAAATTGACAAGGAACGAGTCGAAGCCGCGCTTCCGTTTGCCAACGATAAAACATTTTTTCGCTTGGGCGGATTCAACCTGCCGTTGCAAAAGGGCGAGCGCGTTCGTCTAATCCGCGCGTTCAATGTACTGCGTCAATACGAAGAAAAAGATTTTGCTCCCGCTTACGAACGACTTGCAGAATATGTGTTACCCCGCGGGTTGATGATCGAGGGAACGTCCACGCCGTATGGTCAACTATGGGTGGCGAACTTGGCAAGAAAAGTAGAAGACGATGGACTGAGCTTGTCGAAGGGTGATGAAGAGAAAAAGAGAATTGGAGAATTAGAGATTAGAGACTGGAGACTGGGAGGTTGGAGGTTCGAGGCATTGGTATTCAGCACGAATTTCCGTTTGGGCTTCGACGTGGAGGAATTTCAAACGATATTGCCGAAGAATCTGATCCATCGCGTGATCAAAGGCGAGCCGATCTATGAGTTCTTCGAGGCGTGGAAGAAATCTGCCAAAGAAACATCACATACAAAAACATTCGGGGCGCGGCAATGGTTCATCGCTGCGGCGGAATCGCTGGAGGGAAAAGGATTCAAGATCAATTTGCAGAGAAAATTCTTATCGCGGGGGTATTTGGTTTGGTATCTCGATTGAATTGACTTTGGATTATCATTGGGGCAACAAAGGATCCTCACGATGAAGAAATCTCCCATCATCCTATCTATCATTGTTCTGTGGCTTGCCACTCTCGCCTGCGGAGGGACGTCAACCATCCCTACGGTTGACCCGAACGCCGCGCAAACCGCCATCGTGGAAACCATCGCCGCCATCCAAACGCAGACTACGCCCACAACCCAACCAACCTCCACGGTGGAGTTGCCAACAGAAACTCTAGCCCCAACCCTCACAGCAGAACCGACCGGCACATCCACTGTGCCGATGATCTCTGTCACCGTGGCGACCAACTGCCGCATCGGTCCCGGCACGGAATATGAAAGGGTGGGAATGTTACTCGTAGGTCAATCAACCGAAATTGTCGGGCGAGATCCGTTTGGTCAGTATTGGTATGTCCGCAACCCGAGTTTCGGCACCCCATATTGCTGGTTGTCCGCTAAGTACGCCATCATCACTGGGAATCCGTTCTCTTTGCCGCTGCAACCGGTTGCGGGCGAGCAAGGCGCCAACTTCGAAGCCGAATATCGCGGACAGGGAAAATGCTCCGGCGAGTTCTGGTCGAATATCGAGTTGAGAAACCCGAGCCGCGGAACGTTCAAATCCATGAACATCGTGATCACAGACCAGGATACGGGCGACGTGCGCTCGTACACGGGTAACGAATTTTCATTCCAGGATGGATGCGCAATACGCGGGACAAGTACCATCGCCCCGGACAAATCAGTGACGATCAGCGCCCCGGCGTTCAAATACAATTTAGCCGGACACCCCATGTCGGTTTCGATCACGCTCTGCACGGAAACCAACCTCACCGGTATATGCGCGACAAAGATCATTACGTATGTGCCGTAATTGAAATGATCAATTGTGATTGCTATCCTCATGACAGAGAAGTTGACAAAATGCAAAAATAGTATATACTATTGGTATATATTTGAGGTGCCGTATGGATACTGCAAAACTTTTTCAAAATGGCAAAAGTCAAGCGGTTCGTTTGCCAAAGGAATTTCGATTTGGCAGCGATCGCGTCTACATAAAACGAGTGGGGAATGCAGTCGTCCTTTTGCCATATAAATCTTCATGGGATACCCTGCTTGAGAGCCTCTCTCATTTCTCAGCAGATTTCATGAGCGAACGCACACAACCACCTCTACAAGAACGCGAGAATGCGTTTACATGAAATATCTCCTGGATACGAACATCTGCATTGCATTGATTCGTAAGAAACCAGAAGAATTGATCAAGAGGCTTACATCACACAAGCCTGGCGACATAGGTATTTCAACAATCTCAGTCGCTGAGCTTGTTCATGGCGCACAGAAAAGTAATCAAACCGAACAGAACATGATCGCGCTCGATCAATTTTTGCTTCCCCTCGACGTTGCAGATTTTGATCAGAGCGCGGCTGTTATGTATGGGCATGTTCGCACTTATCTGGAAACAAAAGGAACGTTGATCGGATCTATGGATATGCTCATTGCGGCACATGCCTTGAGTCTTGAAGTAATACTGGTCACAAACAATACGCGTGAGTTCAAACGCATACCAAATCTAGAAATTGAAGATTGGCTGGCTTGACGCATCCCCCCTTTCCCCGTAAGATTGTCCCCGCAATAGAACATACATTCAGCAAAACTTAACCGCTAAGTCCGCCAAGAGCGCGAAGAATTTAAAAGATTTTCTTGGCGTCTTTCGCGCTCTTCGCGGTTCACAAAGGATTTCACTATGGAACTTGGATTAATCCGCAAAATAGACATTGACACCGAGATGCAGCAGGCATATCTCGATTATGCGATGAGCGTGATCGTGGCGCGCGCCCTGCCCGATGCGCGCGATGGACTCAAGCCTGTGCAACGCCGCATTTTATACGCGATGTACGACATGGGCATCCGCGCGGACTCGGCGTACAAAAAATCCGCTCGTATCGTGGGTGAAGTGTTGGGTAAATATCATCCGCACGGAGATTCGGCGGTGTACGAAGCGATGGCTCGCATGGCGCAGGATTTTTCGATGCGCACGTTGCTCGTGGATGGACAGGGGAATTTCGGTTCTGTGGATGGCGATCCGCCCGCCGCGATGCGTTACACCGAAGCGCGTCTCACCAACGCCGCGCTCGATATTTTATTTGATCTCAACAAAGAGACTGTTAATTTCACTCCCAACTTTGACGACACGTTAACCGAGCCGAACGTTTTACCTTCCGCGATTCCGAATCTGCTCGTCAACGGCGCGACGGGCATCGCGGTCGGCATGGCGACTTCGATCCCGCCGCATAACCTGAGTGAAGTTGTGGACGCCCTCGTCTACATGATCGAAAAGTGGGAGAAGCTCGACGACATTGATGTGGAGCAATTGATGAAGTTCGTGCAGGGACCCAGACTTCCCCACAGGCGGACTCATCGTGCAAGAAAAAGATGAAGAGGGCATCGAAGCCGCGTACGGCTCGGGGCGCGGACGAGTCACCGTGCAGGCAAAGGCACACGTCGAAGAGATGGAGCGCGGCAAGAATCGCATCATCGTCACCGAACTGCCGTACATGGTCAACAAGTCGAGTCTCATCGAGCGCATCGCTGATCTCGCGCGCGAAGGGTATCTCGAAGGCTTGTCTGACCTGCGCGATGAATCGGATCGGCAGGGGATGCGCATTGTGTTGGAGATGACGAAGAACGCCGATCCCGATGTCGTCTTGCGCGATCTCTACAAACGCACGCCGATGCAGACCACGTTCAGTATCAACTTGCTGGCGTTGGTAGACGGCGAGCCGCGCACGTTAACGTTGAAGCAGGCATTACGCGTCTACGTGGAACACAGGCTGACCATCATAAAGAGGCGCGCGGAATTCGATCTGGCAAAAGCCAAAGCGCGCGCACATCCTGGAGGGATATTTAGTCGCATTGAAGAATCTGGATGAAGTGATCAACATCATCCGCTCCGCCTCGGACGTGGAAACTGCGCGCGCCAAACTGATGAAGCGTTACAAGCTGACGGAGTTGCAGGCGACCGCGATCCTTGACCTGCAATTGCGAAGACTCGCCGCGCTCGAACGCAAGAAGATCGAAACCGAATACAAAGAAGTGAGCGCGGTGATCAAAGAGTTGACCGCGTTGTTGAAATCGCCGAAGTTGATGCGCGGAGTTGTGGCGGATGAATTGCTGAAAGTGAAAGCGCAATACGGCGACCGTCGCCGCACGCAGATTGCGGACTCTGGCAGAATCGAAAGACGGCAAGACCACGAAAAAGCCTGACCGCGCGCGACCTTTTGCCTGAACAACAAGTGTGGATCGGCGTGACCGCCGACGGCGGTCTCGCGCACGGCGGACGAAAAAGAGCCGAAGCACTCAGGCAACGACGCGCCGCGCTGGCTCGTCAAAGCTGGGACAACGGACACCATTTATTTTGTCGCGAAATCTGGTCGCGCCGCCGCAGTTGCCGCGCACATCGCCCGCAAGCCGAGAAGTTGAGTCAAGTTCGATGTTCTACAAAGTCTCGCCGCTGACGGAAAACGATCGCTCGCGGCAGTGTTCGCGTTGCCATCACGGCGACATCGTTGCCCGAAGAAACATGCGTGTTGACAACGACTCGCTTCGGCATGATCAAGAAGAGTTTGATCACAGAGTTACCCGGTCCATCATCACAAGCATTTGTGTTGGTCAAAGTGAACGAAGGCGACCGATTGATCTCGGTCGGACTCACCGACAACAAGAAAAAAGAAATCCTGCTCGTCACGGCGAACGGCATGGCGATCCGCTTCAAGGAAGATGACGTGCGCCCGATGGGACTCGTGGCGGCGGGCGTGAACGGCATGAAGTTGGACGACAAAGATGAAGTCGTTGGCGCGGAGATATTACCGAGCGCTGGCGAAATCCTCCTACTCACGAACGACGGCAAGGCAAAACGCTTGGAAGAAAAAGAATTCCCGACACAAGGACGTTACGGCAAGGGCGTGATCGCGTGGGAACTCTCCGAAAAATCGAAACTCGTCGGCATGGTGGCAGACAAACCGAATCACATGGCGACCATCCACTTGAGCAAAGGCGCGCCGAAGTCAACTCGGTTGGATGCGGCTGTCTGCGCAAACGAGCCGCCACGAAGGGTGATGTGGTGGTGGAGGTGAAACCAGGCGAAGAAGTGGTTTCAGTCAATGTCGCTTGGAGGCGGGGAGGTTTGTGGGGAGTCAAAGAGGAAAGAGGAAAGATGAAGGCAAAGAAGAAAGTGGAAAGTAGAAGAGGAAGGTAGTCGCTAAGGCAAAGGCGTCTGGCAAGAAGGCGAAGTCTGTGAAAAAGTCAGCGAAGGCAAAGAAGGCAGTGAAAAAGGCGAAGGGGAAAAAGAAGAGATAGTTGGAAGAAAGACTCCGGTCCTTGAAGAACTCGGAGGTCTGGTTTAGAGGGGTCACCTGTATAATTCAAACCGCCAAGGAAACATCCAAATGAAATATTTTTCAATTCTCATCCAATAACTCTACTCACGTTGACCATCAGCGCCTGCGGCGCGCGCAATGAAACCAGAGTCCACGCCCACGATCAATCTGGCAGACTTGCAAGGGCACCATCGTCGCGGCAGGTTCCACGTTGGTGGCGAGACTCAAGCCGCCATCACGACACTACCATTCCGCCAACGGTGACGATGACAAACACACCCGCATTCACGGAGACCATCCCGACTCTGCCAACGCTTGGGGCAACGTTCACCCCCAGTCCTGTACCGAATCCGTATACTGGAGATCCGTGCATTAATAATCTCTTGCCTGCTCCGCTCGAAGGGGAGAAGATCAAAATCCGCATTGACAACCCCACGAAGGGAACGATCAATGTCTCAGTGTATCTACAGCGGAATGGTCCGCAGGGCGTGTGCGGCTACCGTCCCTACACACTCGCGGCTGGGGGATCGCTTGTCATCGGCGATCTCATCATAGGTTGTTATACAATTTGGGCATGGAACCCCGACCCGAAAGATTATTTCATGGTGACCAACGGAACCCACTGCCTGGACGCATCCAAACCCTGGGCATTTAATATCACGCCCAATGGCATCAATCTCAAAGATTAGAATTTGTGGGGGATTCGAAGGAGTCTTGGCTTGACGGCGCTCTCCCCGCGGAGTATGATGTAGTCACATAGGTGACCACATGAAGAAAAAGAAACAGCCCAAAACGGAAGAGATCGGCATCCGCGAGTTGAAGAGCCGCGCCTCGGAAGTGGTCCGCGCGGTGAAGGAGGAACGCGCCCGCTACGTGGTCACTCAGCGCGGCAAGCCGGTGGCGGTGATCGTTCCGATGGACGCCGTCCCGCCTGAAAAGAAGGAGGATGGATGGGAAAGGCTGCTGGAAATCCGCGCAAGGCTTGCAAAAGATAAAAGGAAAAAGAAAAGTTCTCTGGAAATTCTTTCGGAGATGCGCAGATGAGAATGTCTGTCACGGTGGATGCCAGCGTCTTCGTCAACGCGCTTAGCCCCGACGAGGATGAGAGCGAGCAGAGTTCGGGTTTTATTTCCCAATTGAAGCAGGAGGGTGTGACGTTCATTCAGCCAACCCTATTCATCCCCGAGGTGGTTGCTTCCATCGCTCGAAAACAAGAAAGCGCTGAAATCGGTATCGAGATTCTTCATGAACTCAGGAAGATTCCAAAATTGTCGCTCGTTGATCTAGACGATGATTTCGTTGATTATATAAGCGAAGTTGCGGCAAACAGCCGCCTGCGCGGAAGCGACGCGGTCTACGCCGCGGTGGCTTTGCGGTTTGGGACGGAATTGATCACGCTGGATAAAGAACAGTTGGCGCGATTGCCGAAACTCTTGCCCGTGCGAGCGCCTCGCTAGCGCGACCCAGCTCCGCCCGTCGATTCGAAGCGCGGTTTTCATCCCCGAGACTCTCCAGTGAAAGAACAACGTCCGCATTTTTTTTCATCCATCAAACATCTGCATAACGCGGAAATTTTTCTGCTGGTTGTGTTGTTGATCTTCGGCGTTGCCGTTTGCCTTTTGCTTCCCATCAGCGCGGGCTACGATGAAGAGACGCATCTCATGCGCGTGTGGCAAATGTCTGGCGGCGCGTTTTTGCCGAACGAAGAGAAGACGCCCTTCCCCGCGATCTATTGGGAACTTTCGTATCGCAGGCAGTTCATCGTCCGCGCAGTGGATGCGGACATCTGGGAAAAATTTGGAAGCCTGCCGATGGACGCGTACGATTACGTCTATGGCACAGTCGAGACGCGCTCGGTCTATTCGCCTCCGCTGTTGTTGCCGCAAGCGTTGGTCATGCGCTTTCTTGGAAGAAGCGAGAGACTGCCCGCCCTGCCTGTGTATTACATCGTTCGCCTGATCGGACTCCTCAGTTACACATTGCTCGCATGGCTGGCGGTGCGATCCATTCCGTTCAGCAAATGGATACTCGCCGTCCTCGCCGCGTCACCCGTCGCCATCTTGCAAGCCTCCACCATCAGCGCGGACGCGATCTCGAACGGCATCGCTTTTCTTTTCATCGGCGGCGCGCTCGCGGTTGCACATCAAAAAGAAATTCGTTGGAAGGAGTGGGGCTGGCTCGTTGCATTATTTTTTATTTTGTTTTTGGGAAAAGTCAACATCGTTCCTTTGGCTATCATCCCCTTCATCATCATTCATCCCTCGCGCTTCACCATGCGATATGGATATCTCCTCCTGCTTGCAGCCACATTCGTACTTTTTACAATCGAAGTGATTGGCTGGAGCGCGCTTGCCTATTCACAACTCCACGCACTGCCCGACGGCACCGACCCTCGCGGACAAGTTCTATTCATCCTGCAACAGCCAATAGAATTTTTATCCATCCTCGCGCAGACGATTCGCGGCAGATGGTTCAGTTATCTGCTCGATTGGATCGCCATCTACGGCTTTGCCTATTGGCCCGTCCCCGTATGGACGTTCTATCTATTCGCCGCCGCGTTGATCGTCGCCCTGTTCATCAATAAGGATTTGATTTCAACTCGAACACGCGCTGGAGTATTGCTCGTCTTTTTTCTCTCCTACGTTGGGACGTACATCCTGCTCTACATCACCGGCAACCCGGTGGGATTCAAATCCATCGAAGGCGTGCAAGGACGTTACTTCACGACGGTGATGCCGCTTCTTTTCGTCGGGCTGGCTGGGTTGCCCCTCCTCCAGCGGATTCGCATCCCCAGCGCTCTTCCCGTCATCCTTTCAGTCTTGAGTCTCCTCTTCTACTCGACAGGAATGTATCTCTCCTATCACGTGGTCTGCGGCTCGCAATTTTATCAAGCAGGGTTGTGTTACCAGCCCAACTATAAAAATTGGGCGCCCGATGAAAGATATTCAAATCCCATTTCAACTCAACTGACTCTCAAGCAGGAAATTATTTTGGAATGTAACGGCGCAAGCGAAGTCCGCGTGTGGATGAACGCCAGCAACGCGAATCCATCGGGAACGACACAATTTATTTTGCAAGATGTTGATCAAGGGCGCGAGATCGTCAACATGGCAGTCAACAACTCCGATCTCCCCATAGGAAGTTGGTACGCCATCCCATTCGACACCGATTGGGAATCGCTAGGCAGGTTCTATCTGCTTACCATCTCATCGAACGATACGGGTCCGCAAATCGCATACTCATTAAGAGCCGAATATCCCGCAGGCAAATTATACGAAAACGACCAGCCCATGCCGCAAGACATGATCTTTCAAACGGGCTGTGTCGCAGGCTGGGACGCGCTTCGCCATTCCAACGCGCCTTAAATGGTTAAACACGTAGTGACGACTTCAGTCGTCATAGGCACAGAGCAGATACGTGGGTCTACCTCTACCAAATCATCCCTGCGTAATATTCCCCACCAACCCCAACTCCGGCGCGATCCTCCGCATGGCTTGGATCACATTCCCCGTATGTTCCCACAATTCAATGCCGAACTCCTGCGCGGCATGTTCCATTTCCGCGCGTGACGTTCCCGCCGCGAAGGCTTTATCTTTCCACTTCTTTTTAACCGAACTCGCTTCGAGATCATACAATGACTTCGACGGTCTCACCAACGCGACGGCAGTGATCAGCCCCGTGATCTCGTCACATGCGCAGATGGCTTTGCGCCGCATCGTATCGCGCGGAAGGTTCAGATGATCCGCGTGACTCAAAATATCCTGGATGATATCTTCGGGCACGCCGCGCTCGCGCAACATCGGCGCGCCGTCTTGCGGATGCTGTTCCAGCGTGGGATGGATCTCCCAATCGAAATCATGAAGTAGACCGATCAATCCCCACACTTCGGGGTCCTCGCTGAATTTTTCCGCGTAGAACTGCATCGCGGCTTCCACCGAAAGCATGTGACGCACAAGCCCTTCATTTTTCACATATTCACGAACCAGAGATAACGCTTCATCGCGATTCATGTTCACCTATGCCATGTCACTCTGATGGAGCGTTTTCCGCGACCGAAGAGTCTCGCTTGTCATAACCGAGAGTCTCTACCTCGCGGCTCTGAGTGACGCAATCACTACAAATTTTTATTGACCCATTAACTTTCCATCGCGCTTCAACTTTGCAACCACTTCTTCAAAGGGAATGGTTGGCTGGTTACGACGCGTTAAACAGAAAAGCCCATCTATCATATCTTCGACCAGTTGTTTAAAAATTTCAAGAAATTTCATCAAGGCTCTTTTCATGTTCTCGACTTTGCGATTGGGTTTTATATACTCGTCGAAGTTTCCAACCCATGCTGTGCCGCGAGTTCGTCGAGCAACGATTCCACCTCATCGAGGAAGTGGTCGAGTCCGCTCACGCGCTGATCGAACCCGACCCAGCCCAAACCTAACTCGCCGCACGCGGATCGCCACGCTTCCAACGCATCATCGGGCAAAACTTCCGCGGCGAGAGTCCATGTATGGAACAGGGGCCATAGAACGCAAACAGGTTTCTCGCTTCCAAGCATCGCCGTGAACGCCTTCTCGTAATAGTTGACGCGCGTCGCATGGATGCTGGGATCCGCGCGGTTATTCTGCGTCGCAAGTTCAAACGCAGATTTCCACTCCGGGAGCCACGCTTCCAATTTGGATGACTCCAACGCCGACGCGCCCAACAGACCGATGAGCGCCGCCTCCATGCCGGGACGTGAAGCCGCCTCCGCCCGCGCCGCAAAATCCAACATCACGCGCCTCTCCGCCAGCGGCGGACCCGACAACTCTGCCACCGCGTTGACCGCGTAATATAACGATCTCATGTATTGCAAAACATCCTTTGGCGCAACGACATCCTCAACTTCGAGCAGTTCGCGCCAAATACCGCGCGCGTCCTTCAACAAGATTCGTGAACGCTGTAACGCAAGCGCGGGCGCGTTGAATTCAAAACCCGCGCGTAGACCAGCCTGCACGAACTCAAAAAATTTCTCGCGTTCATAGAGCAACATGGGATCGTACATTTCCCAGCCCAGCCACGGATCCAACCGCAACTCGCGCGGACGTTTGAACTCTGCCTTCGCGCGGTGACCGATGTCCACGTGGAAGTCGGGAGTCAACTTCACGAACTCGCGGCGGTGTTTCGGCTCATCCTTGTGAACGAAGATGATGTCAATATCCGCCGTGCCGCCGAGCATGGGGTCGGTCTCTTTCGAGACGAGCGAACCCGTCAGATACGCGGCGACGATGTCGCGGTCGTTGAAGGCGCGCTCTTGCGCCGTCTCTTTGGCGATGCGGATTAATGATTCACGTGTGACACGCATAGATCGTAACAACTCCGAAGGAGTGAAAATTTTATAGACTTGGTTTGTATACAATGACAAACCCCGAAGGGGTGACAGATGGAAATCATACCACCCCTTCGGGGTTTATTGCACAAAATATACGCTTGCTAGAATCCTGCCATCCCTTCGGGATTGGTTTTCACTCAGCGCGGAGATTAATCAGGCAGGGGCAACGCTTGCTGAAACGGAGGCAGGCTGAGGCTTTGTCTGATGCGCTCTTCCACCTGCTTCAAATGCTCGGGGTTCTGGATGATGTTCAAGTCGTTCGAGTCGATCGTCAAGACAGGCGTGTGATCAAATGGCTTGGAAAAAAATTCATCGTACGCGAGATTCAATTCATGGATGTACGCGCGTTCCATCTGTCTTTCGTACGGGCGGTCGCGCAGGGCGATGCGCTGCATGAGCGTGTCGGTCGTGGCTTGCAGATACACGAGCAGATCGGGCTTCTGAATTTTTTCCGCGAGCGCTTCATGCACTTTGTAATACATGTCGAGCTCGTCGCCTTTGATGTTGATGCGCGCGAAGAGCGAATCTTTGGCGAAGGTGTAATCGGCGATCACATTCTTTCCCGTCGTCACAAGGTCTGTGATGGTGCGGCGTTGTTGATGATAACGGCTCAACAAAAAGAAGATCTGCGTTTGAAAGGCATATCGTTCACGGTCGGAATAAAAATCGGACAGGAACGGATTCTCTTCGAAAACTTCCAGAATGATTTCGGCGTCGAACGCGGGTTGAAGCAGGCGGGCGAGGGTCGTCTTACCAACTCCGATGACCCCTTCGATGGCAACGTACATGCGGCTCTCCAAAATTGAGGTAGGGCAAGGATACCATAAAAGGGAAAGATGAAAGATGAAGGATGAAGATGCAGGACACTGGAAGAAACGTGGACGGGATGCGCGTCAGACCTTGTGTGGTTCGACGTGGTGAATCCGTTTATTGAGAATGAGATACCCGATCACGCCGGACAACAGGGAGGTGAGCAACACGGTGATCTTACTGCTTTGAATCATGTGTGGATCGGTAAATGCCAGCATGGTGATGAAAATGGACATGGTGAACCCAATGCCGCCCAGAAATCCCGCGCCGATGATATGCCTCCACGATACGCCGGTCGGCAAGCGCGACCATCCCATCCGAATCGCCAGCAGGCTGAGGGCAATGATGCCCAGCGGCTTACCGATGAACAGTCCCATAAAAATTCCGAGGCTGTTCGATGTCTGCAATCCGGCAACCCATCCCTCGCCTAGCGCAATGCTGGTATTCACCAGCGCGAACAACGGGACGATAAAAAAGGCGACCGGCTTATGCAAAAAATGTTGTACTTTGTACGATAATGAATTTTCGCTGCCGTCTCCATACGGAAGCGCGAAGGCAAGCAAGACGCCCGCTACCGTGGCGTGGACTCCGGATCGCAGCATGAAATACCACATAAAAACTCCGGGAATTAGATAAGCCCACAAACGATTCACCTTGAGTCGATTCAACACGATTAGTCCGACATAGACGCCCAATGCCAAAACAAGGTACAGGAGCGAGAGGTCTGTCGTGTAAAACAAGGCGATGACGGCGATGGCGCCAAGATCGTCCACAATTGCCAGCGCAGCAAGAAAGACCTTCAACGAAGCGGGGATTTTGCTTCCCAACAAAGCCAGCACGCCCAGCGCGAACGCAATATCGGTCGCCATGGGAATCCCAACCCCGTTTTGAAACTCAGTGCCGCGATTGAAGAGAAAATGGAACAACGCGGGAAACGCCATCCCGCCTGCCGCCGCAAGCAGAGGCAGTGACGCATTCTTCAAGTTCGACAATTCCCCGCCGTATAATTCTCGCTCGATCTCCAGACCGATCAGCAGGAAGAAAACCGCCATCAACCCGTCATTGATCCAATACTCGAGACTGTACTTCAAGTGGACACCGCCAGCCTCGAACCCAACGTGACGATGCCAAAACTCGATATAGCTTGCGCCAATCGGAGAGTTGGCGGCAAGGAGGGAAGCAAGCGTGCACAAGATCAGAACAATGCTCGACGATTGTTCGCTGTCGAAAAATTCTTTAAATAGTCTTGTCAGTCTCAATTTTTAATTTCCTCGTTTCCAAATATTCCTTCACCTCAACCATCGGCGGACGCGCGCGCTCGGCGATCTCTTCCACGTCCAGAAAATAGCCGCGATTGTCGTGGCGGATCAATTTCATCGAGCGGTTCACATCTTCCAACACCTCGCGCCCGAATCGTTTCTCCAATTTGTGCATCACGGTTTGGATGATGGCGAACGACATTTTGCTCAACGCCTCCAAGTGTTGATTGTGATGGATACGCTCCAATAGATCAACTTGCGCGATGGCATTCAAACCATAACGCTCGTAGACATCAATCAACAAACCCGTCTCAACTCCGTAGCCCGAATAGAACGTCGCCTGTTCCAACGCTTCGCGTCGCCCGCCGTACTCGCCCGAAAGCGGTTGGACAACGCCCGAAAGTTCGGGATAAAACAAATTCAACAACGGACGCGCCGTCAACTCGGTGACTCGCCCGCCGCCGCCCGCTTGCATCTTTGTCCCCACTTTCAACGGTCGGCGGTAATAACCCTTCACAAATTTTATGTCTGGGTTTCTCAACAACGGACCGACGATGCCATACACAAAACGCGGATGGATGTTCACAATGTCCGTATCAATCCACACGATGATATCACCCTTCGTGACAAGCAGGCTCTTCCACAACGCGTCGCCTTTGCCGCGCCGCGCGCCGTATCGTTCCAACAATCGCTGATGGATATACACAGGTACGCCCTCCGCCTCCGCGATCTCGCGCGTGCGGTCGGTCGAATTCGAATCGATCAACACGATCTCATCGAGCAGGGGTATGTTTTGCATCAACTCTTTTTTCATCATGCGGATCACGTTGCCCACCGTCTCTTCCTCGTTCAACGCGGGCAGCGCAAGGCTGATGGTGAGTCCCTGACTCTTTTTCAACTCCACTTCTTCGCGCAGGCGGCTGAACTCATCGGCATGGAATGTTTTTTCGCCGAACCATTTATCCACAAGGATCGTGATCGCGTCCACGCCCGCGATCTCATCATAGACCTCATACGGAAACGGTCTTCCGCTTTTCACCGCGATCACCGCGCATTTCGCCTCATGCAAAATGCGGTCTGCCACCGACCCCAGCGAAGCGGAACTCGTCACGGGCTGCAAGGTTGTGCCCAAGACGATCACATCTTTTTGCTTTGCATGATTCAGGATGACTTGCGCCGCGTCATCCGTGACCTCGACCTGCTTCGCCACCTCGGGCATTTGGCGCAGCACCCGATCCAACCCCTTGAACGGCGCGTCGAGATCCGCTTTCGCATCGTCTGGTCTGCGGATGTGAAGAGTCGTGACGCCTTTCGATTCGAGTCCCAGCCCCACGCGAAACGCCAACTCAGCGTGCGGACCGCCTCGCACCGGGACCAGAACCTGCTTCGGCTTGCTGGAAATTTTCCCACGTATCAACGCCACGTCGCACGGCGGACGCACCAGCACGTCGCTGGCTGAGACGCGAAGCGCTTTGAGATGTGAATCAAATTCAAGCAGGAGAAGATCGGGCTTTTCATCCTGCACCAATTTCGAGAGGCGGTTCCACGGCTCGTAATCCACGATCACTTGCGATTTTGCAGTCACGCGCGGATCTTTGCCGAAGATGCGGAGCAACTTGCGCAGCGCGCGCGCCGAAGCCGCGCCCATGCTCAACGATTGATCGGGCGGGACAACCACAACACCGACGAGGATGATCTCCGCGTCGAAGTGCCGCGCCGAATCAAGCGCGTGGATGCCAGGACCTTCATGAACCAACGGAATAAGAATTGTGCGAATGGGCATAAAGCCCGATTGTTTTTGCATGGTTTGTCCTTTCGTACCGCAAAGTTCACTTTGCGAGCGAGCGCCGTACCGCAAAGTTCACTTTGCGTTTGCGCATCAAATAAAACTGCCAATTGGCAAGGTGAACCTTGCCGTACGAAGTAATGGCGCGATATGTTGACGATAGATCGCTTCCCAACGAAAAGAACCACGCGCGCGTATCGCCAGCCGCGCAGGAAGTGATGCTTGAAAATGACTCACGATCAACTTCGCAACAGTTTCAGGTTTTTCATCAGGCGAAAAGAAAACCGCGTCTTCCCCGCCAAGTTTTTTGAGCGGATGAATATCCGCGCAGAACGCGGGGAGATGACTGAACGCGGCTTCGAGCAACGGATCCTGAATCCTCTTCGCGGCTGGGGAAGAAGCGAGCACCGTCACGCGACAACGCAATGACCTCATCGGCAGAAAGCCTTCGTGAAGTTCGGCAAGAAATGCGCCGAGCCTTCAGAAGCCGCCGCCGCGCAGACTGGTGAGCGCTTCAAAATATTTGACATTGTTCCCATTGTGCGGACTCAGCGACCTGTCACCACGAGCGCGGCTTGCGGAAATTTTTGAGTTCCACAAGCGTCGCAAAGCAGAGTTCGATGTTCTTGCGCGGCGTGATGCGGAACAGGTGTGATCAATATCGGCGCGGCGTCCAATAATTTTGTTTTCTCCAGCAGGGACTCGGTCAACGCTTGAGTTTGTAAAATTCTTCCGCGTTCACGCCATTGGGGATGACGTGATCGAATTTGCCTGATGCTCATCAATTCGCCAGTTCATCGCGGCAATTCCGAGACGACAACATGCGTGAGGTTCTGCATCAGTTTTCAACAAATTCAAGGATACCCTTCGTGCAGTTCATGCAGGCACGCGGCGTTGTCCATGCGAGGTCGTGATGCCAGAGGATCAAGCGCGCAGTTTGTTTGACGGCGTTGATGAAGCGCGGCGGTGAGCGCGAGGTTCTTGTTCAGCGAGCGACGTTGTGCGCGATCAACACGTCCGCGCCTGCCAGAGCCTTTTGCAATTCAATCGCCAGTTTGTCGCGGATCACTTCAACTTTTCGGCCAGCCGCCGCGATCCAACCCTTCTTTGACTTGCAGGATACGTTCATGGCGCGAATCGGCAAGCGGCATCGTGATCAATGGAATACGCTCGCTCAACGAGTCGCCTCGCGCCGCAATTAAGTGCACGGAGTGTCCGTCGTTCGTCATCAGCCGCGCGTGGTGGGTGACGCTTTCCACGCCGCCAACGATGGAGTGACAGAGTAATGGAGGAGGCGATGTTCATAAAAAACCTTTTTTCGTACCGCATGATTTATCTTGCGACTCACCTAACTCTTGTAACACAAAACGCAAAGTGAACTTTGTTGTACGAATTTCTCATAACGCAAAAGCGCAAAGTGAACTTTGCGGCACGGAACCTGATCACACCTGATACCCCAAACAATCTGCCACGATGGACTCTGAATCGACGCTCTAGAACAGTGTACGAGAATATCGTTGGGCGAGTTGATAGTTCAACTCCACCCATTCCTGTGTCTGTTCGGGGATGTTTGAGGGCGTTGCGCGTTGCGTCGAGCGCGCCTGTCGCTGATGAAGCCGTCGAACCAGATGGTGCGAAAACCTTTCGGCTTGATGTCCACTTCGTAGATGGAATAATTATTCACGAGGATCAAGCGGCGGTAGTACACGGCTTCGAGGAATGCGTTGCCAAAACCCTCGATGGCTGATGGATACGTCACCATGTCGGCATGAGGGTACACGTCGCCGAGTAAAATCTTTTTGCCGTCGCTGGTCGTGCCGCGCTAATCTTGCACTTGATCCGATTCGAATCGCACGGTCACATCGAGCAGGTCGGCGTATTCGCGGACTCGTTTTTCGTACGCCGTGCCTTCATCGTCTGAGGCGTGCGAGATGATGAGTTTGGCGGGCGGCCGAGGCGGCGCATGAGTTCGATGGCATGTTCGATTCCCTTGCGTTGGATAACGCGCGTCGGTTGCAGGAAAAAATATTCCCCGTCGTGAATGCCGAAGTCGGCGCGCACAGTTTCACTGTACGAATCTGAAGCGGGCGGCGGGGAGTCGAAATCCATCACGTTGGGGATCACGCGCGCCGCCAATCCATAACGCGATGCAATTTGCTGAGCCTGAATCGAGTTGATGACCACGTGACGAATCGAAGGCAGGGTCGGCGGGAACGCGGCGGCGAGATAATCGCCCACGCAGTTGACTTGAAAACGCTGGCGCTCCCAATAAAAATCGTGATGATGCGCAATGACGGGATAGCCCGTCTCGGCGATGAACTCGGTGATGGCGAGACCCAGCGGAAGGTTGAGCGGAATCGTCAGCGCATTTTCGACGATGAGAATTTCGAGATCGAACCGCCGCGCAAATTCATACAAGTGATCTTTAAATAATCTTTGAGTTCGTTCACGCGGCGCGTCATCGCGGTGGGCGGACATAGATGGAGAAAAAATCCTTGTGCAAGTGCGCCATTTCAGGATGCGCCTTGCGCGCCTCTTTCGTGACTTCCCAACTGCCTGAATATGCCTGTTGATTCAATTTATCAATTTCGGGATGACGATAAAACGCCTCAGGCACGACGTGGACTGATCTGCCTGCGATCACATTCGCCTGTGAAGTAAAACATTTGTGCCCGAGTCGTTCGAGCACAGCCGCCCATTTCGCAGTTTCAAGCGAGACGCCGTCGGTGCCTGCGAAGCGAGTAGAGATGAAGCCGATGTTGTGAGAGTGGTCTGTCATAGGTTGCCTCTTGGTTGTTGATACCGTTGGTCGAGTAGCGAGCGCAGTTTGCGAGCGTATCGAGACCAATATTTACGCATACAAATTCTGTAACAAAATTTTCTTTACAACGTGGTGGTCTGGATACGTCCCTTCGTCTCCGCTACGCCTGGCTCAGGACTACTCTACCACCGAATTGCTTCAGAACGACAATACCTGATATGGTTCAAGCGTGATCGTTGAAATTTGAATCTCTTGTCTTGCCAAAAGATCATACGCCGATTTGAATTCAGTCGTGAAAGTGACTCGCCCTGCGCTCACATTATGCAACACAGCATCGCCAAGACTCTTCATCGGGCGAGATCCGTTCGATGGCAAAGACGGAGTGGATGAAGTTTCAAAACGGTTTGCGCCCCATGTGGATGAAACGCGGATGAACTACTTCTGGCTTTCAGCACTGACTGTAGCGCGTGAAAACTTTTGAACGCAAAGAGTCTGGTCCGCCAGTTGACTTCGCAACTCATCGAACTGACATTTCTCGCGGTTGACCGTGCGGTTGCGCCCTGTTTGCTTCACGCCTTCCGTCCATCCGCGCGAGCTGAAGAGGCTGTGGAAGTAACCTCGGCACGCCGATAATTGAGAGCATGATGGCTTGCGCGGCGATGAAGCGGTTGACTTGGAGGTCGAGGGACTACGCTCGCCCTCACCCTTTAACTCCTCTTCGAGAGGGGACTCTGGGCTACGAGTGAGTGGCGTTTGGTTCCGACAACGCATCGAAATAATTGATGTTCATTTCGCGGTGGGGACTTTGCGTCCCGTCCTGGGCGTTGTGTTTGTAAGAGATCAAGCCGCCGTGTGCGAGAGTTTTGTTCACCAAAGGAAATAATTTCTTTCATCTGACAAAATTCTGCGCGCGGGATTCAGTCCGATGCCGTCGTGCGAGCAAGTATAGTTGAAGAAGGTGGTTTGATTCGATGGCAGGAGTTAACGTCTTTGCCCAATTCGATAAAACTTGCGCGTTGCCTGTATGAAAGGCGGAAGTGGTAGAGGCAGGCGAAGTTGTAGACGAGTTGCGCTTCGTTCGTGCCATCGCCGAAGTAGGAGATGTTATCGATGTGAGCACGTTCGTCTCAGTGATGAGGCGCATGCGCGGGCGCGCGACCTCGTTCAGCGCGGCGCGTAAAAATTGACGACGGCGTGAGTCTCGCGGAAGGTGAATGCAAGTCGTGCCGATCTCTTTCCACAGGTAGGCAATCGCGTCGATAGCGGATGCGTCCGCGCCGCGTTCGACGTAGAGCAGGAGGATGTCGGCGGATTTCGAGCAGGACTTCGATTTTTGAAGCTGAGATCAATTTGGCCGCGCGAAGGTGGTCCACACTTTTTCTCGCCCGATGGAGTTTGAAACGGCGTGAGAAGCGGCAAGGCTCTCGGACGCACAACCTTTGAAAGGTCAGGCTCGCCTTTGACAACGATGGCATCTTTGTAACGCGGATCGTCCTGTAAAAATTTTTGAAACCACTGCTTTTGGAAGAGATGATTGATCACCGCATCGAACATCAGGCGGAAGTTTCGCAAGGCAGAGACATCGTCCCAATCGCCGAGGGATGAATCAATTTGACGATAATCTACAACCGAGAAGCCGTCGTCGGAGGTCCACGAGTAGAACGGGAGGATGTGAATCCCGCTGACGACATCTTTCAGATATGTGTCGCAAAACTTCTTGAGAGTCTGAAGCGGCATTTCATCCACATTCTGCACTTGATCGCCGTAGAGGATGAGGAGCGAGTCGCGCTGGCTGAGTCCGCTCGCCCGTCGAGAGAGGCGTGGACGATGATCCGCAAGAATCGTTTGGACTCGATCCAGCAGTAGAGAAGACTGTTCTTCTCCATAAAGGAAAGTGAGATGGCGCAATAATATATTTGACATGTTGATTGATTCGATTTCTTCCCCCTGCATACGATTTTGTTCTAAAATTTTATACCACAGAATTTTTGGCTTGTGCTTAATTCTCGTGTAGAGGTAGGTTATGCATCTCTTCAGCGCGCATTATCAGATCCAAGCCTTCATCACGAATGCGCAGATCATAATAGATCAGCACTTGTACTGCGATCGTAAATGGCAATGCGAAGATCAAGGAGATCTGTTCCATGACCAGATTCGTAAGTTCAATGAGCCGCAATGAAACGTCCATCAATCCGAGGAAATAACTTGTAAGGAGGCTGGGCAGTATGGTCAACAAGAGCGACAATAGGGTTGCCGCAAAGGAGGTGGCAAACACACGCCAGAAGTGATCCTTTGTCAGCGCCCAACTTCGCGTTAAGCCAGCCGACGCCCCGATATTTTCCAAAACGATTGCTGATGTGTTCAGTGACCAGCGCGTAGAGGCAAACATGGCAATCGGCAATATGAGAATGATCGCAAGCCAGCCCAACCCAGTCAAACCAAAACATATGCCTATTACAAACGCGGGAAGAGCGATTGCCAACCCAACCATGAAATTCGACCCGATCACACTCCAAAATCGTTTTACTCCCTGAGAGTAGGCAGAATTGATGGTGATATCTTTTCCCAAATTCAAATTCGAAATCGCCACGACCAACCCCACCACTGCCAGATTTTGAAATATGCCAGACAAAGTTATATCCACAAACCTAGTGTCTCTCAAATAGAGTATGGAAATGAATCTCAATACACCTTGGGGAATCATCATGACAGCCACAACACCTAAAAGCATTACAAACCCTGTCCTGTAAATTCGAAAGGCTCTATCTAATATTTCACCAACTGTAAGTGCGCGGATATTTGTCTGTTCGCTCATGGTAATCCTCTTTCTGTCCCAAATTTACCATCTTTTATTATAGAGGGGTTAAGTCAATTTACAACCCCTCGATCTGTCTTTGCTTCAACAGAGGGGATGCGCCAACGATCAACAAGATGATTCCCACCACAACCAGCGGCAATGGGCACAAGACAAGAAATGCGAGAAATCCTGCCCAATCGCCTTGTTCCTCGAATTGGATTGATATGCCTGCAACGCTCATCGCGCAACCGAACAACGCGATCATGCTGCCAATTAAAATCAGCCCCCAATTCAAGCATGAACCTGAACGGGGGCTGTTTTGTTTGGGAGGAGATGCAAACGGATCGGTACCTACGGTTGGCAGATCGTCGTTGTTCATCATATGTGTTCTGTTTGTAACTCTTCCTGTTTCTTGAAATGGTTCACGTGGAGTTCGTGCCAGAGACCGCGTTTGATGATCTGTCCATCTTTCAGTGTCAGCATCGTATCAGCATTTTGGGTGATAGACAAGCGATGCACGATGACAAGACTAGTCAGATCTCCGAGACGCTTGCGCGAAATCTCGGAGATCTTTTTCGTTATACAGGAACCGCTTCCAACACTTCTCCCTGCTGGGCGAACTGACTCATGTACAGGTTGTGATAAAAGCCCTGCGCGGCGAGCAGTTCTTCGTGCGTGCCTTGCTCTACGATGTCGCCGTGATCCATCACGAGGATCAGGTCCGCGTTGCGGATGGTGGAGAGACGATGCGCGATGACGAAACTGGTGCGGTTCTTCATCAGGCTGTCCATGGCGCGTTGGATGAGGACTTCGGTGCGCGTGTCTACCGAGCTGGTGGCTTCGTCGAGGATGAGGATCTTCGGGTCGGCGAGGAACGCGCGCGCGATGGTGAGCAATTGCATCTGTCCCTGCGAGATGTTGGAGGTCTCTTCGTTCAAGACCAGATCGTATCCATCGGGCAGCGTGTGGACGAAATGATCCACGTGCGCCATTTGCGCGGCGGCGATCACTTCCGCATCGGTCGCGTCCGGTCTGCCGTAGCGGATATTTTCCATGATCGTACCGCTGTACAGCCACGTATCTTGAAGCACCATGCCGAACATCTTGCGCAGATCGTGGCGGGTGTAGTCGCGGATGTCGTGCCCGTCCACCAAAACCGCGCCGTCGTTCACGTCGTAGAAACGCATCAGCAATTTGACCATGGTGGTCTTGCCCGCGCCGGTCGGTCCGACGATGGCGACTTTTTTGCCCGGCTTCGCTTCCGCTGAGAAATCGTTGATGATGATCTTATCGGGGCTGTAGCCGAAGCGCACATCCTTGAATTCGACGTGACCGGTCACATTCGTCAGCGTGACGGGGCTTTGGGTTTCGGGGATCTCTTCCTCTTCCGCGAGGAACTCGAAGACGCGCTCCGCCGCCGCCGCCGTCTGTTGCAGGACGTTGGAGATGTTCGCCAACTGGGTGATCGGCTGGGTGAACGAGCGCACGTATTGAATGAACGCCTGAATATCGCCGACCGCGATGGTCTTCTTGATAACGAGATAACCGCCGAGGATGGCTACCGCCACATACCCGAGGTTGCCGATGAACATCATGATCGGCATCATCATGCCGGAGAGGAACTGCGACTTCCACGCCACGTCGAATAATTTGTCGTTCGACTCGTCGAATTTCTTGACGCTTTCCTCTTCGCCGTTGAAGGCTTTCATCACGATATGCCCGCCGTACATTTCTTCCACGTGACCGTTGACGTTGCCGAGATAATCCTGCTGGCGCTTGAAATATTTCTGCGATTGGCGGACGATCACGCTGACCGCGATCCCCGACAATGGGATGACGATCAACGCCGCCAGAGTCATCAGCCAGCTGATCGAGAGCATCATGATCAACACGCCGACGACGGTCACGAACGATGTGATGAGTTGGGTGAGGCTTTGGCTCAACGTTTGGTTGACCGTATCCACGTCATTGGTGATGCGAGAAAGCACTTCGCCGTGCGTGGTGCGGTCGAAGTATTTGAGCGGCATCCGGTTCATCTTCTCCGAGATGTCGCGGCGGAAACGATAGGCGATGTTGGTCGAAACATCCGCCATGATCCAGCCTTGAATGTAAGCGAAGAGCGAAGAGATCAGGTACAAGCCGAGCGCGATCAGCACGATCTGCCCGATGTAGTCGAAGTCAATCGAGCCGGTGTTGTTCAATTGCGCCATCACGCCTTCGAATAATTTTGTGGTGGCGTTGCCGAGAATCTTCGGGCCTGCAATATTGGAGGCAGTGGAGGCGATGGCGAAGAGAAAGACGATGATTACCGCGCCGCGATAGTTACGCATATACGCGAGCAGTTTGCTCATCGTGCCTTTGAAGTCGCGGGCTTTTACAACCGGCGCGCCCACCATGGCGTGCGGACTGCGCATCATCATGGGACGGTTTTGTTGTTGCTGAGACCCCGTATTATGCTGTGTCATGCTAATTCCTCCTGAGTGAGTTGCGAGGTCGCAATCTCTCGGTATGTTTCGCTGGTTTCCATTAATTCTTTATGCGTGCCTTTGCCCACGATGCGTCCCTCGTCCAGCACGATGATCTGTTCGGCGTTCTTGATGGTAGAGACGCGCTGAGTGACGATCAGCAGAGCGCTGTCGGCGGAATAGGTTTTGAAAGCGCGCCGCAGAGCCGCGTCGGTCTTGAAATCGAGCGCGGAAAAACTGTCGTCGAGGATGTAGATCGGCGGCTTCTTCACCAAAGCGCGGGCGATGGAGAGACGTTGTTTTTGTCCGCCGGAGACGTTCGCGCCGCCTTGCGAAATTTCCGCGGTGATGCCCTCCGGTTTCGACTCCACAAACTCTTTGGCTTGCGCCGCCTCGATCGCCGCCTGAAGCGTTTGCAAACTGGCGTTCTGATCGGCATAGCGCAAGTTGCTTTCGATGGTTCCAGAGAAGAGTGCGCTCTTCTGCGGGACGTAACCGATCTTTTCGCGCAGGTCATGCTGGGTCACCTCGCGGATGTCTGTGCCATCCACCAGAATCGCTCCGCCCGTCACTTCGTGGAAGCGCGGCAATAAATTGACGATAGTGGACTTGCCCGAACCGGTCGAGCCGATGAACGCGGTCATCTCGCCGGGCTTTGCCGTAAAACTAATATCGTGCAGAACGTCTTCATCCGCGCCGGGATAGCGGAAGGACACGTTACGGAATTCCACCTCGCCTTTGAACGGCGCGGGAAATTTCTTCGGCTCTTTCGGATCGGTGATGTGGATCTCCGTTTCCAGCACTTCGGCAATGCGGTCGGCGGAGACCGAAGCGCGCGGCAGGATGAAGAACAACATGGACATCATCAAGAACGCGAACATGATCTGCATCCCGTATTGCATGAAGGCGATCATGTCGCCCACTTGGATGTTGGCGTCGGCGACTTGTTTCGCGCCGAACCATGTCACCGAGACGACGAGCAGGTTCATCACGAACATCATCACCGGCATCATGATCACCATGAGGCGGTTGATGTACAAACTCACCGAGGTCAGGTCGGCATTGGCTTTTTCAAACCGCTTCTCTTCGAATTTCTGCATGTTGAACGCGCGGATGACCATCATGCCCGAGAGATTCTCGCGCGAGACGAGGTTGAGGCGATCCACCAGTTTTTGAATGATGCGAAACTTCGGCAGGGCGAAGGTCATCACGGTGGCGATCAGGCTGATCAGGATCAAGACCGCCACGATGATCAACCATGCCAGCGGCGAATCTTGCGAGAGCACTTTGATGATGCCGCCGATGCCGATCAACGGCGCGTAAAAGATCATGCGGATCATGAACATCATCACCGTTTGGATCTGCGTGATGTCGTTGGTCGAGCGCGTGATCAACGAAGCGGTGGAGAACTTCTCGAATTCGGAACTGGAGAACGATTCCACTTTTTGGAAGGTGAGTCGGCGCAGGTCGCGCGCCAACCCAGCCGCGATGCGGGCAGAGAGATACCCCACCGTGATCGTACACACAGCGGAAAGAAGCGTCAGCAGGAGCATCCAGCCGCCCACCGAAAGAACATAATCGTTTTGGAGTTTGGCGGTATCCACGCCCAAGGCTTCATATTCCGCTTTGACCGCGCGCACAGAGGCTTGCACGATCATGCTCTCGCCCAGCGCCTCAAACTTCGAGTTGGCTGAATCCTGTATCTTCGAGAGTTGCTCCGCTGGAAGTTTTCCCAGCATGGTGAAGAGGTCTGTGCCGGGAGGCAGTTTGGTCAGGTCAAGCCCGCCGAACGCCGCGCCCATTTCCGCCGCCTTCGCTGGGTCGGCAATCGCTTGTTCGATGCCCGAAACGGTCAACAACGCCTTGCCCATGATGGGATTCAGACGCTCGATTTCCGCTTTGTCAATTTTGTTCAACACATAGACCGGTTCATTTTCCAGCGCGGGATATGTTTTGACGTATTGGTCATACTCCGCAGAATCTTTATCAACCAGCGTGTAATCCGCAAGCACGGAAGTTTTTTCTTCTGCGCTCAAGAAGATGACAACGCGATCCATCTCGCTTTGGCGAATCGCCGCCGGCACGGCATTTTCCACGCCGCTCTGCTGGATGCCGGTGTTGACGATACGCGATAAATAGTCCGGCAGGGCAAGATCAAAGTTCGCCTGCACGAACAGCAACACGATGGAGATCGCGAGCGCCCACCGATACGGTTTTAGATACTTCATCAATTTAAGCATATTGGGTCTCAATCCTTGAAAAGGGTTTCTTATAGAGAAGAACGGATAAATAGAAAGTAGAGAGTAGAGTCTACGGCTTGCTTATGAAATAGATGTGAATTTGTTTGGGAATTACGCCGGTGATTGAACCGCTTCCGCTTCCAGTTCTTTCACGGCATTCGTCATGAGGTTGAGCGCTTCACTGACCTTCGCCTGCTCCCCGGCGGATAATTTTCCCGCGAGTTCATCCACCCAGCGGTAACGCTGTTCGGTGCCTTGTTGAATAAATTTCTTGCCTTTGTCGGTGAGGTTCAGTAACTTGGCGCGGCGGTCATTCGGGTCTTCCTCGCGCAAGACAAAGCCGTTTTGCACGAGTTTATCCACCAGCTGACTGGCGGCGGCGGGGGTGATCTCAAACCGTCCGCTCACCTCAGACATGCTAAACGCGCCTCTGTGATGCAACTGGATGAGGATGCTGAACTGCGGCATCGAAAGTCCGCAGGACTTAGCGAACTGCTTCCAGCCGCTCATGGAACGGTGCATGAACACGTCCATCCACGCGCGGACGGATTGGTTGAATTGGGAGGGTTTGGTCATAGTTAAGCCTTCTTTTTAGTTAAGCGTGCTTAACTTTATACCTGAGTTAAGTTTTTGTCAAGAGGGGGGAATAGGCAAATCGTTAGAAACGCGCGGCGCAAAAAAGCGCGGAGACTCTTTCCTCCGCGCTTCACCTCGTTACAAAAATATAACCCTACACCGCGATATATTCCTTCAAATTATGTTCCACCGCGTACGCCGCGGCTTCGGCGCGGTTGCTCACGTTCAACTTCGAGAGGATGCTCGAAACGTAATTCCGCACCGTGCCTTCGCCTAAGAACAATTGCTTGGCGATCTCGCGGTTCGTCCGCCCCTCTGAAACCAGCAGCAGTACGTGCTTCTCCTGCTGGCTCAAATGCGAAAACGCGGACGCCTCCTCGTTCTTCACCGCGCGCCGCACTTCCTGAAAGACTCGCTGAGTCACCGCCGGGTCGAGCAGCGCCTCGCCTCGTCCCACCGCTTCAAGCGCCTTCACCAAGTCATCGCTCCCGATCTGCTTCAACACATACCCCGACGCGCCCGCGCGGATCGCCGAAAACAACATCTCATCCTCGGCATACGAAGTAAGCATGATCACCTTGATCTTCGGGTGCTTCGTGACGATCTGCTCGCACGCTTCGATCCCCGACGTGCCCGGCAAGCGAATATCCATCACCACCACATCGGGCTTGAGCAAGTCCGCTTTCTGGATGGCTTCGCGCGCCGACCCCGCCTCCCCCACCACATCGAATTGCGGATGTCTCTCCAACAGCGAACGCAATCCCACGCGCACCACCTCATGATCGTCCACCAGCATGACTCGTTGTTTGGCAATTCCCTTTGGCATGACTGAATTTTACCCCAAGACGACGAACCGCTTCACCTCGACGGGCAAACTGATTCTAAAAACCCTGCGAAGGTTGCAACCTTCGCAGGGTTTGGGCTTACTTCGCCTTGACGGTGATCGTCTTCGGCTTCACTTCCTCCGCTTTTGGGAGGGTGATGCTGAGGATTCCGTTCTCGAACTCAGCCTTTGCCTTGTCCGCGATCACTTCGGTCGGCATGGCAACCGAGCGCTCGAACGAACCCCAGCGCTGTTCGCGGATGTGCCAGGCTTTATCCTTCTTCTCGTCTTCCTGTTTCACTTCGCCGCGCAGAGTGAGGATATCGCCGGTGACGTTGATCTGCACGTCTTCCGCTTTGAAGCCGGGGATAGACGCCTTCACGACCACCTCGTCGTCGGTTTGGTACATATCCACCGCAGGCACAGACCAGCCGTCCCTGAGGGTGAGCGGGCGCGTGAACGCATCGTCGAACAGGTGATCCATCGCCTCGCGCAGGGTCATCATCTCACGAGCAGGTTCCCATCGAATTAAGTTTGACATAGTGATCCATCCTTTTGATTGAAATCGTCCCGCAGGTTTCTTGAGATTCGCAGGTTGCTCACTCAACCCTGCGAGACGTTGTTGAACTACCCATAAATATAAAAAGCCCGCGTTAGATTCACGCAGGCTTTGTGTCAAAGGATCGTATGAAGTTTTTGTAGCGCGACCTTAAGGTCGCGTTACGTTTTTTGCCGTTTGTAATCCACAAAACGATAACCCACGCCGCGCTCGGTGAGAATGTACTTCGGGTTGGCGGGGTCTTTCTCCAATTTTTGGCGCAAGTAATTGATGTAAAGACGGACGTAATGCGGCTCGTCCCGGTATTCGTATCCCCACACTTTCACAAGAATTTGATCATGCGTCACCACCCAGCCAGCGTTCTGCACGAGATGATAGAGCAGACGATATTCCGTCGGACGCAGTTTGACGAGTTTGCCTTCGAGCCACACTTCGCGGCGGTCGAAATCAATTTTGAGGCGGTCGTCCACTTCGATGATATCGTGCATCGAGCCGCTCGCCCCTTCCGTGCGGCGGATGACCGCTTTGACGCGGCTGACCATCTCGCGCGGGCTGAACGGCTTGGTGATGTAATCGTCGGCGCCGAGCTCGAGTCCGCGCACGCGATCGTCTTCCTCGCCTTTGGCGGTGAGCATGATCACAGGCACGGTATTGCCGCTCTCGCGGACGGTTTCGAGAACTTCGAAGCCGTCAATATCGGGCATCATCACGTCGAGCAGGATCAGATCGGGGGTTGTGTCGCGCAGTTTCTGGAGCGCTTGCTTTCCGTTGAAGGCTTCCGCCACTTGAAAGCCGTCGTGCTCCAAATTCATGCGGATAAATCGCACCATGCGCTCCTCATCATCCACCACGAGGATGCGCCGGCGGTTAAACTCTTCAGCCATGTTATTCCCTCACAAAACCAATGAGGCCCTCATCCTCCTGGCTGTCGAGTACTTCGATGAGCGCGATCTTGCTGACGGGCCACATCACCTTGGTCACATTCCCCTCGAGGTAATGAATGTCTTTGCCGTCGCGCAAACGCGGATTTTGCACGGTGATGATCGTGTCGGTCGGCTTGGGAAGTTCCTCCATTTCACAAAGAACGGAGGCTTCGCCGATAATGTGCAGGATGATCGTATATGCCATGGCAGCTGCCTTTTCGAGACTCAAATATCCCGAAGGAGAATTTGCATCTTGAGTTTTCCGAGGGCAACGATATCGCCGTGACTCAACGCTTCTTCAAGATGAGGGTTGAGGCGGCGCCCGTTGAGATAGGTCCCGTTGGACGAGCCGAGGTCCATCACGACCACATTGCTGGCATCGCGTTTGATCACCGCATGCAAGCGCGAAACGCCCGAGGCATACGCCTGATACGGCGTGAGGTCAATATCCGGCATGATCGGCTGACCCTCGCTGAGACGCCCAAGCGTGAACTCATTGCGCGAGGCAAGCGGAAGGATCTTGCCGCTGTCCATCAAATGCAGGGAGAGCCAGCTATTGGCGGGAATCGCATCCGCTTCGATCTGCATAGCCCTTTTTTGCAGATCTTCTTCGATCTCCTGATCCGTAATTGTCTTGGTAACGAGCGTTTCTACACCGTCAATTTGCGCGCCGCACTCCACGCAATACACGGCTCCTTCCACGTTCTCGTGCTGGCAATTTGAACAGATGATCATTGCACCAACTCCTTTTTTGGCGACGCAAGGAACAATGAGCGCGTGCCATATTTCATCTTTTTGCTTCCCTCTGCTGACAGGGATTGTTGATTCTTAAGCGAGTCTACTTCAAGCGCGATGGTGTGGGCAAGACTCCGCTCGCCTTGCGTCATCAAGTTATCTGCCAACGCCTGTAGTTGGCGCGTGGCGGTTTCGAAGTTACCTTTTTCTACTTCTTTGCGCGCCCGCTCCTGCATCCGATATAACGTGAGGCGGGAAAGCGCCTTATGGATCTCCAAAGGCGGAGTGATCGCCACGGGAGTATCTGTAACAGAAGCGGAGAGGCGCATCCGTAACGGCGGAATAGGCAGAGGTTGAGTTCCCATCGAAACTTTTAGCGTGCCATCCATGAAGGTTAATGTATCTGATTTTACCGCTTTTGGCTGGATTATGTATTCAAAAATCACGCTGGTGGAAGTATCTTGCAATATTGCCCCAAGGTGGTATTTGTCGCCTACGGCTGGAATCGGCGACGGGTCCGGTTGGAGGCGAAACGCGTAGCTGATCTCGATCCCTTCCAACGGGCGGACTTCCAAGGTGGCTTCTTCGGCGAACGTTTGGGCGAGCGCGTTGAATTTTTCAAGGAGGATGCGCTTGATATCCTGCGGATCGGAAATGTGCGCGCTGCTTCCGCCGGTGCGCGTGGAAAGCGCGTCGAGAAATATATCGTTCCACTCGCCGCCAATGCCCATGCCGCTTACGCCTATCCCTTGTTCGGCAAGTTTCGAGGCAAGCGCGAGACATTGTTGCTCGTCGCCGTACGTTTGCCCATCGGTAAGCAGGATGATGTGGTTTACTCGTTTCGCATCCACACTGCGCATCACTTCTTTTACGCCCGCTTCAAGCCCTTGGTATATCTCAGTCGCTCCAGAAGGCTGGATCGAATGAATACGAGATTCCAATCTCGATCGCTCTTGATGATACGCGGCGGGGATGATAACTTCCGCGCGGTCGCTGAACGCGATCACGCTCAAAATATCTTGCGGGCGCAGACTGCGCAACACCTGAATGGCAGTGGCTTTCACCACATCCATTTTCTGCCCCATCATGGAAGTGGAACGATCAACAACAAGCGCAACATTGAGAGGCGGGGAGGATGTTTTTTCAGCGCCGGCAGGCGGTTCAAGTTCGAGGATCAGATAGTGCATCTGCGGCTCGTTGAGTCTCGAAAAACTAGAACGGCTTTGCACGATGCGGTGCCGATACGGCAGGGAGGTTGTAACTTCTGGTGGAAGGGTCGCGTCATATTGCGCGCGACGGCTGGGATTAGAAAGCGTTTCGTATGCCTGTTGAACGCCAATGAATAATTCTGTTTCACCCGCCGCTGTATTCTTATCGGGGTGAAGTTTCTGCGCGGCTTCGATGTAGGCGCGCTTGACTTCCTCCGGTGAAGCATCTCTTGAAACGCCCAGAAGAGCGTAATAATTCTGCGGCGTTGCTGGCATAGCTATCCGATCAATTGGGCGAGGATCACGCTGATGTTATCGGGACCTCCGGCAGTGTTTGCCGCGGTCACAAGATTTTGACATGCTCTTTGCAAGTTGGGGGCTTCGACAACAGCGCGGACAATATCCTGTTCCGCCACCACGCCCCACAAACCGTCGCTGCAGATCATTAAAAAGCCGGGCTGAGGAAAAGCCACGGTGAAAATATCTGGGTCTAACAATTCGCCCTGCCCTAGCGCGCGATACAACACATTGCGATGCGGATAGTTCACCGCCTCTTCCGGGGTAATGTGACCTAATTCTTCAAGACGCTTGACCAGCGAATGATCCCGCGTGATCGGCTCGATGCGGCTATCCGGGTAGATAAAATAGGCGCGGCTGTCTCCCACGTGTGCCACGGTCACTTGTTGTCCGATCACGAGCGCGGCGGTGAGCGTGGTTCCACTGCCGGGCGCTTCGCGTTGGATCGCCTTCTGCGCATCCCGCACCGCATCCAGCATGATCTCCTGGAAGGATTCATCCATGGTATCGGTTTTCACTTGAAAAAGATATGGATGGAATTTCTTCAAGAGGTAACCGGCGACCGAACGGATCGCCGCATTGCTAGCCACCTCGCCGAATTGATGCCCGCCCATCCCATCTGCAACGATATATAGACCAAAGGGTAAGTTACCGGAATTCCCAGCCATCGTGGTGGTCATCGCAAGAATGCTGTCTTCGTTCAGTTCGCGCTGTTTTCCCACCGACTGCCCGCAGCTGGCGATCAATTGCTGCATATCGAAACGCGGGTTCTGGTTGCTAACGATGGCTTGTATTTGCTCTTCCGTCAACGGAGCAGTATTCGCGACATCCTGAGTTTGCGCGGAGGGTTCTTCTTTTTTGCCGAACAACCAATCGAAGATTTTTGCCACAGAGACTCCTTCTCACGCGAGTAGCGCGTATACTTTGTGATCGGTGGATCCGAAATAAACAATATCGTCATACACAAGGGGCGAACCGGTGATCGCCGCCTCTGCGCCGAATTTCCAACGCAGGCGGCCCGTTCGATATTCGAGGCTATACATATTCCCATCCACCGAGCCGCAATAGACAGAATCTTTATACACCACCGGCGAACCGTTCACTTGATGTTCCGTGCGGAAGCGCCATACTTCTTTAGAGTTTCTCGCATCCACAGCATAGATGAAGCCGTCTGCCGCGCCGACGATCACCAAATCATCAACAACGCACGGCGTGCTGATAGACGCCTTCCCCAGCCGGAAACGCCACACGGGCCAACCATTGCGCGGATCGAGCGCGTAGAGCGTGCTATCCACCGAGGTGAAAAATATCGCGTTGGCTGTGCCAGCGGTCGAAGAAGTGATTGCCCGCTTGGCGTGGAATCTCCACTTCAACCCGCCGCGAAAATCTATCGCATAATAATCGCCGCTTTCGCATCCCGCATAGACTAGCTCGTTGGATACGTAAGGCGTTGAACGAACAGCATCCGCCGCTTCGAACTTCCATGCCAGCCTGCCCGTATTCAAGTTGACTGCATGAATGTAAGCGTCATCTGAGCCGATGAACACATGCCCTTCGGCAATGCGCGGCGAAGAACGGATCGGCGCTTCCGTGTAATACGTCCACACCACCTTGCCGGAGCGCCCGCTTACTACGTGCAGGCGTTTATCTTCCGAACCGAAATAAACATTGCCATCAAACAACGCGGGGCGCGAGACGATTCCCGCGTCGGTCGGATACTTCCATTGGAATTTTCCATCCGCCGCGTTTAACGCATACAAGTTGTTATCGTACGACCCAACATATAAAACACCCTGAAAGATCGTCGGCGTTCCGCGAATTTCATCTTCACACTTGAAACTCCACAGCGGCTTCATCGCTCCCGCTGGCGCGATGGGACTGGTCGGCACTTTCATGCGCACTAACGCGCCGGTTTTCTTCGCCACACCCATCAACGCCTGCTTCATTTCGGAAGCGGAGGCAAACCGGTCGTCGGGGTTATATTCCAGCGCCCTGTCTACAACCGTTTCCAATTCAGCGGAAACGGCAGGGTTGATGCGCCGAAGCGGACGCTCGCCAAACGAGAAGGGCGGTTCGATGCGCGGATCGCGGCGCGTCAACGCGTGATGGATGGTCGCCCCCATCGAATAAATGTCTGCCGATTGCGTCGCCTCGCCGCGATATTGCTCTGGAGGCGAGTATCCCTCCGTGCCGATCATCGTCCCTTTGATGCCGGTCTGAAACGTCTTCGCGATCCCGAAATCAATGAGGATCACATCGCCGTTCTGGTTGATCATCACGTTCGACGGTTTCATATCGCGGAAGATGATCGGGTCAGGTTTATGCTTGTGCAAATAATCCAACACATCGCACAGCTCGATCGCCCAGCCAAGCACCTGGTCTTCGGGCAAGAATCCGTTCGTCTCGTTGATGATCGCTTCCATATCCCTGCCGAGAATAAAATCAAGGACAAGATACGAACGGCTGTCGAGGGTAAAGTAATCGCTGATACGGGGGATGGATGGATGACTCAACGTGGCGAGCAAGTTGGCTTCGCGCTCAAAGTTCTGCACGATGGTCTGCCGCACGAGAGGGTCGGGAGCCGAGTTGATCATCTCCTTCACCGCCACCAGTTTCGCCACACTGGGGAAGTGCATATCGCGGGCGCGATACACCGAACCCATGCCGCCCACGCCGATCACCTCTTGAATCGCATAGCGATTGACAAGCGTAATGCCTGCCTGAAGTTGACGCGGACCGGAGGTCCCTTTGCCTTCGTTACCTTCGTTGCGATCGTCCAGCTCAGGGAATATTCGAGTTTCCAGAGATGATCTCCTAAGTTTTTAGATTATAGTTTGCACAGCCCTGTTTGACAACTACCCAAATGTGGATACTTACAATTTCGTGGGGTATAAAAGCGGCTTCTTCACTCCTTGCCATCATCTCTATTTTACGGCACAATACGCTTGTGAAAATCCTCGCCGTCAGCGACGAAGTTGTCGAACGCCTGTACAACCTTTGCACAAACGGACATTTCAAAGATATTGAAATCATCCTCAGCTGCGGCGACTTGCCCTATCCCTATCTTGAAAATCTCGTTACCTTGTTGAACATTCCCCTCTTTTACGTACCGGGCAACCATGACCCCGCCTACCGGCCCGAAATCTCCCTCGCCCGCGCAGAAGGCGGCTCAAACCTTGACCTCAAACTGACTCGCCATAAGGGAGTTCTCATCGGCGGCTTCGGCGGATGCATCCGCTATCACCCCGATGGAACGAACCAATACACCCAGACCGATGCATATCTTCGCGCCCTGCGACTCATGCCCGGCCTACTATTGAACCATCTGAAACATGGTCGCGCACTGGATATTTTGATCACCCATTCCCCGCCGTTCGGAATCCACGACGAAGAGACGCAAGCGCATCGCGGACTGAAAGCCATCAACTGGCTCTTGCGAGTCGCCAAGCCGCGTTATCACTTGCACGGACACACTCATTTTCAGCGAAGAAACCTCTCGCCCTCCGAAACAACCGTGGAAGCGACACACATTATCAACATTTTTCCCTACAAAGTCATCGAAGTGAATCTTTAACCCATGTCCGATCCGATCAACGAACAAGCTCGAAACGATTTTCAACAAGCGCGTTTCAAGGCGTTCTTCAACCGCATTTGGGCGAGCCTCTCCGGTCAACGCGCCAATCTGCTCTCGTACGACGAGATCAAAGAGAAATTGCACATCGGCGGTCCCATCTATCGCGGAGTGCAAACCGTCCGCGTGGAACAGATCGCGGGAAGCCTCAACCGCTATCACGAATTCGATCGGGTCTTCCTTCCCGCCCACGATAAACTTGCCAGCCGTTGGCAAAGCGTCAACCGCGCTTTTTATCAAGACATCAGCCTGCCGCCCGTTGTGCTGTACAAAGTTGGGCAAGTCTATTTCGTCGTAGATGGTCATCACCGCGTATCGGTGGCTCGCAAACAAGGGCAAATCTTCATCGAAGCCGAAGTGCGCGAATGTTCAACGCGCGTCAACATCACCCCCGATCTCAAACCGGAAGATTTGGAAATTATCGAAGACAAAGTTCATTTCCTCGAACGGACCGCTCTCGACACGCTGAAACCCGACGCCTACATCAAACTCACCATCCCCGACGGCTTCGACCGTATGTTGGAACACATCGCCGTACACGGCTACTTCATGGGGCTTGATCTCAAACGCGACATTACAGATGAAGAAGCGGTGATAGATTGGTACGACAATGTATACACGCCGGTCATTCAAGTGATCCGCGAAACCGGCATCCTGCGCGAATTCCCCGAAAAGACCGAAGGCGATCTTTACCTCTGGGTGCTCGATCATCAGCATTATCTTGCCGAAGAAGAGGGCGTCCCATTACAGCCGCCCGAAGAAGCCGCGCGTCTATTCTTTGGCGATGACAACGACAAAAAATCAAAAATAAAAAAGAGTAAAACACGAACGGAGAAAAAGAAAAAATGACTCATCCACATCCCCTCGCCGGAGTCTACGCCGCCGCTGTGACTCCCCTGCTTCCTACGGATGACGGCGACTCAACCCTCGACCTTCAGTCTGTTCCGGCGTTGCTGCATTTTCTCGCCTCGCGCGGATGCCACGGCGCGGCGCTCTTCGGCACCACCGGCGAGGGCCCCTCATTCTCACCGGCGGAACGCGAAGCATTGATGCGAACCGCGCTCGCCGCGCGCGATTCGTTGAACGGTTTTCGTTTGATCGCCGGCACCGGCACGCCGAGTCTTTCTGAAACCATCGAGTTGACCAAACTCGCGTTCGATCTGGGCTGCGACGCGGCGTTGATCGTGCCGCCGTATTACTTCCGCAAAGCCGCCGACGGAGGGCTGTTCAACTGGTTCAGCGAGGTGATCCGCAAAGCCGTCCCAGCCGATAAATATGTGATTGGGTATCACATCCCGCCGCTGACGGGAATCGGGTTTTCCATCGAGTTGTTGAAGCGCTTGAAAGACTCGTTCCCGGTTCAATTCGCGGGAATCAAAGATTCTTCACACGACGCCGACCTCGCGCGGACTCTCGGCGAAACGTTTGGCGAAGATCTCCTCGTGTTGAACGGAACCGATTCGTATCTTCAACTTGCCATGCAACATAAAGCCGCCGGTTGTATCACCGCGCCCGCGAATATCATTTCGCCCGAGTTGCGAGAGGTTTGGGATTTGGAAAACAATGGGAAAGACTCAACCGAAGCGCAACAAAGAATTACCGAGAAGCGGCACGCTCTCGAAAAATATCCGCCTTTTCCGCCGACGTTGAAAGCCCTGCTCCACCGCATGTATGATCTGCCGCGCTGGAATGTTCAACCGCCATTAGAATCGCTCTCAGCAGAGTTGGAAGAGAAAGCCCTGCAAGAATTTGAGGCGCTTCGCTAAACAACAACTCCGTCTTCGCCGATCATTTTTAGGAAGGCTTCAACAACCTTCGGGTCGAAGTGCGCGCCGGAAAGTGATTTGATGTGACTGAGCGTCTGCTCTTTCGACCAAGCGGGGCGATATGGGCGGTCTGAACGCAACGCATCCCACACATCCACTACGGCAAAAACGCGAGCTGAAAGAGGAATAGACTCCGCCTTCAACCCGCGCGGGTAGCCGGAGCCGTCCCAACGTTCATGATGGCAATAGGGAATATCCAAGGCGGGACGAAGATAGTCAATTTTCGAAAGCAAATTATAGGCATACACCGGGTGCTGGCGCATGATCTCCCATTCCTCGCTGGTCAGCACATCCGGCTTCAGCAGGATCCGATCCGGGATGCCCATCTTGCCGATGTCGTGGAGGAGCGCGCCGCGGCGAATTTGCACGCGATCCTTTTCGCTTACGCCCATTGCCTCCGCCAGTTTGAGGGTCAGGTTTGTCACTCGCTGAGTGTGTCCCTCGGTCTCTTTATCGCGCAGATCAAGCGCGTCAGACCAGCCTTCGAGCGTGGTCTCGTAGGCGAGACCAAGTTCGATGTTCGTGCGTTGGAGGTTTTCGAAGAGAGAGGCGCTATCGAGGGCGAGCGCAGCCTGCCCGGCGAGCGATTCGAAGAAATCCATCCATTCAGGGTCGGGGATCAATGGCGCGCGATTGAGCGCCTCCAACACGCCTTTGACTTCCCCTTTCGCGATCAACGGCATGCCGTGATAGCCTATGAAGCCTTCGATCTCAAATAGAGGATGATCTTCTCCGTACGTTCTCACATCTTCCACGTTAACCGCTTCACGATGAAGCGCGGCGAACCCGGCAAAACTTTCTCCCACGCGCAAGGTGGCGCCTTCGATCCCTCGCATGCGATAGCCGATCCCCTCGAAGAATTCAAGCACATGCATGGTTTCATTGAGAAGAAAAATAGACGCCGCTTCCACATGCAAATGATTGACGACTTGTTGCAGAATGGTATGTAAGTGAGGCGCAGATCGGTCCCGCTGGCGATGAACATATCTATCGTGCGCAGGGCTTTGAGCCGCTCCACCTGAAGTTTGATCTGCCCTTCGGACAGCTTCCTTTCCGTCATATCCACCATCAACCCCTGCCAGACAAGCGGGTTGCCTTCCGAATCGTGAAGCAGCGCCGCTTGGTCGCGCACCCACACGATGCTGCCGTCGCGCGCGATCATGCGATACTCTTCGTCAAACGATTCGGTTTCCTCTTTCAATTTGTCCGCCGCGCCAAGCACGCGCGCGCGGTCTTCGGGATGCAATACTTTCTGCCAAAAGGTTGGGTCTTTCAGCCACTCTTCTTGTGTATAACCGAGGAAATCTTTGATCTGAGGACTCACATACTCTGTGAAGCCTACGTTGTTGACAGGATTCGTATACACCACCACAGGCAATTGTTCGACCAGAGTTCGATATCTTGCTTCCGCCGAGCGAAGATTTTCAGCCGACTGTTTACGCTCCATGGAAAGCGCTACCTGTATCGAGACGAACTTCAAAATATCCAAATCGCGCTGACTGTATCGTATTCCCTGCGCATAGGTCTGAACCGCCATAACGCCGATGGTTTCATTTTCGATCTTAAGCGGCACGCCAAGCCAATCAATAGAACGTGTGCCGGCAGTTTCAAGCTGTCCCTCCTTCTCCAACTTCTTCATGGTTTCAGATTTTCCGAAGAGCGGCGCTCCATTTCGAAGCACATACGAGGTCAGTCCGTTCCCCAAAGGGGCTGTGCCCGGGGCAACATCGTTCTCATCTACAAAGTAGGGGAATCGAAGTAGGTTCGTCTTCTTGTCATACAACGCAATAAAGAAGTTGTCTGCGAACATCACGCTCCGCAAAGCCTCGTGGATCGCCGGTAGAATTCATCCATGCCGCCGCTCAGGCTTGCGGCATCGTTGATGCGATAGATCGCCGATTGCAGAGCATCCGCGCGCATACGCTCGGTAATGTCAACCAACATGCCTTGCATAATGGGAAGCGCGCCTCCTTGCGGAGGAATAACAAGAGCATCATCGCGCACCCATACCTCGCTTCCATCGCGCCTCCTCATGCGATAGGTTAAAGAAAATGTCCGGTCGCCGCTTGTATAATCCTGCTCTTCGATAGACGCATGAGTATCCAGATCATCGGGATGTACTTGGCGGCGCCATAAAGTAGGATCCGCCATCCATTCTTCCGGGGTAAACCCCAAAAGCGACTCGATCTGCGGGCTAACATAAAACCAAGTTCCTGTTTTGCTCAACTCCGCCGTATACACCACCACCGGCAGACGTTCGACCAATTCACGATATTTCGTCTCCGCTTCTCGCAGCGCATCCTCGGCGATCCTCTTTTCCGCTAATTCCTGCTGTCTCGCGGTATACAAACGCGCATTCTTGATGGCAATGGCGGCAAGTTCGGCGAAACGCGCAAGCAATTCAACATCTTCAGCGCTGAACGTACGCCCCGGTTTAGCATCTGAAATTTCCAACACTCCCATGATGCGCGCCTCCAAGAGAAGCGGAACGCTTGCTATGGCGCGAGCGCGGGTATCCTCAAATTTAGACGACCGCCCAGACCAAGCGAGATAATCTGGAATGTTCATCGGAACGCCATCCCGCCAAACTTTGCCAGCCAACCCTTCGCCTCGCTGCAACTTCACGCCGCGGTATTTCTGCTCCTCTCCGCACGCCAGCACAAGCGTGATCTCAGAGTCGTCGGGCGCAGTAAGATAGATAGACCCGCTCACAGTATCGAACAAATTCGTGACCTGCGTCAGGATTTCCTGAAGAACCTCAGAGAGTTCTGTTTGTTGGATCAACGGCAGGGTGGCTCCCTGTAATGCCGAAAGGATACGGTTGCGCCGACTGACATCTTGATATAACCGCGTGCGTTCGATTGCCTTTGCCACCTGTCCTGAAACGAATTCCAGTATGTGAAGTTCGCGCTCGGAATACGCGCTCGCATTGTGATAATCCTGCAAAGCGATCACGCCAATGGCGCTGCCTTCCACGATCAACGGCGCGCCGATCCAGATCGGAGACGGCGGACCTACAAGCTCGACTTCACCAATACGCGCCAATTCTTCAAAGTTTGCCGCATCGCTCAATAAGGGTTTCCCCGTGCGCAGGATATATTCGGTCATTCCACGCCCGGGCTGGGTCGCCGGTAAGGATGCGGATCCATCCACCTCATCCACATAATATGGAAAGCTCAACAGATCGCTCGCCTCGTCGTACAGCGCAATATAAAAATTTCTAGCCGGCATCACCTGCCCAATGATCGAATGGACGGAGCGGAAAAGTTCATCCATGCTGGCAGCGGTGTTCGCCGCTTCGCCGATCTGATAGACAGCCGTTTGAAGCGCATCTGCCTGCCCTCGTTCCGTAATATCGCGGACGATAGCCAGAATAGCCTCTTGACCGCCATATCCCACGATCCGCGCGCTGACCTCTGCGGGGAAGGAGGTTTCATCCTTGCGTTTATAACTGGTCTCGAAGATCAGCCCCCCTTCATCGCGAACAAGCGCAACTCGTTGCCGCCAAACGTTGCGATCGGGGATGTGACTCGCAACGTCAAAAATATTTTTTTCGTTTAGCTCCTCGCGGGAATAACCAAGCCGATCAAGAGCCGTCTGATTGAAATCAATATACTGGCCTGAATCGGGATCAATCAAAAAGATGGAATCGTTCGATTGATCCATCATATTTCTGAACTGACGAAGGACCTGTTCGCCTCGTTTGCGCTCGGTAACATCGTATAAGCAACTCAGAACACATGGTTGATCATCGAGCGTGATCAGTTCAGAGGAGAGCGAAGCCCACACAATAGACCCATCTGCCCTGCGCAATCTAAGTTCAAAATCGTGAAGCGAACCCCTCCGCGCAAGTTCTCGTATCGCAAACTCGCGATCCTCGAGCCGCGCATATAAATCCGCCGCTTTTCGACCGATCAATTCAGAAAGCGGATTTCCGAGGAGACCGGCTAACGCCGAATTCGCATACAGAATAGTGCCATCCGAGCGTGAATTGAGCAATAAGGGTATCGGCGACGATTCCAACACAGTCTGCAGGCGGGATTCGCTTTCGCGCAACGCTTTTTCCGCCCGCTTGAATTCGGTAATATCCACCGACACTCCCAACACCGCGGGCTTCTCCGCATCGGAATACGTAAATGGGATTTTTGTCGTCGAAAGGATTCGGGTCGTTCCATCATTATTGCTGATCGACTCTTCCGGAATGTGCTTTGGCTTCCCGGAACGGATCACTTCCAAATCTTCCGCGCGGAAACGCGCGATGGTCTCCGGCGATAGGGGGAAATCCGTGTCGAACTTCCCGATAAACTCATCCACAGAGAGATGATACTTATCGGCTATCGCCTTGTTAGCGAGGATGTATCTTCCATCTATATCTTTTGCAAAAATAGAATGAGGGTCGAGGTCAATGATCTGACGCAGCGCCTGTTCGTTGAGAACGAATTTATTTTCCGCCTGATCTTGCGATGATTTTGAAGGCTGCCCTGCATTGCTTGAAAGGTGACGCGATTTCACATCCGCCCCGCGTTTTGTTGATTTCCGATTCGTCTTTGATTTGCTTTCTTTTTTCATCGCTCGTAATTTCCGAAATCCAAGAAAGTCCTTCTCTCACTTTACCTCAATCCATAAATATCATCCCCGACTATAATCATATTGACATGGATACTTGGAGACTTCTCATCACCCCGCCCTCGCGCGGCGCGTGGAATATGGCAGTAGATGAAGCGATTTTACATCACATTGGACGAGGCGATTCACCCCCGACCTTGCGGCTGTATGCGTGGACCCCAGCCTGTCTCTCGCTTGGATACGCCCAACCCTTCGCAGATGTTGACACGCAACGATTGACCACGCGCGGCTGGGAAGTTGTCCGCCGCGCCACCGGCGGACGCGCCATCCTCCACACCGATGAATTGACGTACTCCGTCATCGCTCCCAACGATGAGCCTCGCGTAGCGGGGACTGTGCTTGAAAGTTATAACCGCCTCGCGCAGGCGTTATTACTTGCCGTGAAATCTCTGAACGTGCCGGTGGAAATGAAACAGGTAGAGCAAAATGCTATTTTGCAAAATAACCCAATCTGCTTTGAAGTCCCATCCACATACGAGATCACCGTGAATGGAAAAAAGTTGATCGGCTCGGCGCAAGCGCGAAAGAAAGAAGGCGTGCTTCAACATGGATCGCTGCCGCTGACCGGAGATTTAGCCAGAATTTGCGAAGCATTGGTCTTTGACGATGAAGCCGCGCGAAAAGTTGCTTCTGAGAGATTGCTGGCGCGGGCGACCACGGTCGAGGCGGCGCTGGGGCGTGAAGTGAGTTGGGAGGAGGCGAGCCGGGCGTACGTCCGCGCGTTTGAGGCGCAGTTGGGAATCCAGTTTGAAGAGGGCGAGTTGTCCGAATCCGAATCCAAGATGGCAGATGAATTGGTCGTCGAAAAATACGATCACCCCTCGTGGACGAAGCGCGTCTAATTCGGGTTTTCTAAAAAGATCGTGTTGGGGAAACCAAGCGCGGCAAAAAATTTCAGCAGGTATGCCTGACCGTTGAGTTGCGCTTGTTCGAGAATTCCATCTTCGAGCGCGGCTTTGTAAATTTCCTCTTCGGCTTTTTGCCTCACCAATGTTTCGAGGTTGGGGTCTGGCTTGGTGAGCAAACCTGTTTCGCGGTTATACACATACGATTTTTCATTATCGAGCGTGGCGATGAAAATTTCAGCCGCGGGTAATTGCACGGTCAGCACGCCGTTTTCGTAACGCATGTTTTCAGGCGCGAGTTTTTCCATGTCAATCCCCGCGATCACGGTGCCATGACCGACGAATAGAATCTTATCTCCAAAGAACGTGGCAAATGTTCCGCCGCCGGTTTCGCCGGTGATCACTTTCTCTACGCTGTATTGAATCGTTTCGAGCCGCGCCAACGCGCGAATCTCGTTGATGTATGTGATCGGGTCGGGGATGATGGTCGGCGTTGGGTTCAGCAGATTCGCCATCTGCGTTTGCAGCGCCTGATTCGCCTGATTCACCTGCTGAAACGGCGCGGTCGCGGCTTGCGAGGCTTGGCGCACGGTTTGCACAATGAAATACGCGGCGACCCCGATGACCAGCAATATCAAAATGGAGAGCAGGTTATTGTTCTTCATGCCCATATTATAATCTCTTTGAGACACGCATGATTCTAAAGTTTCCCCGCTTGATTCTTTTCTTCACGATTCTGGTTACGTTAGGATGCAACCTGCCGCGCCTGAATCTGACGACTCCCGCGCAGACTCCAAGCCCCTCCGCACCGATCGAGACGATTCCGCCTCTCGCTTCATCACCGACGGTCGAACTGGGCCGCGCTGAGAATCCTTTGATCCTCGCCCTGCCTCCCTCCGCCAGTGAGGAACAGGTGAAAGCCGCCAACCTCATTGCCGCGCAATTCACCGAACGGACCGGGTATGTGGTGGTCACTGTCATTCCCGATTCTGAAAGCGCATTGGTCGAAGCGTTCGCGCTTGGCAACGCTCACATCGCCTTGCTCGACCCGTACGCCTATCTACTTTCACACCAGCAGGGATTTGCCAAAGCCGCGTTCGCTCTCGTAAAAGACGGCAAATCGTTCTACGGCGCGCAATTCCTTGCGCGGCGCGATGCGGGATTCATTCCATACTTTAGCCCGCTCACTGAAAAAAATATCGTGGACGATGCCGGCGCCGCGCTGACGCAATTCAACGACAAGAAACCCTGCTGGACAGATAAAACATCGTCTTCCGGTTACGTTGTTCCGTTGGGGTATCTCAATGCAAGCAAAGTTATCACTCAACCCGCCGCGTTCGTGGAGGGACATCCCACCGTTGTGCGTTCGTTATATGCAAGCGGAATTTGCGATTTCGGCGCGACGTATGTTGACGCTCGAAAATTCCCATCGTTGGAAGATCAATTCCCCGATCTGCTCGAACGTGTGGTTGTGATCTGGCGCGTACCGGAGATCATTCCATACGAAGTCTTGGCGTTCTCCTCGAATATGCCCGCCCCCATGCGCGACCTGTTCGCAAACATTGTTCCGGTCATCATGCAAATTGATCAGGGACGCGCCGCGTTCGAAACGGCGTATGGGATCAAAGAGTTACTCCCCGTGAACGATGCTTACTATGATGAATTCCGGCGCTACGCGGAAGCCTCCGGTCTCGACCTTGCGCAACTCATAAAATAGACTCTGTCGGAAATAAAATTGGGACACAGACACCTGCACTTGCGTCAGGTGCAAGTGTGAACGCTGACCCACGCTGATTCAAAAGAAAAAATGGGGTAGTGGCATTTGATAAATGACGTGGCGCGGGATGGCATCCGCACACCCTTGAATTGGCGGGATAACATCCCGCCCCACGAAATCCATCATTTTGTTTAAGCCATCACCAAAGAGCCATGTCTTTCGACATGGCTTCGTCTCTATACCCGTTTATGGCAGTGAATTGTTGATCGAGCTGAACGTGTTGCCGGTTTTCGGTCCAAACAGCCGCACTACGACGATCACGAGGATGGCGACCAAGACCAAAATGATCGCATACTCCACCAGCCCCTGTCCCTTTTCTGCAGGCGCAAATAACATGAAAACAATCCTTTCGAATAAATGGTTGCAACGGCGCAGTCTGAGTTCCTCCTCAGACGCAGAGATATTTCAGATAGGACGAATTAAGTCAGGAGCGGGTTACAAAAAAACCCCGCCAAATTTGGCGGGGTTTTTGTCTTGCTTCTATGCCGATTACGGCAGGGAGCTGTTGATGGTGCTGAAGGTATTGCCGACTTTGGGTCCGAGCAAACGCATGACAGCAATCACAACGATGGCGACGAGCGCGAGAATGATCGCGTACTCGACGAGGCCTTGGCCTTTTTCTTTGGGTGCAAACAACATGGTAATATTCCTTTCTAAAAAAATTTTGTCCGAGGAACACCCTACGAACTGTTTAGAGTATATCCGCTTCTCAGAAAATTTCAAGACTTTTGAGGTTACACAGCGTTTACAGGTTTGTTAATCGTTGTTGTAACCTTTTCAAATCTTTTCAGTCCGCGAAAAAAAGTGAGTCTCCCATAATTAACGGGAAGAGCCTAAACACAAAGGTCACGAAGTACACCAAGGGGGAAAGACGTCAGTTTGCAGGCATTTTCCTTTGCCTGCACCGTGCGCAGGCACGCGTGTGACCGTTGTGTCACTTCGACGCTCAGTACAAGCCTTTGTGGTAAAAAATGATTTTCCCGTTACAAAGGTACAGCCGAAAAAGTAATGGTAAGATTGGCGCTCCCATCAGAAGGTTATACATATTCATGTTCAAACGATTTCTAACATTCCTGCGGCGGTTATTCTTTACTCTCGGCATGGTTGGCGCGATTGGTATGATCCTGCCGCGTCTCATCACCTCGATCTATTCGATGAACGGATCTATCAGGCGGAGGATGCTCCAGCAAAACGACTTGCCATTGTGTTCGGCGCCGGGCTCCGCCGCGATGGAACGCCGACCGCGATCCTGCGAGACCGGGTAGAGACAGCCGCCAATTTGTACTTCAGCGGCAAGGTCGAAAAATTGCTGATGAGCGGCGATAACCGGGTTGCAGACTACAACGAACCCGAGTCCATGCGGCAGTACGCCCTCTCGCTGGGAGTGCCAGACGATGCAATCGCCATGGATTATGCCGGCAGGCGCACCTACGATACCTGTTACCGGGCAAAAGAGATCTTCGAGGCGGACAGTGTCCTGCTCGTCACCCAAAAATTCCATTTGCCGCGGGCGCTCTTCCTGTGCAACGCGCTTGGCTTGGATGCGACCGGCGTGGAGGCAAACACCCGCCGCTACTGGAACACATCGCTTGTGATCTGGAACCTCCGCGAACTCCTCGCCACCAGCGGCGCATTCCTCGACGTGTTCGTTACCAAGCCTCAGCCCGTTTTGGGCGAGCCGATCCCGCTCTTTGTGGATTGAACCAGCGAAAATGAGAAGACTCGTCCCACATTTGGGGGAGAGGCGCGAATCGTCAGAGTCTGTCCAGACATCTCTTTTGTGGATAAGTGCTTATTATTTGTGGATAACTGGCATTGCATGTGGAGAAGTAGGTTAGGCTGGTTTTCACGAAAGCAAGAGTCACCCCCAGATATGGGTCGTGATAATTTCACCTTCCGATATGTGGATTGACCGAAATTTTGACCTTTTTTGTGGATAGGCTGTGGATGGATTCATCCCGATTCTTTCCACAGGGCGAGTTGGCTCAATTGCCTGAGGCAGGCCGCACATCCGGGCTGAGGCGCGGGTGGTCATCCCATACGTGGGGGCGAATCGGCTTCATCCACATTATCCACAGCCCCTACTGCTATTACGAATCAGATAATTACTTTAATAAAATGCTTGAATCTGATACATAAATCCGGTACAATCTTCGTACATATCAGCCCCTCTTTATAGTTGGGAGGTCCATCATGGACATGATCAAGGTTTCAGCCAACTCCCGTACCTCTGCCGTTGCCGGGGCAATTGCAGGTGTTGTCCGCGAACATAAGCGGGCGGAAGTGCAAGCGATCGGAGCCGGGGCGGTGAATCAGGCGGTGAAGGCGCTTGTGCTGGCAACCGGATATCTAAAGAACGACGATATCCACGTGGTGTGTGTGCCTGAGTTCGCGGATGTGACGATCGAAGACAAGGTTCGCACTGCCATTAAGTTCGTCGTCGAGCCGCGATAAAAAGCGGAGTTTTTTCAGCAGAGGGTGGTTTATAATGCGAGAGGGATGTTTGCTCATCTCGCCTTTTGACGGAATCTTCGGCACATGAAATCTTCAAGAAAACTCTGGCGCAGTCTGTTGTTGTTCATGCTCATCGCCGCGCTCTGCGGGGCAATGGCTGTGCCGATGCTTGCGCCGGTTCGGGCGGCGCCGAATATGCAGGCAACATCTTGTTCTGGTACAACAATCACTCAATGGACTTTTACCGGAGATGTATTGGCTCCTTCCACAGGAGCGGGAACATTCTCAGCAGGAGCATCGTTGCCTGTTGCCCCTACATTTGCTACTGGACCTTTGGGAGGAACAGATAGAGCGGTTAGTTACAATAATTGGTCACTGACATTCAATGCAACTTCCTATATTCAACTGTCGGTACCAACTTTGGGAAGAAACTCTATTGGAATTACATTTGATTATAGGTCTACAGGCACTGGACCAACAATACTAGAACTTCACTATTCAACAGATGGGGTGAATTATAGTCTGTTGGGAATCCCAGTTATGTTAACTAATGATTCAACTTTTTATTCGTTATCTTTTGATTTGAGTTCAATTGCAGGCTTAAACGACAACTTGGCCGCATCCTTTCGGTTATTTGAATATGGTGCAAGTGGAGCAAGTGGCACATTTAGATTTGACAATATTACACTTACCGGTACTTGCATGTTCCCTGATACCGATACACCTTCGCCTACTGCTACTATGACCCCAACAGATACTTTAATACCTACCATAACCGAAACTCCAACGATTACACAAACACCAACGATTACTCCTACTCCCACAAACACAGCACTCACTCCCGCCACCAATATAGTGATCAGCGAATTCCGTACTGTGGGACCGAATGGCGGAAATGATGAATTTATTGAACTGTACAATCCAACAAATTTTCCAGTTCTGATTGGGGGCTGGGATATCAATAAGTCTACGGGGTGCGGCGCTTCACCGTCAACAATGGTCACCATAAATGGCGGGGTAACATTAGCCGCTGGGCAGCATTATCTGATCGGTGGAACTTCGTACAGCGGATCTGTATCTCCAGATCAGGCAAATGTGCCGTTAGGCATTGCAAACAACGGTGGGATTGCTCTTCTTGATGATACAGGTGTAAGTATTGACGAGGTTGGGATGTGTAGTGGCACTCTCTATTTTGAGGGTACCCCGCTTACTCAACTAACAACGAATACAAACCAAGGTTATGACCGCAAATCCAGCCCATTGGGTATCTGTGTTGATTCAGATGTCAACGCGGCGGATTTTTTCCTCCGAAACCCCAGCAATCCTCAAAATTCATCAAGTCCGATACTGACAACGTGCGGAAGTCCAACCCCAACGCCGACTGCCACTCGCACGCCGACTGTTACGAAAACGGCAACTAAGCCTCCCACCGCATCCCGAACTCCAACCTCTGCTCCTGCCCAGTTGATCGCCATCAACGAATTTGTCCCTCGCCCCGGGCGCGACTGGAACAACGACGGTCTCATCAACACCGGCGATGAATACATCGAATTGGTCAACTACGGGACCATCAGCGTCAACTTGAACGGCTGGACGCTCGACGATGAAGTGAATATCGGTTCGGCTCCGTATCGGATCACGTCCATTACTCTCAGACCCGGCGAACGGATCGTCTTTTACGGAAGTCAGACCGGTCTACTGCTCAGCGACGGCGGCGACGGAGTCCGCTTGCTCAAGCCCAGCGGCGGATTAGTAGACGCCTTCAACTACAACGTGGTGAATTATCCCGATCAATCGTTCTGCCGCCTGCCAGACACCGGCGGACGATTGCGGGAATTGAATCGCAACTGCTATCCCACGCCGGGTCTGCCAAACTCGCTAGGGAGCGCGCCCGGCTCTTCCACCTCCACCACAAACGATTCGCTCTGCCCGATCGCGGATACGCTTCCGCACGAGTTTTATCTGGCGGAGTGCGATCCGTTCGGGAACAATATTTGGAGCCGCTTCTATTGGGATAACACAGGCTGGTACGGGGAATTGAAATTGCCGAACACTGACGGTAAGTGGGATGTGTTTGCGGATTGAGTGAGTCCACATGTCATTCTGAGCCGCGCTCGTGTTCTTTGCGGCGAAGAATCTCAACGATAATTTCAGAGACCCTTCGCTATCGCTTACATCGTCCGATGTCTTTCGGGAGGGTGACGTGGTATAGGGGATGTGTTTGATGTTAGGCACTCCCAAGAAAACGCAGACTGTTTCTTTGGCTGTGTATGAGGGGTATAATCGCATTGATCGCAAACACCATCCCGAGGTTTCCCATGCCCTTCAATCTCGTTTACTATTCGCAGAACGACCCGAAGTGGAAAAGCGACAGGCTCGGCTTCGGCACGCAAGAAAGTGAGACCATCGGTTATGTGGGGTGCGCCCTCACCAGCGTCGCCATGACGCTCAGCGGGCATGGGTTCGTGATCACCCCCAAAGACCTCAACCAAAAACTAAAAGACATAAACGGCTTTGCCGGTTCCGGCATCCGCTGGAGCAGTGTTCCGCAGCTCTTCCCGCAGATCAGGCTCAACTCCATCATCAAATGCAACGACACGCCCGCGCCGCTCGCGCAAATAGACGCGGCTCTCGCGGCAGGTCAACCCGCCGTCATCTGCGTGGACAGCACGCCCGCCGAAGGCTTGCTCACCCATTACGTCGTCCTCATCGCGCGCAAAGGCGACGACTATCTCATGCTCGACCCGTGGCCCTACCAGACCGACCCGAACAAAGAAACTTATCTCATGCCGCGTTACAGTCAGGGGAAGACTCTCACGCGCGCCATTTTCCAAATTGTGTTATTCGAGAACACCGGCGCGGATGGAAAGATCATGTTGCCCGGACAAAAAGGGGCGACAACGCCGACGACAAGCGCGGGTCAGACGCAGGGTCAGCCTGCTTCTGCTTCGGCTGCCGGCGTGAAAGCCCGAGTCAAAGCCGACGTGAACCTCGGCTTGAACATCCGCTCCAGCGAAGATACGTCGTCTAAAGCCAACATCGTGGCAACCGCGCAAGCCGGCGACTCGCTCACGATCACCGAACCCAACGGCTGGACGAAGATCGGCGCGATCAATCAATGGGTGCGAGTCCGCGCGAAGAACGGCAGGGAAGGTCTCGCCGCGGCGTGGTATCTCGAAAAAGTTCCGGGGGAGAAATACCCCGAGGTGACTGGACCAGCCGTCCCTGCGAGCGAAGCGGGTTCTTCCTCCGCGCCCGCAGGTTTTACGGTGATGGTCAAAGCCAAAGTGGGCGGCGCCGGGTTGAAAGTCTACGAGACTGCTTCGACGAGATCGAAAGTTGTGTCCAAAGAAGGGATGAAGGCGCGTTTGACCGTGATCGAAGATGCGGCGAAGGCAAAGCCGAAAGTGGGCGCGGTGGGCAAGTGGCTGTTCGTGCAAACCGCCGGTAATACGCAGGGATTCGTGCAAGCCGAATTTGTGAAAGAAGTGTGACCGTTTCAACGAGGAGAGAGTAGAACGAGGAGCCTATGAATGCAGAATTCAAAATCATTGTGGAGCAAACGCACGCCGCCGCGCCTGTAACGGTTTTCCGCATCAGCGGGTGGCTGGACGCGCAAAGCGAAGGCGAATTGTTGGAGCAGGCGCGGGTTGCGTATGACGGCGGGGCGCGGCAAGCCGTGATTGACATGAGCGATCTGGATACGCTCACCAGCGCGGGGATGCGCGCCATCCAAAAGGTGTATCAAATGTATACGCCGAAGGAAGAACAATATAAAACAGCGCGGCTGAAATTATGCAATGCGCCGCCGCAAATTTACAACGTGCTGGGCATTACCGGCTTCTTACAGAATATCCCAATGTATGAAAGCCTCGAAGCCGCGCTCGATTCGTTCGGCGGCGAATAATTCACAATGCAAAGGGCTTTTCGGAAAACGGAAAGCCTTTTTATTTTTTGCCGCTCTGTAACTTCCTCTCATCCAATGGAGAGCAAAATGAACAGACAGGTTTGTTAACTTGTTGCAAACCAACGTCTTTGCAAGGCAGGCTACAATTAGGCGCACTTAAAAACAAAACGATATGCAAGATCAATACCAATCTTTTACGCTTTTCCTTCTTTTATCTTCAGCGATCACTTTAATTGCCACTGCCATCGCCTGGCGGCGTTCGTCGCCGGGTTCGTTCACCGCGGGGTTGTTATTGCTTTCTATGACGATCTGGTCGGGGACGTATGCCGCGCGGTTATCCGATTCTTCACCGCAACAAAAGATATTTTGGTTCTATGTAATGTACTTGGGCATCCTTTCCATGCCCAGCCTGTTTTTGTTATTTGTTCTGCGGCTCACTCAAAACGATCGCTGGCTGACACAGCGGAATCTTGTCTTGCTGTTCATCCAACCCGCCGTCTCTCTGCTCCTGTTATGGACGAACGACTTGCATCATTTGTATTACAAGTCCATCGAGACAAGCGCGACCAACCAAAAAATTCTGATCGAGTCGGTGCGCGGTCCGTGGTATGTTGTGAATACGGTTTACTCGTATGGTGTGATCGTGTTGGCGCTGGGGGTCTTGTTCTATTCCGCGATGCGGTTAGGTCCATTATTCCGAAAACAGCACCGTCTGATCCTGATCGGCTCGGCGATCCCGTGGATCAGCAGTATTTTCAACGAACTCAATTTCACCGCGTTTCGCGGGTTCGACCTGACGCCGGTCACGTTTGGGATCACGGGTATCTTGTTTACCTTCGCCGTCCTTCGCACCCGCTTCATGGATATGATCCCGGTGGCGCGCAGTGTGCTTATCGAAAATATGAGCGATGGCGTGTTGATGCTCGACGCGAAGAATCGCGTGGTAGATATCAACTTTGCGATGAAGAAATTTCTGGGGAATAAACCGTCATCCATATTGGGCAAGCATGTTTCCGAGATATTAGGCGACTGGTTCGAACGCTCCGATTCAACGACCAGCGCCTCGCCGTCTCAGACCGAGTTGCGGATCCCTAACGATCCATCCCGTTATCTCGACCTGCGGGTTACGCCGCTGTACGACGCATATCAACAGGTGAGCGGTCGTTTGTTCGTCTTCCGCGATATTACCGAACGCAAAGATGTGGAAAAGAAACTGCGCCATGCCAACCGCCGTTTGCAAGAGCAGTTGATCGAGATCGGAGTTTTACAAAGCCAGTTGCGCGAGCAAGCCATCCGCGACCCACTGACCGATCTGTTTAACCGCCGTTACCTCGAAGAGACTCTCGACCGCGAGATCGCCCGCGCGGCGCGGGAGAAATATCCCATTTGCGTTGTGATGATTGATATTGATCACTTCAAGCAAGTGAATGACACATACGGGCACGAGGCTGGCGATGCGATGTTAAAGTCGGTGGCGAAGTTACTGGCAGGGAACAGCCGCCGCGGCGACTTTGCCTGTCGGTTTGGCGGCGAGGAGTTCCTGCTCGTGATGCCGAACATTCACATGGCTGTCGCTTACGCGCGCACAGAAACCTTGCGCACATCCCTGAATGCGCTGCAAGTTCCGTATGGTCAGTATGTGTTGAGCGCCACGTTTTCAATGGGCATTGCCTGTTACCCCGATCATGGAGACAACCGCGAATCTCTTTTACGCGCGGTAGACAAAGCCATGTATGCGGCAAAAGAAGCGGGACGCGACCACATCCGCTCATTCGATGAGTTGGAAGAGGTCAACGAATAAGTTTTCGCAGAGCGTGGAGTGTGGAGCGGAATGGTATCCCGCTTTTTTTATCGGGGAAGCGCAATCCTTACGAATTTCTGAACCCGCGTGTAATTTCAATTGAGAGTGGAGTATGATTCGGCGCAATGAACGCGAAAACGATCCTTGTCGTCGAAGATGAAGCCAGCATCGCCGAGGTGGTGACGCTCTACCTCAAACGCGCGGGCTACAACGTGCAAGTCGCGCCGGATGGGCGCAAGGCGATGAACATCTTCGAGCGCGGGCAAGTGGACTTCGTGATCCTCGACATTATGCTCCCCGAAGTGGACGGTCTCGCGCTGACCCGCTGGCTGCGCGACCGTTCCGATGTGCCGATCATCATGCTGACCGCGCGGCGCGACGAAGCGGATCGAATCGCGGGGCTTGAGTTGGGCGCGGACGATTACGTGGTCAAGCCGTTCAGCCCGCAGGAGTTGGTGAGCAGGGTCCGGGCGGTGATGAGGCGTCTAGGGCGCGAACAGGCTGAACCGGGGAATGAACGGAGTCTGTCATTCGAGAATCTATCCATTGATCCGTTGAGTCGCGTGGTGAAAGTTAAAGAAGAGGAAGTCGAATTGACTGCGAAGGAATTCGACATGTTGTATCTGCTGGCGCGGCATCCGAAGCAAGTGTTCACGCGCGAACAATTGCTGGAGCGCGTGTGGGGCGGCTCGCAATACATTGACCCCGGCACAGTGACGGTGCATGTGCGCCGCCTGCGCGAGAAGATCGAAGAGGACGCGTCGAAGCCCGCGCGGTTGCTGACCGTGTGGGGCGTTGGATATAAATTCGAACCTTAATGCTGAGCCACAGAGCACACAGAGGCCATTGAGATTTAATTTTCAAAATCTCTGTGATCTCTGTGGCAAATTTTTTTCTTATGAAATTATCTTTCTCCCGAACACCCATGCCCGCCCGATTCTTGATCGGTGTCGTCATCATCCTCGCGGTCTCGCTAGGAATTTTTACATTGGTGATGTCGCCGCCATTGCGAGACCTCGGGTTGATGGCGTTGTATCTCGGCATCACTGCGTTGATCTCCGCGTTGGTGGGATACGTTGCGTATCGCATGGGTTGGATCAATTTCTCGCCCGCGTTGCGCTGGACGCTGCTCGGCGGGTACGCGCTGGCTAGCATCCTCACATTTTTCAACGTGTGGTTCTCGGCGCAGATGATGTTCGCAAGCGAACACGATCTACTGCTGGCGATCGTGTTGCTGGTGTTCGCAAGCGGCATGGCAATGGTGTTGGGATATTTCCTTTCGAGTACGGTCACGGAACGGATTCAGCAACTCAAGAACGCGGCGGAGAAATTAGCGGAGGGGAATTTGAAAACGCGCGTCGCGGTCAACGGGCGGGATGAGGTGGCTTCGCTCGCGGTCACGTTCAACCAAATGGCTGAGCAACTGCAGGCGGCGGACAGTAAACAACGCGAACTCGAAAGTCTGCGCCGCGACCTCATCGCATGGGTGAGCCATGATCTGCAAACGCCGCTGACATCCATGCGCGCGATCCTTGAAGCGTTATCCGATGGAGTTGTGGAAGACCCTGAAACGGTCAAACGATATTTGCTCACCGCGCAACGCGATGTGCGTTCGTTATCCTCGTTGATTGACGATCTCTTTCAAATGGCGCAACTCGACGCGGGCGGGTTTCCGTTGAATCGAGCAAACGCATCTTTGAGCGATCTTGTTTCCGATACGCTCGAAAGTTTTACTCAACTTGCGAAGCAACAGAATGTCATCATCGAAGGCAATGTTGATCCACAGGTTGATCCCGTTCACATGGATACGCAAGCCATCGGGCGCGTGTTGAACAATCTCATTGGCAACGCTTTGCGTCACACGCCCGCGCATGGACGAGTCAGCGTGTGGGTGCGGCGAAATAAAAATATCGAAGTGACCGTGAGCGACACAGGCGAGGGCATCCGCGCGGAAGATATTCCGCACGTGTTCGAGCGTTTTTATCGCGGCGACGTTTCGCGGTCGCGCAACCAGATCACGGGCGGCGCGGGCTTGGGTCTTGCCATCGCGCGCGGCATCGTGCGGGCGCACGGCGGAGAGATCAAAGTGGAAAGCGAGATCGGCAAAGGCACGCAGTTCACGTTTTACTTGCCATAAATGACGACTGAAGTCGTCACTACGTAGATCGAATAATCAAAACCTTTAGGGTGTATTCATCAACGTGTAATCTTCTCGTAAGGAAAATTTCTTACAATCACGGCATCAAGGATAGTGAACCGTGAAAAAGATTCTCCTCGGATTGACCGCCCTCTTTCTTTTTGGATGCGCCGCGCAGACTACGGCTCAACCTCCAGCGGATTCTTCCATGCCGAAACTCGCCTCTTTACCGGACCTCGGGCTGGCTCCCGAACTCTCGAACGAAACGTGGCTGAACGTGGATTCTCCGCTCCGCCTCGCGGACTTGCGCGGCAAGGTCGTGCTTCTCGAAATGTGGACGTTCGGCTGTATCAACTGTCAGCACGTGATGCCTTCATTGATAGATTGGCACAGCAAATATGCCAGTGAAGGACTCGTCATCATCGGCAATCATTATCCTGAGTTCAATTACGAAGCCGATCTCGCCAATTTGCAGGATGCCATTTCCCGCTTTGGAATTGAATACGCGGTGGCGCAGGATAACGACGGCGCAACATGGCGCGCGTATAAAAATAGTTATTGGCCCACGTTATACTTGATTGACAAGCAAGGCCGCATCCGTTATGTGCATATCGGCGAGGGGCGATACGCAGAGACGGAGGAAAATATCAAAGCATTGTTGGGAGAAAATTATTAAGGTGACAGTCACTTTCAAAGTGACTGTCACCTGTCTAGGAGAAACCATGAACAACCAATTCAAATCTGTCCCTGTAAAATCATCTGAGATCACGCCGTATTCGCAATACCTTTCACGGCGTGACTTTCTCAAGGCGGCGGGACTCCTCACCGGGTCCGCGCTGTTGGCGGCGTGCGCGCCGAAGTTTGCCCAACCAGCCCTCCCGTCGGAAGAAGCGGTTGATTTCCCAGCCGAGACGGACGAGTTGGGCGATCCCACAAATTCGTTCGACGATATTACCAATTACAATAACTTCTACGAGTTCACCACTGATAAGCAGGGCGTCGCTCCGCTTTCGAGGGATTTCACGCCAGAACCGTGGACGGTGGAAGTGTATGGCTTGGTGAAAAATCCAAAGACCTACGCCATCGAAGACCTGTTGAGCAAGTTCACGCAGGAGGAACGCATTTATCGTTTGCGATGCGTGGAAGCGTGGAGCATGGTCATTCCGTGGACGGGTTTTACGCTGGCGAGTCTGTTGAACGAAGTGGAGCCGACCTCGGATGCGAAGTATGTGCGCTTTGAAACGGTCTTGCGTCCTAAAGAAATGCCCGGACAAAACAGCCCGTTCTATCCGTGGCCCTATCAAGAAGGTCTGCGGCTCGACGAAGCGATGAACGAGTTGACGATCCTTGCGACGGGTTTATATGGTCAGCCGATGCCGAATCAGAACGGCGCGCCGATTCGTCTTGTGGTGCCATGGAAGTATGGATTCAAATCCATCAAGTCAATTGTGAAGATCGAATTGGTGAATGAACAACCCGCCACATTATGGAACAGCGTCGGAGCGAACGAATATGGCTTTTACTCGAACGTGAATCCCGATCGTCCGCATCCACGTTGGTCGCAGGCGAGCGAGCGGCGCATCGGCGAGTTGAGCCGACGCCCGACATTGATGTTCAACGGCTATGGCGACCAGGTCGCGCAGATGTATGAAGGCATGGATCTGATCGAGAATTATTAATGGAAAAGACCTCACAGGTCTCTTAAGACCTGTGAGGTCTGACGAAAAAAGAATGAAAACCTTTTTCCAACGCTACACTCCTCTTCAAATCGCCATGCACATCTACGCATGGTCTGCGTTGGTGTTGATTCTGTTCGACGCCGTCACCGGGAATCTTTCGGCGAACCCCATTCAGGAACTCGAACAACGCACGGGACGCCACGCGATCACATTGCTCATCCTCTCGCTGGCGTGCACGCCGCTCAATAATCTCTTCGGCTGGCGCGAGTTGATCAAACGACGTCGCGCGTTGGGTTTGTACGCGTTCATGTACGCGACCATTCACATCATCATCTTCGTCAACCTCGATTATGGTTTTGCGTGGAGTCTCATCATTCAGACCATCGTCGAAAAGCCGTACATCCTCCTTGGCTTGTTAGGCTTCCTGATGTTGATCCCTCTGGCAGCGACATCCTTCGATGAATGGAAGAGACGCCTCGGTAAAAATTGGAAGCGCATCCATAAGACGATCTACTTCATCGTGCCGGTACTGCTCCTCCACTACGCATTAGGCAAAAAGGGAGACTTCTTCGTCCTGCAAGGCGACATCATCCGCCCGTTGGTGTATTCCGTCATCGCTGGGATATTGCTCCTCATGCGGATTCCCCGCGTGCGGAGATCCCTCGCCGACCTGCCCAGCCGAATTCGGCTTCTGTTTAGAAAACGGAAAACAGAAACGATCGCATCGTAAATTTGTAGAGCGGGATAATTGCAAATTAACCTATAGACCTAGCAATAAACTCGATATGGATTATTGTCATAGTGTCAATCCCGAAGGGATGACAGGATTCTAAACTGGCAAACTGGATCTTCAAATCCCGAAGGGATGACATAAATGTGCCGCGTCTGACACCCCTTCGGGGTTGAATGTGATCCATCCATCAATACTAGAATCATTTGACCCCTTCGGGGTCTTTGGATAATTTTCGATTACTCGGGTAAATTGTTAATCGGCAAATATCCGCTCTACGATGTTTAAAATATTCCCTTCAAGAACAACAGCAGACCCACGATCGCCAGCGGAACGCCGACGATCGCGCCGATAATGGTGAGACTCACCAACACGCCGACGATCATCAGCACAATGCCGAGGATCATCGCCACGAGTCTGCCGGTCAATTCGACGATGACCGCCAGCAGTTTCCAGATCGCGGCGAAGGGCCAGAGATACCAAGGGATTCGTTTTGCATGAGTTGTCATTTCGACCTCCGAATATTTTCGCCCTGAGCGGAGGGTCTCGTTATTTGAGACCCGCAGTCGAAGGGCGCGCAACATACTTAGGAGTTACGCAGTTGGAGAAAGGATGTAGGAAGGATTTTTGAGATAAGCGCGAATAGCCTGTCGGATAATGATTTGCTTGGCTTCAAACCAAGAGCGGTCAGTTTTCAAGCGATAGACTTCCAGACGAACAAAGGCTCGGATGGCTAAGGCAATGTGATTTTTCTGTGCATTCTCCAAGCGAAATTGACCACGCTCAATACCAGTATTCTGTTTCAGGCCACGGTGATAGACTTCGATCTGCCAGGCATCC
>JAXLVX010000059.1:0-19126 GCA_046328795.1 Anaerolineales bacterium | reverse complement strand
CCGCCTTTCGCACCCGCGCGTTGAACTCGTAATCTTCATTTGTCAACAAAGTCTCGTCGAACGCGCCAACTTTTTTGATCAACGTCCGCTTGAACGAACCGAAGGGAACCGTGTCCACTTCCGCGGCTCGCTTCGCATGACGATACAACGCGTCGCCCACGCCTAGCGGATGCGACGCCGCAACCGCGATTGATTCAGCGATCCACGTTTTCGCGCTCGCCTGAATTTCCCACACGCCGCCCACGTTATCTCCGCGCTTTGCTTCGAGCGCCTTCACGCAATTTTCAACGTAATCGGGATACGGCTTCGAGTGCGCGTCGAGCCGCACAATGATCTCGCCCCGCGACTCTTCGATAGCGCGATTCACCGCCGACGGGATCGAACGACGCGCGTTATCCACCACGCGCACTTTGAGTCCGCGATGCTCTTTTTGAAACGCGGCAATTTCTGCCCGCGTATTGTCTGTGGACATCCCATCCGCAACGATCACTTCCATTTTGGAGCGCGGGAACGTCTGCTCATGCAGAGCCGCAAGCAAGAGTCGAATTGTGGATTGCTCGTTGTAACAGGGAATGACGATTGAAACTTTTGGCATTTTATTTTTGCGCGAGCGGCAGGCGGATCGTGAACGTCGTCCCATGCCCCGCCGAACTTCGGACGCCAATTTTACCACCATGCGCTTGCACGATCTCGCGCGCGATTGCCAGACCCAACCCAGCGCCACGACTCTCATTCCGCGCGCGGGACGGGTCAACCTGATAGAACCGATCGAACAAGCGCGGCAACGCTTCACTCTCGACGCCGATGCCTGAATCGGCCACCTCGAACTCCATCCACCCCCCAGCGGACTTTGCAGACAACGTCACTTGCCCATTCGCAGGCGTGAACTTCAACGCGTTGTCCACGAGATTCGTAAACACTTGCGCCAGCCTGTCGCCATCGCCAAGAAGCGAAGGCAGATCGTCTGATACATCCACTCGCAAATTCACATTCGCTTTTTGCGCCTGCAACGAAAATTTTTCGGCGATGCCGCGCAGCAACGTCCCCGCATCCACGGTGGACATGTCCAAGTCGGCGGTGCCAGCCTCCAGTCGGGCGAGATCGAGTAAATCCAACGCCATGCGGTGCATCCGCCCTGCTTCATCGTAGATAATCTGCGCGGCTTGCTTCCGCGCGTCGGGCGAATCGGCGGTGTCGTCGAGGATCGCCTGCGCGAATCCCTGAATGGACGTGAGCGGCGTCTTCAACTCGTGAGAAACATTCGCCACAAAATCGCGCTGTGATCTTTGGCTGTCGTTCACGCGCCGAATCATCGAATTGAACGCGTTCGTCAGGTCTTGCACTTCGCGCGGACCATGCGATGGCACGGGGTTCGCCTCGGCAGGATAATTCCGCGCGGCGAGGACAACCTTTTGCAACGGGTCAGCGACCCAGCGCGAAATGACGAATGCCAAAATCAATGAAAGCAATAATGCGACGACCCCGCCTTGAAGGATCGGGGTCAATAATTCATCGGCGAAAACATTCAAGAGGCGAACGGATGGACGCGGCGCGGCGACAATCAGCACGTTTCCATTCGGCAGGAGCGTCGTGGTGTGAAGCCAAACCTTGCCATCCGCATCGGTCATGAACTGCGACGTTCTCCCCAATATGTTTTTGCGCGGAAACGAAAGTTTCGGTTTGTCGGGGCTGGAATCTAAAATCAAGTTGCGCGTCGAATCAAAGATCAGCACACGCACGTTGTTCGCTTCCGCGATCCGCTGTATCGCCTTAGCGTCGTTCAGCAGGTCTTTTGAATTGTCGGTGAGTTGGCTTTGCGCCGCGCGGAGCCGCAATGTCGTTTCTCGATACAACACTGGGTTACGAACAAGGAAGACAAACAACACGACGATCACAATGCCGAGGGCGATCGTGATCACAAGGGCATAACTCAGCCATAAACGGGAGCGAAGGGAAGTGAACATGGCACAACAAGGTGACAGTCACTTCACAAGTGACTGTCACCTGATTTTTTCCTCAACTCTCTTAACCCATCACGAAGTTTGGTGAGCAACTCATACAACTCGTCGAGTTCCTCTTGCGTAAGCGTTGACCACGGCGCGAAAAAATATTCATCGGTTTGCGCTTCCGCTTGCGCGCGCAACTCTTTTCCTTTTTGCGTGATACGGAAGATGCCCGACTCGCCCGCTTCTTCCAGCCAGCCGATCTCCTTCGCGGCTTGCAAAGCGATCTGATAGTCGTTGGCTTCATAGCCACGAAATGATGTGTTCTCGGCGATCTTCACGGCATTGACCGACTCCGCCTCTGCCGCCGCGCCCAGGGTCAGCCAGACGATGCCCGCCTGATTGAAATGCGGACGCGCCGCGGCGAGATGCGAGTCATCGCGATAGGCATACAAGTCCATGAGGTATTCACGGATCTTCACCAGCACAGGGCTGTTCTTTTTCACCACGCGGAAGCGTTTATGGATCGCCCATTGTTCAGGAGGTTCCACCGCGCTGTTATTCGCCACACCGATCTGTTTGATCAAAACTTTGAGGCGTTCGAGATCAATCTCTGGGAAAGACTCGGCAGGCGGCAACTTCGCATCGCCCGACATGATGATATACGTCGCGCCGGTCCGCGCCATTTCGGTCACTTTGTAGCGCTCATCGTGTTGCGGCTCGATCCACCCTTTCACGTCGAGGCGGGCGAATAATTTTTCGAATTGTTCGGGGTTTGTGAACGGGTCGCGTTTTTGAAAATTCTCGACGGAGAAATACTCCAGCCCCAGCTCGCCGTAATAATACAACTCAACGGGAATGTCTTCGCGAAGGGCGGCTTCCTCGATGGCAGACTCGGTGATCATCCAAAATTCTTGGATCACAGAATAGATGACCTGCCAAAACTTAGCGAGCGGATGCGGTTCTGCCATAAGACAAGTGTACAGCGGGAGTTTCAGAATAAACTTGCAAAGGCATGATGAATCATGGCGTGGGGCGGGATGTTATCCCGCCGTTTGAGGGTATGCGGGATTCCATCCCGCACCACGCTCAGGTGGAGATCACCAACTTATACCCAACGCCCGTAACCGTTTCGATCTTCACGTTACTCGTCTCCAGTTTCTTCCGCAAATGAGCCACGTGGACATCCACCGTGCGGGTCTGACCGTAGAAGTCGAAGCCCCACGCCTTTTGCAAAATCTGCTCACGGCTGAGGACGAGTCCGCGGTGTTCGGCGAAGGTGAGGAGCAGGTCGAATTCTTGGGTACGCAGGCTGAGGGTGGATGAAGAACCGATTCGGACCTCCCGTCGGGCTGGGTCAATCGTAAGGTCGCCGAGTCGAATCGGGGAGGCGTCTTTGTCGCCGCTGACGCGATCCCCGCGCCGCAAAATCGCTTTGACGCGGGCGACGAGTTCGCGCGGGTTGAACGGCTTGGTGAGGTAATCATCCGCGCCGAGTTCGAGACCGAGAATTTTGTCAATGTCTTCGTCGCGCGCGGTGAGCATGAGAATCGCGGCGGGATGATTCGCGGCTCGCAATCGTCGGCACACTTCGAAGCCGTCGAGTTTCGGGAGCATCACATCCAGCACGATCAATGCGGGATGTTCGCGTCGGCAGAGTCGAGCGCGGACTCGCTATCTTCGCGGTGGCGATGCGAAAACCCTCGCGCTCAAGATACATGCGCGCAAGTTTGATGATGGACGGTTCGTCGTCTACGAGGAGGATGAGTTCGTTCACAGGCAGAGACTAGAGACTTGAGATTAGAGATTAGAAAAAATCACCGCGAAGACCGCTAAGCGCGAAGAAAAATTTAAACCTTAGCGATCCTTGTTCTTAGCGGGCTTTGCGGTTAATAAAATTAATCGCCGCGAGTGGGAGAGAGCAGCGCAACACATTCGATCTCGACTGTCACGCCTTTGGGAAGTCCCGCCACTTGGACAGTGCTTCGCGCGGGAGGGTTCTCCGGGAAGAATTCGGCATAGATCGCGTTCATCTTGGCGAAATCGTTCATGTCTTGCAAAAAGACGGTGGTCTTGATCACGAAGTTCAAACCTGAGTCCGCCGATTCGAGGACGTGCTTGAGGTTGGTTAGGACTTGCCTCGTTTCGGCTTCCACTCCGCCTTTGACGATCTCCATCGTGGCGGGGTCAAGCGCGATCTGCCCCGCGGTGAAAACAAGATTCTCGGTGCGAATGGCTTGCGAATACGGACCGATCGCTTTCGGCGCTTTATCGGTAATGACGATCTTCTTTCCTTCTGATGTGTACATTTTGCCTCACTTAGGATTTTCGGTAAGGCGATTGTACTGCCGATTGCAGGTTTGTGGAAATCCGATTCACCACGAAGGACACAAAGAACACAAAGGAAAATCTATGGAGAGGCTATTCGCTCATCACGCGCCCAACCTTAGTGACCTTCGTGTCCTTTGTGTTTAAGAATTACGGCGTGGGAGTTTTCTCGGGGCGCGGATTGGCTTCGCGGAAGGCATGGATCGCATCGCGCAGGGCTTTACCTGTGCCATTCATTGCCTCTTTGATCGCCTTCATCGTCTCACTCAACGCGCGGACGGTCTCTTTTGCCTGCTCGGAATCCGTCACTTTACCGTTCGCGTCGAAGCCCGCGTGCGAATCAATGATCGCCTGCCCGCTTTCGTAAATGGGTTTCGCATCTTCCGCCGCGTCTGCGAACGCGTTGAGCGCGGCTTGCACGGCAGAGACGTCCTTGCCATGCTGCCCTGCGCGGTCAATCAATTCTTGGGCTTTGCCGATGAAGTCATCGGTCTTGCCAAGTTTGTCGTACAGGTGGAGTTGTTTCGCCCAGATCTGTTCCAGCCGTTCGTCCGTCATTTCGCCATGCGGCGGCGTAGATGGATCGTTCGCACCCGCGGCAAACGCATTGACGAATGGCAGACTCGCCACTCCCAGCGCGGCGATCAACGCCAGTAAAGCAGTCTTCTTGAATAATTTTTTCATCGTCGTAAGCCTCCTTTCAAGGTTACGATGATGATTGTAGGTTGGGCGGGTTATGGCGGTGTGGCGGAGTTGTAAAATGTTTGTAAAATTTGCGCTCTCAATTGGCTTATAATCACAGCTTATGAAGGACTATCACATCAATATTTTTTACAGCGCCGAGGATGAAGGCTATATTGCCGACATTCCCGATCTCGAACATTGTTCGGCATTTGGCGAAACGCCAGAACAGGCATTAGCAGAAGCTCTTATTGCAAAACGCCTCTGGTTGGAAGCGGCTCAAGCAGAAGGAAAACCCATCCCAGAGCCGAGATACCGACCCGCAATTTATCAATTACCTGTTGCGGCGTAAAACCCGAAAGCAATGGTTCTTTGGAATGAGCCATACGAGTAGATGCTGACGATATTGTTGTCAGGTCAAGCAATAACAACAGGGTCGGCTTCAATTTGTAACAGCATTTACTTCACGCACAGTTTTGATTATTTGTCGGATCATCATGCTAAACGCTTTCCATATTGGCAAAATACTAACAAGCAAAACGATCGGCATCTCATAATGAATTTTTATTAGACTAACGGCGAACAATATTGTCCCGTGATAACAATCTACTATTCCATAAAAGCCAAAAGTCGGACCTACTCTCCACAAAAACGGTCTCACAATTTGTGACAGAAGCAAGAAAATAAACATCCCAGTACCAGTTAAGAAAAGTGTCTCCAAAACAGGGCGTCTATACCAAACGGCAAACCACCACATGTAAATCACAGCGATGCAAATTGCTATCGCGCCTAAATTTTCCAACCATGGGACATACGTACCTTTGATTCTTCGCATGACTTGTTCTATAGCGCCATTCTCATGCGGTTGTCTCTCAATCAAAATCATACTTTCATATGGACAGATTGTTCCGCCTTTAGTCACATAGATTTGTCCGTAATAAGAAGAATCTCTCGGAAAATTTCCCAACAGGGTTCCAAAAGTAGAAGTATGGACTTCATAAGCTGGCGGAAAGTCACTATCAACTTCTTTGATTTGCCATTCAAGCAGTGGGGTTGAGATTGCCAAAACAAATATGTGAATTCCAATGCTTACAAGAATGAGCGGAAGCAAACTTCTACACATTGGCAATCGAAACCGAAATATCACGAAGGGGCATAGAGGTCACGCCCTCCTCACCGCCAACATAGTCAGATCATCGGCGGGAGGGACATCTTGCGCAAAATCGAGCAGGGCTTTTTCCACCACGTCCATCAAATGAGAGGCTGAGGAGCAGTGATTCGCAAGGATCGCTTCGGTGAGACGCGCCTCGCCGAACAGGTCGCCGTCGTTGTTGAACGATTCGGTTAAGCCATCGGTGTAAAACAGCACGCTGTCATCCGATGAAAGCTGGATCGCGCGTTGTTCATAACGTGCATCCTCCGCCGCGCCGAGGGCAATACCCGTCCGCGTAAGTCTTTCAGTCATGCCATCGCGCTTCACTAGAATCGGCGGGTTATGCCCCGCGTTAACGTACGTCAGTTCATTCTTTTCAAAATCCAGCACGGCATACACCGCCGTGACGAACATTCCCTGTTTGGTATCGGGGATCAGCAGATCGTTCACGCGGCGCAGCGCTTCGGCGGGCGATTCGGTTTCCAAAACGGCGGCGCGGACGAGGGTCCGCGTGAGCGCCATGAAGAGCGCGGCAGGCACGCCTTTGTCTGCAACGTCCGCGATGAACAAGCCGATGCGATTGTTCGGCAGGTCAATCACATCGTAAAAGTCGCCGCCCACTTGCCGCGCCGTTTTCCAACGCGCCGAAAATTCCCAGCCTTCCACCTGCGGCAGAGAGTCGGGGATGAACGTCTGCTGAATTTGGCGAGCCAACTGCACTTCCGTTTCGAGGCGTTCGCGCACCACCATCTCGCGCTGCAACAAGTCGTTTTGAATCGCAAGCGCGGCTTGTTGCGCGATCCCGTTGATGATCTCCAGCCTGCGCGAGCGGAATCGCAGCCCGCCCTCGGCTTCCTCGATCAGCATGACGCCGTACAACGCATCTTTCACCGCGATGGGGACCGCGAACAACAACGCGTTCGGATTGGCGAGATTCGCTTCATTCGACGGGCGGGCTGACAGCCACGCGTCGAGTCCTCGCGCCTCTTCAAGCGGAGTCGCCAACACGCCCGCTGCGCCGCGGCACGATTCGAGCAAGGGAAATTCTCCCGGCGCGAATGAACGCGACCAGAATTCAGGTTCATCCGCTTCGCTTAACCCATATTGCTGAGAGGGCATGAATTTTTCGGCATCGGGATCGAATTGATACAATGCCGCGCGCTGCACCCCGACAAGGATCGGCATGATGCGGATGATCGTGTCGAGAATTTCATCGAGGTCATTCAAGCTGACGATCGCCTGCGCCACTTGCAACAACGCGGCGGAAGCGTACGCCTGCTCCTGCGCAATATCGTACAGGCGCGTGTTTTCGATGGCAACGGCGGCATAACTAGCGAACGTGGTCGCCACCGTTCGCGCTTCGTTGCCATATCTGCCCGGCGAATGATGCGCGAGCGTGATCACGCCGAACGGATGGTCGCCCACTCGCAACGGCGCCGCGAGCGCGGAATAATTTTGGTCGAAGCCTGCCGCAAGACCCGTCGCGCCCATCACATCGGTTGGCTGGCGTACTTCGGCGCCCTCCGATTCGATCACGCGCATCAGCGCGGTGTATGCTTCGGGGGAATCGTACAACGTTTTTTCCAGCAGGGATTCATCGAGGTTGTGGCTCGCCGCCAGATACAACTCATCGTCTTCAAGGAGCCAGATCGAAGAAATATCCACCGGCAGATTCTTTTCCAACTCGAGCAGAATCACTTCGAGGACGTCGTCCACATCTTCATCGGCGGAGATCAAGCCTGCCACTTCGCGCAGACTGTCGGCAACCTGTCTTCGCCACTGTTCCGAACGATACAACGTCGCGTTGTGAATCGCGACGGCGATATTATCCGCAACCGCCTCGAACATGAAGCGGTCTTCGGCGGCGAAGACGTTGTAGCGATCCGATTGAATATCGAGCAAGCCGACAACTTCGCCATCATACAGCAATGGCACACAAATTTCAGACTTGGTATTCTCCGGTGGCAGCGGCGATGGGACATAGCGTTTGTCTTTGCGCACATCGTTGGCGACCACGCTCTTCCCTTCGCGCGCCACCCACGGAATGATTCCCATCTCATCATCCATAGGAATCGTAAATCCCACCGAGCCAAAACGACGCTCGCCGCTCCCCGCCTGATATTCGATCATGCGGCGCACTTTATGCACCGTGAACAAAGAGACGTGAGGATATTTGAATCTCTGATGGATCAGGTCGGACACATTTTGCATCAACGTATTCAAATCCAGCGAGGAGCTGACGCTTTTGCTGACGTCCGCGATCAAGGTCAGATGATCCGAGTGCCGTTGCAAGTCTCGATACAAACGCGCGCCTTCCACCGCGCGAGCGATCGTATCTGCCAGCGCGTTCAGCACCAACAAATCGTTCGGGTGGAACGCCTTGACAAGATTACTCTGCACGTCCAGCACGCCCAGCACGCGGTCTTCGATCTTTAGCGGGATGACCACCTCGGAGCGAGTCTCGGGAAGCGCGTCAATGAATCGGTAGCGGGTATCCTTGCGCACATCGGGGACTACGATCCGCTCGCCCGACGCGGCGACCTCTCCGATCAATCCCTGACCAACCTTCACCTCCAGCGCGACTTTTGCGCGGCGTTTTTCTTCGCGAGTCGTCATGGCGCTTGCGCGGAATCGAAGCGTCGTCGAGCGTTCACGTAACGTGAAGATGGCAACGTAGTAATATTGAAATGTTTGTTGGATCAATTCGGCAACGCGTTTTGTCAATTCATCCAATTCCAGCACGTTGGCAATTTGCGAGCTCACATCGCGCACCAGATTCAATTGGTTGAGTCGGAATCCCTCCACCGCCACGCGATGAGAGGCGAGCAGGCTGACGCCGATCACCCCAGCCAGCCCGACGAGAAGATCGAGTTCATCCTTTTTGAAATCGGGCCCGCGCGGGCGAGTCGCCTGAATTGCCCCCAGAGTGGTATCTTGATTTCGCAGCGGGATGGACGCCCACGCCGGATGCGAAGCGCCGTTCTTCCTGCCCTTTTGATGATTGACAAGCAAGCCCCTTGATTTTAACGCGCGCGTCAGCGGCTGTGATTCTGGCGAGGAGGGAAATGTTGTTTCTTCGCGCACAACAGGCAGGCGGAAAAGTTTTTCATCGAGCCACAGGTCTGTTTCCGCTTTCAGCAGGCGCGATACAACCGCGACGATTCGGTCGCGTTGAACAGATAACGATGTTTCACCGATGAGTTGTTCGCCTAGCCGGGCTAGTTCGCGCCACTCGGACGAAGACGCCGCTTTCATGCGCCTCAGCCCTTCCGCTTGATCATCGTGAGTATGTTGCTTTTATCCGCGTTGGAATGGTAATGCACTTCGTCCATCAACTTACGCATGAGGAAAATTCCCAATCCCCCGATCTTTCGGTCAGACAAGTCGGCTTGCAGATCCGGTAACGGCACATCAGCGGGATCGAACGGCAGACCATGATCAATCAGGCTGATCACCAGCTCTTGTTTCTTCATGCCGCAGGAAAGATCAAGCACGCCATCCGCCATCCCAACGTAGGCATGTTCGATGATATTCGAAGCGGCTTCATCAGTGGCGAGTTGGATATTGTAGACATCCTTATCGCTGAATCCATTCGCGCGCGCAATTTCACCCACAAATTCGCGGATCTCATCAAGGAATTCGAATTTCGCCGGAAACTGAATCGTTTGCATCAGGAAAATTAAAAGCCGCCTTAGCCAGCCATGGCTGAAAGCGGCTTCCTCATTACATGGCTGTTCGGCTCCAACCCTTTACGCGCCTTAGAAATATCCAACCGCATGAAGCGGATCGTCAAATGTTTTGAACAGTTCGGTAAAGCCCGCCAATTCAAGCGCCTCGCGGATGCGGTCGGGAACCGAGACAAGCACCACTTCGCCGCGATTGTATTTCTTCGAGTTCCGTTGGGCAGCTAACAGGGCGCGGAAGCCGGCGCTGGACATATATTCCAATTCGCTCATATCCAACACCAGTTTGTGCTGACCTTTCTCGTCAGCGGCTTCGAGCGCCTGGGCAAGTTGCGGCGCGGTCGCGCTGTCTACCCGACCCTTGATCTTGATCACTTCGCAATGTTTGAATTCCTGATGCGTGATTTCCATGGCACATCCTCCGGGTTGAAATTGCGTTGCTAACGGGCGAAATTATATCACGAGATTAGAAGCGGTTGAATTCATCATGCTATACTTGGGGCAGGCAAAACACATCCAAATCACACCACCGCAGCAGAATGATCCCCATCATAGGACACTGGCTCACCCCACCTCAATTTGAGGACGAAGAAAAAACGCGGCAGGCGTATATTCTTCATTGCATCCTGCTTGCGCTTTTTGCCGTGCCGGTTGGTTATTCAGCATATATTTACTTGCAAGAGCCCGAAAACATTGGGAGAGCGCTCGGGCAATCCATTCCCAGCGAAGTCATCAATCTATTCCTGTTCACTTTGAACCGCAAAGGATTCGTCAGAGCCGCATCCAGTTTGCAGGTGATATTTTTCTGGCTGTTTTTCGCCCTGACGGCTTATAACGATGCCGGGGTTCGCGACATCGCGTATATTCTAGGAAACGCTACGGTCATTGTCATTGCGGGGAATCTGCTCGGAGGGAAAGGAGCGCTGGCGGTCACGCTCGCCACGATCCTGTTCGGCGGCTGGATGCTTGGCTTAGAGATCGGCGGCGAGAGGTTTACAGCCATACAGCCCGATTCAAGCGAAACGATCTGGGCGGTCACATCCATCTTGTACTTTGTCATCAATGTTGCGCAATTCCTTTCGGCAAAGACCGTCCGCGAGGCGTTCCATCGCGCCCGGGCAAGCGAGACCCAGTATCAAACTCTGCTCGAAAGTATCCCAACCATCACATACATTCACGGCTTAGAAGATGACGCTTCAGTCACTTACATCAGCCCGCAGGTCATTGACTTAATCGGCTATGCCCAGCACGAATTTTTGAACGACCGGATTCTTTGGAGGAAAATTCTTCACCCCGAAGATCGTGAAAAGGTGTTGGCGGAAAACCGAACAACCAACGCTTTAATTGAACCCTTCAATATTGAGTATCGCTTGGTGACAAAAGACGGGTTTGCAGTCTGGGTTCGAGACGAGGCAACGTTAGTGCGCTCGGCTGACGGCGATCCGCAATTCTGGCTGGGAACGTGGACAGACATCACCGCGCAAAAACAGACAGTCGAGCAACAAGCAGATCTCGTCAGCACAATGACCAAACGCGCCATTCAACTGCAAACCGCCGCAGAGGTCTCGCGCGCGGCTTCCTCTACCCTCGACCTCGAAGAACTGCTCGTCATCGTAGTCGAACTGATCCGCAGTCATTTCAACTACTATTATGTTGGCATTTTCCTGCTCAACGATCATGGGGATTTCGCTATTCTGAAAGCCGGAACCGGGCAAGCAGGCGAACAGATGATGGCGGATGGGCACAAACTCGAAGTGGCGGATTCCTCAATGGTCGGGTGGAGCATCACCCACCGTAAAGCGCGCATCGCTCTCGACGTGGGAGAGGACGCTGTCCACTTCAAAAATCCTCTCCTTCCGCTGACGCGCTCTGAGATTTCCCTCCCTTTCATCTCAAGAGACGAGGTGATCGGAGCAATGACGATCCAATCCGAACTTCCCTCGGCGTTTTCCAATGCCGACGCGATAGTCTTACAAACCATGGCGGATCAGATCGCCAACGCGATCAGCAACGCGCAATTATTCACCGAACGCTCAAACCTCATCAAGGAGTTGGAAGGCAGGAACGCTGAGTTAGAGCGGTTCACCTACACCGTCTCGCACGACCTGAAATCGCCGCTTGTAACCATCCGCGGATTCCTTGGCTATCTTCGCGAGGATGTCAAAAAAACCGATATGGCGCGGTTTGAAAAAGACCTATCCAAGATCGCTAATGCGGCGGATAAAATGCAGGGCTTATTGAACGACTTGCTTGAGCTATCTCGAGTTGGGCGGATCACACATCCGCCGGAAGACCTGCCGTTCGAGCAGATCATCCGCGAAACCATGGAATTGCTTGCAGGTTCATTCAGCGACGGGAGCGTCAAAGTGGTGATTCTCAACGAACTTCCCGTCATCCGCGGCGATCATACGCGGCTGGTGGAGGTCATGCAAAACCTGCTTAGCAACGCCGTCAAATTTATGGGAGACCAACCCGACCCCCGCATCGAGATCGGATTCGATGGGCGCGATGAGGCTGATATGGCAATCCTTTTTGTCCGCGACAACGGCATCGGAATTGATCCGCAATTTCACGAAAGAGTCTTTGGCTTGTTCAACCGGCTCGACCCAAACGTCGAAGGCACCGGCGTGGGCTTAACCCTCATCCGCCGCATCATGGAGGTGCACGGCGGCAAAGTTTGGCTGGAATCAAAGCTCGGCGCAGGGACAACGTTTTACTTCACCTTACCGATTGCAGTTTCGGAATAAAACGCTTTTTACACCTGTTCGTTGACAAAAAATATCCATTTCCGGTTAGAATGCAATTCAACATTTTTGGAGGAGCAATGATCGGCGAACCTATTCTCGTTATGCTTGTCGAAGACAACGTAGACCATGCAGAACTGGTCATCCGCACTCTCGAAGAGCATCGTATCGCAAACCGGGTGAAGCATTTTCTAGACGGCCAAACCGTTTTGGATTATCTCTTTCATCGCGGCGAATTCACAGACCCAACGAACGCGCCCCGTCCTCACGTCATCCTTCTTGATCTACGCCTCCCGCGCGTGGACGGCATTGATGTGTTACGCGCCATCAAAGAAGACGACGAGCTCAAATCCATTCCCGTCGTTGTCCTCACCACGTCCGAAGCCGAGAAGGACGTTACGAAGGCGTATTACAATCACGCTAACAGTTATCTCGTTAAGCCGGTAGGGTTCGAGGAGTTCAAAAAATTGATGGACGACCTCGGCTTCTATTGGCTCGGATGGAACACCCACCCGCAGATCAAAGATTGACCGTAAGATAACGAACGGGGCAATACTTCGAGCAAGGCGTTCCACAACATCCATAATTGACACCCCTCCTCACTTCGGGTATGCTTTGCGCGTCCGGGCAGGCCCGGCGCGGCAGAGCCTGCCGAATCCCGCCAGGGTCGAAAGACAGCAACGGTAAGGAAGTGTCTCTGGGTGCCGCCGGTCACCTGCTCGGATATTTTTATGAAATCGAATCGCTGGGTCTTCATCGTTCTTACATTGATCGCAGGCATATCACTTGGTCTCGCGTATGGGTGGCTCATTGACCCCGTTGATTTTTTCGACCTCACGCCCGACACTCTCCGCGCCGATTACAAAGCCGATTACGTATTGATGGTCGCCGAAGCATATCGCGCGAGCCAGGACCCCGGTCTCGCCGCGCGTCAACTCGCGGTTTTCGGCTCGCAATCTCCCACCTCCATCGCATCGCAAGGTTTGGACTTCGCCCGCGCGAACGGATTCGACCCATCGGACATCGCATTGATTCAAGAACTCGTCACCGCATTGCAAGCGTGGAGCGGACTCCCATGAGGCGGATTCCGCTCGATCTTCTGCTTGCGCTTCTTGCCGGACTTGGGCTTGGTCTGCTGTACTCTTGGGTCCTCTCCCCCGCCCAGGTCGTTGACTCGGCGCCTGTCGCATTGCGCTCAGACTTCAAAGATCAATATCGTTCGGCAATTGCTGCGGCATTCAACAGCACAGGCAACCTTGACCGCGCTCGCGCGCGACTCAATTTGATCGGGGACACGGATCCAATTGAAGCATTGAACGCGCAGGCGCAACGGATGATCGCCAGCGGGGAAATTCAACAAGCGGACGAGGTCGCCGCGCTTGCCTCTGCCCTCGCGCAGGGAAACGTTTCCGTCGCCGCGCCGGTTGAATCTCCAACGGCGAACGCGCTCGCAACGGCGCAGCCAACTTCCACTGAGAGTGAAGCGGTTCCCACATCCGCAACGCAAGAGATTTTCACATCCACGCCTGAAATCTCCCCAACACAGACGATCATCTTCGAATCCACACCGCGCCCAACGCGGACGCCGATTCCCACGCTAGGATCGCCCTTCGCGTTGAACGGACAGGAATCCATTTGCGATTCAAATCTGCCGGATGGGTTGTTGCAAGTCCTTGTGTTGAATCCAAAGCGCAGGCAATTGCCCGGAGTTGAAATCCGCATCACGTGGGACGGTGGCGAAGATCAATTCTTCACGGGCTTGAAACCCGAACTCGGCAACGGCTACGCGGATTTCATCATGACGCCGAACGTCAGCTACACTGTTCAATTGGCGCAAGGGAGCGACGCCGCCGTTGGGTTGATCGCCCCCGCGTGCGATACATCGGATGGGCAACAATTTATCGGCGGGTTCAAACTCACATTCCAACAGCCGTAAAAATCCTCTTCTTGCGAAGAGGATTTTTTATGGAGTTTAAACTAACCAAGTTGCTACCTTGCATATAAAAGACTATGTCACCACCCGAAGGACATCAGCGATGTGAGGGAGGATGCTCTTTACGACCGAAGGGTCTCGGATGAACCTTTCAGAGATGCTTCGGGGCAACAACCCCGCCCACTCAGCATGACGATACAAAGTGTATGGTGGCAACTTGAGTTATTTCGTAGAGCGAGATTGTATCTCGCTCTACGTTTGATAAATTATTCTCAAGGCATCGGGTTGTTATTTGCCCAATCGTTCCCCAACCTCACCTCGATATCCACCGAGGCATTCGGGTCGGGCTTGATCAATATCTGCGTGCTGGAGGATATGCCGAATATTTGCTGTAGATATTTCAACGTATACAGTTTAGGCGAATATACAACAATGACGGTGCGATCATACGCGCCGTCGGCGGGACCAACTTCGGTCACTGCCATGCCTTGCGCGATGAAATAATTTCCGGTGTTCACATCGAGGTTTGCCGTGTAAGTGCCGTTTAAAACGCGCACACGCGCGCCATCGGCTTGCATGAGCGCGGTGAGATCGCCTTGGGCAAGCGGGCTGGTTGCGCCGGTGGAGGTGAATATCTCATCGCGCAAGATACGGATCTTATCCGGCAGAGGCTTGATGATGCTGGCGTTCTCGCCGCCCAGAATCACGCTATCGAAGGCAACCATGCTCGGATCAATACGCCCTTGCTTGATACTCTCGACGGGAATATCTTTCGCCAGCACCGCCAACTTGATGGCGGTATCCAGCGGCATATTCGTGCGGATGCCGGAAGAGAACTCGTTGTAAAAGTCGTCGGCTTGCGAGATCAACGTGGGGAAATTCGCCGGGTCGAGTACTTTGTCGCGGATGGCGATGATCACTTTTTGCTGACGGCGCGCACGCCCAAAATCGCCTTCATCGTCATGGCGATAACGCGCATACGCGAGCGCGGTAACGCCGTTCAACGTGCGCACGCCGCAACAGGTCAACTTGATCTTGTCTGTGCCGCCGCCGACGGGGTCGAGGCGCAGTTCTTCATCATTGTAAATTTCGATCTTGCCGATGCGGTCAATAAATTGAACGAACGTGTTGAAATCAACTTGAGCATAATACTGGATCGGCACGCCGATAAATTGCTCAACCGTCTTTCGCGCCAGTTCAGGTCCGCCGCCGGGGAGTTTGTTGCCCTCGCCGGAGGAGTACGCGGTGTTGATGCGGCTGTAGCCGAAGCCCGGAATGTTCACCCACATATCGCGCGGAATGGATAACATACCAGCGGTCTTCGTCAGCGGATCAATCGTCAACAGGATCATCGTATCAGAGCGCGGGGCGCTGGTGTCTGTATCGCGCGCATCCAAGCCGATGATGAGCACGGTCACGCGGCTGGCTCCGTCCCACGCGGGAGGCAGATCGCTTGCAGGAGCCGCAACGACCGGTGGCGGCGGTAAACTTTCCGATCCCGGCACCTGTGTGCCGGAGGTGTTCGTGATGGTCGGACCATCCGTGCCAGTAGAAACAGTTCCGCAAGTAGACGGCGGCGAGCCGGGCAAAGGCGTGATCACCCAGCACGTGGCGAGGTTGCGCACAAACACATACGCGCCGACCGCAACTGCTAGAGTCACCACCCAAAATATAAGAGTGCGAATAGATGGACGTTCAAACTTCATGTTTTTGAGAAAATTCATTTTTGATTACACCGGTTTCAGATATACCATATCAAGTCCAAGCCGTTCCAAACCTTCTTTTGCCCAATATCCCAACGCCGCCGAATCTTCTTCGATCACTTGCATCAAGACGGGGATCGCGCGATAGTCTTTGATCTCTGCCAGCGCGCGGATGGCGTGGATTCTCACCGCTTGCGACTCACCTCTCACCGCTTCGATCAGGGACGGGACAGCAGGCTTTCCAATTTTGACTAACGCATGCGCCGCGAGATTGCAGACCATCGCATCTTCATCGTTCAATGCGCGGACGAGCGGCTCGGTCGCGGCTTCGTCGGCTTTTTCTGCAAGCCCCAGCGCGGCGCACTGGCGAACTTCGGGGGCGGGATCGTCGAGGAACCGAATCAACCAGCCCGTCGAAGAATGAGGCGATGCCGCGAGGACGCGCAACGCCCACCAGCGAAAATCCGCATTCGGCGATTTAGTTAAATCCAGCAAGGCGGGGATCGCTTCTTCGCCCAGCTCGATCAGCGCAGAGACGGAACGCTCCGCGCGAGACTCGTCGCCGCTGGTGAGATCGGTCAGCAAGCCTTGAAGTTTGTACACGCTACTTTGCGGGCGGCGGAACCGGCAACGCTGACTCGGCTGTGCCGACCCACTTATCGCCCTCTTCGATCAACATCACGGGGATGTCGTCCACGATGGGATATTTGCGATTGCAGTCTTTGCAGACGAACCACGCATCGCGGTAGAGCGTAAGCGCGCCGCCGGTGGTGCGGACACAATTTGGGCAACGCAAAATTTCTTTCAAAGTGGCATCAATCATATAACCTCATTTCTCGACAGCGGCGAATTGTACCATCCTCACGACGATGGAGCGCGGCATTTGTTATTCTCCGCGGCAAGTTTTTCAGGTTTTTTTGAATCAGGCCCGTATTGGCAGATCGCCTGCCATGGCTCATAGTGTGTGATGAATTGGTCTTGAAAGAGGACTGCGCCGTTTTGATACACGGTGCGCGTGACGGTCACGTCCGCGCCGTTCGCGGCGTAATCCACCTGCTCCATCTCGTTCTTCTTGAGTTCAGAGTTTTCCTCGAAGAGCGGAGGCGGCGCCGGAACAACATTAACGGGTCCCGTTGTATCCCACGTCACACTGCGCCCATCGGAAGTGGAGTAGAACTTCCACGTCAACGAGCGGGCAGAGACGTTCACGTAGGTTTCCATCAGAATCCAATAGGGCGAATCATTTTTGAATTTGAAATCCACGAGCGGGAAATAAACCGTCGCATCTAAACCAGCGAGGCGATTATCCACCGCGCCGCTGGCTGTCATTTCGTAATACGATACGCGATAGGCATGTGAATATCGCTCGACCACCGGGAAACCCGCATTAAATACCGTGCGGAACAACGTGGTGCTGACCTGGCACACGCCGCCGCCCACGCCTTTGATCGTCCGCCCGCCGTAGATGATGAGCGCTTCGGCGAATCCGTTTTCGAGGCTCACGTCGCCCATCGCCTCGCCCATCGAGAAAATCTCGCCCGGCGCAACCATCACGCCGTGAAAACGTTCCGCCGCGGCTTGGATGTTTTGGATGCGTTCTTCGCTTGAACCGTAAAAGTACGATGTTTCAGACGCGATCAACTCGGTGATGCCGAGTTCCTGCCCAGTGGAAGAGCCAGAGACTTTCGGCTGATCTTCGACGATCACGAGAGGCACAGAATGTTCGCCGCGCAATAACGCATCGTTGATCGCGGTGATGCTGGCGTCCAAGTCCATCACGCGCCCGGTCTTTGAATCTTCCATCAAGTCTAATTGCTTGGTGTCGTCGTTGAAGATGAATTTCGCGTTCGAGGCAGGGCGATCCACTTGAGTCTTCACTGGTTTGAGCAGGCTTCGCAGACCTTCGCTGTTGAGAACCACGCGCACTTCGGTCTGATTTCCATTTTGCGCGCGCTGAACCCCGAGCAGGCTGGCAAGAATCGGTGTGTCGTACACATACGGACCCGCATCTGTCGAATTCGGAATCGTCAACGTCAGCGGCTGGCTCAAAACCTGACGCGCCGTTTCGGCTTGCGCGGTCACGTCAAGGATTTGCGGCTGGACTTCTTGAATCACAAGCCTAACTTCGCCGTCGGCAAACGTCTGCAATTGCGCGCCGAGGTAGATCAGCGTTGCGTCAATTTTCAATTCGCGCCCCACCTGACCGGGAGTCGCCACAACATTCGCGCCTTCCAAATGTAGACTGGCTTCCGTCACCGGTTGATCAACTTGCGCGGCGATCTGACTCAAATATTGGAACGCCACACGCTGATCGAACAGGATGACCGGCGGTACGTCCACTCCGCGGCCGAGCGCGCTGGTTTGACTGGATAACGCGCCAAATAAACCGCCGCTTCTTCCTAACTGATAGGCTGTCGCCGCGCTGGACGACGGATCGAACACCATGCCCAATTCCGCCGGGCTTGCCACCCACGCCTTTTCGCCGTCGCGGAAAAGAATCTTGCCGGTGAACGGATACGACAACGTCTGATTTAATTTCACTGCGGCTTCATCGCGCGTCAGCCCGGAGAGGTCAACGCCTGCGACCGAGACGCCGGGGAAAATTCGCCCGGCGTAGAACAGTTGAAATCCCAACGTCCACGCAAGGAGGAGGATCAGGAACAACGTCGCGCCGCTGATGATCGCAGCGACAATTTGCGGAACAACGGGTAATTTTTGATAGGGATGGGAAATGGATGTCATTCGCTATATTTTATTTCTCTAGTATTGGCTGTTCATGAGTCTTCATAAATAAGGCGTGTAGGGGACGTTCTCTAACGTCCTCGTTGGCGTTAGAGAACGCCAATTACACGAGTGCGGCTTTAGAACGCAGCATTGACGGGGTTTGTTCCCGTCAACGCTGCGCTTCGGTTTCATTCCGCGCCAAAGGCGGGAAGCTCGATCACGCCCGAGTTTGTT
>JAXLVX010000058.1:0-19460 GCA_046328795.1 Anaerolineales bacterium | reverse complement strand
AGACCGCCGCGCATTGCACGTCCGTTATGCGGATGAGGCATATTTGCTCGGACCTGCGCCGTCGCGCGAATCCTATTTGCGGATGGACAAGATCATGGACATCGCGCATAAAGCGGAGGTGGACGCGATCCATCCGGGCTATGGCTTCCTCGCCGAACGCGAAGATTTCTCCGCCGCGTGCGAAGAGGCTGGCATAGTTTTTATCGGACCGAAACCATCGTCCATTGCGGCGATGGGCGATAAAGCCGAAGCGCGAGCCACAGTCATCCGCGCCGGTGTGCCGGTTGTGCCAGGCACCGAAGACGTGGGCAACATGACCGACGACGAACTGCTCGCCAAAGCGGCAGAGATCGGCTTCCCTTTGTTGATCAAAGCCACCGCAGGCGGAGGCGGAAAAGGCATGAGGGAGGTCACCAGCATTGAAGAGATGCCGACCCTCCTCCAATCGGCGCGACGCGAAGCGGAATCGGCATTCGGCGACGGAAACGTCTATCTCGAAAAACTCATCCGCGGGGCGAGGCATATCGAATTCCAAATCCTCGCAGACGCGCATGGAAACGCCGTATACCTCGGCGAGCGCGAATGTTCGCTTCAACGCCGGCATCAAAAACTTCTTGAAGAGGCGCCTTCCTCCGCGCTGGACGATGAATTGCGGGCGAAGATGGGAGACGTCGCGGTCAAAGCCGCCCAATCGGTAGATTACGTCAACGCGGGGACGATTGAATTTTTGCTCGACAAGGAAAAGAATTTTTATTTCCTCGAAATGAACACGCGCTTGCAAGTGGAGCATCCCGTCACCGAGATGGTCACGGGGATTGACATCGTGAAAGAACAGATCCGCATCGCGCGAGGGAGACCGCTCAGTTACACACAAGACGATGTCCAATTTAACGGGCACGCCATCGAGTGCCGTGTCAATGCCGAAGACCCGCACAATAATTTCATGCCGTCCACTGGACGAATCACCCACAGCCTGCTCCCCACCGGTCCCGGCGTGCGCGTGGACACCGGCGTGTACCCCGGCTTCGAGATCACTCCGTTCTACGACCCGATGATCGCCAAGTTGATCGTGTGGGGCGAGACGCGCGCGCAAGCCATCTTGCGGATGCGCCGCGCGTTGGAGGAATATCGCATCGTCGGCGTGCGGACGAATATTCCGTTCCATCAGACGCTGATGGATTCGCCGCGCTTCATGGCTGGTCAATACGACACGCGCTTTGTCGAAGAGCGATTCTCGATGGAAGATGCGGCGGAAAACCGACAAGATTTCTCCGAGGTTGCCGCGATACTCGCAACGCTGGTCGCGCATCACGAAACCGAAAAAGCCGCGCAATTCGTTCAGCGCAACGAACGCGACGCCAGCAATTGGAAGTGGGTCAGCCGCTGGGAAAGGATGCACCGATGAAATACATCGCAACCGTTGAAGGCAAGGAATTTATCGTTGATATCGTTGACGAGAAACACATCGTCGTCAACGATAAAAAGTACACGATTGATTTTGAATCGGTGAGCGGACAACCAGTCTACTCGTTGATCGCGGACGGCAAATCGCACGAATCATACATCGCGCGCGGCGACGATGATTGGCAAGTGCTTTTGCGCGGGCGGCTCTATCCTGTTGTCGTGGAGGATGAACGAGAGAAACGCTTGCGAGCCGCGGCAGGCGGAGGTCCGGCAGAGACCGGCGAGTTCCTGCTCAAAGCGCCGATGCCCGGACTCGTTGTTGCCGTCCCAGTTGAAGACGGGCAAGACGTCAAAAAAGGGCAAGTCCTGCTCATCCTCGAATCGATGAAAATGCAGAATGAGTTGAAATCGCCGCGCGACGGCAAGGTGAACCGCATCAAGGTCAAGCCCGGTGAAAGCGTCGAGCAGAAGCAGACGTTGTTGAGCGTGGTGTGAGGAATGTCAAGTGATGAAGTGATCAGTAAGCAGTGAGCAGTGGTCTCGATACGTGACGCCAACGAACGGCGTCACTACTCGACCACCTGATTGGCGTAGGATGAATCTACCGATTGAAATTCATATCAAAAAGACGTATACTGAATTCGGTCAACTCTGATTGCAACAGAAAAGGATGCCTTATGCACAACCATCGCCACCCCATCGAATGTATTCTCCCCGAACACATGATGAAACAGATCGCAACCAACGGCTCCGCCGCTCAAAAAGAAAGGGCGATGAACAACATCGCGGTCGCCTATCAACTGCAAGCGGAGCGGGCGATGCGCGCCAGCCTCAAGGAGTTGTTCGTCGAAACCATCCCGCTTGCGGCGAACGGCGGAAAAGAACGCATCGTCTACGATCTGCGGAACGGCTCCTCCCTGCCGGGGACGGCTGTCCGGCGAGAGGGCGACCCGCCCTCCGCTGACGCGGGAGTCAACGAGGCGTACGATGGAAGCGGCGTCACGTATGACTTGTACAAAGAAGTGTACGGCAGAAATTCGATCAACAACGCCGGGATGCGACTCGACTCAAGCGTCCATTATCGCACCGGCTACGACAACGCATTCTGGGACGGCAAGCAAATGGTCTACGGCGACGGCGACGAGAATCTTCCCGCCGACGAACGTCTCTTCAACCGCTTCACCATCGCAATTGACATCATCGGTCACGAACTCACGCACGGCGTCACGCAGTTCGAAGCCAAACTTGTCTACTCGCAACAGCCCGGCGCGTTGAACGAGCATATGTCCGACGTGTTCGGCTCGCTGGTGAAACAGTATCAACTTCAACAGTCCGCAAGCGAGGCGGATTGGATCATCGGCGCGGGCTTGCTCACCGAGAATGTGAACGGCATCGGCATCCGCACGATGAAGGCGCCCGGCACTGCATACGACGATCCCGTGTTGGGCAAAGACCCGCAACCCGCGCACATGCGCGATTACGTCAACACCATCAGCGACAACGGCGGCGTGCATATCAATTCAGGAATCCCGAACCACGCGTTTTATCTGATCGCCACCGAACTTGGCGGGAAGGCGTGGGAAAAAGCGGGACAGATCTGGTACGTGACCCTGCGCGACAAACTCAGCGAGAACTCGAACTTTCAGCAATGCGCGGACCTCACGCATCAGACCGCGGGCGAGCTGTTCGGCAGTGGTAGCCTTGAACAACAGGCGGTCAAAAACGGCTGGGCAGGCGTCGGACTCACCGTCGGCGGCGACAGCGAACCGAAAGGATGTTTCGAGGCGGCGCTGCGTTTCATCGGCGCGGCGTAAGTGGATGTCATTCTCCCGAAGGGATACCGCTTCGGGACGGTGTGAGCGGAGCGAAGAATCTCTGACGCTGTCGTAGAGACCCTTCGGGACGCGGGGCGCCCCTCAGGGTGACACAACAGGAGTTTGAAAATGGACGTAGAACGGATCAAATTTGAGCGCACCGGCGGATTCGCCAACATGCGCATCGCCGCAGACTTGGACGTGCGCGATCTCCCCGACGAGCAGGCGGTGACGCTGAATGAATTGCTCGACGAATTGGATTTCGCCGAACTGCCCGCAAAACTGACTAGCGACGAATCCATCCCAGACCAATTCACCTACACCATCACCATCGAAGCGCGGAAGTGGCAGCACACCGTCATCACCGGCGACGCGCCCGAGGACGAGAAGATGCAGGAACTGCTCGAACTGCTCAATCGGCTGGCGCGCAAAAGGTAAAAAAAGCGATGAAGAGTGCAATGAACTGGTGCTCCTCCGAGAAAGTTCGGCGGCTTTTTCGTCACGCCTTTGATAACGCGTAAGCGTACTTGCCGAAGCTCCCTACTTTCTTCTATCCTGCGGCAGCAAATTTCTGTCATCAAAAATGTATTTTGTGTCTTTGTCCGACAACCAAGTGATGAGTTTTAAGATGCCTAAAATATTGAGCGCAACACCCAATGGAACGCCGATCAAATAGTCGGTTATGGTCGCCAAATTTCCTTCGGTAATTATCCAAAAGAAAAAGAATACGCAAGGGACAAAGAACAGCAAGCAGGTCGCCATCCCCGCGTTGTACATTGTTTTCCCTTTGATGTTGAAAACGAAAGTATGGGCTAGAACGTTACCCAAAGAAACCAAGATCGTGGCAACGCCAAGCCAGATAAATTTTTCGCCCGCTATGGCTGCGAGGAAATAGGCTGTCCAACCAACCCACACATTTACCGCCAACGCGGTGTTCGTATTCAATGGGTATCTGTCTGGCTGACTGCTGTTAAACATCACCCTGTTGACCATTCCCGGGAAAGTTCCCGCTATCCGATACTCCTCCAATTGATGAAGAAACAACGAAACCAAGCTCAACCACATTAATATCTGATAGTTGGTTAATTGAGAACGATAAATTCCAAGAAAGGCAAGCGTAACGAGCGCTAAAACGCCTGCAAGGTCGTACCAATGTTTTCGTAAAAATTCCATAATGATCAAGTTAGGGTGATAGTTGAACTTTCTATTGCAAGGAAACTTAATCAGCCCTCCGATTTTCATCGGAGGGCTTTTTCGTCACACCTTCGGTCCCGCTTCCGTCACTTCTTTTGGAGTTTGGTCTGCGTATTTAGCAAAGTTATCAATGAACTTCTGAGCGAGTTGCTTGTACTTCGCTTCATGTTCTGCCCGGTCTTTCCATGAGGATGCGGGATCAAGAACCTCGGCTGGAACTTCGGGGCAGGACGTGGGAACTTCATAGCCGAAGACCGGGTCGCGGCGGTATTCCACGTTGTCGAGTTTGCCGGTCAACGCGGCATTCAACAACGCGCGGGTGTATTTGATCGAAATGCGCTTGCCGACGCCGTATTGTCCGCCCACCCAGCCGGTATTCACCAGCCAGCATTTCACGCTATGTTGATCAATCTTCTTCCGCAACAGTTCCGCATATTTCGACGGATGATGCACGAGGAACGGCGCGGCGAAGCAGGCGGAGAATGTAGCGACCGGTTCTTTTCCCAGCCCCGCTTCGGTCCCCGCCAGTTTGGCTGTGTACCCGGAAATGAATTGGTACAACGCCTGATTCACCGACAAGCGCGCAATCGGCGGCATGACCCCGGTCGCATCCGCGGTGAGGAAGATTATATTCTTGGGATGACCCGCTTTCTTTTCCGGCACCGAGTTGTGAATGTAGGACAAAGGATACGATGAGCGCGTGTTTTCAGTGAGCGAAGAATCGTTGAGGTCAATCGCGCGGGTAGCCGGGTCAAACACCACGTTCTCAAGAATCGTCCCGAACATGCTGGTCGTCGCGTAAATCTCCGGCTCGGCTGATTGGGAGAGTCCGATCACTTTGGCGTAGCATCCGCCCTCGATGTTGAACACGCCGGCGTCGCTCCAGCCATGCTCGTCGTCGCCGATGAGTCGGCGGGTGGGGTCGGCGGAAAGAGTCGTCTTGCCCGTTCCGCTCAAGCCGAAGAACAACGCCACGTCGTTCGAATCGTTTGGAGCAACGTTCGCCGAGCAGTGCATGGACATCACGCCTTGCAGAGGCAGGAGATAATTCAACACGCTGAAAATGGATTTCTTCATTTCGCCGGCGTAGCGCGTGTTGCCGATGATCGCCATCTTGCGCTCGAAGTTCATCAAGATGAATGTCTCGGAGCGCGTGCCGTCAATAGCCGGGTCCGCTTTGAAACTTGGCACATCCACGATGGTGAAACCCGGGATGAAATTCTTGATCTCCTCCGCGGTCTCCAGCGGGATGAGCATGTTGCGCATGAAGACGCTGTGCCACGCCTCTTCGGTCACAAAGCGGACGTTCAAACGATACTTCGGATCGGCGCCCGCGTACACATCCTGCACGAACACGTCTCGCCCTTTGAGATATTCGGTCATGCGGTTGTACAACGCGTCGAACTTCGCGGGTTCGATCGGACGGTTGCCTCCCCACCAAATAATATTTTCTGAATCAACATGCTTGACGATGAATTTGTCGTTGGCTGACCTGCCCGTGTGTTTGCCGGTATGCGCCACGAACGGACCGCCCGCCGTCGTTGCGCCCTCCCCGCGAAAAACCGCCTCTTCGTACAGCCCTTCGGTGGGCAGATTCCAGTAGGCGGTTCGTAAACCAGTGATGCCGTGGTTAGATAAGTCATAATCTGCGCGGCGAGTCAGCGCGGCGTTTTCGGCTGGAGTTTTTCCATTTTTATTGTCGTTCATTAATTCACCTCGAAAGTTGGAATTGATATTCAGTACTTCACGAAAGGGTTTCGTAGTGGCGACTTTAGTCGCTTTTTAGCCAAACGACTGAAGTCGTTACTACGTTTTCGTGATCTACCGATACGGGTCTTTGAAGGAACTCCCTTCGCAATAATCATAACACCGTCTCGTTGCGAAAGATTGAGTCTCTTGCTATCAAATCCTGTCAAATTACGGGCAAGTCACCGAACCCGGCTCCGGGTCGGCAGATTGCGCCCAGATTCGGTCAAATTCCTGCAAGTACAACTGCGCGATCTCGGGGTTATCGAGCATGATCACATTTTCGTCGTTGCTCTCCTCAGCGTTCGTGGAAAAATTCAGCGAGCCGGTGATGACGTAACGCTGGTCAACGATGATCACCTTGTCGTGCATAAAGCCGGGGTTGGTATCTCGCCGCACAGAGACGCCGGCGCAATACAGCGTATCGAACTCCGCCGCATCCGTGTCGCTGCCGACGCGCTCGTACACGCCAGCGACATTCACTCCGTTCTGCAAGCGCTGGATCATCGCGTTCGCCAACGGATAATCGGTGTAACTGAACGCTAAAAATCGGACTTCAAACTGCGCCGCGTTGACCAGCGGGATGATCGCCTGTTCGAGCGCGCCATCCTCCGGGGTGAAGATCACCCAAACCGTCGAACCGTTCACGACGGTCACCTGCTCCGCCAACTGCGAAGGCGACTTGGGCCCGAATTGTCCGTCCCACATTTCTTGAAATTCTTTTTCATACATCGCCGCAATAACAGGCGAATGAACCACGATCACGTTATTCTCTTGCTTGAAGATTCCATTGACCGTGAGATTGGTCGAACCTGTCCACACCGTTTGATAATCGAAGATGATGAACTTGTTGTGCATCAACGCCGAGCGGTCATCCGCGCGGACTTCGATGCCCGCGTCTCTCAGCATCGCAAACTGTCCGCGATCCGGCTCTTCATCCGCTTCGAGTCCGTTTTCGTCGTCGGTCACCCAGCGGACATCCACGCCGCGTTGACGCGCCGCGATCAACGCCTCAGCCACCGGGGTGAGTCCAAATTCGAACGCCGCGATGTGAATGCTGTTCTGCGCCGCGTTGATCTTCTCAATTAATTTTCCTTCAATGGAATTCTGCCATTGCGCCGGGTCGTTGATATTGAAACGATCCGTAAAATACACTTCCCACCATGCGCCATTGACCGGCGGAACTGTTGGAGCAATAGCAGGCGTATCAATCGGCGAAATTTGCGTGACGGGTTGGTCAACCGGCAAAGTTGCAGTCGCACCAGCAGGGTTTCCGTTCCCCGAACCGCCGTTGGTGAACAACGCGATAACGCTAAATATACAGACAAAAATCAAACCAACGATCGTGCCGAGCGCGTTGGTGCGCGAGATTCTCCGCCGCCGTGACATCTCAGCCTGATCTTGCCAGCAACTCTTTTAACTTCGCAATGGAATCTTTCTGTTTCACCCCGGCTTGAATCGCCAGCGAAGCATCCAATTCACCGACAGAGGGAAGTTTTGCATCCGCGACGCGCATGGTTTGTAAACATTCCAGCAGTTTATCTTTCAATTCCATGCGGCTCAACGCATCTTCATACTTTCCTGCCGCCCAATTTCCTGTTGCCCGCATAAACTGCCTCAGCGCTTTGAGGCGCGGCTCCAAATTCACCTCAGCGGATTCGTCATCCATGCTTTCGGTGGATTGCGCAATACTGCCTGCCAGCTCCATGCCCCAATTCAGCAACAAAGTCGCGGCTTCGGCGTCGAGCATGTCAAGCAATGACTCGTTGCCTGTGATGGTCTTCTTCGCGTTTTCGATTCGAGATAGTAGGTTTGTCATAATAGTGAGTATAGCAAATTACACATCGTGGTGCGGATGCTTGTCCTGAGTACGTCGAAGGGATATCCCGCACGCTTGCGAAATAGCGGGATGCCATCCGCCCCACGAGGATCGCTTATACGCCTCCAGCGCGGCAAAATCTTCGGCTTGCCCAGCGGATGCCCGGCTCGCAGACAGATCGATTCGCTTGGCAGACCCAACAGCACCTCCCGCTTCCCGCCTCGACGTAGGACTGGACGCCCATCTCGCGCATCGTCTCCACCGATTCAGTCCAGCGCACGCGCATCTGCGCTTTGATGTCCGCACGTAATTCATCTGGCGGTCTTCATCGGTTTGGCATAGACGTTGCTGATCGGGATCAACGGATTGCTCATCGTGCAGGCATCCACCGCCGCGTTCCATTCATCTTGGATGGTCCATCAATGGCGAATGTGCTGAGATGCTCACCGCCAACGACCGCGCGTTTCACGCGGCAGCTTTCGCTCCCGCCATCGCGCGTTCAAGCGCGGGCTTGTGACGGAGATCACCACCTGCCCAGGGACAATTATCGTTTGCCACTTTTTCAATTTCATCACCCGCGCTCGCCTCCGCGCGGACTTTCCAGCGTGGGAATATCCACGCCGAGGATCGCCGCCATGCCGCCGGGATTCATTTCCGCGCGTTTCATCAATTCGCCGCGCGTGCGGACGAGTTTGAGTCCGTCGGCAAAAGCCACCGCACCCGAAGCCGCGAGAGCCGATAGTTCGCCGAGAGAATGCCCGCCATTGAGACAGGCTGAACGTCCGGAAAAGAGGAAACCGCGTGAACGTCCTCCACGCGGCGATCGAATGGATGAATAACGCAGGTTGCGTGTTGATCGTCTCGTTGAGTTCGGTGTCGGGTCCATCCCACATGAGTTGCGAGAAGGCGCGGCCAAAGAGCGCGTCGGCTTCGTCGAAAAGTTGTTTGGCGGCTGGGTATTGCGCGGCGAGGTCTTTGCCCATGCCCACCGATTGCGAGCCTTGACCGGGGAAAAGGAATGCTGTGGTTTGTCCGTTGAGTTTCATGTCACTTAAAACACAAACGGGTCGTGTTCGTCACGACCCGTTTTGGGCGAGTAGACCTCGCCCCTACTCAGCTTTCTTTTTTTCTTTTTTGATCTCGACCACTTCGCGCCCTTCGTAAAATCCGCAGTTCGGGCAGACCGTGTGCGGAAGGCGCATCGAACCGCAGTTCGAGCAGGCGGTCAGGTTGCGAGGCTGCAAGGCATCGTGCGCGCGGCGGTTGTCCCGTCGGCTCTTCGAGTGCTTGCGTTTTGGATGTGGAGGCATTTGTCTTACTCCTTGAAAAAATAAGTAACGCCGACTTAAGTCGGCACTACGGTTTTGACGACAGCGGGCAGATTATAGCGGGATGAGGTAGGAGCGTCAAGTATCTATATTCGCATCATTATGGCTTCTCAAATCACTGGTAAACAAACCTTTTGAACCGCCAAGTCCGCGAAGAGCGCAAAGAAAACCGTTTTAACTTTGCGACCTTGGCGTTCTTTGCGGTTAATTTTGCCTGACCTGTAAACATCTTCGGACTTCCCATAGTAAAATCAAGACATGGAATTGCAGATCGCGGTTGCCAAGCTCAACAAATACGCGACCTCCGAAAGCGGCGACACGCTCGAAGTTGTCGAAAGACCCAACGGCGGACTCTCCGTCGTTCTCGCGGATGGGCAGACCTCCGGGCGCGGCGCGAAAGCCGTTTCGCAGATGGTCGTCCGCAAAGTGATCGGCTTGCTCGCCGAGGGAGTCCGCGATGGAGCCGCCGCCCGCGCCGCCTCCGACGCGCTGTTCACCGACAAACAAGGGAAGGTCATCTGCACGCTGAACATCGCCTCGCTAGACCTCCACAGCCGAACCGTCGTGTTGACGCGCAATAATCCATCGCCGGTGTTCGTCTGCCGCGGCGAACAGATTGATAAATTAGACGCAGAAAGCATCCCGCTCGGCACATCGCGCGATGTGCGCCCGCTCATCACCGAACTTCAATTCGAGCCGGGTCTCACCATCGTCATCTACACCGACGGCTTGGTGCACGCCGGTGAGCGGCGCGGAACGCCTGTGAACGTCGGCGAGATCCTCCGCGCGGTTCTGGAAGATCAAGACCCCAGCCCGCAAACCCTCGCAGACACGCTTCTCGCGCAAGCCGTCAGCCTCGACGACAATCGCCCGTCAGACGACATCAGCGTCTTAGTTTTGAAATTCACTTCTCGAGTCGGCGACGCAGTCCGACGGATGAGCGTGCGCCTCCCCATCGAATGAATCGCAAATCATGGAGCCTCCAAGTACGAAGAGACTGATCGGCATCGTGGGTCCCTGCGGATCGGGAAAGTCCACGCTCATGGCGGGTCTCGAAAAACGCGGCTATCGTTGCCGCCACATCGCGCAAGAACATTCCTACGTGCAAGCCATGTGGCAGATCATCACCAAGCCCGACGCGCTGATCTATCTTCATTCATCGTTTGAGACCAGCACGACGCGCCGAAAATTGAACTGGCTGGAAAAAGATTACCTCGAACAACTCCGCCGACTCGCTCACGCCCGCGAGCACGCGGACCTCATCATCGAAACGGATTCATTGACGATAGACGCCGTCTTACAAAAAGCATTGGATTACCTGACAAAACTCGACCCATGAAAAAACTCCTCGCTTCTTTCCTGACGTTCAGCCTGCTCGCAGTTTCCTGCAACTTCCTCACACGGGCGGCGACCCCCGCGCCATCGAACACTCCCGACATCTTCGACACCTCAACACCGACGCCCTTCCTGCTGAATACTCCCGATCCCATCAACACACTTCCACCCTCGGATATTCCAAACATTCTAGACACGCCGTGGGATGATTTCTCCATCTTCAAAGACGGACTCGTCCCCTCGGCGCAACCCGCGCTGGATAAATTGAAAAGCCGAAGCGTGTACCACATCGAATTGAACATCGCAGACAATCTCTACGAAATAGCTGGGAAGCAAGATGTTCGCTATACAAACAATGAAGATATCCCGCTGACCGAAATCCATTTCCGTTTGTTCCCCAACATCCTCGGCGGGGAGATGCAAATCTCAAATTTGAACGTGGATGGAGTCTCAGTTCAACCGCGCTACAGTTTGCGAAACAGCGTGATGATCGTCCCACTTGCGCAGTCGCTCGAGCCCGGCAAAAGTATCATCATCCACATGGATTTTTCCGTCACAGTCCCCCAATCCGTTGATTTGAATTACGGCGTGCTGGCATACGCGGATAACGTCCTCGCACTCGCGCACGCCTACCCGATGATCGCCGTCTACAACGACGAAGGCTGGAACGAGGAAATCCCGCCGCAATCCGGCGATGTGGCGTTTGCCGACGCGTCGTTTTATCTCGCGCGCGTCACCGCGCCGAAGAACGTCACGGTGGTAACGTCGGGGCGGACGATCAGCGCCGCGCAGGCGGGGCAGGTCCAAATCCTGAATGAGGCGAGCGGACCAGCGCGCGACTTTTATCTAGCGGCGAGTCCCGATTACGAAGAGACGTCACAAACATTTGGCGAAGTCACGATCCGCAGTTTTGCGCCGAAATATCTCGCAAAGGGTTCGCAAGCGGTGGACATTGCCGTCTCGCGCAATTAAAGTTTACAACTTGCATTACGCGCCTTATCCATACACCGAACTCGACATCGTCTCCACGCCGACGCTGGCGCTGGGCATCGAATATCCGGCGATCGCGATCACGCTTCCGCCAGTTTATGAGGGCGGCGGAGAAAATCCATACTTCCAGGGGACACAGTCGCGCACGAGGTCGGGCATCAATGGTTTTACAATCTCGTCGGCGACGATCAACTGGATGACCCGTGGCTCGACAGATCGCGCTGACCCAATTCGCCACCTTACAATATTATTCCGACGAATACGGCGCGAGCGGCGAAGAAGGCTTTCGCGCAGACCTTGAGGGACGCTGGGCTTATAAACAATGAAAAAATACCCATCGGCTTGCCGGTTGCCGACTACACCGATTACGAATACAGCGCCATCGTCTACGGGCGCGGACCGTTATTCTTCGTTGAGTTAAGAAAACAAATGGGCGACGCCGCGTTCGACGCGTTCATGAAAGAATACACCTCAACCCTCTCGTGGAATATTTCCACCGCCGAGACGCTCCAATCACTGGCGGAAAAGAACTGCGCCTGCGAGTTGGACGCGCTGTTCGACGAGTGGGTCTATCCGTAGCCGTTCGTAGTATAATCACCGCCGCGTGGCGTCTAATTGGTTGAGTAGAGCGATGCTTTACCGAACCAAACGCCACATTTTCTTGGATGGAGAAATCAATGAATCGCAATAGCAACAGAAACATCAACTGGTTGATCCTCATCATCCTGCTTCTGGCAGGCTCGCTATGGGTTGACCTCAACAACGAGATCAGCGTTATAAATCCTTTCAACGACACGGTCTTATTTTCACGCAATACCGAAACAAAATTAGGGCTAGACCTGCGCGGCGGCTTGCAAACTTTGCTCGAAGCCGATGTGCCAGCCGAACGCGAGATCAAAACCGAGGACATGGAAGCCGCTCGAAATATTCTTGAAAATCGCGCCAACGCCTTAGGTGTCAGCGAAGTGGTGATGCAAACCGCTGGCGACCGCCGCATCGTCGCGGAGTTTCCCGGCGTGACAAATCCCGAAGAAGTGATCGCCTCGCTCAAACAGACAGCCTTGTTAGAGTTCGTTGACATGGGGACGACGCCCGTAGCCGAAGGCTCCACCATCGAAACCGATTTCGCTTCAGGTTCAACTACAGCCCCTACGCCCACCGACCCCAACGCAGCCGTGCCTACCGTCTATCACACGGTGATGACCGGTACGCAGCTCTCCAGCGCAAGCGTGGGACAGGATTCCGCCACCGGCGAAGTCCTCATCAGTTTTGTGTTGAAGAGCGAAGGCGCAAAAATCTTCGGCGAGTACACAACCAACAACGTCGGCAAATATCTCGCCATCGTGCTGGATAAAAAAGTGCTGTCTGTGCCGGTCATTCAACAACCGATTACCGACGGGCAAGGACAGATCTCCGGCAGTTTCACCCTCGAAGCGGCGAACACGTTAGCCGTTCAGTTGAGGTCAGGCGCGCTGCCCATTCCGATCAAGATCGTTGAAAGCCGCACCGTCGGCGCGACGCTCGGCGAAGAATCGGTCCGCAAAAGCGTGACCGCCGGAGCCATCGGTCTCGGCGTGGTTATCCTCTTCATGCTGGCGTACTATCGTTTGCCCGGCTTCGTGGCGGACCTCGCTCTGATCTCTTACGCGTTGTTCACGCTCGCTTTGTTCAAATTGATTCCCGTTGTTCTCACCCTGCCCGGTATTGCGGGCTTCATTTTGAGTATCGGCATGGCGGTAGACGCCAACATCCTCATCTTTGAACGCCTCAAAGAAGAACTGCGCAACGGGAGAACCATCGGGCAAGCGATTGACCTCGGCTGGAAACGAGCCTGGCCCTCCATCCGCGACTCGAACACCTCCACGCTCATCACCTGCCTCATCTTGTACGCGTTCGGCAGTTCGTTCGGCGCAAGCATCGTGAAAGGATTTTCCGTCACGCTGGCACTGGGCGTTGGAGTAAGCCTGTTCACCGCCATCATTGTCACGCGCACCTTCCTGCACCTTGTTCTCGATAACATCAAACTCGCCGAACATCCCCGCTGGTTTGGCTTGTAGGAATTCCTCATGAACATCATCAAAAACCGTTACCTGTATTTTTTCATCTCCCTGCTGGTCATCATCCCCGGCTTGATATTCATTATCCTAAATTGGGTGAATAACAAATCGCCGCTCATTCTTGGGATTGATTTCACCGGCGGCTCGCTTCTGGAAGTACAATTCCCCGGCTCACGACCCGATGCAGAATTGGTCAAAACCGCATTTCTAGCAATGGCGCCCGACACTGACCCCGTTATCCAACCTCTCGGCGATGACGCCTACGCCATCCGCTCGCGCACGATTGACGATGAGACAAAAGCGAAAATCGTCGCCGAACTGGAAAAACAAACTTCAAGCAAATTGAACGTGCTGGAATTCTCGTCCGTCAGCGCCTCCGTTGGCGAAGAGGTGACAAAAGCCGCGGGCATTGCGATCTTGATGGCGGCGGCGGCGATCCTGCTGTATATCTGGTATGCCTTCCGCGGAGTTGAACATGCCATCCGTTACGGAACAGCGGCGGTCTTCGCCATGCTGCACGACGTGCTTGTCGTCATCGGCGTGGAAGCCATCCTCGGCTATTTCCTCGGCTGGGAAGCAGACGCGCTGTTCCTCACCGCCCTGCTCACCGTGATCGGCTTCTCCGTCCACGACACAATCGTGGTGTTCGACCGCATCCGCGAAAACTCGCACATCCTTCGCAGAGTCGGATACGAATCACTCGTCAACCACTCGATCGTGCAAACGCTGGATCGTTCGATCAATACCCAATTGACCGTCATGCTCACGCTGTTCGCGCTGGCGCTCTTCGGCGGTGACAGCATCCGCCACTTCGTGATCATCCTGCTCGTGGGTATTTTCAGCGGAACCTACTCGTCCATCTTCAACGCCTCCCCCATCCTCGTCGTGTGGGAAAACCGCGAATGGGAAAACTGGTTCAAGCGCAAAGCAACTGCCTAAACATCGCAAAACAAAAAGGACACGGCTCGTGTCCTTTTTTTACGCCCGCATCCATCTCATCAAGAAATTGATGATGAACGAATGAAAGCGATCCCTCCGCGTCACAAACATGCTTGCTGGATATTCCTGTTCGTACGCCCTCAAGCGCAATAACAGACGAACAATATCCTGATTTGGTTTGGTTCGATACATAAACCCGCGCCGTTCCCTAAAGTTTTTTGACTTGCACGTACAGGACGCGGGGCAAGATTATTAGTTACAAAAACAGCCCCTGCTGGAAAAATTCCAAGCAGGGGCTGTGGGACTTCAAACACAAACCGCTTCTTTCGCAGGGACGGCTGACTCGCCCTCCCCGACCCGACTCAACCTCCGAGTTCGATCGCCAGCGTGTCAAAGTACGTGCCGGCGCCGAACCCGTCAATCAAAATGTGATCGAGCGGCTTCAAATTCGGCAATGCGCGCAGGAAAGCGATCATGTTCGACGCCGCGCTCACATTCCCAAAATCGCTCAACAGCCACGGCATCGGCAGTACGATCCCTTCATTTTGCAATTGCTTTGCCTTGAGCTTGTTGATCTTGTAGTTGGCGTGATGCACGATCGCCACCGCAAACTCTTTCCCTGCCATGCCCAACTCGCCGAGCCTCGTCTGATACGCCGCGTACACATCGCGCACTACTTGCACGCCGGTGCGCACGAACAGCTTGACCATGCCCATCGGTCCCGCCATCACCACAGACGATCCGTCTTGCGGCTCGTGCATCAGACCCGCCACGCGGATGTTGTTCGCCGAAGGCTCCGTCACATCCACGTTATAACCATCCGCGTTTTGCTTGGAATGCGGATAATACATTTGCACTTGCAAAACGCCATCCGTGTCGAATTCTTCACGCGACGCGCCGGCAATGAATTTCATCGTCTTGCCGGGGATGACGCCCACAACGCCAGCGGCGTTTCCAAACAATTGCAGAGCGTTCGAATCATGAGATGTGACCATGAAGCGGCTCAAGCCTTCGATACCCCCAACCAGCACTTTTTTACCGTGCAGTGATTCGGCGATATTCTTATTCAGCTGTAAATTCTCCGGCAGATCGGGGTTCAACGCCAAATGAAGCGAGCTTGTGGAGCCGTCACAGGCTTTGTGTGTGGCGACTTTGAGCGCGGTATCGGGAATCCCTGCGGCGCTTGAGATCTGGTTGAGATAATCCGACGAGATCGGAGCGCTCATGCCGATCAACACACCTTCGACTTCGGAAGGAGTCCAGCCGCAGGCTTTGATCGCCTCCGTGAGGAAGCTCGCGCCGACTTCAACCTCAAGGCGGGAATGTTCCTCAGCGGTGAGGCTGAGCGGAATATGATGACGGCTAAGAAAGCCGAGTTCGGAAAGATTCAATTTTTCCTTTGGCGGAAGCGGATGCCCCAATCGCTCCTCCAGAAAAAAGTGCAGGTTTTCGTTGTTGAAACTTTCACCCCACGTCCCGTATACTCCGCCGATTCCGACAGACGGGTTGCTCACAGGCTCGACGCCGAACGGCACTCCCGCCCCAACATTGATGATTCGTTTTGTCACATTGGGACGATCATAAAAAGATTCAGATTTGTTTTGTGTAGTTTCAGATGACATGTATATCTCCTTGTTGCTATGAAGCGCAAACACCAGTTGTACCCGAAAGTTTCGTCGTTTTGATTAATTCTTGCCAAGAAAAAAAGACCCTCGAACGAGAGTCTCTTTCTTGCTGGGGAGCCTGGATTCGAACCAAGATACCATCCTCCAGAGGGATGTGTCCTGCCGTTGGACGACTCCCCAATTCAATTTTCCAGCGGGCGGTATTGTAGCATGGCGAGAAAGTTCGGGCAAGCCTTATTTGCGCGCGGCACGCCGCGTGTTATCTTCCACATCGAGCATGATGAGCAATATTTTTGAGACAGCCTGCAAGCCAAAGAAGTAAAAGACGCCGGGGAGAAGTTGCGTCAGGTATGGTGACATCATGTTCAACCCCATCAAGAAGCCCATGCCTTTGTCGCCCATCATGCCGTTGGTGTATTGGGTGAGGAACAACAAGATTTGAAACGACCACGTCAACACATAAACCGTGAGCGTAACCCACGAAAGGATGTCTGCCCAGCGCGACAGTTTTAGAACTCCGTCGCGGTCGAAATATGCGCCGAGGGTACACCTGGCAGCATTTGTTTCGGTCATGTCGGCCTCCAGGTGGGATTATAAACTGTTACTCACCGTCATTGCGAGCCACGAAGTGAGAAGCAATCTCCGTCACGTGATTGGGGATTGCTTCGTCGGTTATCGCTATCCTCGCAATGACAGAAGGAATTGTCGTTTGTTACTTAGTGCCAGACGCCGCAAGCGGGAAAAAGTTTCCCAAGCCAGATCAGGCTGAACGTCGAGAGAGAAGCGTAAATTTCATCCGAGAGAAGAGAACGAAAATGAGTCCCGAACCCTTCGACCCTGCTCAGGGCACACCCACCGATTTTATCCGCGAAGCCGTCAAAGAAGATTTGAAAAACGGACGCTTCAACTACGTCCGCACGCGCCTGCCGCCTGAGCCGAACGGATATTTGCACATTGGGCATGTGAAGGCGTTTATGATTGATTATCTCGTCGCGAAAGAAAATGGCGGCGAGTTGGTTTTGCGATTCGACGACACGAACCCGACCAAAGAAGAAACGGAATTTGTGGAAGCGATTGAAGACGATGCGCGTTGGCTGGGCATTGAATGGTCGAAGGTGACATTCGCTTCGGATTATTTTGATCTGCTGTACGAGTGGGCGCAGAAACTTGTGCTGGCTGGCAAAGCCTACGTGGACGATCAGACTCCCGAAGAGGTGAGCAAAAATCGCGGCACGCTCACCGAGCCTGGAAAAAATTCTCCGTTCCGCGACCGCGATGTGGAAGAAAATTTAGATTTATTGGAACGCATGAAGAACGGCGAGTTCCCGAACGGCTCGCGGATTCTGCGCGCCAAAATTGACATGGCGCATCCGAACATCAACATGCGCGACCCTGCCATGTATCGCATTTTGCATGAACATCATCATCGCACGGGCGACAAGTGGAAAATTTATCCGCTGTACGATTGGTCGCACGGACAAAACGACTCGATGGAGGGCATCACCCATTCGTTGTGTTCGCTGGAATATGAAGACCATCGTCCGTTGTATGAATGGTTCTTGGAACAGCTCGATGTGTTCAAGCCGCGTCAGATCGAGTTTGCGCGCATGAACATCAATTACACGGTGATGAGCAAACGCAAACTCCGCAGACTTGTGGAGGAGAATCATGTTTCAGGCTGGGACGACCCACGTATGCCCACGTTGCGCGCGATGCGTCGGCGCGGATACACGGCGAATGCGATTCTCGATTTCATCCGCCGTGTCGGCGTGGCGAAAAATTACAGCGTCACGGATGTGGCTCTGCTGGAAGCCTGTGTGCGCGAAGACCTCAACAAAACGTCGCTTCGCCGCATGGCTGTGATTCGTCCGCTCAAAGTTGTGATTGATAATTACCCCGATGATCTCGTCGAGGAAATGGACGCGGTCAACAACCCCGAAGACCCGAACGCTGGCACGCGCAAGGTCCCGTTCTCGAAAGTGATCTACATCGAGCAGGATGACTTCCGCGAGACGCCGCCGCCGAAATATTATCGGCTGTTCCCTGGCAACGAAGTGAGATTACGCTACGCGTACTTCATCAAATGCACGCATGTTGTGAAGAACGACGCGGGCGAGGCGACCGAAGTCCACGCCACGTATGACCCGTCCACGCGCGGCGGCGATTCGCCCGATGGTCGCAAGGTGAAATCCACCATCCACTGGGTATCAGCCGCCCACGCGAAAGAAACGGAAGTCCGCATGTACGACCGACTCTTCTCGAAGGAAAATCCCGAAGAAGGCGAAGATGGATTCTTGAATTGTTTGAATCCGAACTCGCTGGAAATTCTCAAGGGATTCGTGGAACCGTCGCTTGCATCAGCGGAGGCTGGTTCACGCTTCCAATTTGAACGGCTTGGCTACTTCTGCGTGGATAAAGATTCGACACCTGAAAAGCCTGTCTTCAATTTGACAGTGGGTCTCAAGGACACGTGGGCGAAGATCGAGAAGAAGGGATCATGAGCGGTTCAACCATCCCACTCCTCCCTTGCGAATCGCTTGATGAAACACTGACCTTCTGGCAAGCAATGGGATTCAAAGTCACGTATAAACAAAAAGCGCCGAATCCGTATGCGTCTATCAGCTATGAAGATGAATACGAAATTCATTTCTTCGGACTCAAACAACTCAAACCGCAAGATAACTACAGCGGATGCCTTGTAATCGTCCCTGAAGTAGAACAGTTACACGCCACGTTTTCCGAACGGCTGAAAACACATTTAGGCAAAGTGCCAAACAGGGGATTTCCACGCCTCTCGCGGATGAAGCCCAAACAGACGCGCTTCACGCTCACAGATATTAACGGCAACTACGTCATCTTCATCAAACAAGGCATGGAAGATGATGTTGCGGCGCAGGAATATTTGCAACCAGGTCAAACTTCTTTGCAAAAAGCATTAAGCACAGCCGCGAGATTGCGCGATTTTCATAACGACGACAGTATGGCGGCAAAAGTCCTTGACAATGCCTTGGCGCACGTAAAGGATGCAACGCCCGTAGAACTTGCGAAAGCCCTTATTGCTCGTATCGAACTCTCAGTCGCGCTTGATGATCCCGTAAAGGCTCGCGCGCTGTACACGCAATTCAAGAAATTGGAGTTGTCGGAATCGGAGCAGAAGAGTCTGGCTGAAGAAATTTCCCTGTTGAAGAGTCTGGAAACTTCCATAAAAG
>JAXLVX010000057.1:0-19952 GCA_046328795.1 Anaerolineales bacterium | reverse complement strand
TGACTTCGATGGAAGAAGCCATGATGAAATTTTGGAAACAGCGCGACATCTTCAAGAAGACGACCGAACAGCGCGAAGGCGCGCCTGAGTATGTTTTCTATGAAGGTCCGCCAACCGCCAATGGCAAGCCTGGCGTGCATCACGTGTTGGCGCGCGCGTTCAAGGATCTGTTCCCGCGCTACAAGATCATGCGCGGATTTCACGTCTCGCGGCGCGGCGGCTGGGACACGCATGGTCTGCCCGTCGAGATCGAAGTGGAGAAACAACTCAACTTCAAAAACAAACAGCAGATCGAAGACTACGGCATAGATAAATTCAACGAGCTGTGCAAAAAATCTGTGTTCACGTACATTCAAGATTGGGAGAAACTCACCGACCGCATCGCGTTCTGGGTTGACCTGCAAGACGCCTACGTGACCTACACCAACGACTACATCGAGTCGGTCTGGTGGATTCTCAAAAACTTTTGGGATAAAGACCTGCTCTTCAAGGGATACAAAGTTGTGCCGTATTGCCCGCGCTGCGGCACGCCTCTTTCGGACCATGAAGTTGCGCTCGGCTACGACGACGCGACCGACCCTTCGGTCTTCGTGCGCATGCCGCTGGTGGATAAGCCCGACACATCACTGCTCGTGTGGACGACAACCCCGTGGACGCTTCCGTCCAACGTCGCTGTCGCCGCGCATCCCGAAGAGGAGTATGTGACCGTCGAGCGCGATAACGACGGCAAGAAAGAAAAATTGATCCTCGTGAAGTCGCTTGTGCAAAAAGTGTTCGGCGACGAGGAAGTGAAAGTCGTTGAAACGTTCAAAGGCAAGAAGTTGAAGGATGTGAAATATCATCCGCTGTTCACGTTCATGCCGCCCGACAAGCCCGCGCATTATGTTGTGCTGGGAGATTTCGTCACCACAGAAGACGGCTCAGGCTTGGTGCATATTGCGCCCGCGTTCGGTCAAGAGGACATGGAAATGTCGAAGGCGCACAATCTACCCGTCCTGATGACCGTTCTCCCCGATGGGACGTTCGTCTCCGAGGTGACGCCATGGCGCGGAGTTTTCGTCAAAGATGCCGACCCGATGATCACCGAAGACCTGCGCGCGCGCGGACTGTTGTTCAAGGCGGGCGAGTACACCCACACGTATCCGTTCTGCTGGCGATGCGGCACTCCGCTGTTGTATTACGCGCGCGAGTCGTGGTACATCCGCACGTCCGCGTTTCGAGATCGGTTGGTCGAGTTGAACAACACCATCAACTGGGTTCCCGAACACACGCGCGAAGGTCGCTTCGGCAATTGGCTTTCCAACAACATTGACTGGGCGTTGAGCCGCGAGCGATATTGGGGCACGCCGCTTCCCATCTGGGAATGCGAGAACAAACATCGCGAAGGCGTCGGCTCGGTGAAGGAACTCTCCGAAAAAGCTGGCAAAGACTTGAGCGAACTCGACCTGCATCGCCCGTATGTGGATCAAGTCCATTGGGATTGCGCCGAATGCGGCAAGCAGATGAGCCGCGTCCCCGATCTCATTGACGTGTGGTTCGACTCGGGTTCGATGCCCGTCGCGCAGTGGCACTATCCGTTCGAGAATAAAGAAAAATTCGAGTCGCAATTTCCCGCCGATTACATCTGCGAAGCCGTTGACCAAACGCGCGGCTGGTTCTATTCGCTTCACGCCATCAGCACATTGCTGTTCGATAAAGTCTCGTTCAAAAATGTGGTCTGCCTCGGCTTGATCCTCGACGGCGATGGACAGAAGATGTCGAAGAGCAAAGGCAACATCGTCGCGCCGTGGGATGTGTTGAACGTTCACGGCGCGGACGCGTTCCGCTGGTATCTGTTCACGGCGACTCCGCCAGGGCAAGAGCGCCGCTTCTCTTCCGATTTGGTGGGCGAGGTCATCCGCAATTTCACGCTCACATTGTGGAACGTCTATTCGTTCTTCGTGACGTATGCGAACCTCGACAAACCCACCGTCACCACCGCTCCGATAGCAACAAGCGATTTGGATCGCTGGCTGTTATCCGAACTCAACGTGCTCGTCCGTGATGTGACGGAGGCGTACGAAACCTATGACGTGACCAACGCGACGCGCCCCATCGAGGCGTTCGTGGAGAAACTGTCCACGTGGTATCTGCGACGTTCGCGACGCCGCTTCTGGAAATCCGAATCGGATTCGGACAAGCAAGCCGCCTACTCGACGTTGTACACGGCTCTTGTCACCCTCTCGAAGCTGGTCGCACCCGCGATGCCTTTTCTCGCCGACGAGCTGTATCAAAACCTCGTCCGCTCCGTGGACGAGTCCGCGCCCGAGTCGGTGCATCTTGCTGAGTGGCCCCAAGTGATGACAGAGATGATTGACGAATCGCTGAACCATGACATGGCAACCGTGATGAAACTCGTCTCGCTCGGACATTCCGCGCGGCAGAAAGCGAATCGCAAAGTGCGCCAGCCGTTGGCAGAAGCCGCGTTTTCAGTTGGCAACGCGAACGAACGCAAAGCCGTTGAGAATTACGCCGACCTGTTCGTGGACGAGTTGAACGTGAAGAAAGTCCGCTTGCTGGATGCCGCGACGGAAGCCGTGTCGCACACAGTCAAGCCGCTGCCAAAACAACTCGGACAAAAATATGGCAACAAATTCCCCGCGCTCCAAAAAGCGATCCTCGCCATGAATGCGGAAGAAGTTGCGAAGACGTTGATGTCTGGCGAACCGTTGAAGTTGAGCCTCGAAGGCGCGAACTACGACATCTTGTCTGAAGAGGTCGAGGTCAAGGCGCAGGCAAAAGAAGGTTTCGCAGTCGCAGAAGATGGCGCGTATGTCGCCGCGCTCGTCACTGAATTGACTCCCGAACTCGTGCAGGAAGGTTTGGCGCGTGAGTTTGTGCGGCGCGTGCAAGACCTCCGCAAGACCGCGGACTTGGACGTGGCTGACAGGATCGAACTGTTCGTCGAAGCCTCGGCAGGCTTGAGGTCCGCGATCGAGGCGCACAGGGAGTACATCACCGCTGAGACGTTGGCGTCCAATCTCCAGTTTGCGAGTCCGCCAAGCGGCGCATCCAGCGTGGATGATTCGTTTGATGGCGAGACTGTTAAAGTTGGGCTGGTTAAAAAGTAGGGCAAGCCGTGGTGCGGGATGCCATCCCGCACCACGAAAAATAATTTTGAAAGGCGTGACGCGCCCCGCGTCACGCCTTTTCTTTTATAATTAGTAAACGACGAAGTTTTGTAGTAACGACTTTAGTCGTTCTTCTAAACGACTAAAGTCGTTACTACGATTCGTATTATTTTCTTCGAGGTGACGCATGTTCGAGAGACTTCCGCTTTGGCTTCGTAAAACATTGGCATGGAGCGTTCATCTGTTCACGGCGACGGGCGCGGTGTGGGGATTCTTAACCCTGCTCGCGATCTGGGAATCGAATTTCAAACTCGCCATCGTGTACATCGTCATCGCCATGCTCGTGGACGGGTTCGACGGGATGTTCGCGCGTTGGTTTCGCGTGCACGAGTACGCGCGCGGCGTGGACGGCGGCTTGATGGACAACATCATTGACTACTTGAATTATGTCGTTGTCGCGGCGTTGTTGTTGATCCGCGTGCCAGACCTGATGCCCGAAGGCTTTGCGATGGCGGCGGCGATCTCGATCCTGCTCACATCCGCGTATCAATTCACCCAGACCGACGCGAAGACCGATAGCAATTCGTATTTCTTCAAAGGCTTTCCGTCCGTGTGGAATTTTCTTGTCGTGTACATGATGTTGCTTGGCTTGAACCCGTGGATCAACCTCGCGCTGTTGGTGATCTGCAACGTCCTCGTTTTTGTGCCGGTCAAATATTTGTATCCCTCCCGCAACACGCGTCTGCGCCGCTTCACGCTTGGCTTCACCTATCTCTACGCCGGGCTGGGCGTTTGGGCGTTGTTGCAATATCCCGAAGTTCCCAAATGGGTCGCGCCCGCGTCGTTTGTGTACGTGGCATATTACGCCCTGCTGAGTTTCTTCCCCAAATTTGGAACGCCGAAAACAGCATAAAACGATGCGGATCGAAAAAGCGGTCGAAGTTACCGATGAACTCCTCTCGGCGCTCTCCCGCTTGATTCTTCAGCTCGCGCCCGAAAAAAGTCCGCCGACGCGCGATGACTTAACTTCCATTCTCAACTCTCCCGGCGCATCTCTGCTGGTCGCGCGTCTGTCGTATGAAAACGATGGGATCGCTGGGATTCTGACCCTGATCGTCTATCGCGTTCCCACCGGGGCGCGAGCCGTCATTGAAGATGTGGTCGTGGATGAAAAATATCGCAACAGGGGAATTGCCAAAGCGATGATGACTCGCGCCATCGAGTTAGCGCGAGAGGCGGGGGCGAGCAATATCTCGCTGACCTCCAATCCAAAACGCGAGGCGGCGAATCTGTTGTATCAGCGCATGGGGTTTCAAAAGCGCGAAACTAATTTATACATTTTGCATTTGTAGTAACGCTTTACCGTTCATGCGCCCGATATTGCTCTGGCGTATCCAAATCGGCAAGAATCCCCTCATCGTCAACTTCGACATACTTAATTTGATCCGCGTGCGCGTTCAAAAAATCCCTCGGCGTTTGCGGATTGCGTAACGCAAGGATCGCGTCCCACAACGATTTTGCCACGAGCCATGGATGTCCCCTCCGCATGTGATAACTCGGAACCACAAGCGGACTTCCAGTTTCCTCGAACGTTTCGCACACCCTCCGCACGCTTCCCTCGCGGACTTGAGGCTGGTCGCCCAGCGCGATCAACGCCGCGTCTTCGGGCTTGGGCGTCAGGGCGCGAAGCCCGCATTGAATGGACGAGAGCATATCGCCCGTTGCGAAATCTTCATTGAAGACACTTCTCACTGGATAATCTTTTTTCAATTGCGAGAGATTCGCTTCCACTTCTTCTCGATGCGAGCCTGTGACGACGACGATCTCATCCACGTCCGCTTCGGCAAACACAGAAACGACGTGTTGAATCACGGCGACCTTCCCCCACGGCATCAATAACTTTTGTTGACCCATCCGCCTCGATTCGCCCGCGGCGAGAATGATCGCGGAGATCATAACGTTTCATCCGCTAACAAACGCTGATACTGTTCGGGCGTGTCCACGTCGAGCAAGAGACGGTCGTCATGCCACGGAAGATATTCCACTTGATGTTTATGGAAGATCGCACGTCCGCCCGTGTCGCCTTCGAGCGTCAACAGATCGGCGAATGTTCTGCGGTCGAACAGTACCGGGTTGGCGCGGCAATCCATCACCATCGGCGCAACGACGGAGTGCAATCCCTCAGCGTGCTTTTCAACCAACGCCTGCAAAATAGACGTCGTGATCTGCGGCTGGTCAACAAGGAGGAAGATGCACGCGCCAGCATACCCCTCTCCCAGTGGGAGAGGGGCAGGGGTGAGGGTGAAAGTCCCCTCCCGAATCGAACTCGCCTGCCCACTCTTCCACTCGCTGTTCCGAACGATCCTCACATTCAAATCCTTCACCGCCGATTCGACTTGCTCCGCGTTCGCGCCGGTGACCACGATTACCGGCGAAAGTCCCGCTTCCAACGCGCGTCTTGCCGCCACGCGCACAAACGGATCGCCCTTCCAATCCAGCAAGTGCGTCGGCTGTCCGTATCTCGACGATTCGCCAGCCGCGAGAATGATCCCGGCGACGGGTTCATGCGCGGCAAAGATTTTTTCATGCTTCAAGTTTGCAATGACAACAGAATGATATTTTGAAAGTAATTCTCGTGTCATCGCCCGCGCGTTCGCTTGCAGTTCGTTGGTGTCTGCCTGATTCAGCACGACAGTCCGCCGCGCGGAGTTTGGAATATTTTTCAAACTGCTTTTCTCGTGTAAGAGAGCGCGAGCCAATGAACTTGAATCAATTGACTCCCCCGCTTTTACTCGGCTAATTTCCGCAAACAGTTCGGGACGATGGACATATTCTTCGGTCAATGGCTTGCCCAACCCCGATAAACCCGCAACGGTCACAACATGCTCAACAAAATCAGGGATCGGCGGCTCATGCTCCGCCCATCCCTTCAACGGTTTTTGACGCGAGCCGTCCGCCTCGATCAAAAGCGGAATGGAATGATTCGCGCAAAATTCGCGGAGCGATTCGATTACCTCATACTGAACGGGTTGATATTTATCTTCTTTTGCTTCGCCTGTGACTAACAGGACACGATGCAAGTCTATTTCGAGATTTGCTAAATCGCTTTGAGGTTTTGCAACAATAAGCCTGTCTGCCAACGAGACTTGCCACGCCCCTAAATGCGATGTCGCAGTGACGATGACGGGCGGAGTCAATTGCCTCGCCAGTTGAAACATCGCGGTCGTCTTCCCGCCCGACCCGACGAACGCGATGCAATTGGACTCGTCCACGCGCAATGCGCGCGCAAGCGTGAGATTCATGGCGAGATTATACATCTTCACTTAAGGTACGGTATAATACTGCCCGGCGAAAAAGATTTATGCTAAAAATATTTCATCAAGGCATGGTATGGTAAGCAATTTACTCGAATCTCTCGATACATGGGCTGAAATTCAGATCACCCGGCAAGACGTTGAATTCCTGCACAACTATTTATTTGAACACGAGACCCCTCTCACCGCGAATGAACTCGCGCTTGTGTTGATTCACGAACGCAACCGCGCCGAACGCGCGGCGGTCCGCAAGCAGCAAGAGGGGAGCGGAAAGGTTTATTTTCCAAAAGATGCTCATCAAGTGGGCGAGGCGCTCGTCTTCCCCGCGCTGGCGTGGAAGCATGGGAAGGTCGCCGACGTGCGACCCGGCGTAAATCCCGAAGCGACCGGGTTCAACGTCCTCACGATAGACTTCGACGATGGGTCGCGCCGCATGTTCGCCTCCGCGCTGCCGAAACATTCATTGAACGACAAACCCGTCACGGTTGAAAATGAAGGGTTTGAACCCGACGCGATCATGAACGAACACGGAAGCGAGATCGAGCGGAAGATCGAAGCGGCGTTCGGCGGCGACGACCAGTTGATTCGAATCGCTGGCAGGTGGTTCCCGCGCGCGCTGTTGGTGGACGTGAACGAAGGGAATCTCAATCTCGCGGAAGCGGTGCTCGATGTTGCCGCTGGCGAGCCGCTTGCCGCCTCCGCGCTTCTGAAAGATGTGGCGTTGCCCGATGGCGTGAATCCCAAACTGGCTGAGTTCTCGTTGAACTTTGCGCTTCAAGAAGATGGACGTTTCGATGAGGTAGGTCCCGCTGGTGAGGTGTTGTGGTGCCTCAAACGGCTCGAGCCAGAAGATGTGCGCAACACGCCTTCCTTCTTGCAATACGAGCCCGTTGAACATGATCGCTCCCTGCTCGATAAACAAATGCTCGACCTCGAATCACAATTGGATGATGAGTTAAGCAAACTGGATGCAAAACCCGATTCGCAACTCAAGGAAGTCTCCATCGCCCTCATCTACCCTCATCTCCGGGCAGGGACGTTGCCGGTCTCGGCGCGCGTTCGGTCGTTTTTCCCAACCGCGTACGAAACGCCGCGCATCCGCTTCACGCTGGTAGACGGGAAGACTCGCCAGCGCATTCCCGCTTGGGTTGTGCGCGAGAATCATTACGTCTACGGTCTGCGGGAGTGGTACAAAGCCAACGGATTACTGCCGGGCAGTCTGGTGCGAATCCGCCGGGGCGACACGCCGGGCGAAGTCGTCATCGAAGCGCGGACGTATCGCTCCACAAAAGATTGGATGCGCACCGTCATCGTCGGCGCGGACGGGGGAGTGGTGTTCGCCATGTTGAAACAAGCCGTCTCAGCCGAATTCAACGAGCGCATGGCGTTTGCTATCCCGTCGTTCGATGCGGTGGATCAATTGTGGAAGCAGGATGCGAAACGCTCTTTTGAAAAATTGGTCGCGGACTTGATCCGCGAGTTGTCGAAATTGACTCCGCAAGGACATGTTCACGCGCAGGAGTTGTATGCCGCGGTGAACATCATCCGGCGCACTCCGCCCGCGCCGTTGTTCGCACTTCTGGCAAGCAAGCCCGATTTTGTGCATGTCGGCGATCTGCATTTTCGATTGGGAGAGGCGGAATAAATGACCGAAGTAAAACGGAAGAGTCTCGTCAAGCCGACCGCCAACACGCCTTTCCATGTTGACTTCGATTGGTGGAAAAAGAACGAACGCGACTGGCACGTCTATTTACGGACACTGCTTTGCGAAGAGCATCGCGAGATGTATGCCGATTCAAAAGAAGGCGAAACCGTGGATTGGGTTGACCCGCTGACCGCCGAAGTGAAACAAGTGGAAGGCGTTCAGAATACCCTCATGACCCATTGCGCGCGTCAGCCCGATTTCCTCACCGAACAGACCGCCCTCGTCGAAGCCGTATTTCGGTTGTTCCTCACGAATGGAAATATGCCCATGTCGCCGCAAGACCTCGGCGCGCGCCTCAATCGTCCCGCAGAGACGATCCTGCGCACGCTGGCGGGTCCCCGCGTGTACAAAGGCATCAGACCGTATAGCGCTTCCTAGATTTCGATGTCCGCGCAGGGGAAGAAACGGCGAGCCGGTTTGCCTACTTTACGATGCCGTAATACAATAGCCTTGAACTGCCCCCGTAGCTCAATGGACAGAGCGACAGCCTTCTAAGCTGCAGGTTGTGGGTTCGAGTCCCGCCGGGGGCGCCAGTTCGCTGACGAAGCAAGGAGAAAGAATCATGCTCACCATCGTTCGTAAAAGTCTGCCCACAGTAGTTGAAGCCCGTAAAGAAATATTGCAAGCCATCCGCTGGCAGGTGCGCTCCAGCGTGTGGAGTCCGCCGACCGACGTGTACGAAACCGAAGAAGCTTTTGTTGTGCGCGTCGAAATTGCCGGGATGCGCGACGAGGATTTCGGTGTCGCGCTTGAGAATCACACCCTGTTCATCTCAGGGCATCGTCCCGATTTTAGCGGACGCCGCGCCTATCACCAAATGGAAATTCTCTCGGGAAGGTTCGAGGTCGCAGTGACGATCATCGTTCCAGTGGATGAAGATGCTTCCATTGCCGAATACAAGGACGGATTTTTAACGGTCAGTTTGCCGAAGTTACATTCAAAGCAGATCGGGGTTGAAAAATAATTATGCCCGCCTCCCGCTGGCGCTCTAGTTTCAACGAACTTTTTCAATGGATCGGCGAAACGGACGACGGTTTGCTCTCGATGATCATGCCGTCCATGTTTGCACGCGCCCCGGTCAAAGATTCAGGGGACTCTGAACCGAACTCCTCGCAAGCGCCCAAGCAAAATCTATATCCGCCGATCCTGCCGATCCTGCCGCTTCGGGGCGTGGTGGTGTACCCCAACACCGCCGTGCCGCTCACGGTGGGTCAGCCGCGCTCGATCCGGTTGGTGGATGATGTGGTCGGGGCGGATAAAGTCGTCGGCTTGGTTGCCGCGCTGAACCCTGAGTTGGAAACCCCGGGTCCCGCCGACCTTTATCCTGTCGGCACCATCGCGACCGTTCACCGCCTCCTCCGCGCCCCCGATGGGACAGTGCGTCTGCTCGTGCAAGGCATCGAGCGGTTTCGGCTGGGCGAATTTGTCGAACAAGAACCGTACCTCAAAGCGCATTTCGAACTTGCGCCCGAGTCCGTTGAACAGGGGTTGGAAATTGACGCCCTCGCCCGCAACGCGCGCGACCAATTCCAGCAGATCACGCAGATGATCCCCTCGTTCCCGGAGGAACTTGCCGGTTCGATCACCTCCGTCGAAGACCCGTTGCAGACCGCGTACACTATCGCTAACTTCCAGCGCATGGACTTGAAAGATTCGCAAGAGATCCTCACGCTCGATTCGGCTTCTGAAAAATTGAAGAAGTTGATCGGCTTGCTCGTGCGCGAAGCCGAAGTGTTATCGCTGGGGCAGAAGATCCAAAACGAAGCGCGCGGCGAGATCGAAAAAGTTCAGCGCGAATATTTTCTGCGCGAGCAGATGAAAGCCATTCAAAAAGAACTGGGCGAGAAAGACGAACAAGCCGCGGAGATCGAGGAGTTTCGCAAGAAGATCGAAGAGGCGCAGATGCCCGAAGAAGCGGCGAAACAGGCGTCCCGTGAGTTGGAACGGTTGTCGCGTCTGCCGACGGCGGCGGCGGAGTACGGAGTCATCCGCACGTATCTCGATTGGCTGGTCTCTGTCCCGTGGTCGAAATCTACGGACGATAATCTTGAGATCCCGCACGCCCGCGAAATTTTAGATAAAGATCATTATGGGTTGGAAGACGTCAAGGAACGCATCCTTGAATTTCTTGCGATCCGAAAACTGCGGCTCGACCGCAAAGATGAAACGAAAGCGCCGTCGGAAGATACGATTCGCCGCGAGCGCGAGGGCGTGATCTTGTGTTTTGTTGGACCGCCCGGGGTCGGCAAGACCTCGCTGGGACAATCCATTGCGCGCGCGATGGGCAGGAAGTTCGTGCGCGCCTCGCTGGGCGGCGTGCGCGATGAAGCCGAGATCCGCGGGCATCGCCGCACGTACATCGGCGCGATGCCGGGGCGCATCTTGCAATCGCTGCGCCGAATCGAAACGCGCAACCCGGTCTTCATGCTCGATGAAATTGACAAACTCACGTTCGATTTTCACGGCGACCCGGCTTCGGCTCTGCTCGAAGTCCTCGACCCGGAACAGAACAGCGAATTCCGCGATAATTATCTCGAAGTCGCCTACGATCTTTCGCAGGTCTTCTTTGTAACGACCGCCAACACACTGGAGACGATCCCGGGTCCGCTGCTCGACCGCATGGAGATCATTTCGGTTTCGGGCTACACCGAAAAAGAGAAGATCGCCATCGCCAAAGGATATTTGATCCCGCGCCAGATCCGCGAGAACAGTTTGCGCGAGAACGAAGTTTCATTTTCCGACGATGCGTTGCAAATGATCATCCGCGAATACACGCGCGAATCGGGCGTCCGCAATTTGGAGCGCAAGATCGGCGCGGTGTGCCGCAAAGTCGGCACGCGCATCGCGGAAGGGAAGTTGAAGAAGGCGAAGATCGTCCCGAGTCTGATCGAGGAATATCTCGACCATCCGATCTTCCATGGGACGGAGGAACTCAACCGCCGCATCTCGATCCCCGGCGTTGTGCCGGGTCTCGCGTGGACTCCGTACGGCGGCGACGTGCTGTTCGTGGAAGCGACCAGCATGCCCGGCGGAAAAGGCTTTCAGATCACCGGGTCAATCGGGAACGTGATGAACGAATCGGCGCGGGCGGCTTTATCGTTCGTGCGCTCGCACGCGCATGACCTGAAACTTGACGATCAATTTTTTGACCGGCACGATATTCACATGCACATCCCCTCCGGCGCCCAGCCGAAAGACGGGCCCTCCGCCGGGGTGACGATGGCGACCGCGCTGGTCTCGCTCGTCTCGGGGCGCAAGGTCAAGCCGAACGTCGGCATGACCGGCGAGATCACCCTGCGCGGGCAGGTGCTTCCCATCGGCGGCGTCAAAGAAAAAGTGCTCGCCGCGCATCGCAACGGCCTGCGGACGATCATTTTGCCGAAGAACAACGAGCAGGATTTAGACGATGTGCCGGACGAGATCAAGGATGACATGAAGTTCGTGTTCGCGGAAACCGTGGACGACGTGTTGATCTCCGCGTTGGAAGTAGCGAAAAACTCGCGCGCGAATAAGAATCATAAAACTGAAAAGATAAAACGAAATGGCAAAAGTTCTTCTCGCCGAAGATGATCACACCATGATCGCCCTGCTTCAAACCCTCCTGAAAATGGAGGGCTTTGAAGTTTCGGTCGCCGATGTGGACGACGACATCCCCGCGCTCATCTCGCGCGAAAATCCTGACGCGCTATTCATGGACGTGCATCTCGGTCAGCACAGCGGCTTGGAATTTGTCGAAGCGATTCGCAGTGATCCGCAGTTTGCAACGTTGCGAATCGTCATGACCTCCGGGCTGGACGTGCGCGACGAATGTCTGCGGCGCGGCGCGGACGAATTCCTCCTCAAGCCGTTCATGCCAGACGATCTCATCGCCAAACTCAGAACAAGCGCGGAGTGATGATACGAGTTGGGATTCTGACTCTCTCCGACCGCTCTGCCCGCGGCGAACGCGAAGACGCATCGGGTCCCGCGCTTGCGGCTCGAATCGGACGGGAGGGCTGGCTCGCCGCGCGGACGTTGATCCTCCCCGACGACGAATCCGCCATCCGTGAGACGTTATCCGCGTGGGCTGACGCGGGCGACCTCGACCTCATCCTCACCACCGGCGGCAGCGGATTCGCTCCGTGCGATGTGACGCCCGAAGCCACGCGCGCGGTTATCGAACGCGAAGCGCCCGGGCTCGCCGAAGCTATGCGAGCCGCATCCTTGAAAATTACCCCGCACGCCATGCTCTCGCGCAGCGTTGCCGGCATCCGCAAGCGGACGCTGATCATCAACCTGCCGGGCAGTCCCAAAGGCGCGGTGGAAAATTTAGAAGCGGTGATTCCCGTTTTGGAACACGCGGTCAAATTACTGCAAGATTCCCCCGAAGCGGAAGCAGGGCATTGACGCCCTGCTTTTTTGATTCTGAAAGAAGAAAGAGGAAAGATGGTGGTTGAGTAGCTCCGAGCGCAGTTTGCGAGGAGCATACACCTGCACCCACCGCAGGTGCGGTGTCGAAATCACCAGTATTCATGAAATCTGTTGTTTGAATGTTACTCGCTGGTTTCGATACGTCCCGCGACGAGCATCGCGGGACTACTCAACCAGCGGATTTACTTTCCACCTTGCTCATCGCATACTCTGCCAGCGCGGTGATGGTCAGCGAGGGATTGACGCCAGGATTCGCGGGCATGATCGAGCCGTCTATGATGTATAGCCCTTCGTAGTTGTGGATTTCAAAATTTTCATCCACGACGCCTTCTTCGGCGTTTTGTCCCATCGGTGCGCCGCCGAGGATGTGGGCGGTGGTGGGGAGGTTGAAGGCGTTCTCGGTGATTGATCCCATCGCCGCGCCGTTGATGCGTTTGGCGAACTCGCGCGTCACATCGTGACCCGCATCCACCCGCGCGTGGATCTGGTGATCCGCGTCGGGTTTCGCGACCAAGCCGCGGCGAAACAGCGTGAGCGGACTGCGCCCGATGCGGAACTTCATGTGATTGTCCACGTGTTGCATGACGAGCAAGATGGTGGCGTTATGCGCCCAATTCGGGAGTACCAAAATGCGGAGAAAATCAATGGGGTGGCGGAGAATCCATGCGAACGAACGGACGATGCGGGCGGGAATATTCGTTACATCCGAGATGAGCGGCGCGCCGAGAAACCGCAGAAGCGACGAGCCATTCGGGTAGCGGACAGGTTCGACGCGTGTTACTTCATCCGCGTTGAAGATCGAGGTGATCGAAACGCCTTGCGAAAAATCCACATCTGAATTGCGCGCGATCGAGCCGAGCAAAGCTTCGGAGTTCGTGCGGATCATGTCGCCGAGGCGCGGAGAAAGATTCGGCAGTGACTTTTTCACGTCGCGCAAGTTCAACAACAACTTCATTGTTCCCATCACACCCGCGGAGAAGATCACATTTTTGGCATACACTTTTTTTGTTTGCTTGAATAATTTTGTAGAACCTTGATACATCACTTCGTATCTCACGCCTGATAACTGATCACTGCCCACTCCTTTTGACTGATCACTGTTCACTTCTTTCACATCCACCACTTCAACCTCCGCCCTTACTTCCGCCCCGTTCTTCTCCGCAAAATACAAATAATTTTTTGGGAGCGTGTTCTTGGCGTTGTGACGACATCCCACCATGCACCCGCCGCAATGGATGCAACCCGCGCGGGCGGGTCCGTCGCCGCCGAAAAAAGGATCGGGAACGGCGACCCCAGCCTCCCCGAAGAATGAACCGACATCCGTCGCGCGGAAGGTGTGTCCCATGCCGCGCTCATCCGCGATCTGCTGGAGGACTTCATCCGCTTTCCAAAGTTTGGGGTTGCGCGTCACGCCGAGCATCCGCCGCGCCGTTGCGTAATGCGGACGAAGCGCGTCGCCCCATTTCACGTTTTGATTCCACGCGGGCGTCGCGAACGTTTCATCGGTGGGAACTTCGAGCACGTTGGCGTATCCCAAACTTCCGCCGCCGACGCCCGCGCCGTGCAGGACCATCACGCCTTTGAGGATGCTGATCTGCAAAATGCCATGCGCGCGGAGGGCGGGGAGCCAGAGATATTTCCAGTATTGCCAGTTGGTCTTGGCGAAATCTTTATCGTCGTAGCGTTTGCCTTTTTCGAGAACGAGAACGGAATAACCTTTTTCGGTGAGACGCATGGCGGAAACACTTCCCCCGAAGCCAGAGCCGATGATTACAAAATCGTAGACGAGATCCATGCAGAGTATTTTTTCTCGACGTACTTTACTCCATCCAGACCTTTGAAATGCTCATCTTGAGTCCAAAGTGTTGCATTCTTTGCTCTTGCAGTCGCCAGAATTAGGCTGTCCGCCATCGGTAGTTTGAGATCGGCTGATAATTTTGCGGCGCTCAATGCCAGCGATTCATCTATGTCAATGATTTCGCCCAACTTCATATCGCCTATGTTGGTTTGCGCCGCGTTAATTCCGCTTTGCTGAAGAATCCTTTTGAAAACCTCGTAAATGCAAATTACGGGAACAAGCAGGTTTTTTGTATCTTCGATCGCGGGCGCGAAAAAACCAGCGTTATCCGCTTCTGCAAAGTACTCCAGCCAGCCTGAGGAATCCACGATGTTCATACGCGATCCTCTTCATCGCGTTCCACATCTGTATTAATTCCTTTTAGCGACCCACGCGCTTCCTTGATTGAGCGGACAGGGATGAATACGACCATATTGTCGTACGCGATAACGTGCATTTTCTGCCCTGGCTTGACGCGCATTTGTTCGCGCACTTTTTGTGGAATTACAACTTGGTATTTTGGGGAAACAGTTACTGCGTCCATACGATTCTCCTATCGATAACAAAGACGTATGACGATTATATCATTGTTTGAACGATCATCCATCATTAAGGCGAAATTTTATTTTCGGTGAGACGCATGGCGGAAACACTTCCCCCGAAGCCAGAGCCGATGATAATGAAGTCGTAGGTCATTTGAAGGATGAAGGATGAATTATGAATGATGAAGGTTTGCGTTGACGGTTCGTCTTTCGCTCACCGTGTCGAAACGATGAAAGAAGAAAGAGGAAGGGTGAAGGAATTTCTGCTCAAATCGGCGGGCTCAAGCCCTGCCTCAGTTCGTGAAAGTCCGCTCAAAGCGGACTCGTTGCGCCAGCCCCGAAGGGGCTTCCAAGAACTGAGCAGGCGGCTTTAGCCCCGCGAACCCTAGCGAACGATCCCACAACCCAATGAACTGTAGCATATTTTGGGCAAAACAAGGTGTCAGGTCTTTCTGGATTCCATTTTACCTGAACGGACACACATCCTCAGGCACATAGATATGGCTTTGCGCCCCGTGATAATCGCTCCCCAGCGGAATCAAAATATCGGGATGTTCGACCGCGTATTGACCGCCGCGGCACAGCCATCGTACATTTTGTGTGTGCCAATTGGTATGCATCCCAAAACACGGACGCTATTTCGACGTAGGGTGGGCGCGGGGTCGCTGCCATGGTTTGTTGAAGTGTACAGGTAGCGGCTTTGCTCTTTGGTTTTGCGCGAAAATGAAGGAGCATGATGCGATAGTAAGCATACGCGGCGAGACGAGGGTATTCGGTTTTTATCTTGCATTGGTTCAGCTGAAGGAGTTAGCTCTTTGTGCCGAAAGGAATTCATTTTATCTTGCCTCGAACTTTGACGCTCGGAGGACCACCATTCGGGTTTGAGTTTGTTATTGTTTCTTGATACAGTTGATTTGCCCTTTGATATTTTTCAATTAAGACTGCGGAATCTGCATCTTGTATTGCTTGAAAACGATAAGCGGGTTGAAGAAATTCAATTGCTTGTTCTACGAAATGATCGCCGTTCCACATGTACGTATGAATTGATTGTCTCAAGGCGTTTTGAAATCGTAACTGCCGCCTATCAAAATGAGTTCCAATGCTCCATCATTGTTTATATCCTTGACCTCAATTTTACTCGTATTTACACCGTTTAAGTAAATGTCGGACGCTAAATTAATAAATGTGCTTCCATTCCACTCGCCAATAAAAAATCGATAACATCCGTTACCAGTACAGCCGCGTGCGTATATGACTATTTCGGGCATACCGTTTTTGTTCATATCCACAATCTTTTGGATTGCGAACCCCTCAGATACTCCCATCGTGTCTTCTCCTGAGAAGACAGTGTAATAACCATTCTGACAGTACAGGATATAAAAAGTATCATAAGCCCTTGCAAATCCATCAAATAGCAATTCAGGTACTTCATCGTTGGTAACATCTATGAATTGATAGGAATATTCGCTATAAACTTTTGATATTCTACTGACTAAGATACTAGTTGAGCCGCCCTTGTTGAGAAATTCTGGAATTTTTTGATCAGCCTCGCTGGGGTAATAATCAATTTGAAATCGGGTATTAATGAAGAATTTTCCTTCGGGCACTCCGCCTTCTCTGCAGGTGTAACCGTGACAATCGTCGAAGCATCGAATGTCGGTGTGAAGGTGGGGATAGTAGGCAGAGGTGTAATGGATGAGGTTGGTGTGACAGAGGAAACGAATGTCTGTGTAGCGGTGGGAATGAGAGATGGTGTTGTAGTTGCATCTTCCGTAATCTGAACGGGGGTAGATTGTCCGCAGGCGGAGAGGATGAAAATCAGGGCGAGCAAAACAAACATAATTTTTTTCATGGGAGTCCTCCCGAAATTATTCTTTCCATTTAAACGAGATTTCTCAACGACTCGTTCCAATTCGACCCCCTCCGCCTTCGGCACCTCCCCCAAATACGACGATAAAATTTTGTATGCGGATTCATTGGCTGGTTCGTCGGATTTGGGGGAGTCAATGCCAGCAAACACCTCTAATCTCCAATTCTCAGGTTTTGCAACAAACTTTGTGTTACTCACCAACCAATTCTCCAATTCTCAAATCCCCAGTCTCCAATCTCCAGTCTCCACTTACCACTTACCAATTACTCCCTCCTCCCCTTCGTCACAATCCGAATCGGCGTTCCTAAAAATCCATATTCTTCTCTAATCTGATTCTCGAGATAACGCAAATACGTGAAGTGCATCAACTTGGGATCGTTGACATAGATCATAAACGTCGGCGGATCGCTTCGGACTTGCGTGCCGTAGAACATTTTCAACTGTCGTCCCGCGTGAGAGGGATGCGCGTGCGCGTCTTGCGCGTTGTGGATCACTGCGTTGATCTTGGATGTCGTCAAGCGCGCGAGTCGTTCCTCTTGCACGCGCAACGCCATCGGCAGGACAGTCTCCACGCGTTGACCAGTCTTCGCCGAGATGAACAACAGCGGCACGTAATCCATAAAATTCAAGTCGGAGCGGATCTTGCGCGTGTACTCGTCCATGGTGTATGCGTCTTTTTCCACCGCGTCCCATTTGTTGACGATCACCACGCACGACTTCCATTGTTCGAGAATGAATCCCGCGATGTGCGCGTCTTGCGATGTGATGCCCGTCGTCGCGTCAATCATCAGCAGGGCAACATCCGCGCGTTCGATGGCTTTGAACGAACGCAACACCGAGAACTGCTCCACGCCTGGCTCGATCTTTCCGCGGCGGCGGATGCCTGCGGTGTCAATCAACGTCACTTCGAGTCCGTTCACTTCGATCTTCGTGTCGGTCGCGTCGCGCGTGGTGCCTGGAATCGGACTCACGATCGCGCGTTCCTCGCCAACTAATTTATTCAGCAGACTGGATTTCCCCGCGTTCGGCTTTCCGACCAGCGCGATCTTGACGCTTTCATCTTCTTCCGCCGCTTCTTGCTCAGGGAAAGTTGCCACAAGCGCGTCGAGCAGATCGCCCGTGTCGCTTCCATGCACGGCAGAGACTGGGTGAGGGTCGCCCAGCCCCAACTCGTAGAATTGACTCGCCGCATCCCGCGTTTCGCGCGACTCGCATTTGTTGACGACGACCATGATCGGCGGGAAGAACGAGCCGTCCTCCAGTTTTCTTTGCGAACGCCGCAAGATGTTCGCCACCTCAATATCGGGCGGTGTGACTCCGACTTGTCCATCAGTCACGAATAGCACAACATCCGCTTCATCAATCGCGACCTTTGCCTGCGATTTGATCTCGCCGATAAAATCCGCCGAGCCGACAGAGAGCGGGGTCTTTCCGCCGTGAGTCGGGTCAATGCCGCCCGTGTCAACGACGTGGAAGGCGCGTCCGTTCCACTCCGCTTCGCCGAAGAGACGGTCGCGAGTGGTACCGGGCGTATCGTCCACGATCGCCATCCGTTCACCGACGAGGCGGTTGAATAAAGTTGATTTTCCAACGTTGGGTCTGCCAACGAGCGCTACGATAGGTTTGGGCATGTTCGATTTGCGATTTCCGATTTCTGATTTTCGATTTACGATCAGCACTGTTCACTGCTTACTGATCACCGATTACTGATCACTATTCACTGCTTACTTTCCACTTTCCAACTAAGGTTTCGGCGTCGGCGTAGCCGTGCCGGGGACAGATATTACCACTTCTATCGTTCCCGGCAGAATGGATTCGACCACAACATTCTCAACCAGCACTTCCACTTTGGGCGTCAATTGATATGTGCCAATCGTCAGTTCGGTGACATCCACACTGACGATGATATCTTGCGGCGTCAACGCCTCGAGGATAGGCAGGGGCCCGGAGATGATCACGTCCACCGTTTGAGGCGCGACGGAGGCGCTCAATCCCTCGGGCAACCCGGTCACGTTGATGGGTTGATTCGAAAGCGTGATGCTGGTTTGAATCGGCGAGATGCCCACCTGCACCTCCACGGTCTGCGCGCCGACGATGGTGATGTTCGGCGGAAGATTCAACGCCAGGCGCGTGGAGATATCTTCTTTCTCGTCTTGCAAGTCGAGGGGTAACGTTTCAACTACGCCGGGCAATGAGTTCACCAATTCAGGGTCAGACGCGAAGACCGTGATGACCGGCGGAAAGACCGAAATATTTTCCAGCCGGTAGCCTGCGGCAACCTGCCCGCTGACGACAACTTTAACCGCCACGTCACGGAACCCGCCTTGCTGACTCACGGGGATCGTGACGTGAATGGATTCGGGGTTTACAGCCAACCCGTCTAGCACGGCATTTTGCGCATTGAGGATTTGGATGGGAACCGCTTGATCTATGCTTTCGCGCGCACCGGCGAAATTGATGATCGCCCGCGCGCGTTCCGCTTGTTCAACCAGCGATTCGGGTCCTGAGATCACAACCGTTGTCGTATCTGTCGTCGGTTCGCCAGCCTGATACCCAACCGCTGGCTCGCCCCGCAGTGAAAGATCAATGGGAAGCGTGAAGGAAGCGAGTCGTTCCAGCGTTACCGGAACCGAAGTTGGACTGGATAAAATAATTTGCGTCGGGCGAACCGAGATCTGAATTTGAACCTCGATCTGATGTTCGCCCGCGCTCAAGTTCGAAAGGTCCAACACGGCGCGCAGAGCATGTTCCTGCGCGGTCAACTGTTCCCACACCGAACGCGGCGCGCGCAGAGTCACTTCGACACTCGCGGGAATTTTGCTGGTGACGACGAGCGACGGGTCTTGTCCGACGACTTCAAGCGGAATCGCAATCGGCGGGCGGACTTCATCCGGGTCAGCCGCCGTGACGGCAGAGACCCACACGGCGACCGCGAGGGTTAACGCGAGAAGAAATATTCGGAAATTCGATGCAAGCCAGCGCATGAAATTTTCACACCGTGGGGCGGAATGGTATTCCGCCATTGAAAATTATGCGGGATATCATCCCGCGCCACGAGTTACCCATCCTTTCGGAATAAATTTGGAAAAAATCGTTGAAGCCAGATTTTTCGCGGGGTGGTATTGGAAGTCTGATAGAACGCGACGAGGATGTTTTCCAGTCGT
>JAXLVX010000056.1:0-20181 GCA_046328795.1 Anaerolineales bacterium | reverse complement strand
CGGCGGTGCCGTGAAAGTGGATGACAGACACAGGCTCGCTCGGTTCACACCCGTCGTAATTCTGGGTCCCCGATATGGGAGCGATCGCCGCGAAGATATCCGCCGCCTCGCATGCCAGCCGATAGGACATGATCCCGCCGTTGGAGAATCCTGTCGCGTAGATTCTCTTTGGGTCAACGTTGTATTGCGATTGAAGTTCAGTGGTCAGCGCGCGTATAAAACCAACATCGTCAATGTTGTTGGTCTGTGCGTAGCCGCAACAATTTCCGCCATTCCACGTGAGGAGCGCGTCTTCGAGTCTGCCCGTTCCATTGGGGTAAACGACAATGAATCCTTTTTCGTCTGCCGTTTGATTAAAATCGGTCAGGCGGAGTTGGTTTTCCGCGTTGCCTCCGCCGCCATGAAAGGACAACACGAGCGGGACGGGCGAACTTCCGTCGTACGATGAAGGGATGTGTAAAATGTACGAACGCTCGATGTCATCGAAAGTGAGCGTGCGCGTGAAATCTCCACTGGATGGAATAGCCGCTGTCGAAATTGAAGTTGGTTGTGGAACTGATGTCGAAGTTGGGGTTGTCCGCGCGCAAGCGAGTATAGCGAATAGCAAGACGACAGTCGCCGAAACAATTTTGTGATTTCTTGTCATGGTGTCTCCTCAAACGAGGAGATTGTATGCGAGCGGCGTTAGCCGAAAGTTGCGAAGATGTAAACACCTTGTAAAATAATTTTGATCATTTAACTCTTACCACTTTCCCCTCGGTCATCTTTTGCAAATCGCTCGATGACAGTTCAAAGATCGCGTTCGGAGTCCCTGCCGCCGCCCAAACCGTTTCGTATTGCAGAAAATCTTCATCGAGATATGTTTCGATCTTTTGCGCATGACCGATGGGCGGAACGCCTCCAATGGCAAAGCCCGTGACGGCGCGCGCAAAATCGGCGTCCGCTTTGCCGATGGTTTCGCCTGCGTATTCGCTGATTCGTTTTTCGTCCACGCGGTTCGCGCCGCTGGTCAATACGAGGATTGGCTTACCACTGGTTTTGCCTTTGAAGATCAACGACTTCACGATCTGACCGAGTTCGCATCCCGCGCGGTCTGCGGCTTCTTGCGCCGTGCGTGTGGACTCGGCGTGTTCGATCACGGTGTAGTTGTATCCGAGTGAGTTGAGCAGGTCTCGAATTTTTTGAGCGGAAGAAGACGTGTTTGTCATGTATTCTCCCTGATTATACCTGAGAAAATTATGCCCATTCTGTTATCGATAAAGTTGCCCTTGCAGTCTTGATCGCTTCCTGCCGTCGAATTTTTTGCGCGTTCTTGGCTATCGTTTGCTGTTCTGGCTATCGAATTGCATCGTCCCGAATCGGATTTGGAACGATCGTTGCCGTTGATGAATTTGCCATCACAAAATCCAAGATCGGCTTCTTAAACTTGTTCATCGGGTCCCATGAAAATGAACATCACGGAAGGCGCGTCTATCCGAGATCGAAATACCTTCTCATGCGGATACTGGGTCTTGCGAGAGTAAAACCGAACTTTGGAAATTACGCGCGGACGCTGGATGTCGGCGCGGACACGCTAATCACATCGCCATCATTTTGATGTGGCAGGAAATTCAAACTCGGCGACCGTTCATGGGTGGCGGGTATCGGTTCCTACCCTGGACCACGGCGTCGGCGTGCGAGATCGGCATATTGAAATCGGAAGCGATTGTTATCTCGGTAGCGCGCAGTCCGTTTTGCGCCGGGGCTGCGATTGCGAATAACGTGCTTGTTGCCATGGGAAGCGTGGTCACCGTAAAAATAGACGCGAGTAATGCGCTGATTGGTGGAGAGTCCCAGCAAGGGTGTTGAGGGAAAATTACGATTGGAAAGCGCAGAACGAGTAGAAGTATTGTTCTCGACGCAGCAACTGCGTCATGCAGGCGACAGTGCAACTGTCGCCTGAGTTTTTCAAAAAACAAAAATTACGATTAGGAATCAGGGAATGAGCGACGAACAACAGAGGAAATATCTATCAAACCGACGGCGACCGCTACGAGTGCGCTGATCGCGCGCGAGTGACCATCAAGGCAATATTCTCTCAAGACAATTGAAGAAATTATCTCCCCCGATGACTTGGACATCCTCGATCTCGGCGCGGGGACGGGGCGATTGACTCTCCTGCTTGCTTCCGCGCAAAATCAATTCGTGCGTCTGATATTTCAGGCGAGATGCTGCGTGTCTGCCACGAGAGACCTGTTGCCAGCGGACTCACTAACTGGCAAGTGGAAATGCCGATCACCGCAACTTACCAATTACAAATTACCCTTCTGATCTCGCCGTTCTGGATGGAGGTGAGTTATCTTGCCGTGTGGAATCAAGACAAGGGGAACAGAGAATTGAGAATTGGTTGAGTGAAATGAAACGCGTTCTGCGAAAAGATGGAACCATCATCCTGTTCGAGTCACTTGGCACGGGGAACGAGAGTCCGATTCAGCTGGAGCATGTTGAGTCCACATATCGATGGCTGGACGCGAATGGGTTCCAAGGTGTTCTGGATCTGCACCGATTACAAATTTTGAATCGCCGGAGGAAGCCGAAGAGTTATCGCGCTTTTTCTTCGGCGATGAGTTGGGGGAGAAAAAGTCAGGCAGAACGAATGGATCGTCCTGCCTGAGTGTACCGGGGTGTGGTGGTTGTAAGACCGACTTAAGTCGGTCTTACGTTCAGAACCTGCGCAAGCATCAGAGCGCCGACTTAAGTCGGCATTACGCCTGTTTCTTGAACCCATTTATCGCGGCTTTCACCAAGCCGGTCAACAGCAATACGATGCTGGCAATGGCAAACATCCATTTGATGAATGTGAACACCGCAGTGACCCATGCCAGCAAAGCAGGCGTAGAGGGAAATACCGAAAGCATCGTCACGATGCCGAGATTCTCAAACAGATCAAACAGCCAGGCTCCGAAAGGAACGACATTGTATTTTTGCATGGCGCTGTTCGATGAAAAACCGCGCTGAAAGAGCCACGTGACCGCCAACGAAAAGAACAACGTGTACACGATGGGGTAAATGATATCGCCTGTCAATTCAAAGAGCCGATAATTCGCGCGACCCGCCTCGCCATACGACTCAACCATCGAATATACTTTCTCAGGCGTGTAAAAAAGATTGAGGTCAATTGGGCCCGTTTCCATCTTGGCTTGTTGCGCGGGCAAGATCACTGCGTTGAAAAATATTTCGCCCGCGAGAAAAACCAACACCAGCCAGCCGCTTGCAAATTTCCTTAGTATCGCGCTCAACTTGTCCACCATCATTTCCTCCGAAATTATTTGAAAAACGCCTCTGCTTGATTCAACAGCGCATCTTCCACGCGCAGCTTGTGATTGCCAAGCATTGTCATCGTTTCCATTTCTGTTACCGAGAAAAACCCCGCGTCAGTCGTCTCGTTACTCAAGCCCAATTCGCCGCTGACGATCTCTACTTCGAACGACAACGCGACCACGAAGACTTTATTCCCATCGGGATAAATGACGAGTTGATTCGGATCGCTGTAGATGCCGACAAAACGCTTCACGCGGACGTGGAGGCCTGTCTCCTCCCACATCTCGCGGATGCACGCCTCAGCCGCGCTCTCGCCCGAATCCATTGCGCCGCCGGGCAGGCACCATTGACCATTGTCCGTGCGGCGCGTGAGCAGGACGCGTTTATTCTCGTCGAAGATGATGGCTGTACATCCGAGGCGGATTTTACCTTGCTTGCCGAGTCGGTCGCCGTAGAGCACTTGAGTCATGCTGGTGAGCCTCCATAGAGCATTATCATGCAAAACGATTTGTTTTGCGAGGGTATGCTAAAATACCGTGCAAACGACAATCTGGCATAGAATGCAAATAAGGTTAAACTGCGTATCATGAATCAGGGAAGTCTTTTGCAAGCGGATGAAAAGATGAAAACCGGTCAGGTGAGCGATGAAACACTCGCGTCTCAAGTCGCTCGCGGCGACGCCTCGGCTCTTGAGACGCTCTATGACCGCTATGCGTCCACGGTTCTTGCCGTTTCGCTAAAGGTGACCGGCGATCGGTCGGTGGCGGAAGATGTTTTGCAGGAGACTTTCTGGCGAGTGTGGCGCAGTGCGGCGACCTTTCAGCCGCAGCGAGGCGCATTCTCCGGCTGGCTGTTTCGCATCGCTCGCAACTTGGCAATAGATGCCTATCGCAGGAGCAGTGTCCGACCGCAGGCGGTTCTTGCAGATGAGAATTCAGACTCCGTGCTTGACCGGATGGCCGACCCGGATGCGGATGTTGTAGTTCAGGTGCAATCGGCGATCACATCCAACAGCGTGCGCGCCGCCTTGGAATCTCTGCCGGGCTCTCAACGACAAGTTATCGAAATGGCGTACTTTTTCGGTATGACGAGGCAAGAGATCGCCGAAACAACGGGGGAGGCGCTGGGAACGATCCACACTCGCGCGCGCCTTGGCTTGCAGAAACTGCGCGAAGAACTTGACCGTATGATGTTTGAAGGATAAGAATGGATTCAAAAGAGATCGAAGAACTGTTACCGTTTTACGCGCTGGATGCCCTGACCGACGAAGAGAGACAGCAAGTTGAGTCTTATCTTGCCGGGCATCCCGAAACGCGAACCCGATTAGAAAGCATGGCTGAGGCTGTCACCGCTTTGCCTCAGGGACTTTCGCCGGTGGAGCCGCCGCGCCGCATCAAAGATGCGCTCATGGCGCGCGTCCATGCTGAAGGGCGAGCGCGGACTCCGAGGGTGGAACAGCCCTCCCGTCGAGTGAGGCGGTTCGAGAACATTTTCCAAGCGTTGAGTTTGGGCGCGGCAATTGCCGCCATCATATGGGCAGTTGCGTTGAATCTCCAACTCCAGAAGGTGCAAAAAGACGTTGCGCTGCTTGGCGACGCGTTGGCGGCGCAATCTAATTCGCTGGAACAGATCAACGCGAAACTCCCCGAATTGGATTCGTCCGCGGTGGTGACGATCACGGTGAATGGGACCGAGGCGCATCCGCGCGCGCATGGAGAGTTGATTGCCGACCCGAATAGCACGTCTGCCGTTCTGGTGATCGCGGGGCTGGGTCAATTGGAGGCGGGGAAAACTTATCAGGTTTGGCTGATTGACGGCAGTGGCCCACAAAGCGCGGGCTTGCTCACCGTGGATAAAAACGGACAGGGCGTGTTGATCGTCACTTCGGATTTGACCATCGGTTCATTCCAAACGCTGGGCATCTCGGTTGAGCCGGACGGGGGAAGCGCCGAGCCTACGGGCGAGATCGTTGTGTTAAGCGATTTGTAATATTTTCCTCTCTTGTAATGGAGCGTTGAGAAGTACTTTCTCAACGCTCTTTTTATTTTTGGTACATGCAAAATCTTTTACCCCGCGTATTCATACATAGGTATACCTCTAGCGACCCGAATACATAAAGTAAAGGAGGCGCGTTTAACAAATAGTCAATCATCTCTCGCTTGATTAAAGTACCCCATATTTTCTGAGGAGAAAAACCATGAAAAAGTTTCTAAAAGTTAGCTTGTATTGCGTGTCTGCCCTGGCGCTGGTGTTCGGCTTGGTTGCCGTGCCAGGCAGCGCCGCTGACCACCTTGACGCTCCCGGACTGACCCCTCCAGGTGGAGACACACGCTTGGATATTACCGACGTGTACGTCTTTCAATCCCCGAGCGATCCGAGCCGCACAGTCTTGGTGATGGGAGTCAACCCATTGGCAGGCGTATTAAATGACGGCACCTTTCATCCCCATGGTTCTTACGAATTCAACATTGACAACAATGGCGATGCAGTCAGCGACGTGACAGCCAAGGTGACATTTTCCGCGCCTGATGCGCACGGACGGCAGAGGGTGAAGCTGGTCGGTAAGTTTGCTAGCGGTAAAACGATCATCGCTAGAGGTTGGACCAATCAGAACATTCCCATAAGAGGCGGCGGTCACGGTTCAACTTTACGCGCGGGCGTGCTCGACGATCCCTTCTTCTTTGATCTGGACGCCTTCCTCGGTACCTCGGGCCGCGCGTTCTGCGATGGAGGCGAGACCGACTTCTTCAAAGGCTTGAATGTCTCTGCCATCGTGTTCGAATTCCCAAGCGCGTGGCTGGGTTCAAACCATGGAGTTGGCGTGTGGGCTAGTACGATGCTGGCTGGCACACAGATTGATCGAATGGGTAGACCGGCGATCAACACGGTGTTCATTCCTAACAACCCGTTTGAGCCTACTGGTAGTGAGCCGTCGCAGAAGAACGCCTTCAATGCCGGCGCACCGGCAGACGATCAGGCTAACTTCCGCAGTGAAGTTGTTGACACCCTGGAGATCTTCTATGGCTCGGGTAGCAGCAGCGCGCAGGCAATAGCCGATATCTTGCTGCCGGATATGTTGAGCTACGACCCGTCTTCATCGGCAGGATTCCTCAACGGACGCGGGCTCGCGGACGATGTCATTGACATCGAGCTTGGTCTGGTGACGAATGGCGCGGTCACTTCGGATTGTGTCGCGAACGATTCTGCGTTCAGCGCTTCATTCCCCTATCTCGCCGCTCCGAATCCGTAGTCGGCATGTCTCATGTGGAGGCGGGGTACAACCCGCCTCCACAATCTTCTGTTCAATGACGAGGAGACCACTCATGAAAGATCGTAAACCAGCTCTTTTGGCATTATTCATAGTACTCATTATTGGCGCGTCATATTTGTATTCGGCACATTTGCGTTCAGCCGACGGACTCCCTGATCCTCAAGATATTGATGGATACGATCTTGCCAACGTCCCGCCTGTTGCGGACTCTATTCGGTTCGCGCAGAAAAGAATCAAAGAGAATCCGCCCAGCGTGGTGAATTACACTCTGCTCGGCGATTTATATATGCGGCAGGCGCGCGAGACTGGCGATATCAATGGCTACCTGCTTGCCGAGCAATCTCTTCAGAAAGCGCTGGAACTGTTGCCGAGTTACGCGCCGGCTCGCACATCGTTGGCATCCGTCTACTACTCGCAGCATGAATTTGAAAAAACGCTCGAATTGGCTGAGCAGGTGTATGAGAGCAATTACAAGAATGAGCAAGCGCGCATCATGATGGCTGACGCGTATCTTTCCTTGGGCGATTATCAAAAGGCTGAAATGATCTACGATGAACTGGAGGAATCTAATCCCACGCCGCCGCTCCTTGCCAGAATTGCCTACTTGGAGGAATTGAAGGGGAATTCAGACCTCGCGCTCGAACTCATTCGCCGCGCCGCTCGCGATACCTTGAAGTCTGGCGGAACTAAAGAGAATGCCGCCTGGTATCTTCTGCGGGTGGGCGATATCAATTTCAATATGGGCAATATCAAGGAGGCGGGCGAGTTCTATGCGGCTTCACTGCGAGTTTTTGAAAAGTATCCGCTGGCGCTGGCGGGTCTGGGCAAAGTGAAAGCGGCTGAGGGTAACTACGATGAAGCCATTGAATATTATCAACAAGCGGTGAACATCATTCCCCAGCCCGATTTTCTTGCCGCTCTCGGCGATCTTTATTCGATCACCGGGCAATCTCAACAGGCGCAGATCCAATATGAAACTGTAGAAGCCATCGGCTTATTAGCCGCCACAAATCAACAGGTGTACAACCGACAACTTGCTAATTTTTATTCAGACCACGACATGAATCTGGATCGAGCGCTTGATCTGTCACTTGCTGAATTAAAGTCGCGCCATGATATTTACGGATATGACGCGGCGGCATGGGCGTATTACAAAAATGGCGATTACAAAAACGCGCAAGCCATGATGGAGCGCGCGATGGCGCTCGGAACGCGCGATGCGCGGCTGTATTATCACGCCGGTATGATCGCCCTCGCGCTTGAGAATGAAACGCAAGCGCGCGAGTATCTGGAACAGGCATTGGAGATCAACCCGAATTTTTCAATTCTATTTGCCGACGATGCGCGTAACACCCTGAGTGTTCTGCAGAGTTCGGCGCAAAAATAAGGAACCGAGGAAACTATGAAAAAAATTCGACGCGCCGTTACGATCGTCATCACCCTGTTGCTCACATTCACTTTTGTGCCAGCCGCTTTTGCGCATCCTTTGGGAAACTTTACCATCAACCAATATGTTGGTTTGCGCATCAGCCGCGAGACGGCGTTGGTTGATTATGTGGTGGATATGGCGGAGATTCCCGCGTTTCAGGAACTCGCTCCGTTCGATTCAGATCGCGACGGGCAGCCTGATTCGCCCGCGCTTCAAGGATATCCTGCCGACAAATGCGCCTCGCTCCTCCCGGACCTCAACCTGACTCTCGCTAGCCGCCGCATGAACTTGACCCTGACATCTTCTTCCCTCGAACTTCCCGAGGGAGCAGGCGGTCTCCCGACGATTCGACTGACCTGTGAATTTCAGTCTCCGGTTGATTCTTCCCAGTTCTCAAGCGATGCAGTCTCGTTGTCTTTTGCGAATAACGCATTTGAGGATCGTTTGGGTTGGAAGGAAATCGTAGTGATCCCCGATGGCGTTTCGCTCGAAGGGGAGTTTGCAACGGAGAGTGTGAGCGATCGTCTGCATTCGTATCCACAAGATTTGCTGAGCAGTCCGCTCGATCAACGCACCGCGGAAGTGGAAGTTATGTTCACCGGTCTTGCGCAGTCCGAGACTTCTCTCTCCTCGACTCAAACTGTACCCTCGTCAGTTGTTGTGGATCGCAACGATCGGTTTACAAGCCTGATCCTGATGGAAGAGATAACCCTGCCTGCGCTGTTGCTCGCGTTAGGTATTTCATTTATCTGGGGTGCGATGCACGCAATGACACCCGGTCATGGCAAGACGATCGTCGGCGCGTATCTCGTCGGGTCGCGTGGGACGATGAAGCACGCGTTGTATTTAGGGTTGACTACCACCGTCACTCATACGCTGGGAGTGTTCGCGCTGGGATTGGTTACTTTGCTCGCCGCGCAGTACATTGTGCCAGAGACCCTGTTCCCGTGGCTAAGCCTGCTTTCGGGGTTATTTGTGGTTGGCATTGGGCTGAATCTGTTTTGGGGAAGATTGAAAACTTCTGGGCTAGGTGACTGGTTGGGGAAAATGAAGGCGCGACGCACGGTTCTTCAACCCGCGTTTGAGATGGTCGCCGTGGAAAGGAAGCATCAAGATCATAATCATCATTATGTGGTTGCCTCCAAACATGAACATTCTTCCTCTAATGGCGGCGGACATTCACACGATCATGCGCATGATCATCATCATGATCACGAGCATCCTCACGACCATTCCCATGATCATGGACACCACCATGGCGGTGACGGACGTGGCGGGCATTCGCATACGCCGCCCGAAGAAATCACTTGGCGCAGTCTGCTGGCTTTGGGTGTTTCAGGCGGGTTGATTCCCTGTCCATCCGCGTTAGTGGTGATGCTTGGCGCGATAGCCTTGAACAAGATCGGGCTCGGCTTGGTCTTGGTGCTGGCGTTTAGTTTGGGGTTGGCTGGCGCGTTGACCGCAATTGGCGTAACGTTTATTTACGCGGGAAAATTGTTGAATAAATTCCCGTCGAGCGGAAAGTTCATCAACGTTCTGCCGGTGTTCAGCGCGTTGTTTATTTCGTTGATCGGGTTGGGGATTGTGTATAAAGCGTTGATCGAGATGGGGATTGTTTAAACAAAAAGACCTCACAGGTCTTTGAGACCTGTGAGGTCTAACTTTTTATTTTATAAACGTCCCGTTGCGCAATTCTTTCAGCGTATCTTGAATCTCTTCAAGCGTGTTCATCACGAAGGGACCGTATGGCACGATGGGTTCTCTGAACGGCGCGCCAGCGATGAGCATGAAGCGGACGGAGTCGTTCTCGGTTTGGACTTGGACGTGATCGCCGTCCTCTGAAAATTTGAGCATCGTCGTCGCGCCGATTGTTTCATTGGCAAAGACTCCTTCACCGTGGAAAACGTACGCGAGGGCGGAATGTCCGCTGGGGATGGGAAAATGCCAGACGGATGCCGGGGCAAGTTCCACGTCCAGATAAAGAGGCGAGGCGGAGATATCCTCGACGGGTCCGCTGACTCCGTCCACCGTCCCAGCGACGACGCGAATCTTGACTCCATCCTTTTCAAATGTAGGAATCGTGGACGAGTTCACTTCCTGATAGCGCGGCTCAGACATTTTGAGATGCGAGGGCAGGTTGACCCAGAGTTGGAAGCCGTAGATGTTGCCGCTTTCGCCGCGGCGAGGCATTTCTTCGTGGAGGATGCCGCGCCCGGAACTCATCCATTGCACATCGCCGGGACCGATGAGACCTTCGTTGCCGAGGCTGTCGCGGTGGGCGGTGGAGCCTTCGAGCATGTAGGTGACCGTTTCGATGCCGCGATGCGGATGATACGGGAAGCCGCGAATAGGTCCTTCGAGAGGATCGTTGAAAGCAAAATGATCGAAGAGTAAGAATGGATCAAAGAGGTTGCTGACTTTTGGTCCGAACGAGCGGAGCAGCCGCACACCCGCGCCTTCGATGGTGACTTGCGGTTCGATGATCTGTGAGATTGTTCGTGGATTGTTCATGTCGTGTAGATGAGGTGGACGGCGAAGGTATTACATATTGTGTGCAAGAGGTCTGTTAACGCGCGCCAGCCTTCAACAAAATTTCAACGATTTTTTCAAAACCGCGTTGCCGCGCATGCGCCAAAGGTGTGACACCGTTGCCGTCCGCGAGATTTACATCCGCGCCGTGATCCACCAGCAACTGCACAATCTGCTGGTGTCGGTCGCCGCCGTCACTTAGAATGATCGCCTCGAGCAAAGCGGTCCAGCCCAAGTTGTTGATGTGATTGACATCCACGTCGGTACGCGTCAGTAGTTCGCGGACGATTTCAACATGTCCGCGCTCGGCGGCGGGAATCAAGGCTGTTCCGCCGAAGCGATTTGTGAGGCGTGTATCTGCTTTTGCATCAATCGTCAGTTTTACAATTTCAAATAAGCCCTCTGCGCTGGCATATAAGAAAGGGTTATCCGAGCGATTATCACGGATATTGATATCAGCGCCTGCTTCAATTAGCGCTCGGACTATTTCCACCTGATTGGCATGTGTGGCTGCCATTGCCGCTGTGCGACCCCTGTCATCTTGCCCGTTAATATCGGCGCCAGCTTGCAGGAGTTGCGTGACGGTTACTATGTCGCCGGCTTCGGCTGCTTGAATGAGTTTTTGAGTCATAATCTTTCTCTCAGAGTCGGATAGGGCTGTGGGAGTTATTGTGGGCGGTGAAGAGGTTGGTGTTTCCTGACGCAAGTTTACTGATGTGGGCGACGCTAGCGCTGGCAGACTGGTTGCCGTGGGTAGATTTGCGGGTTTAGTCGTGCATCCTATTAACCAAACAGAGACAACGATAATCTTGTAAACCGATCGAGTCAATTTTGTATATGTTTCTATCTTGCGTGGTATAGAGAGCTTCATGCACAAGTAGATGAGGCTGGTGAGTGAAGTATTACGCTTATGAAAATTTTTTTGTTTTGTCAGTTAGTTGCTCTCGCCCATTCCGAGTTCAAGAAACTTGACCTCATGCCTGAGTTGGTAATTGACCAATCTCGGCAAGAGCGCTTCGGTCAATCGGTTTTCGATCCGTTTTTCGGCGTCGGCGAGCATTTCAAGTTTGGAGGCTTTATCCAGCGCGAGCGCATTGAGTTCCTTTGTGGCGTTTTCAATATCCTTGTTCAAAACCCAGTTGATCAGCCCGGAAGAAGACGTCTTCTGGATGTCCAGCGGCTCGACGGACAAAATCTCAGCGCGGGGCAAGTTGCAAAGTGACCTGACCCGGCTTGAGGAATCCTCCGCGATGGACTTCGATGTTGAATCCTTTTGCAGGTCAAAGCCGATCTTTGCCCGGTACATGCCGCGCAGGTGGATCTGCTTTTCGCTTCCTAAAAGTTTGTCGCTGGTCTCGTATTCGACATCGTAATCCTGTTCGATCATCGCCAATTGCAGGATCTCATTCGTCCGTTTGTAGATGATCTTCTGGTTGATGATCACCTGCGGCGTCAACCCCAAAGTTCTTTTGACCGTCTCCGCGAGTTCATTCGCAACAGACAAAGTCTTTTTGGGGAAATAGACGAATACCAGCCATGCCGTCCCGCCGAACAGGATGGAGGAAGAATACGAGGATGCTGATGACGATGATAGTTGAGTCGCTCATGGAAAAGGTTATCTGTTGGGGATATTAAATCACAAATTTGACCAAAAGTACTACGAGCCAATGGCTGAATCTAAACTCTTCTTTCTCAAGCGCAGTACCAACGGATAAATTTCATAACTGTAATCAAGAATCGCGCACTGGGCATTTGTAGATTGCAACGAGCCTTCTACAATTTCTAGGTATGAGCACTCAACGCGCATATCGGCACATTCTGTTGCTGGCGATTGCCATCGCGCTCCTTATCCTTCCATCGCCTGCGCGCGCGTGGGATGTGGACGAACTCCCGCCGCTGGATGAATTCATCGTCCGTGTGGCGAATGGCGAAGCGGATGAACTGCGCGGCATCTACGCGCCGGATGTGTTTGCCTATTCTGTCGTTTCTCAGCCAGATGGCAGTCCCGCTTTTGTTTCCACCCAGCCGGAAACCGTAACGCAATTTGGCGCGGCGTCGCGCTACGACACGACCGGTCTGCTGGCGCACAATTATCTCGCTGGCGAAAGCTTTTCCTCGCTGGAAAAGGGGCAATGGATATACCTGATCTATGGCGACGGCAGAACCGAGACCTTCATCATCCGCGAACTCATTCGTTTTCAAGCGTTGGAGCCGAACAGCGTCACGAGCGATTTTGTAGACCTCGCAACCGGCGAGCGGCTATCGTCAACCCGCCTCTTTTTCAAAGTGTTCAACCGCCCGGGCAATCTAACTCTGCAAACCTGCATTTACGCGGATGGAAATTTATCGTGGGGCAGGTTGTTCATCCTCGCCGAGCCGATCGCCGACGAAATCATTTCGATGCCTCATCGGATAAATTTCTACTAGCCTGATCGAATCCACTCAAGCAGTTGACGCGTTGCGCGGGGATAATTTTCCTCTTCGCTGGATGCGTCAATGCGCAGGATTTTTTCCCTGATATAGACTCCAGCCATTCGCGGATGAATCCATCCATCAACTCCGCGTCTTTCGCGGACGCGATGTTGATTCGCCTGCGGGCGGCGAGTCGTCCCTCGATCGTTTGTTGCGGCGCGCTCAGCACGACGATGAGATCGGGTGGGGGAGCAGTTCGCGGAGGAGCGAATAAAGCCGAAGGCAGAGATCAAACTCGGATCGGTGAGCAAGCCGCGGCGGCGAAAGATGCGGGTGAATCCGTGGAAGTCGAGGTCGAGTCCGCCATCCATCAATCCAGTTTTATCCGCCGCGCGAAGTTGCTTTTCTTGTTCGGCGCGTAATAATAGATAATCCATTTGGTTGGCGAGCGCGTATTTTGTATCCTGCTTGAACAACGATTGAAACGGACGCTCGTCGTGCTGTTCGAACGCGGTCGCAAAATTTCCAGTTTTCGCCAGCGCGTTGACGAACGTCGTTTTGCCGACGCCGCTCGCGCCGACGACCGAGATGAGTTTATTCATAGCGAATCATTTGTTCGTGTCGCAGTTCAACTGCGACACGAACTGCGAAAGTTCAACTGCCGAATGAACTATATGTCAATTGCAAAACGATGGCGCATCGAAAAATTCGACGGCGGTGATGAACCAGCCCGCGTTCGATTGCTGGATCGTGATCGTTTGCGGTAGTAGAGTTGGTCCGTCGCTCGAAACGAGTTGTCCATCAGAAAGGCGATAGGTTGCGGTGCTCCACACTTCGCAGGTGTCCACTTCGAGGTGCGCGTTGTTGATCACGCGAATATCGTTGATGTAACTTTCGTAGTAATCAATTTCTGAAACCGAAACCAAGCCTTGCGAATTGAGCGAGTTGATCTCATCCGTTAAAGTTTGAAGAATATCTCCAGCCATGATGGACGAAGCGACCGAAGCGTCGCCGCGTTGATACGCTTCGATCTGCAACTCGATTGCTTGCGTGAGAAAATCGCTCACGTCGTTTTCAAGTTCAGGCGAAACATCCGCCTGCTCGGGGAAGAGCGGATCGGTTCCGTTCGCCACTTCCTGCCCGTCGCTCACGCCGTCACGATCCATATCGGGGTCGAGCGGATTCATACGATTCACTACCTCGACGCCGTCGCCCAAACCGTCGTTGTCGCTATCGCTGTTATTCGGATCGGTGCCGGTGACGAGCGCTTCATCCTGATCGGAGATTCCGTCGCTGTCTGAATCATTGTCCGCGCTGGGAGGCGGCGCGTCATTTGGTGGGATGTTTGGCGCAGGCGGCGGCGCGCTTGCCACGCCATAGAGACTCTGCGCTCCGGCAATATCGTCCTGCCCGAGGAAGCGATGCGGCCCGCTGTAACTGGGATACATCAACGCGTTGGGGTCGTCGCTGTGCGCCAGCCCAAGCGTGTGACCGATCTCATGCGCGGCGACAGTGAGCAGATCCACGTTTTGCGAATCGCTGTTCACCCAACGTTCATCGTCGTCGAAGTGGAGGAATACTTGCCGGTCATCATACGGATTCGGAAACGAGGCGTGCGCCAGCACATCGCCCGATCCATCGAAGGGATCGCCGTCGCCGTGTTCGCCGGTTCCCCAGCCGATGACAATATCCGCTTGCGAGCGGTTTGTCGTTTGAGTGAACGTCAATGGCGTTTGCGCAGCCCAAAGGTCGAAGGCTTGCTTGACCACGTTTTGTTCATCGTCCCCCGAAATTTTTTCCGTTCCATTGATAAAGAAATAGGCGATTTGAAGTTTTTCCCACTGCGCGATAGCGCGATACTCGGAGAAAGCCGCCGATTCGTTTCCCGCTTCGGGTAGTTCGTCGTAGCGGTATTCCGGTTCGGTGGTTGAGGATGGGGCGGTTATGAAATTTCCGCACGAGATAGAAGCGAGCGCGAGAACGATCATCCCCTTGATGAAATTCAGGCGTTTGGGCAGGCGCATGAGGATACCTCCGTGAAAGATTGTCCGTTTATAGCACATGCCCATCGGCTCATCAAGACATGGAACTTCCCTGCGATTCTCTATCATAAGGTGAATTTGGGTTATAGAATTGTGACGCAGACACCTGCACTTGCGTCAGGTGCAAGTGAAAACGCTGATTCACGCTGATGAAAAAGAAAAAATCTGCGTTTTCTGCGTTCGTCAGCGTCCAAAAATTGACTGACCCCTATCCCGAACTGACGTTATCTTATTTCACATAACGGTCAAAGAACTCGATCGTCCTTTGCATTGCAGTGCTGAAATAGTTCGAGATGTTGTGATTATCGCCCTCATATTTATATAACTCCACGTACTGCTTAGCGTCCAGCATTTCAAAGAATAGGGTTTCTGAAAACGCCAAGGGAACGTCGGTGTCGTTCGTGCCGTGATGCAATTGAATGGGACCCGAAATATCTGCGAGATATGAATTTGCCGAGATGGAGTTCCAGAACTCCGGGTTTTGTTCTGGTGAGCCGTATTGTTCGACGAAAGTGGAACGCCACGAACCGGGGCGCGGCATCGAATCGGGCGAGGCGGCAGGTCCGCGCCGCCAGTTGTACAGAAGGTCAGCGTATGAGCCGACGACGCCTGCCCAGATCACGCCTGCTTTGATATCTTTCGTGATGACCATTGAGCGCAGGGTGATGTATCCGCCCATGGAATGTCCCCACATGCCGATGCGGTTTGGGTCGGCGTCTGCGTAGCGTTTCATCGAAGCGACCGCGTTCAACACGTCAACGGTGTAATCGGGTCGGCTGTATCCGCCGAGCGCGTTGCCTTCGGAGTTTCCATGTCCGCGATAATCGGAACGGAAGACGATGTAGCCGCTGCGCGCGATCTGATCAACATACGCCACATAGCGTTCGGTGGTGACGTATTGATCGGGTGGGATGTAGCCGTGATTGAAGATGATGACGGGCCAGCCGGTCGCGGGTTTTTCTCCGTTCGGGACGGTCATCAACGCGTAGATCTTTAATCCCTCGGAGAGGTACGAAACAATATAGCGGTTGTAATTTATGCCGGGATCGAGCGTGGATTCGATGACCACGTCACTGCCGGGGTACTCGCGCGCGCGCATCGCTTCGATGGATAATGGATGAGGAGTTGGAGTCGCGGTTGGGAGGGGCGTGGATGTTGAGGTGGCGCTTGGGACACTCGTTGGAAGGGAAGAGGAGGTCGGAACCGGCGAGGCAGGCTGCGTCGGGAGCGAGGCGGCGCTTTCCATCATCCCGCAAGCATTGAGAATCAAAGACGGGATGATCCAAGACAGCGTGAGAATTTTTATCTTGTTCATCCCGTCATTGTAGCGGTTGGAGATTAGAGATTTTTGAGTGTTTGGCTAGGGACCTTTGAATTTCCATAGTTCGGTGCCGGCGTTGTCGTTGCCGTTCGCTTGGAAATATAACTCGTTGTTGAATACGAGCAAGTAGGATGGGCTTGCGTTCCCGGCGGGGTTGAGGTCGCCCACGAGTTTGGGTTGGTTCGTTCCGTCATATTTCCACAACTCGAAGCCTTTGCCATCGTTGCTTGTGGCGCTGAAATACAACGCGCCGTTGAAAACGGTAAGGAAGGAAGGCGCCGAATCGCCGGCTTCAGGGTTGATGTCGCTGACGCGTATTGGCGCATTCGTTCCATCGTATTTCCATAATTCGACACCCTTGCCATCATTCGCGTTGGCGGCGAAATACAACGCGCCGTTGAAGACCTCCAAATAGGCTGGATTCGAATTGCCGACGCCCGGGTTGATATCTGCCACGCGGGTCGGCTTGTTCGCGCCATCATATTTCCACAGTTCCACGCCTGCGCCGTCGGTACTGCCTGCGCTGAAATACAAGGCGTCATTGAACACGGCGAGGTGAGATGGATTCGAATCGCCTGTGCCGGGATTGATGTCGTCAACACGTTCGATGCTGACGCCATCGGTGCGCCAAAGTTCTACGCCTGTGTCGCTGCCTCTCGCGCTGAAATAGAGTTTATCTCTGAACACGGTCATATACGAAGGATTCGAATCGGCGGGCCCGCTGTTGATGATGTCCGGCATTCTGCCGGGGTTCGAGCCGTTGAAGCGCCACAATTCTATGCCTGCGCCGTCGTTGCCGTTGGCGCTGAAATACAACTCGCCTTTATATTCCATGAGATAACTTGGGTTGCCGCTGCCGGGTCCCGGCATCACGTCTGCCGCGCGGCTGGGGGTCTTGGTCGCCGGGTCGAACTTCCACAATTCTGCGCCGGCGTTATCGTTGCCGGTGGCGCGGAAGAATAACTGTCCGTTGAACAAAGCGAGATACGCCGGGTCTGAACTGTTGGGACCGGGGAATACATCCGCGGCGCGTTCGAACGGCGAGACGGATTGTGTGTTGAGGGTAATTTCGAGCGTGAAGTTTTTCGCCGAAGCGCCGGAGATGGCGATGATATCCACGTTGGTGTCGCCGGTGGAGGGTATCGTTCCGGTGAAAGTCAGGTTCGTATCCTGCGATTTCATTGTGCTTCCGTTGGACGCGATGACCGCCAGCGCGAGTTCATTGGCGGGCGAGTTCGTGATCTTCACCGTCAGCGTTTGTCCTTGCGTTGCGCTAAACACATAGCGGACTCTACCGGATGCCTGCACATTGCTGGCTATCGTCACGGGCGGCGTGATGCGGATTGTTGTCACAGGCGGTTGCTGTGTGGGAGGCACGTTTCCTCCCGACGGGCAGGCTGTCGCGGCTTGTTGAGGAGTTGCCGCGCCCCCGGCGGAGTTCAACGGGATCTTGAGGCAGTTGCCAGCCGATGGGGAAACGATGCTTCGATTCGCGGCTTTCAACACGACAACGTCGGCGTTGAATCGCGTGCCGATGTTTTCCCACGTGTCGCCAACTTGAACCACGTAATAGCCCGCGCACGGCGGACCGTAGATCGTCCCGTTCGAGCCGATGTTTGGCACGTTCACTGTCATCGCTGGCAAAATCCAATGCGGGTCTGGGATCTGTGGATTCACGGCAAGCGTGGCTTTGATGTCGGCTCCGTAACAACGCGCGATCTGATACAGCCATTCGCCGCTTCTCACTTGATGAGTGATGTTCGTGCCTTTTGTGAAATTGCCGCTTGATACCGCGCCGCGCGTCACTGTGCTTGTTGCGGCTTGCGCGGTTGTCGCGCCTCCGCCCGCGGCTGTGACCGAGTTGACGATGTTCGCGGCGTTCATGTCATTTTGCGTGACGATATATTTTGCCGAACAGGATAATGAATCGTTCGGGGCGAGACTCTTGTTCGAGACGTCGCAATTGATCGGCGTGGAAATTTTATTATCCGATACCACGAATTGAGCGGGTCCGAGGGTTGTTGTGCCTGTGTTTTTCACCGAATAGGTGTATGTGATTTCCTGCCCAACGGCGGTATAGGTTGTGATGTTGGGAGTGACAGTCACCGTGAGCGTTCGATTGGCACTCATTGGTACAGTGGTGGTGACGCGGCCCGAACTGACGCCTCCGATCTGGGCGGTGGCGTTGCTCACTACTGAACCCGCGTTGAGGTCATTTTGATTGATCGTGTACGAGGAGAGGCAGAGGACTGCTTCGTTCGTGTCGAGGTTGTTATCAAAGTTGCCTACGGAGTTGACAGCCGAACAGGCGGGAGGAGTCGTCTTGTCGTCCGTTACGGTGACGGGACTGGCGAGAGGCAAGACGCCGGTGTTCTTAATCGTGTAGCTATAGTTGATGACATCGCCAGGCGAATCATAGACCCCGCTAACCGCCGCTACAGTTAGACTGATCGAACCAGCCTCTCCCGATTCGGGCCCGACAAACACGGCTGGCGCGGCAGTGGGCGTGGAAGTTGCGCCGCCAATGTTGCATCCGTAGAGCGCAAGCGCGACGATCATCCCCAGTATGAGAAAGCGAGTAAAGACGTTCATTGTCCGTGCCCTTTCTGTTTCTGCCGGCGTCGCGGCGAGAACTTCCTATTCTTGGCTGGCTGTTGGCTTAAGTATAGCCATTTTGACGGGATTTTTCAACCAAAGGTTCCCAACCATCGTGATATATTCCGCTGTATGAAGCGGGCCATCCGTGGGGCGGGATGTTTTTCCTGAGCGTGTCGAAGGGACATCCCATCTTCTTAAGTCAAAAAATCATTCTTTTGTACACGGATCTCACGGAAAACACGGAAGAAAACCTTCTTTAAAAAGCTCTTCTCCGTGCAACTTTTTATCGCCACCAACTGTATGTCGTTGCGAGGGCGATGCTCTCTCGCCCGAAGCAATCTCCTATTGCGAGGAGATTGCTTACTCTAAAGAGTACGATGTCGTCGGACTTCGTCCTCCTCGCAACGACATAATAAACCAATGCGCCGTCTCTTCCTCTCAATCCTCCTCCTCGCCTCCCTCGCCTGCAACGGCGGAGGCGTTCCCGCCTACACCGATAACTCCATCTTTGACTCAGGCAAAACCGCCTACGGATTCTTCCCATCCCCGCCCGAAGCGACGCTCGACAGCATCCTGCAACACTACAAAGACATGAGTCAACATGCCGACTTTGTGTTGATCCAGCAAAACACCGCGTGGAAAGATTTCGTCAACGGGACGGACACCGAATCGCAGACACGCACCGACCTCATTAATCAGGTCAAACTCGCAAATCAAAACGATCTCGAATACATCTTCGTCATTGACGCGCTCAACGGACTCAACCGCCGCGAGTTCATCGGCTTGCCCGCGGACTGGGAGGCGAGCTTTGCGAATCCCGATGTGCGAAGCGCGTATCGCAATTACGCGCTGTGGGTCGTGCGCACATTTCATCCGCGCTATCTCGGTCTCGCCTCCGAGATCAACACCTACATGGACGCGCATCCCGACGACGCGGGTAACTTTATCAGCCTGTACAACGAAATGTACGCGCTCGTCAAAGCCGAAGCGCCCGAAACGCAGATCTTCGTCTCGTTCCAATGGGACGACCTCAACAACATGTTCCCCCAGCCCGAGGAAGGCAACCGCGCGCGGCTCAGCCCGAATTGGGATCAGATCGAGGCGTTCGAGCCAAATCTGGATTTGTGGGTGATCTCGACCTATCCGTATTTTGTTTTCCCCTCTGCCTCAGAAATCCCTGCGGATTACTACACCCCGCTTCTCTCGCGGACAGGGAAGCCTGTCGCCATCGCCGAAAGCGGATTCTCTTCCCAGCCCGTCGGCTTCGCACAGGGTTCAC
>JAXLVX010000055.1:0-20279 GCA_046328795.1 Anaerolineales bacterium | reverse complement strand
TTCGGTAGATCAGATTCACCACGAACTGATCCGAGAGGCGCTGTCGCTTACCGGGGTATCGAAAAGTATCGAGGTTACTACCATGGGCGATATTCCCTCGGAAGGCTCGGGGCTAGGATCGTCTAGCACGGTTACGGTTGGCACATTACAAGCGTTATACACATATCTGGGCGAGATCGTTTCAATGGAACGGCTTGCAAAGGAAGCCTGCGAGATCGAGATCGAAAAACTTGGAAAGCCCATCGGCATTCAAGATCAGTATATCGCCGCCTACGGAAATCTGCGGTTCTTTGAGTTCTGTACAGATGGGCAGGTGAAAGCGGAGAAGGTGACGATCAGCGACGATTTGCGGCGCGAATTCAACGATCGTTTCCTACTCTTCTTTACAGGCATCAGCCGCCGCGCCGACTCGGTGTTGACCGAGCAAAAGAGCAATATCAAAGACCGTATGGGCGTTTTGAGAGAGATCAAGCAGATCGCATATCAGGCAAAAGCGGAATTGCAATCTGGGCAACTTGATTCATTCGGTTCTCTGATGCACCGCACATGGGAACTGAAAAAGCGTATGGCGGGGCAGATCAGTAATGGAGCCATAGACGAGATCTATGACGCCGCTCGAAACGCCGGCGCCGTTGGAGGAAAGATCACGGGCGCGGGCGGCGGGGGATTTATTTTGTTATACGCGCCGCATGAAAAGCATCGCGCGATCCGCGCCGCTTTGAGCAAATTGCAGGAATTGCCATTTCAATTAGAATCAGACGGAAGCAAAGTGATCTTCAATTATAGAAGATGAGCATTTGTTAACAAGGACATCTCGCATGGAACAGATCGAATCATATATCACAACATTAACGGGAACAGTCAATCAACTACCTGTGGATCATATTGCCCGTGTAGTGAAAGTACTTCAAACCGCGCGCGCGAACGGAAAGCAAGTGTTCATTATGGGGAATGGAGGCTCCGCTTCGACCGCCAGTCATTTTGTGTGCGACCTCGCTAAGAATACCCGTCGCCCCGGCTTGCCGCACTTTCGCGTGATCGGCTTGACGGATAATATGGCAATCCTATCTGCCTATGCCAACGATGAAGGTTATGAAAATGTGTTTGGGGCGCAATTGTCGAATTTCGTTGAAACCGACGATGTGGTGATTGCCATCTCCGCCAGCGGCAACTCGTCGAATGTTCTACGAGGCATCGAAGAAGCGAAATCTAAACGCGCGATCACCATCGGGTTTACAGGCTTTGATGGCGGGCGGTTGGGAGCAATGGTAGATATTCAAGTACATGTGAATAGCAGTATCATCGAACATGTGGAAGATGTTCACTTAATGCTCGAACACATGATCGTGAAAACGCTAAAAGATGCTGCGTAAAAAGTAATGAGATAACTTTGGAAGTTGAGTATCTGGCAGAAGCTTTACATCGGCGCGAACTCGCTGTCAATTAGTGTTCGATATAATGATTTGAACTGCCTCTGCTAAATCGTCTGCGACGTGACAAGAATTGACGCCGTCGGGTTTGGGCAGATTTAATTGATCGAAGCCTCGCCCTGTTTTCACTAAAACTTCTCCGCGTAAATTCACTGCCTGCCCGGCAAGCACGTCGCTCCATGCATCCCCAACCAACCAGGAGCGGCTGAGATCGAGCGATAACTCCGATGCGGCTTGTATGAGCATGCCCGGATTGGGTTTGCGGCAATCGCAAGCATCCTCTGGGCGATGCGGGCAGAGATAAACCCCATCCACCTGAGCGTTATTGTCACGAATCAGGTCAACTAGCCGCTGGTTGATCGCGTTGGCGGTTTGCAAGGTCATCAGCCCTCGTCCTATAGCAGATTGATTCGTCACGATCACGATTTTGTAACCGGCTTTTTGTATACTTTTTAATGAAAAATACGTCTTGGGATAGACCAAAACCTGAGACCATTCGCGGACGTACTCAGTTCGGTTCTCGATGAGTACTCCATCGCGGTCAAGAAAAACGGCAGGAAACATGCTTTCATTATATACTACGCTTGGTTTTCGCCCGTCATATTGCGCATCGGTGAGACTCGCATTCATGTCGAGATGGCGGAGCGCGCCAAAATTCGACCGCTAATAACCATGCTGGCAAACATCCGTTTATACCTAAGCAGACAAGCGTCTTCCGTCATTCGTTATTGTTACGAACAATTCTTCATCATCTTGTTGGGTTGGATCCCCACAATTTTCGGAGTTGCCGTTCGCAGTGTGCTGTATAAATTGATCCTGAAAATGGACGGCTTCGCTGCGATCGAGAACAATGTGCGCCTGCGCTTCGCCGATCACATTAGACTGGGCGATGGCTCGTATTTAGACTACGGAACTTACTTACATGCCTGCCCCAACGGGATCGAAATTGGACGCGGCACGATCGTGATGCACGGCGCGGTTCTGCATGTATACAACTTTCGCGGTATGCCGCAGTCTGGTATCAAGATCGGGAACGACAGTCTGGTAGGGGAATACTCCATCATCCGCGGGCAGGGAGGCGTGCAGATCGGCGACCGAGTCTACACCTCGCCATTCACGCAGATCATCGCAGTGAACCACGTTTTCGATGATCCGAATCGCCCGTTCGTAGAACAAGGCATCACGGCGGAAGGAATCGTGATCGAAGATGATGTCTGGCTGGGGGCTGGGGCGGTTATCACAGACGGTGTTCGCGTGGGGAAGGGCGCGATCGTTGCGGCGGGAGCGGTCGTCACACAGGATGTCCCTCCGCACACGGTGGTCGGAGGCGTGCCAGCCAAGCCGATCCGCAAGATTGACGGCAGCGTGTCAAAAGCTGGCAGGCAAATTTATCATTTTTAATTGAGAGGAAGTTCATGACGATATTATCGGTTGTTATACCAGCATATAACGAGGAAGACGGCATCACAGAGATCGCGGAACGCGTGCTGGCTGTGGCGCCTGAATTGAAAAAGGTCGGCGTTAAGCAGTTGGAATTGTTGGTGGTAGACGATGGCTCGCGCGACCAAACGGCGGAAGTTGCATCGAAGATCAAAGGCGTCACGTTGATCCGCCACCCGAAGAACAAGGGTTATGGAGCGGCATTGAAGACCGGCTTCTCGAAGGCGAAAGGCGAGTTGATCGGATTTTTAGACGCCGATGGCACGTATCCCCCGGAGTATTTTCCAAAACTTTGCCGAGCCGCGATGAACGGACACGACCTCATCATCGGATCACGCATGGCTGGCGAGCGGAGTCAGATGCCTCTTGTCCGACGCGTGGGGAACTTTATCTTCGCCACGTTGTTGACCATTCTCGGCAGGCACCGCGTCACCGATAGCGCCAGCGGGATGCGCGTCTTCAAGCGCGAAATTCTGGAGCACATTTACCCCTTGCCCGACGGCTTGAATCTGACCCCTGTCATGAGCACGCGCGCTCTTCATGAAGGCATAAATATTGAAGAGGTGCCGATTCCTTATAGCGAGCGTGTGGGCAGGTCGAAGTTAAGCGCGATCCGCGATGGGCGCATCTTTCTGCAAAGCATGGTGTGGACTGCGATGTCCTATAACCCGGTCCGTATCCTTGGGTTGATCGGTTTGGCGGCGTTGGGCGTTGCGGGTTTGGTGGCGCTCGGTTTGGTTGTTTCCAGATTGAACGGAATCACCTCGTTTAGTTCTGTAGGCGTTGCGGCGTTGTTTCTTGGGATGATCTCGGCTGTGGCGGGTATCAATATTTTTGCGCTCGGCATCACGTTTAATTACCTTGTCGCGCTCTTTTATAAAAAACCGATCAAGCAGGGACTGTTTGGCAAGCCGGTGTTCAAAACACCGCTCGATCAGCAATTTGGCTGGATAGGAATCGTTGCGACGTTGGCTGGGCTTGCGATCGGTATTGCGAGTATAGCGCTCGGTTTGCATGGTTGGGAGATCGAGCGGCTGTGGTTTTATTTGCTTGGCAGCGCCATGATTTTCCTCGTCGGTATTCAATTGATCGTGTATTGGTTGTTGCTCCGTATCCTTGAAGAACTTAACCAGCGTGAAGAGTTAACAAAACAGGATATGGGCTTGTAAACGTTAGAAGAAGGAGTATTGAAATGGAAAACAAAGAACAAGATATCAAATCAGTGAATCTGGGGGCGCGGAACATTCCGAAGTTACGCTCGGCAGATTTCCCCAATGCGGACGCGATCGTCCACGAAGGATTGCTTGCCGCTTCACGCTCGCCTGAGGCTGTAGACATCATGCTGGTGAATCCTCCCACCCCCGACGGTGAGTTGTGGATTCGCACTCAGCATCGCGTCGGTCGGCGCACGCGCGAGAATATGGTATGGCCCCAAGTGTCGCTGGCGCAGATGGCGGCGTTGTTGCATCCTGTGTATAAAGTAAAAGTTGTGGATTGCAACGCCGAGCGCATGGGCTGGCCCGAATTTACCGAATTATTGGATAAATATCAGCCGAAATATTATCTTACCCAAATGACCGCGCCGACGCTCGAAAACGATATGTATGGCTGTTTCCTTGCTCATGCTCGTGGGGCAAAGTCCATCGCGTTCGGAACGCATATCACGCCGATTCCCGTCGAGACGATGCGCCCGTATCCCAGCCTCGACTTTGCGCTCGTTGGCGAACCCGATCTGACGATCCGCGATCTGCTCGATCACCTCGAAGGGAAAGTTGGCGAGCGCTCGCCTGAGATCGTGCAGATGTTCAACAAACATGACCCGATGTATAAACCTTCCTTCAACGGCGATGGAAGTGTCAATATGCACGGCATCAAGGGCATTGCATGGCGCAAAGAGAGCGGAGAGATCATCCTCAACTTCCCGCGTCCCTTCATCGCCGATCTGGATGATATGCCCATTCCGATGCATGAATTGCTTCCGTTGCAATCCTATAAAATGCCGTTGATTAAGGGCGCGTTCACATTCATCGTCACCAGCCGCGGATGCCCAGCAGGCTGCACCTACTGCATCAAACACGTCAGTTACCAATATGCCACGCGCTTGCGCTCGCCGAAAAAGATCATGGAAGAATTGTGGTATTTGAAGAAACTCGGCATCAATAACATTCACATGTACGCCGACCTGTTCACGGTTTCGCGCGATCAGGTCGTCCAACTCTGTCAAATGATGATTGACGAAAAGCTCAACATCCATTGGACCTCCAACAGCCGAGTAGATTATGTGGACGAAGAGATGTTGATGTTGATGGGCAAAGCAGGCTGCCGCCTGATCTCGTGGGGCATCGAAAGCGGTAACGAGCAGATTTTGAAACACGCTCGCAAAGGCGCGTATCCCGATAAAGCGGAACGAGCGCTTCGTTGGGCAAAGAAAGCCGGCATCATGAACTGGGGTTACTTCATTATCGGCTTGCCGGGCGAAACAGAAGCAACCATCCGCGATACGATTAATTTCGCCAAGAAATTGCCCTTAGACATTGCTCTATTCCACGTCGCCGCGCCGTATCCCGGCACGCCGTTCTTCTTTGAAGTCGTCAAGAACAACTGGTTCCGTCCTGGCACCCGCTGGGAGCAAGTGGATATGGACAAAGGTACAGTGTTGGACTACCCCAACATGCCTGCCGAAAAATTGTTGTATTGGCAGAAACGCGCTTTCCGCGAGTGGGCGTTCCGACCGGGTCCTGCGATCACCTATCTCAAGATGTTGATGTACGACTGGTCAACAATGAAGACCGCCATCAATGTCGGCTTGCAACACTTATTCTGGGCTTCCTCCGACGAGGGCGCTCCGATCGGCGGCGCGAGTTAGGGCTATTTGCAGAGGAAATGAATTCGACACAGTGGCGCGCAATAATCAATAGCCCTAGATTTGCGCTCGTCGAACTATTGATTGTGGCGATCAGTGGGGCGGCTTTATGTCTGACTCCTCGAATTGGGGCTTGGGCAGTTGCCGCTTCACTGTTTCCGTGGGGTTTCAAATTTGCCGTTGGCGCGCCGCTGTTTCGGCGGGCAAGAGTTGATCTATTGATCGCTGTTTTTACGCTTACGGCTTTTACAGGTTTGTGGGCTTCTTATAACCGAACGGATGCCCTGTATAAGCTCTATTTTCTTCTGATAGGGCTGGCGTTGTATTTTGCGCTGCGGTCCCAGCCAAAAGATAATTGGATCTGGGTCTCGCTAATCTTTTTTGGCATTGGGGTTGGGATAGCAGGCTACTTCTTCCTAACGCACGATTTTGTCGCCGTTCCGCGCAGGGTAGAAATTGTCAACGTGGTGGGGCGGTGGATCATGTGGTTAAGACCCGAACTTGGTTTGCGCGCCATGCATCCAAACTATGTGGCTGGGTTCGCCGCCATTGGAGCGCCATTTGGATTCTATTTGCTTCTTGAAGGCAACAGTAGATTTTTTCGCGCTTCTCGAATTCGCTGGCTGATCGTTATTGGCTTGTTGTTGATTCTTTCAGCCATCGTGATGACGACCTCGCGCGGGATTCTGATGGCGATCGTTGCCGCAATTGGGCTTGGCATCCTTTGGCGAATCGCTCGAATGGTTAGCGGCAGGCTGACCGTCGGAAAGGAGGCGGTATTTCCCATCCTGATGTTGGCATATCTCGCCGCGATCGTTTTTTTCTTGTATCAAGGACCTGCTCAGTTGCCGGAAGGGGATACGGGGTATTATGGCAACGGGAGCCGCGGGGAATTAGTTTCTCGAAGCATCTATTTGGTTGCAGACTTCCCCATCACCGGCGGCGGGCTGGCTTCGTTTCCCGGGCTGTACTCGCAATATATTCTCAACATTCCTTATTATCAACTGCTCAACTCGCATAATCTTTTTTTGGATGTCTTCATTGAACAAGGCTTGTTCGGCGGTTTCGCTTATTTGATATTGTATGTGGTGGGCGTCTGGCAGGCGTCGCAAAATATTGTGTCTACCAAATCGCCTCGCGAGTTGTTCTTTAATTTGGCGGCGCTTTGCGCGCTGGTGATCGCTGTGATCCATGGAACTGTTGACGATTATCTGTATAACGGCAGCGGCGCGTTGTTCTCGCTGGCACTGGTGGGACTTGCGTCGAACACATCTGGAATTCAGGCGGTGACTCAAAGCGCTGTTCGTCTCAAGCGTATGAATACTGTTGCATTTGGCGGCGTTGTTGTAGTTCTTGCGATCTTGGTCGTCGGCTATCGAAGCGCATTGAAATCCTTCTGGTATTCCAACCTCGGCGCTGTGCAAATGGCGCAGGTGGAATTGAACGGATTCCCCGCAGACCAATGGGCGGATTCATCCATCGTCGAATCGTTACAGGATGCAAAAACCTCGCTTCTCATCGCCGTGCAGGCTGACCCTTCCAATCGGACGGCGAATCACCGCCTCGGCTTGATCTCCATGTTGGAGCGGGATTTTCCATCCGCTGAGGCGTATTTGTCAAAGGCGTATCAAGACGCGCCGCGTCATCGCGGAATTATCAAGTCGCTTGGCTTTTGCAAAGCATGGCTCGGCGATTTTGAAGGCGCTAAAATTCTGTTGAGTCAGATCCCCGAAGCATCCGATGAATTGGATGTGTATACGTGGTGGTGGGAAACGCATGGTCAGCTCAAGTTATCTGAAAACGCCTCCACACTTGCTTCCAGCCTTGCCAAACCATAATACAGAAAGACAAATGTTATGAATCACAGACAAATCAAACCGCTGTTCGTTATGCTTGTGCTTTCTCTATTGGCAGGGCTGTTCTTTAGTCAGGTTTCGCCTACCCATGCGCAATCGTCACAGGTCTGGTCTGACCCGGTCAATATCTCAAATTCGGGTTCGGCGCTTGATCCAGTGATCGTTGTGAGCAGCGATGGGGTTCTTCATGCGATTTGGAGCATGGAGGGCAGTGGAGGCTTCCGATATGCGAACAGCAAAGATGGTGTTGTTTGGTCGCCTGCGCAGGCGGTTTCGTTTCCTTTTGTTGATAAATCGCAGTTGAAAAACCTAGATCCTGAGGATACCCGTGAATTTCCTTTTCGCCTGATACCCGCTCCGAATGGAGTGATCCATATTTTTTGGATTAACTTGAGAGGCGATCTGATGGCTGCCCGTTCGACTTCTGAAAATCTGTCGAACCCGATCACCTGGGGCGGCGTGGAAATCATAAGCGAATCGGTGTTGAATTTTGATGTTGACGTTACCGCCGCCAGTGAGGTTCACCTTGCCTATTTGCGCAACGATGATCTGGCTGGCGTGTATTACAGGCGGTCTGTGAATGGGACGACCTGGTCCAAGATCGTCAGTTTGTATTCCTCGCAATATATCAATACCTCCATGAGTTACGCCGACGCGCATGTGCGCGTTTCAGCGTCTGATGACCCCACATCTCCAACTGTGCTTGTCGGGTGGGATATGCGTCCGCTGAAGAGAATCTTTATGGCAACCTCGACAGATGATGGGGCAAATTTCTCAGCGACTCAGCAGGTCAAAGGTCCTGAAGATACGGGCGGGTTTGGATCTCCTCTCAACATTGAGTTGGGCGTTGCGGGCAAAAATCTGCTCTTCATTTGGCAGATAGGCGAGCAAGGCGCCACCCAATGCACCTTTTACAGCCAGTCATCAGCCGATGCCGGTGAAACATGGACAGACCCGGTTGTTATGTTAGACGCTCGTTCATTATGCCCGAAGCAATTGAACTTCCTGATTCAGCGGGACGACTTTTTTATGTTGATGATGGAATTCAAAGGCGGCAATCCTTCACTGTTGGTGTGGAATGGGGCTGAATGGGGCGATCCCAAAGTTCAGAATGAATTGTCTTCATTCACCAACCCGGTGACCTTTGACACGATCCTGCTTGGGTGCAAGACGGAAGCGCTTTCTGGAACCACGCTCTTTATCGCCGGGTGCGACGAAGGGACAGGCAGTGATATTTGGATATCCTCGCGCTCGCTCGAGCCTCTCGATCAATGGACCGGGACAGCGCCCGGCTGGAATTACCCGTCCGCCCTTACGTTGAAGCCTCAATTGATCACCGATGTGACTCAACTGGCGGAAAAAGACCGCGTTCATGCCGTGTGGTCCGAGTCGTCTTTTCCCGACGCAAGCACAACCAATTACTCGATCTATTACGCCAGCATGGATGGAGACAAATGGTCGTTGCCTCGAGAAACGATCTCAGGATTGTTGGGAAAGCCTGCGGGCATTTCAATGGGGATTAACAAGGAAGGAGTCATCACTGTAGTTTGGGTTGACCAGCAAAACGGCTCGCTTATTTATTCGGCGGTCAATTCCGATCGCGCAGGACTTCGAACCGAATGGACCGACCCGCGCGAGATTCCAACGATGACGCGCTTAAATTCCTCACCGGATGTTTTAGTCGATTCTTCCGGCGCTGTGTTGGTTGCTTACGCCGCTCCTTTTAATGAAGGACGTGGGATATATCTGGTCGAAGGCGTCGGACGAGACCTCGTGTGGTCTTTGCCGATCCAAGTATTTGACGCGGTAGCGGCTGGCTGGGATCGGGTAGATGATCCGCAGATCAGCTTGACGAGCGATGGGACATTGCATCTGTTGTTTTCCCGCGTTTCAAGCGACGGTCGGCAAGCCACAGGTCTGTATTACTCGCAGTCTCGTGATGGGGGAGTGACTTGGAGCCTCCCTGAATTAATTCGCGAAGGCTCCATCACATGGAGCGATATGGTTACTACAGATGGGGTCGCGTTGCACAGGCTTTGGCAGGAGAATCAGGCAGGGGTGGTTTCGAATTACCATCAAGTTTCAAAAGATGGCGGCGCAACATGGGAAAGCGCGATCGAAGTCACCGGTGTGCTTGGATATGTTTCGCCTGTCTCGTTGGCGGCGAATGCCACAGGCGACCTGCATTTCCTTCGCCTTGTTCAGGGAGATTCGCCCGGCTTCTTGAAATCGTATGAACTTGCGGTGGAAGACTGGCAGTGGAATGGAAAACGCTGGGAGATTAAGGCTTCTCGGGCATTTACCATTAAAGGGGATCGCGCAAACCTGTTCTTAAGCGGCGGGCTCACATCAACGGGTCAGTTAAGCGCGCTCGTCTCCGCCGATTACCTTGATCTGGATGGACAGCAAGAGAGTCAGGTCGTGGGTATGGAGCGTCAGTCTGATGTCGGGTCGCTAACTGCCGAGCCGTTTTCAGCATCGGTCATGATTCTCCAGGCGCCAACTCCTCAGCCTACAGACTCGCCAGTAGCGCCGCTGAATGAAGAAGCGCTGTCGAGCGAGCCGTTCTCGCTTTCGCAATACAAGAATGTTGCCGGAATTGTACTTGTGGCGGTTGTTGCCATCTTGGGTTTCTTCTATTTTCGTCGAAGGGCTGGCGGTAAATCGTAAAGCAGATGCGCGGCATTCGACTCACACGAAAAGACGTATTGACCATGCCAATTTTCCCGCGTTCACGTAAACCAAGCAGGCGGATATTTCTCGACATCATAGCGGTGATCATCATTGCCATGATGGCGCTGGCGCCTCCACAAGCAAAGGTTAACGCGCAAGGCGAAAGTCCATGGGCGCCGGATCAGAGAATACCGGGCTATGTAGACGATACCTATACACCGGTTCTTGTAGCAGATAACAATGGTATGGTTCATGCGTTTGCGAGTCAGAGGTCCGGAGATGGCAACCCGGTTGGGGTGGTATATCGAACATGGAGTCTGGAAACGGGATGGACGTCCCCAGTGGATATTCTTCTAGCGCCTCGTGAAGATGCGGCAGTGCAAAGCGCCTTTCTTGATTCGTTTGGAATTATGCATGTAGTGTTCTTTGGAAGCGATCTTGGAGGAGCCGATATTTACTACTCCAGAGCCCCGGTTGGGTCTGCCGATTCGTCTCAAGCATGGTCTGCTCCAACGGTGATCGGCGATAGCGCGATACAGCCTAGCTACGCAGTCCTTTCCGGTGATGGAGTCGGCAATTTGGTGGTGATCTATACCGGCAACGTAGATGGAAGCGGAGTCTATTCAGCCAGTTCGTCAGATTCGGGAGCCAGTTGGTCGAAACCCACGCCGGTTTTTCTAGTGGACAACCCGGACTTTTTTCCCTTCAGCCTGCGCCTATCCCCCGGGCAAGACGGCACATTTCACGCCGCATGGAGTGTTGTTACATCGCGAGGGGTAGACATATCAGTGCATTATGCGCGTTTCGATCTAAAAACATCCGAATGGACGACGCCTGTCACGTTGGCGGAAAAGCCTCCGGGGCAGGGCGATTACTTTGGACCATCCTTTCCATCCGTGGTGGATAATGGAAATGAAGTGATCGTCATGTACAATAATGGAAACCCATCGCCGACCCAGCGGGCAGGGATCGGTCGTCCGGTGCAAATGGTAAGCGTGTCGAACGATAACGGCGAGACGTGGAATCCGCCAACGGTCCCGTTCATCAATCTTGAGGGACGCAGCGGCGAGCATATTATTGTTCAAGACAGCGATCACGTTGTTCACGCTTTATTTGTTCAGCGCACTGCGGGAGGTAAAGAAGTTCTTGGCGGTATCTGGCAAAGCGATTATAAAAATGGTTTTTGGAGCGACCCCTATCGTTTTGTTCCAACATGGGACGCTCACGATCTTCACGCCGTTGTAAGCCAAGGGAATGTTCTCCTGATGGTATGGCGGGTGGATCCGGGCATAGGCACGAAGGGGATCTGGTTTAGTTATAAGCTCCTTGATTCAAAAGTGGAACCATTACAGCCTTATCCGACTCGGGAGTTGGATGCGGTCGCAACTGAAAACCCGCTGTTTGATATCCTGCCTACCGCTACCCTTACTCCTATTCCAGCGGACATATTGAAACAGCCTCTTGTCGGTACTAGAAACCCGGGCACGTCCTTGGGGATTGGGTTATTACTTGCTATTCTAGTTCTTGGTATCGTCTTGGTGAGATTTGCAGTAATGCGAAATCGTTAGCCGAAATCGTATCTGTGAAACCAAACACATACAATACGGGAGTTCGATTGGGTTCAATTCTTGGCTTTAGCCTTTCTATTAATTTGCAAGATGAAAAACAAAAATCTGCGCGAGCGGCGCACGAACGCGCGCTAGCGCCATTTGATCATCTTGAACGCATGACCATAGAAGTGGGCGAGTCTACTCTTGAGATTTGGGGGCACCGTGAAATTTCAGAGCGTGTGCGCCGTCTTGCTGATGGCTCTCTCATGGTATTGATCGGTTCCCCCCTTGGAAAAGTCTCATGGCAAGAACTCGAACAGGCAATAACGGCTGAAGAAAGCGCCGCTCAGTTTGAACCCCCATGGGATGGGCGCTTTGTTTTCCTTCACCTTAGCGCAGACGGCAAACGCTGGACGATGTGGAACGACTGGATCGGAAGCATCCCGGTGTTTCATACGGAGAACAAAAACTGGCGCGTCGCTTCGACGGTTGAACCTGTTACAGTCGCCTCAGCCGGGTTCACCCCCAACGACTTCTTTTTGCCCGGGCTCCTCTCGATGCTGATCAATGGGCATTATCTGGCTGATTGGACATTGTACAAAGAGATGAAGATCGTCGAGGCAGATAGCCGGTCTATCTGGGATCGTGATGGTTTCCGCTCGATTTGCCTATGGACAGTGAAGCCGAGTCAAGATCGCTGGGAAGCCGGTTGGGACGATCTGGTAGATGAGATGTATGAACTAACTCATCAAGCCGTCTCAAAAGCCCTGAATTCACAGGACTCATGGATCGTCCCTCTATCTTCCGGGCTCGACTCTCGCCTTATTGCAGGCGTGGCAGCCGATGTAGGCGCGAACGTTCACACCTATGCCTGGGGCGCCGCTGACACAACCGACGTTATTTATTCCCGCCAAATTGCGAAAACGCTTGGACTGCCTTGGAAGCATATTGAACTGCCCAAAGATTATTTGCCCGCCAATACCCAAAATTGGGCAAATTTATTTGGAAGCGCAATGCACTTTCACGGCATGTATCAAATGGCGTTCTTGGACCAAATTAGCAAAGAGCCTGCCGGGCATATACTTACCGGTTTTCTCGGGGAGGATATTTCAGGTGATTCGATCCTTGATCTTTCTTCAGTACACCAAAAACCGGGAAAACCACAGCTGAATCCCGATGGATTCGTTCACTGGTCTGCCAAAGAAATACAAGGCGCGTTTAAAGTTCCATTGGATGACGCCTTAGATGTAGTCGCATCGCAACTTGCCGGAGAGATAAATAGTCTTCCGGGCGCGTGGTTCCAACGCCTCACGTTCCTGGAACTAAGGAATCGGCAGAGGCTATTTACGTATTTTCAATCTGCTCTTGCTGATTACTGGAGGGGAGTTGCCACTCCTTTTCTGAATAAAGCCTATGGGCGATTCTGCTTCTCGCTTCCACGCGTCGTATTAGATGACCGCCGCCTTTTAGGCGCGGTCTATCGCCGTTATTACGGCAGGCTGGCAGTCATTCCAGGGACGTATGCGAAGGAACCTTACATCCTTACAGGAAAATACCTGATAAAACGCCGCTTGGCAAATGTATTACCTTCATCATTGCAAATCGGTTCTCTAAAAGCTTTTGCCAATAAGCCGCTTCGTATGGATATTGAATCTATTCAGGCGTGCGGCAGAGAGGCGGTTTGGCCCCTCTTTGAAATGAGAGAGAAATTGTCAGACTGGTTCGATTTCGATCAATTGGAGCAGGCATATCAAGCGGTAATGCGTTCCAAGGAAGATGTTCGACCATTAAGAAAATTGCAGTCTGCGCAAGCATTGGCGTATAGACTGTTGCCCAATTAAGGAAGCAAATCAAACTATCTATGCAACCTGTAATTCGTTTTGCGAATGTATCCAAGCGCTACAATCTAGGTCTCACCCGCGCCAGCCTGCCCTCTGTCATATCGGGGTGGGCGAAGCAAGCGGTGAAGCGCGGTGATGACTCGTCGGCTGACAAGAAATATCACTGGGCGCTGCGTGATGTCAGTTTTGAACTGGAGCGCGGGCAATCGCTCGCGTTGGTGGGTCCAAACGGCGCGGGCAAATCCACGATCTTGAAACTGCTGGCAAAGATCACGAACCCCACATCGGGCAACGTGGAGATCAATGGTCAATTATCCGCCCTCATCGAGTTGGGGGCGGGTTTTCATCCCGACCTGACCGGGCGTGAGAATATTTTTCTCAATGGCGCCATCCTTGGCTTATCATATCAAGATATCCAAAAACGTTACGATGAGATCGTGGCGTTTTCAGAGATCGAAGAATTCATTGATACGCCGGTGAAGCGTTATTCATCCGGCATGACCGTGCGGCTCGGTTTTGCGGTGGCATCCTGCATCGAGCCGGATATCCTGCTCGTGGATGAAGTGCTGGCGGTGGGGGATGCTTCGTTTCGGCAGAAATGTATTGACCGGATCAAGACATTATTGCATAACGGCACGAGCCTGATCTTTGTCTCGCATGATATGGGTCTGGTGCGCGCTGTGTGCGAACGCGCGTTGTACATTGAGCATGGGCAGTTGCAGCACGCCGGCTCAAGCGGCGAAGTGATTGACCTCTACAATCAAGTCCTTGAAAAACGCCGCGTAGAGAAATTGAATCGTTCCGATGAGGCAGAGGGCGGCGATGTGGAGATCACAAAGATGGACGTGGTGGATTCGGACGGCAACCTCGTGACCGAAGCGTTCGGCGATGCGCCGCTCGAAATCCGCGTTCATTACACGGCATTTCGCAACATCGGCAAAGCCAACGCGCTCGTCCGCATATATCGTTCAGACGGTCTTTCGGTTTGCTTGTTTCGCACAAGCCTCGATGAATTCCCGGTCACGCTTGAAAAAGGCGAAGGCGTTATCTCCGTCAAGCTCGACTCGAACCAATTGTTTGGCGGTATGTACTATGCCGTTGCGTGGATGATGAACGCCGAGGACACCAACGGCTCTGCCAATGGCGCAACAGACTGGTTTGAGATCAAGAACCGCACAACGGGGCGTGAAGCGTATGACAGCGTCTTTGAACCAAAGCGGATGTGGAAACAGCAAGCAAATAAATCATAGCAGCAACAAAACTCAACATAAAAAATGATCATTACTCAAGCGCGTCAACTTCTTAAAATGCGCGACCTCGTCTGGGCGTGGACGATCCGCACCCTGCGAGGTCGCTACCAACAATCCGCTTTAGGCTGGCTGTGGGCAATCGTTCAGCCGGTGGCATCGGTCGCAATTTTTGCGATCGTCTTTACCCGCATCGTCCCCGTAGATACGAGCGGCGTGCCTTACATTTTATTTTCTTACACTGCTGTCGTTCCATGGACTCTGCTTTCCACATCCGTCACCGATATGGCAATGTCGCTTGTGCAGAACATGAACCTTGTCGGCAAGATCTACTTCCCGCGCGAGGCGCTGCCGATCGCCGCCCTGCTTGCCCGCCTTGCAGACTTTGGCATCTCGCTCATTCTTCTAGCGATCCTCCTGATCGTCTATGGGATTCAAGTATCGCCACTCGGACTCCTCTTCCTCCCGCTCATCCTCCTCATTCAACTTGCGCTCATTCTCGGACTTGGAATTGGCTCCGCCGCCCTCAACGTTTTCTACCGTGACGTGGACCCGCTTCTCAAGCTTGTCATTCAGATCTGGTTTTACGCCTCTCCGATCCTGTACCCGGTGTCGCTCGTCCCTGAAAAATGGCATTGGTTATATTTTCTCAACCCAATGGCGGGCATCATTGCTGGGTATCGCGATGTGCTGATCTATCACACCCTGCCCGGAGAGTATCTTCTGCCCTCCGCATTGATCTCGTTGGCGATCCTTGTGCTGGGGTATTGGTTCTTCAAAAAAGTCGAATTCCAATTCGCAGACATCATCTAAACCGCATGTCATCCCCGCTTGTGAGCGTTGTGATCCCTTCCTATAATCAGGCAGAATTTCTGCCTGCTACGATTCACAGCGTGTTGAATCAAACCTATCAAAACTTCGAGATCATCGTGGTCAACGACGCTTCGCCGGACAACACCGATGAAGTGATGAAGCAGTTCGCCGATCCGCGGATCAAATACATCGTCCACGAAACGAACCGGCGTTTGCCCGCCTCGCGGAATACCGGGATGCGCGCCTCAAAAGGAGAGATCATCGCGCTTCTCGATGCAGACGATCTCTTTCACCCTGAGAAACTCGAAGCGCACGTCAAATTCTTGAATGAGCGCCCGGATGTTGGTGTATCCTATAATGCGCGATATGACTTGAATCATTCCGCCGAGACGATCCGCGGGCTGTGGCGTCCGCCGCTGACCGTCTCGCTCGTAGATTTGGTGCTCGGTTTTCCGTTTTCTCCCAGCGATACGGTTGTTCGGCGTGATTGGGCGTTTAAGGTGGGCTTGTTTAATCCTGACATGGGCTCTGCGGAAGATACCGACTTTCCCTGCCGCCTTGCTCTGGCGGGATGCAAATTTGCCGGCATTGACCGTGCCTTGAATTACCGTCGTTACCATGCGGGCAGAGGGCGAAAAAATCTTGAGGGTCGCCTCAATGATGTGGAACGTGCTCTCGCCGCTATACTCGCTGATCCGCGTTGCTCAGAAGAAGCGCGCGCGCTGGGAGATAAGGCGATCAAGCATCACATGATGGTGATCGTCTCGTTGGCGTTGATGCAAAAAGAGACTGAGATCGCTCAAAAATATCTTTACAAACTTGTCGCGCTGGATCCAGGCGTTATTCAAGGCAATCCCTGTGAGTTGGTTGCATTTCTTTTATCTGAACTCATCACCGATGATAGCGTTAACCATGAGGCGATGCTGAAAACAATGTTCGCCCAACTGCCGCAAGAGTTTCAATTTCTAACCTCTCAGCTTGATTGGGCAACACAACGAGGGTTTCTTTGGAAGGGAATCCGCGCAGTGATCTGGGATCGGCTTGACGATGGACGCGTCTATTTCAAACGCGCGGCGGAGTTAAAGGCAGTTGTAGATGAACCGTTATTGCAGCTGACTACGTATCATTTGCTTGGTTATGAACATGAACGCGGTTCAGATGCCGCGCTGAACGCCCTCGCGAATCTACGCCTATTCTTGAATCAACTTGTGCAACGAGGCGGAGATAAACTCGAAAGTTCGTATCTGGTCAACCGCGCCTTCGAGAATTATCGAAAAGGCGAGTACAACCGCGTTCCGGGAAAAGTCTTGCAAGCGTGGACGCGCGATTTTTCCTATGTATTCAATCGCGGCGTTCTTTCTATTTTTGTGCGTTCCATGCTGAGAGCGGCGCGATGAAGATCGGCATGATCTCTTATGACATGCAGGATTTCGGCGGCTTGGAGGAGTATGCCGTCAACCTGGCGATTGCTCTCAAGAAACAAGGTAACGAGGTTAATTATCTTTCATGCGCATGGGTTGCGCCTGAAAATCAATATGCCCGCCGACTTAAGGCGAACGCTGTTCCATTAGTTCAGCCCCCAAAATGGATTTCTGACCTTGCATCCAATTGGGATACCAAGGAAAAGGTTCTACGATGGATCATGATCGCTCTCAGCCCATTGACGTTACTCATGGGCGTGGGCGTAGCACTATTCAAACGACGCCGTTTTATCGAAGCATGGACAAGCGCGTATAACTTCAGCAAGGGAAGAATCATGAATGCGACTCTGGGGAATGATGACCGTCCACGTGTGGGGCGATGGATGCTGAATCGCTGGCGGGCGAATTGGCAGCCTGATATTTTGCACATTCAGGGCTACACTACAACTTTGTTGTTTGCCATCGAGTGGGCTCGCTCTTGCGGGCTTCCCGTTGTTTACGAAGAACACCAAACCCCCGATCCTCAATTCAACTGGTGGATGGGTTTTGAAAACAAGATCAATCTCGCCGACCGTGTGATCGCCGTCTCTGAAAAAAGCGCCGAGGGCTTGCGCGAAGTGTGTAAAGTTACCCGCCCCATTGAAGTGCGCGGTCCTCTTCTTTCTGATCCGTTCGATGGCAAGTGGCAAAGAAAGTACGATCAACCGACCTCACGCCCGTTTACGATTACAACCCTTGCGCGTTTATATGTGACAAAGGGTCTGACCTACCTGCTCGACACAGCGGCATTGGTCAAACAAAACCACCCGAAGGTTGAGTTCAAGGTGTATGGCGAAGGCGAACTGCGCGATGAACTGCTCGCCAAAGCGGAGAACCTCGGCTTAGATGGTAACTCTATTTTCTGCGGCGCGTTTTCAGGCCGCGAAGAGTTGACTCGCATCATGGCGAACACCGACATCTTTTTACTTTCATCCATCCTTGAGGGTCAGCCTCTCGTGATCGTAGAAGCGATGGCGTATGGTTGTCCTATCGTTTCGACGAACGTGGGCGGCATTCCTGAATTAATTCAAAATGGCGTGAATGGTTTGTTATGTCCGCCGGAGGATCCGCAGTGCTTGGCAGAGAAGATCAATCTTCTGATCGGCGATTGCGAATTGCGTAAAAACTTGGGACATGCGGCGCGTGAATTTTATGTACAGAGTCCGTTTGAGGCAAAGGCGGCTGGCGCGCATTTTGTGAAGATCTATGCCGACGTGCTTGAAGAGCGAAAAATGCTTGGGGCGCTGAAACAGTAAGCGGCGGGGTCGCGAAGCGGGTTTTCATCCAGATGAAGATTGCCTACGGTCTCCCCGATGAACATTGGGTCGAAGCAATGCGCAGCGCGCCGAAAGACGCTGCGCACATCCAGCAAAAATATATCGCGGATGGGTTGCTTTCGCGCGGACACAGTATCACGTATATTGCGCCGCGCAATGTAGAACAGATCGTTTTTGCAAAAGCAACCGATGAACTTATCCCCGCGCCGCAAACATGGACTTCCAGCGCATGGTTCAGCCTGCTGAGCAAGATCGCCTGGCGGGTTCAAGAAATTTTTCATATCCCTTATTTGAATGTGTTCTCCAACATCCGCCGCGAAGATGCGTGCCTGCAAATCTTGCGCGGGCACGATGTGGCTTTTGAGCGCAACTCGTTGTACAACATCGGCGTGGCGCGCGCGTGTAAGAAATTGCGAATACCATATGTGATCTTTTTCGATGCCGACCAGATCGCCGAACTCGATTTTATGGGCAAGCCGCTCAAAGGGTTTTTGCGTTGGCGCGCAAAGAATCTTTTGCGAGAGAATTTGTCTATTGCGCGGACGATCGTTTGTGTTTCGGAACCCGCAAAAAAACATTTGATGATGAACTGGAATGCGCCGGCGGAGAAGATCGTCGCGCTGTCGAATGCGGTGGATGTGCATCGCTTCAAACCGGACCTCGACCTACGCGCCCAAGCCCGAGCCTCTCTCACGCTGACGACTCATCCGCTCGTCGTATTCGTCGGTAGTTTTTATCAGTGGCATGATATTGTTACTTTGCTCGATGCGTTTGCCGTTGTGCTGCGGTCAAACCCAAACGCGCGGCTGTGCCTGGTGGGGGATGGGACCGAGCGCGAAAAGATGATGCAGTATGCAACTGCTTTGAATATCGCTGAAGCCGTGACCTTTACAGGCTACGTGACCCATGCTGAAGTCGCGGGCTACGTCAACGCGGCAGATATAGCTGTAGTCCCCGTCCCCGCGATGAAGCAAGAGATGTGGCTTTCGCCGATGAAATTGTTCGAGTACATGGCGTCGGGCAAGGCGGTCATTGCCTCGGCAATGGGACAGATCGTCAACGTGATCCGCGATGGCGAGAATGGATTGCTCGTCCCGGCTGGCGATAGAGATGCGCTCGCAAGCGCGATCAACCGCCTAGTCAAGGATACCGACCTGCGCAATACGCTCGGCGCACAGGCGCGCGCAGATGCTGTGAAAAATTATTCGTGGGAGCAGTATCTATCGCGGCTTGAATATGTTCTACAAAACGCAATGAACGATAATCACTGATGAAGATTCTTTTCCTCTCGAACCTCTACCCTCCTCACACCATCGGTGGATATGAAACGTTGTGTATGGAAGCCGTCGAAGGATTCGAGAGGCGCGGGCATACAGTCTCTGTGTTGACCAGCACGTACGGCTATGACCGTGAATTCAGCGAAGGAAATATTCATCGTTTGTTATCGCTCGAGGGCGATCTGCAGTTCTATAAAGTGAAAAACGCTTGGACGTATCCTCGGCGGAATAAGCGCAATTTAAATCACCTACGCTGTTTAATCGCGGAGAAAAGACCAGATATCGTTTTTATCTGGGGTATGTGGAATTTGTCCAACCGCCTTGCGTATGAAGCAGAACGATTGATGGGTTCGCATGTAGTGTACTATCTGGCAAACCCGTGGCCCATTGAACCCAATATGCACCGGAAATTTTGGGATGCGCCCGCCACATCCTCTTTTAGAACGATTGCCAAAAAGATTCTGCGAATCCCCGCGCGGGCTATGTTGCTCGATGAATGGCGGGATATTCCGCTCAAATTCGAACATGCGCCGTGTTGCAGCGCCGCACAGC
>JAXLVX010000054.1:0-20703 GCA_046328795.1 Anaerolineales bacterium | reverse complement strand
GACTCATAAAACTCAGGCGGCGTGCGAAACGGACGCGCGGTCACCATACCGACATTCGGAAATGTTTCGAGAATCTCCACAGAACGCGAGAGCCATTTCGGTGAAAACAAAACATCGCTATCGGTGTAAGCGATGATCTCGCCAGGCGCGCCCGCCAGCATCACATTCCACGCGCCGCCTTTGCCCATGTTCTTCTCGGAGAGAATCAAATATTGGATTCGCCCTTCTTCTTTTTCTTTCACAAGGAAGTCGCGCACCTCGGCGCACGAGCCGTTGTCGAAGACCATCAAGTCGAACGGCAGACCCGCATCCTTGCGCATGGATTCCAAACTGACTTTCAAGACATCCAACGTCTCGGCGTAGAATCCGCTCAAGAATGGGATGTAATTCAGCAAAGCCACGGTGATCCGTTCGGGCTTGGCGACTTCTTTGACGAACTTGGCGGGGTTTTGACCTTTACGCATGTGGCGATTTCCGATTGACGATTTTCGATTTACGATTTGAAGAGCTTATTGATGCGCTTTTGCCATCGTTTTGGTCGGGCAATATTCTCGATCATATTTTCTGGCAAAAAGAAAAAGATAGCACGCAGAAACAATTCCAACTTACGATTGAATCTCAGCGACGTCATCTTCGGGCGGATAAGTTTACCATCCGCGAGTTGATGCGTCGCGTCCAAGATCGTGTAGCGCACATTCGCCTGTCCGCCCGCGAGACGGATATTCTCGTTCGTTTCAGGATGTTCATAATGCGGCTTGCCATCGGGCAGGTGCGAGTAATCATGGTTTTGATGCGCGATCATCACCGACGGCGTGCAATCAATCACCGCCCAATGTTCCGCGCGCGCTTTGTAGATCATCCAATTATCCCAGCCCGCGCGACCGATCGTGAAGTGTGGGATGTCTTGATAACAATTTTTGGGGAAGAGGAAAAAATCGCTTCCTGCGGGACGGTGAAGCTGGTTCTGTTTCCTGACGCTTTCTCTCAGCCTCGACTCCCACCCTTCGGCGAAGTCCAGCGACGACGCGATATCATAATCCCAGCGTTGACTCAACAACACGAACTCCGACCTTTGACCTTTGACCCACTTCGCCGCCTCGACAAAATCACTCATCAGGATCATATCCGCGTTGACGATGCACAACAATTCGCTAGTTGAGTTTTCTCTGGCAATCTCAAACATGGACGAGATCAACGGCACGCCGCTCTCATTGACTTTCACATTTGGAAAATGCCTCGCGCCAATTCTTTTGCGACCTCAGCAAGCCTAACCTCATCTCCAAGCAAAAATGACTTCGACATCGGGGAGCAAAGTCCATGACTCGATCGCGTTGCGTTGAATCATCGCGATAGGTGGATCGGTGAATGGTTTGGGGGCGGAGAAGAGTGGTGATCGTAGTCATCAGAGAAACTGACTATGGATTTGATAGACGATGGACGATTGGGACGTCACCCATGGTCTACCGTCCATCGTCCATGTTCTATTTCAGCGCCTCGTTTATCAACATCTTTCAAAGTCTTATGTTGCACGCTCGCGTTGATCTTCATCAGTTTGGGATTATCGTGAACCAAATCCAAGACTTCCTTCCACGAAAAATCCCGTCCGTTGAAATGAGCATAGACTTGGCGCATAAATTCCAAATCTTCAGGCGTATCCACCGTCCAGCGGTAATCGCCGAAGTCGGTGGTGTGATGGAGGAGGGCGATATTATATCCGCGCGGGGAGGTGCCAGTTTGCAGTGATCTGTTATCAGTGATCAGTTCAACGCCTTCATAGAGATAGGGCATTACATGTTCACGATGCTGAGGTTCTTTGGCTTTCTTCCAAGCCTGCTCTAAAGCCTTGAAAGTACAGGCTTCAATATCCAGCCCAATTGGGTAGGTGCGATGATACGGAGGCGGCAAGCGATTGCAAACGAAATCGAATCTCGAATCTCCAGTCTCCAACAACGTATTCACAACATTATCTATCAGTTCGGGATCAATCACAGGACAATCGGCGGTGATGCGAACAACCACATCCGCCTGCGCTGATTTCGCAGTTTGATAGTAACGATCCAGCACATCGTATAGACTGCCGCGCGTGAACGGGATTCCGCTGAAGTCGCAATATTCAGCGACGGGATCGTCGGACGCGTCCGTCGTCGTGGCGAAAACGGTTTGGGAAACAGTAGCAGACCGCGAGGTCCGAACGAAGACGCGTTGCAGCATCGGTTGACCCGCGATGTCCGCGAGAATCTTCCCAGGCAAACGCGATGAGGACATGCGTCCCTGAATGATGGCGATAACGTTTGGTTTCATAAGCAATCGTAGCGCCGACTTAAGTCGGCATTACGCTAAATCTCCTTCAAATGGAATCGGCTGAGGAGTCACAAATCCCTTTGCTCTAAATTTTTCAACATACTCGCGGACAGTTTGATAATCAAGCCCGACCTGCTCGGCGATGTCGAAAATCGTGTGCTGACCTTCGAAGCGCATCATGATCTTTTCGATGGCGCGGTTGAGCGCCCAGTTATCGCGCCAATCGACCCAGAGACCGTGACCGCTGAGAAAAACGGGACCGCGGAACGTGCGCTTGGGAATGTAGTTACTGGCGTAGATGCGGATGATCTCCTCGGCAGTTTGCGCCGCGCCGACGAGCATGTCTTCGTGGATGATGTCGAGATTGTCGTCGGTGGTGTGATACTCGTCGTAAGGGAAACGGTTGAGCGAGATGCACGGCACGTTGACGCCAGGTCCGTTGATGACGCGCTCATCGTTGGCAGGAGCCGCCGCAAATTCTCGCGCCTCGTGATCCGTATCTCGTAACACGTAACTCGTAACTCGATCTAAAAGATGATTGTGTTGCCGCGTATGATGCCACGCAATTTCATTTTGATTCCCCGTCATCTCCATGAAAATTCCGCCGCGCAGATTTGGGATCAGCGACTCGTTGTGCGCGAGCCACGCGATCGTGCCGATGGTCTCGGGTCCAAACCAAAAGCGGACACTCATGGAACCCGCAGGCAAAGGATTCTCCGCCAGCCGCCGCGCCAACTCGATCGCGCTGACCACGCCCGCGCCGTCGTCGTTGGCTTGCATGGGATGACACGTATGCGCCTGCACGAGGAACTCGCCCGCCTCGGGGTTCGCTCCGCCCTGCGGATGAACAATCGCAGTTGCGACTTTGAATCCCTGTTTGGGTTCGGTGACGAATTCGGATTTGATCACCGCGCGATATTTTTTATCGCGTCCCTTCGGGAGTTTATCGAACGTATTCTTCGGCAGACAGAATCCCCAGTCACGTTCGTAATATTTGAACACCCACGGAATCGTATGCGGACGTTTCTCATTGAAATACAAATGCGGCTGGAGTTCTTCAAAACTCAAAACTTTATCCACAGGCAACGAATACGAAACAATGTGCAGCGGATTATTTTTGAAATCTACGATGCGTTCGCCATCTTCCATTCAAGATATGCTTCGTGAACTACATACTGCTCAGGCACTTTCCAAGTCCAGACAGGAGTTAGCGGGGCGTAGGTCTCAATGGTAGAAGCGACGAGTCAGGCATGTACGAGCCGACGATCTCCAACGTTTTGTCGTGGCCCCGGATGCGGCGGGTGCGGTGCAAGGAAGAATTCCGCATAAGGATGGACGCATGGGATGGATAGGCTCATAAAATCATTCTGCTACGAATTTCATGGATTATCACGCGGAAAATTTTTGGTTCACGGGAGACACTGAGTTCACGTGAGTTAATTTTTACCTCAGTGTCTCCGTGACTTCGTGGTTAAGGTCTTGGCCCTTTCAGAAAAAGAAATCGGTGCAAATCTGTGCCAATCCGTGGCTAAGAATCTTCTTTCTTCACATAATACAACAAAAACGGATCCCTCTTCATTTCTCTCGCGCCGTGAACTCATACACCTCATTCGCCCTCATCAACTTCACATCCGCCTCGCCGATTTTCGCGGACTGAATCACGCCAGCCTGTTCCATCAACGCCCCCATCGGGTCCACCTCCGTCACAACGCCTTTATCAATATCGCGCACCAGCATCTCGAACGTATCGGTATACGTGACGCCGTTCTCATCCGTCACTTCGCCCGTGAACTGTTTCAGAAAACGATAATCCACGCCCTCCATTTGCTCAATGTGATGAAAGAACGTCATGCTGTTCGTATACGACAGCCCGATCACCATGATCTTCGCATCCAGATCGCGCAACTTCCCAAACACCGAGTTCCGTTCATACGCGCTCTTGTATCGCAAACTTCCCAGCGCCTCGGCGTGCTTCCCCAAAATCGCAAACGAATAAAACGGATGAAAGACCCGCTTCGCGCGCGGGTCGAGCCGCACCAGTTCCGTCAACACTCCCATCTTCGACGGCGTCGTCCGCACATCCCACGCCGCGCCCTTATTAAATCAAAATTGAACGTCGGCATGACATCAGCGTCCTCCGCGCCAAGCGACCTCCTCCAACGCGCGGATCACCGTCTGCATTCCGCCGTCCACTTCGCCGAGCGACTCATACGAACTATGCACCAACAGCGTATCCCCCGCCTCCACGCCCAACGAGCGAAACTCCCTCAACAAGTTTTTCTCAAACGTAAGCATCTTCATTCTCCAGAATTCCAACTCTTCAACTCATCCACACTGACGGCTGTGCTTCATCTTCAGCCGCATTTTATCCGCTTGCCATTCTTTTCTCTCCTCATTTTTTTCTCTGTGCGCTCTGTGGCTAATCACTCTTGACCTTTTTCATACGCCTCAAGAAGTTTACCGAAATTCCTCCTCCAATCCGCCCTCTCCTCCGCCGTCTTCCGCGCAGATTCCAACTCTCCTAAATCTCCCTTCTTCTTTATCGCAGACAAATCTTCCTCAGCCAAATCATCCTCATCCCCATCACGGAACAACCACCCATTGACCCCATCCCTCAATCCATTCTTTATTCCCGCACATCAGACACCAACACGGAAGCCTGCCTGCCATCGCCTCCATCAGCGTCACGGACGAACCGTCCACGTGCGAGGGAGAAATATAAATATCCGCCATGTGATACCAGCGCGGCAAATCGCGTTGACCCACCTGCCCCCCAAAGCGGACTCTATCCATTACGCCGCCCTTCAACAAAATCTGGCGGATGTGATTCCCCTGCGAGCCTCCCCAAGCAGAATCAACAGATTCACATTCGGGTTTTCACTGCCACTCTAACAAATGCCTTCGCCAAACATCCACGCCATAGATCGCCTCCCACGTGCGGCTACAAAATAAAGTTATCTCCTTCGACTGCTTACTGTTCACTGATAACTTCTTCTTACTGCCCGTTGCCTGTTTCTTCTTCTTTCCTCTTCCTCGGATAGAAGTTATCCAAATCAATCCCCCACGAAAGATAACAGTCTTCTCTGGGTTCATTCCAAAAGAAACAGCCTTATCTCTCGAAACCTTCGCATCACTCGTGAAAAACGCACTCCGTCGTAACGTGTAACTCGTAACCCAACGCAACCAGGCGCTCTTCTCCGCCTCCATCACCAAATCATATCCCCACGACATCGCCAGCAGGTGACGGAATCCGCTCAACGCAACGAGGAACGCGCAATTCTGAATCGGACCCGCATGGATCAGAACAGGTTTAATCTCTTTGATGATGCGTCGCAGGGCGAACGTCAAGCGCGGCACATCCCGCCAGCGGAATTCGCTCCGCCCGCCTGCCCACAGAATCTGCTGAACATTCTCAGGGACAGGACGATCCTCCGTTTGGCGAGTCGTCGCTTCGAGTTGCAAAAAATAAACTTCGTGTTTCGTCTGCGACAACGAAAACAGAAATCGGTAATCGTGAGGGGTGTAATTTTTCGAGAAATATAAAATACGCATAAAATGATTTAAACACAAAGGACACAACGGTCACGAAGGAATCTTTGTGAGAAATTTAAAACTTTGTGCCCTTCGTGCCCTTTGTGGTGAGTGGTTTTTACGAACCCAAATCCGTCCAACGCAGCTCCTGCCCATACTTGAAATCATGCAGCGCCTTCGTCCCAATGACATTTTGAATCTGGTCAGGTTTGATCGCACCAGGCGTAGCGGGGCGTAACACATCAATCATCTCGCGCGTGAAGACCTCGCCAGCTTTGATATCCCGCGCCGCCCGCAAACAGCGACGCTGCACAACGGCGGTATCAATCTCGTTGTCCGCGATGAACTTATCGGCTGAGCCAAGCGACCTCTCCAGCAGGCGCGTCTCTTCGACCATGCGCGCCCATTTAGCGGGATCCATCGCAAACTTGTGATCGGGACCTTCGCGGTCGTTGCTGTCGGTGAAGTGACGCTCGATGACGCGCGCGCCAAGCGTCACTGCGCCGAGAACGGGAGCGACCGCGTGCGTGTGATCGGAGAGTCCCAGAATCACATCGGGGAACATCGTCGCGTAGGTCTTCAAAACGTTCAAATGCAAATGGTCGTAATTATCTGGCGATGCGGTGTAATTCGTGTTGCATTGCATCAGCACGAGTTGTTTGTTGATTCTCAAAATCGCATGGACAGCCCTCTGCACTTCGCCAATTGTGGACGCGCCCGTTGCGATGAAGAACGGCTTGCCTTTGCTCGCCATGCGCTCCAATGCTTCGATCCAATCAATCTCGCCAGAGCCAGCCTTGTAGACGGGTACATATTGGTCGAGGAAATCAATCGCGGCAAAATCATACGGCGACGAGAAATAGTGAATGCCCACTTCCTGACATTCCTCCATCAAGGTCATCGTCCACTCGAAGGGAATGGACGCGGCGCGATACACCTCAGTCACCGATTTCTTCCACGATGCCTGATGACTCACCTGCGAGTTCATGTGCGAGAAGCCGTAATCCGAGACGATCTTCGGCGCGTCGAAATTCTGAAACTTGGCGGCATCCGCTCCCGCCTCCTTGCCAAGCGGATAAGCAGTTTCGCCCGCTCCAAATCGCCATCGTGGTTTGCCGCGATGTCAGCGATGAAGTAGGTCGGGTGGTTCAAACCAATCGTTCGATTTCCAAAGTTGATTTCCATGTTGTTTCCTCTTATGCCGGGAGGAGACCTGACATGTCTCCGCGAGAGTCTGATTAACCCACACCTTTATCCACGCGCAGGTTTTGGTTGACTATGGCGCGGATGAGACATGTCAGGTCTTATCCGATGAAGTAGGTAGCTGGTTCCTAAGCTGATCGTTCGATCTCCAAATTTGATTTCCATGTTGTTTCATTCGAGGAGACCTGACATGTCTCCGCGCGAGTCTGATTAACCCACACCTTCGTCCACGCAATAGAATTTTCAGGATTGCTGGCTCAGGCCTGATAGGTTTCGACAGAACAGTAATTAATCGAGATCTGCTATGAAGTAGGTGGGATAGTTGAGTCCGATTCATTGGTCTTGAATTTTGAATTCCATGTTGTCCTCCGAATAATTGAGTAGTTCAAACATTATTTGTCGCTTAATCATTTCTAGAATTACCCAACATAAAAGCCTCCATTGCCTGACTTTCGTTTTTCGAATTCTGGGCAAAGATGTACTTCTTGGACACTCTCGGCTCGCTGATTCCATAAGTGCATTAATGCGAATTTATCCTTTACCTGCCTATATTCAGCCTTTAGGTTTCTGAAACACGCAAGATCTCCGAAAATTCCGCTACCAGCTGGGTGGTAATCAGAAAACGCACAATTCCAGCAAGTTTTCAAATAAACTCCAGATGGAAGAACATCTCTTAGTTCAGCAAGTTGTTCGTCAAAGGAATTGTATTGGTTTCTACCTTTTGATATGTAAAGTTTTCCCTGAAATTCAATTTCAAGTTCCAAAATCTCTGTATCAATCTGTTGGTTGACTTCAAATTCTGTTCCGTCCGAGTTATGAAATCTTGTACGACCGTCAACGGGCTTCCCATATTCGATATGTGCGTGAAGCATAGTAGGAATCTCTATACCGTCATCACTTACGCACAGTACAGGTATCTGGCAATTCAGAGAATAACCGCAAAGGTCGCCAATGAACAAATTAAATAGTTTTCTCTTTGAGTCGTCTGCGGTTGATGAGATGCTAAAAGAATGAAAATTATGACTTATGAATTCCACACCGCGTACAGTCAATCTTAATTTTTTGCCATCGTTGACGATCGTTGCTGCCCCCACACCAAATTCATCTTCATATTTCACCAGATAAGTGATAGCTGTCATTCAATTACCTCCCAATCCTCCCCAAATGCGTATTCTGGAACGCATCCTCGTATTTCAATCCATAACCGAATACACGGTCAAAGCTGGAGTGACCGAGCAAAAACTCCGAAGGAGTGGAACGATTATAGATTCGGGCATGACGATTTACCAACCCCGAAGGGGTGTCATTGATTTGGTGCGAATCATGCCATCCTATTTTAGATTTGAGAAGTTCAAGAGTCATAAGTCACTTTTGAGTTATCACTATTGAATATGAGTTAAGTGGGACTTCTCCCATTGTTCGATTTCCCTAATGTACTTTGTCTTCAATTCAACAGTTGCAAAAGATGCATTAATGGAATTCCTAGCAAAACGTATAAGGTCATTTATCGTGTACCCGAATTCTTCGGCCACAGTCAAATATTCGTCACATAATGTGCTACCAATAATTGAGGGATCATCGCTATTAATTGTGACGCGAACGCCTAATTGATCTAATTCACGAAAGGGATGTTGGCTCATAGTCGGGTAAACATTGAGGCATACATTACTTGTTGGGCAGATATCAAGGGGAATTTGATGTTCAACCAATTCTTGAATTACATTCATATCCTCAATAGAACGAACGCCATGACATATCCGATCTGCCTGCAATTCACGGATTGCGCCCAAGACGCTATCGGCTCCTCCAGTTTCTCCAGCATGAGGGATGCTTCGCAAACCCATTTGTTTTGCCTTCTGAAACACATCACCGAACGGTTCTGGAGGCGCATCTACCTCATTTCCCCCAAGTCCTATGCCGATTACACCATGCTTTTGTCCCCGAATAGCGTAATCTAAAACAACGTTAGCTATTGTAGGATCAAAAGCTCGAGGGCTGTGCCCGCTGAAATGTCGATTACGGGGAATACCAAATATCCATTGCATTTCTACGCCAAAGTCATCACAAGCTTTCTGGCGACCTATAGTAATCCCATCAAGAATATCTTGAAAATGCAAATCCTTTTCCCAAACATGAAGATGCTGGTAAATAGAAATATAAATTTCGCGGTAACGAATATTCTGCTTCATCATATCGCGTCCAGACTCGTACACTACAAGAGCAAAGTCTTCAGCAGAGCGAATCAACTGCATACATATCTGATAACAGGAATGAAACTCTTCAAAACTTTGGAACGCATCCACTACTTGTAACGATGCAATTTTTTCAACAACTTCTAAATCAGAGTATTTATGAGCCAGCTTAAGAGCGGTTGCTGGAGGAATAGCACCTTCCAGATGGACGTGAAGTTCAGCTTTAGGTAAAGTCTTCACAAGTTCATTAAGATTCATACTCTACCTCCCAATCCTCCCCAAATGTGTATTCTGAAACGCTTCCTCGTGCTTCAAGCCGTAGCCGAGGACGCGGTCAAAACTGGAGTGACCGTGACGAAACTCCGAAGGAGTGAAATGATTATAGATTCGAGCATAGCGTTTCACCAACCCCGAAGGGGTGTCAGAGGTTTGGCGCGAATCATGCCATCCTTTCAGGATTTGGAAACGGGCTGGCGAAAAATCTAAAGTCATCTCATCCCTTCGGGATTTTTCCCAATCCTCCCCAAATGCGTATTCTGGAACGCATCCTCGTATTTCAATCCATAACCGAACACACGGTCAAAACTGGAGTAACCAAGCAAAAACTCCGAAGGAGTGGAACGATTATGGATTCGGGTTCGATGATTTACAAACCCCGAAGGGGTGTCAGAGGTTTGAAACATGCTATGCCATCCTTTCAGGATTTGGAAACGGGCTTGCGAAAAATCTAGAGTCATCTCATCCCTTCGGGATTTTTCCCAATCCTCCCCAAGTGCGTATTCTGGAACGCATCCTCGTGTTTCAAGCCATAGCCGAGCACGCGGTCAAAACTGGAGTGACCGAGGAGGATCGTCCCAGCGAACATCAGCCACGGCGTGGAGGCTAGGGCGCCCAAGGCATAAAGGGCAACCGAAAGCCCACGATGGTGAATCAGGTTATACGTCCAGGAGCCGAAGCGGGGGTTGATCAAATAGCCGATCATGCTCAAATCGGGCGCAAAGAACGACAGCGCGTACCATCCCCAACCGTAGTCCAATCCAGAAAAAAGAAGGAGGGCGAGTCCGAACAAAAAGAGTTCTTCGAGTTTGAGCAGGTTTTTCATGTGTCTCCTTGTGGCGCAAGTTGGCAACTTGCGTTACTGTTGATAACCCCTGATTTTCTGTGGATAACCCTGCTGGAACTGTGTATAGAAACCGTCCAAACCAGTGGAGAACGCGGGGATTTCGCCGCCCAGATCGGTGGATAACTTGTGGACAGACAGCCATAAATTGTGGGAACGCGGGGCGGTCAGGCTCGACCGTTCGACGGATTGCGGCTCGATCAGGCTTTCTCTCAGCCCGAACTTTCGCGCCACCTCCACGCCGAACTGATACTTGCTCATCGCCTGCGCGCCGACCACGTGATACAGCCCGCGCAGATCTTTTTCGATCATGGCGATCAGCCCCTGGCTCAAGTGATTGACCCACATCGGGCAAAAGATGACATCCGTAAAGCCGTTGACGTTTTTGCCCTCGCTCAAATTGTTGACGAAGAACTCGCCGAGACTTCGACGCCCGCCGAGACTCCAGCCAAAGAAGTTGACTCGCGCCACGATCGCCTGCGGATTGGCGGACAGAACCGCCCGTTCTCCCTCCAATTTGGTCTGGGCATAGACCCCCAGCGGATTCGGCGCCTCATCCTCGCTGTACGCGCCGTCTTTCGTGCCATCAAACACCGCGTCTGTGGAGAGGTGAACGAACTTGATGTTTCGCTTCGCGCAGGCATCCGCCATTTCAGCGGGAATCTCCGCGTTCAAAACCCTCGCCTGATTCGGGTCTCGCTCGCACTCTTCAAGGTTCGCCATCGCCGCGCAATTGATGAACCACGCGGGTTGCGTCGAATCGAGGATCGAGTTGATACTGCCCGACCTGAGCAAGTTCGCGTGAAGCACCCGAAACGGAGCGGACTTCAACTTGCCCCTGTCCACGCCGATGACATCGTGCACGCGCTTGGTTTCAAGGGCGAGGTTGATGCCGAGTAAACCGCTTACGCCTGTTATTAATAGTCTCATGTTTTCTTTCGGCATGTCATTTTGAGCGAAGCGAAGAATCTCTACAACGTTACGAGAGACCCTTCGCTATCGCTCAGGGTGACATCATCCTTCAAGCTTCCCCTGCTTAAACAACTCCTCAAACGGCGCGACGAATTTCTTGATGCCGTCAATATCGAGCCATTCGGAGTTGTTGTCGCTGGTGTAGGTAAATCCATCGGGGAGCGGCTTGCCTTTATCTTTCCATGAGTAGCCGAACCACGTCGCTTCGGCGGGTTGGATGACGTACATCGAATCGAGTTCAACGGAGTGACGTGCCTCGTCGTCCGAGATCAGGTCTTCGTGCAGTTTTTCGCCAGGGCGGATGCCGATGATGTTTATCTTCGCGTTCGGCACGATGGCTTTGGCAAGGTCAACAACTTTTGTGCTGGGAATCTTCGGCACGAACACTTCGCCGCCTTCCATCTGTTCGATGCAGTCAATGACGAATTTCACGCCTTGGTCTAACGATAGCCAGAAGCGTGTCATGCGTTCATCGGTGATGGTGACCGTTCCGCTCTCGCGTTGTTTGAGGAACAGCGGCACGACCGATCCGCGCGAGCCGACGACGTTTCCATAACGGACGCATGAGTAGCGGGTCGCTGTCCCTGCGGCGTAGGCGTTGCTTTGCACGGTCAATTTTTCGGCGGCGAGTTTGGTCGCGCCATATAAATTCGCGGGGCTGACGGCTTTGTCCGTGCTGATGGTCATCACCTTTTTCACGCCCGCATCCAACGCCGCTTCGACGACATTCGCCGTGCCCATGATGTTGGTCTTGATGGCTTCCATCGGGTTGTATTCGCAGGCAGGGACCTGTTTCAACGCCGCGGCATGGACGACAATGTCCACGCCGTGCATTGCGCGGACGAGTCGTTCCCGATCGCGGATGTCGCCGATGAAATAGCGCAGGGACGGATGGTTGAATCCGCCCACCTGCATTTCGTGCTGTTTCAACTCGTCGCGGCTGAAGATGATGATCTTCTTCGGCTGTTTTTCAGCGAGAAGTGTTTGCGTGAACTTCTTGCCGAAGGACCCCGTCCCGCCTGTGATGAGGATGACTTGATTTTTCCAGTCCATATTTTCCATTCCTCCCGTCATTGCGAGGAGGGCGAAGCCCGACGAAGCAATCCCCAACACGGGGAGGGAGATTGCGTCGCCGCCTTCGGCGCCTCGCAATGACGGATGAATTACTTTATCGCTTCAAACAAACCAGAATCTTTTGTGATGAAAATTCTGCCTTTTTCTTTCAACTCTTTTGCCAATTCATTTTGTAGTTTCGTAAACTCATCTTCCGAAAGTTCGCCTGCCCGAACACCTGAACGGATGTAAGCGATCAGCAGTTCCAATTCAGTTATGTGCAGATTGTCTTCGTAACGAGATACTTTCGTGTTCGGAAAAAACGGTTTCAGTTGACCCAGTCCATTTTCGAGGGTAAAGGAATTGTCGAACATATCCCAGATGTCGCTTTTGTGTATCCGCCGAAACCAATTGGAGATTTCTTTCATGTGATTGTCGCCGACGGTGGTCGCAAACAGACGACCACCCGTTTTCAAAACTCTTTTGATCTCACCAATCGCCTTCGCTCTATCAGGGACATGATACAGCATGTGATTGGCGATGACCGCGTCAAATGTTTCGTCGGGGAATGGGATCGCCTGCGCGTCAATCTCTTTGAAGTTGTAGGCGCGTCCAGTGACAACCAAATTCCGCCATGCCGAATCAAGCATCCCTGCGGAAAGATCGGAGAGGGTGATGTCCCAAGTGGAGGGGATACGACTCGTGTTCTCCTTCCACAATAATCCAGTTCCGCTTCCCAATTCCAATATCTTCGCGTTTGTTGGAAGTTTCAGCAAATGATCAAAGACCCAATTCATCCAGCCGTATGGATTTGTGCTGAAGCGCTGATGGATCGCCACGCGCGCGTCGAGGTTGGATGAATCCTTGTATTGATCGGTCTTGAGATATTGCTGATCGGTGAACTTGGACACAGTCTCGAGTCTCCAGTCTCTATTTTTTGATCACGATCAACGGATACTGCCCGTTTTCGGCGAAAAATTTTGGAAACGCGCCTTCGAGCCAAAATACGAATCGCAGGAACGCGCGCCCACCGAACGGACGGACGAACCAGCGCAAGATGCGCGTGCTTAAACTGCGCCACGGTTTGATCTCGATGTTCATCTTCGAACCGATCTCGCGCTTGAGCCATTCGGGAGTCATCTTTTGCACGAACGTCCCCGCGGGGGCTTCCTCGCTGAGCCATTCTTTTTTCTTTTTTTCGGAGCGACCCGAAAGTTTACGCATGAGCGCGATCAACGGTTCAGCCATGCGACTCAAAAGCGGATCATGCCAGCCGTTGACGATTGCCGCGCGTCGCCCGCTCGCAAGCACGCGATGGATTTCCGCATACGCGCGCGGATGTTCGGTGAGCGCGAGATGATGGATCGCGTGCATCGAAACCGCGCCGTCGAACGCGTCGGCTTTGAACGGGAGGTTGGCGAGGTCGCCGACGACGAACAAGCCGTGATCGCCGATGCGTGTCCGCGCTTCGCGCAATGCTTGAATGGAAATGTCCAGGCACACGCGCTTTTCGTATCCCTGCGAGTAGACTTTGTATTCTTCGTACTGCACAGGACCCGAACCCGCATCGAGCAGGAGCTTGCCTGTGGGAATCAATCCATTCATCACGCGCAATCGCGTCTTATGGATGTACTCGCGCGAAACGGGGCGCAGGTCTTCGTAACAGGCGTTTTGGTAATGCCCGTCGTCTTCCTGCTGCCAGCCGATCTCGTCGTAAAACTCACGGACTTGTTGTTTGGTTTCGTTTGTCATTTTCATTTTTCATCGGTGGTCACGAGTAACGGCGCATGATCGTCGCGCCGCGTATCGAGACCACCAGTTTTCAAAAGTATATCTGTTACAAATTTCTCTACGTCGCGGTGGTCTCGATGCGTCCTTCGTCTCCGCTACGCTTCGCTCGGAACTGCTCACGACCACGGAATTTCATTTCACATCAGCGGTTCTCCAACTAAAAAAATTGAACGTATCTCCAAATTGATTCATGCCTTCATCGCTCAACACTTTTTCGAGAGACCACACTTCAAGATCGTCCCAAAAATTCATCAGCCGCCACGGGAACGGACACGGGTACTCAAAAGAAGAAGCGATAGGCATAATTCCATGCTTTCGCCGTTTGTTCATCGGTCAGGCGATGCGCAGGGAGTAAATCCGACAGGGTTTTTCAAGCGTGGAAATATTCATCCCACGTATTCACGTCCAGCGTGAAGCCGCGTTCGCGGTAGTGAGTTTGTCCGCACGAAATGACGGGGATGCCGTTCATCGCGGTCTCGACGCCGACGGTAGTGCAACGCGCAAAAACCGAGATTTGCGATCTCGATCAGGTCATACGTGTTGATCTTATCCAACGCGCCGATGACGTGGATGTGACTCGGAAGTTCGGGCAACGCTTCGCGCTGTGATCGCCATGGATTTCGCCTGCGGCAGTTTTCTCGCCTGGATGCACGCGAATGACAAGTTGCACGTCGGTTCTTTTGGCAAAATATTGAACCAGTCTTCGTGATCCATTCGCTCATGGATTCGGCAAAGATGTTGCGTCAAACGTGAGGCTGTCGCCTAACACGTTCGCAGCAAGCAGAACGACGGGTCTGTTGTCAAACCCAGGGCTTTGCGCGTCTCTTCAGCGCCTTGTGACGAGACGTATTGCCACAGTCGTTTTGATTTTCCCCACACGCGCGCACCGCGACAGGCGTTCTCCAGGTCGGCGAGACGTTCGTACAGCACATTCATCAGTCATCGGCGAGGAACAGCGATCACGCACGAGATAATCCGTGTCCTGCCGCATGATGGATGTGTTCTGCGCCAGCCAGATCTGTTCGCGCTGGTCGTTGGTCAAACGAGACGGCGGGATGTTCAAATATTTCGCCACGCGGAAGACAATTCCATTTCGAGGATGAGTCCGTTTGGAATCAAAGCAACATCGGGCTTGTTGACCTGCATCCATTCGAGCGCGGCGAGGGCAGCGAAGGTGTTGCGCTTGATGCGCAGATCGTATAACGCTTTATCTTTCGCGTTCGCCATGTCCACTTCTTCGCGCATGAGGGTGTATTGAGCGTCCCAGAGGGAGGTTTCTTCGATGTCGGATTTGAGAGAGGCGGGGAGAGCGGAGGCGGGTTTGAGGTCAAGCAGAGAAACGTGAGGGATGAAAGAGGAAAGAGGAAAGAGGGCGTCGCGGGTGTGAAGTCCGCGTTGCTTCTGAGTTAGTTTATCCATCTCTTTGTGCCATTCGGAGTAGGGCAGAGTCAACAGCGTGACTTTGTGTCCCAGCCCAGCAAGCGCGAGGGAGATGTAGGCGGCTTGTTCGATCCAGTAGTGGAGGGTGGCGAAGAGGAGGATGTTTTTTACTGCGTACTGCGGATTGCGTATTGGGTTTTGCAGGATCGGTTTGATTGTTTCAACGGCTTGCGGGAGAGATTTTTTCAAACGCGAAAGATTGAAGTGATCTTTGCGGGCGCGGTCTTTTTGCCGAAGCGCGTAATCGAGTTCGGCGGCGAGAGGCAGTTCGCCAAGAAAATTGCGGAGAGTGTTTTTTGTGAGCATAATATTTTGGTGGTTGAGTAGGCGGCGATGCTTTTCGCCGCCGTATCGAAACCACCAGTTTCAAAAGTAATTTTGTAACAAGAGTTGCTTTACTGCCTGCTGGTTTCGATACGTCCCGCACACGCTTCGACTTCGCTATCGCTCCGCTCAGCGCGGCGGGACTACTCAACCAGCGATTAATCAATTTTTTCGATCTTCCAATTCAAACGCGGACGAATCGGTCCTTGCCGCAGTTCGGGCCATTGCGTGCCAGGCGCGCCAGAAATATCCACGTTGAACGAGAGCGCGTTCTCGTCCATGAAATATCGTTTGACGCCGAACGAACTCGCGTTGACGCCGAGATAATAACGACCCTCGTTGAAAAAATCGGCGGGGATCTCACAGCGGCTCACATAGCGTCCCGCCGCGCGCGCGCCGAACTGTTCGTATTGTTTCGCGTCGTCGGTGTCGAACGCGGTGAACACATATTCGCCGCGCATCGTGTTGAGATACATGCCCACGCGCAAACCCGTGACGGGCGCGTCGAGTTGATATTCGAACTCGATGACGACTGGCTCAGTGGATCGGACGGTGTCCACGACCTTCCCGCTTCTTTCGCGGACTTTGAGCGTGATCGGCTTGAACGGCGCGCTCGCCGCTGGAATCTCGTCTGCCTCCCACACGCGCTCACCCGACTCGGCTTGACCCGACGCGAGATAAAAATCAACGGCTTCGGGAGTCGGCGCGCGCTTGATGAGTTGTCCCTTTTTCATCACGATGGCTTCTTGAGTCAATCGCAAAATCGCGGACATGTTGTGACTCACAAACAACACCGTGCGTCCCTGTTGCGCCACGTCGTTCATCTTGCCGATGCACTTGCGTTGAAACTCCGCGTCGCCGACCGCCAGCACTTCATCCACGACGAGAATGTCTGGCTCCAAATGCGCGGCGACCGCGAACGCGAGACGCAAATACATTCCCGACGAATAGCGTTTGACGGGCGTGTCAATGAACTGCCCCACTTCCGAGAAGTCCACGATGGCGTCGAAGTTGCGATCAATTTGCGCGCGCTTCATGCCGAGGATCGCGCCGTTCATGAAGATGTTTTCGCGCCCCGTCAGTTCGGGATGAAAACCCGTTCCCACCTCGAGAAGCGAGCCGACTCGCCCGCGCACCGTGACAGTCCCTTCGGTCGGTTCGGTGACGCGCGAGAGAACCTTCAACAGCGTACTCTTCCCCGCGCCGTTCCGCCCGACGATGCCGAGGACTTTCCCCTCGTCGAGATCGAACGACACGTCCTTCAACGCCCAGATGAAATTTTGATTCAAGCGTCGGTCAGATTTGCCAACGAGCGCTTTTGCTAAACGGATCGGCGCAGAGACCGTATCCACGATCACATCACGCAGCATGTTATAGCGGAATTTCGTTTCCGCCGCGCCGATCTTGTATTGCTTGCCGAGGTTTTTTACTGAGATAGCGGTGGTCATTGAGTGAGGGTAATTGGTAATTAGTAATTGGAGACTGGAGATTAGAGATTGAGAATTAGAGAATTAGAGAATTGCGGCTAGATCGTGTCGGCAAAAGTTTTTTCCATACTGCGGAAGTAGAACAAGCCAGAGATGAGAAGCAACACGGAGATGGTCGCCGAGACCCACAAGGTGATGTCGGGTCCGTTGCCAGCGCCGAGGAGCGCCCAGCGGAATCCGTTGACGACGCCTGCCATCGGATTGAGCGAGTAGAGGATCTGCCACTTCGCAGAAACTACAGACGCCGAGTAAGCCACAGGTGTGGCGAACAGCCAGAACTGAGTCAAGAACGGGAGGGCTTGGTTCACGTCCCGATATTTCACGTTGATCGCCGAGAGCCATAGCGCGATCCCCAGCGCGGTGATGAGCGCGAGCAGGAGGAAGAGCGGAAGAGTCCAGAGCAAATTCCACGCGGGAGTCACTTGATAGTAAAACATCAATGCGATGAGGATGACGAACGCGATGGCGAAATCCACCAGCCCCGCGAAGACCGACGCCATCGGCAGGATGAGGCGCGGGAAATAAATTTTCGTCACCATGTTGTTGTGCGCCACGAGCGAGCGGCTGCCTTGATTGAGCGCGACGACGAACAAGCCCCACGGCAATAACGCGGTGAACGAAAACACGGGATAGGGAATCCCTTCGGTGGGAAGTTTCGCCACTTTGTCGAAAAGGAACGTGAACACGAGCATCGTCATCACGGGTTGAATGACAGCCCACGCCATGCCGAGCAGAGTCTGTTTGTATTTCACTTTCACATCGCGCCAGACCATGAAGAAGATCAACTCGCGGTACGTCCACAGGTCGCGCAGATTCAACGCGGCGAGTCCTTTGGATGGCTTGATGTAGATGGTGGTGGGTTGGGGTTTGGTGAGTTCGGACATAAGATTATAAGATGACTAGAGAGTAGATGATTAGATGATTAGATGACTAGAGAACAGATGACTAGAGATTGATCGCCTACTCTCTATTCACTATTATCTATTCTCTACTTTCTATTCTCTTCCTGTTTTCTTTAAACCACTGGATGGTGCGCCTCATCCCCTCCTCAAAGGGAACTTGCGCGCTCCAGCCGAAATACTCTTTTGCGCGGCTGACGTCGAGCGCGCGGCGGGGCTGACCGTTCGGCTTGTCGGTTTGCCAGACAATTTTTCCCGTGAAGCCAGTCATCTTCGCAGTCATCTCGACCAAGTCTTTGATGGAGATTTCATAGCCTGAGCCGAGGTTGACAGGTTCAGAGCCGTTGTATTTTTCGGCGGCAGTGACGATTCCATCGGCGGCGTCTTCCACGTAGAGGAATTCGCGCGTCGGCGAGCCGTCGCCCCACGCAGGGATTTCCTTGTCGCCGCGCTCGGTCGCTTCGACGGTTTTGCGGATCAACGCAGGGATTACGTGCGATGTCGCCAAGTCAAAGTTGTCGCGCGGACCGAACAGATTCACGGGCATCAAGTAGATCGAGTTGTATCCGTATTGCTGGCGATACGCCTGCGATTGCACGAGCAACATTTTCTTCGCCAAGCCGTAGGGAGCGTTCGTCTCTTCGGGGTAGCCGTTCCACAATTCCTCTTCCTTGAAGGGAATCGGTGTGAACTTGGGATACGAACAGATCGAGCCAACGGCGACGAACTTCTCAATTCCCTTTTGCCAAGCCTGATGAAGCAACGGCACACCCATCATCAAATTGTCATAGAAAAATTCGGCGGGTCGCCCCATGTTCGCGCCGATCCCGCCTGCGAGGGCGGCGAGGTGGATGACGATGTCGGCTTTGTAATCGGTCAGCATCTTGGCGATGCCATCGGAGGAGCGTAGATCGTATTGCGTACTGCGTGGGACGAAAATCTCTTTCGCGCCGCGTGCTTGAAGTTTCTCCACGACGAATGAGCCGAGGAAGCCGCTTCCGCCTGTGACGATTACTTTTTTGTTTTGCCAGTAATTATTTGACATGGATTTCCTTTGATAACCGCGCTTCGTCTTCGCTCTTTCCAAAAGGTGTTTCCGTCCTGAGCGGAGGGCTGAGCGAAATTTGCGAAGCCCGCAGTCGAAGGACGCTCCGCTCAGCGCGGAAAATTATTGCACAATAAACTGCGCATTGCGATAACGCGTATCGGTCGGGTTCTGGATCAAACCCGTCTTCAACGCGAACAATAATTCGCGGATGCCGTCGTCAACGTCCAATGTCGTGTCGAAGCCCAGAACGCTCTTGATCTTGGCAAACGACACGGTGATGTCGCGCATGTCGCCGCCGAAGGTGAGGTCTTTGTATTCGATCTCCACTTCGGGCATGCGCTTGCGGACCAACGCGACGATATCGTCCTTCGAATAATTTCCATTGTCAGTGCCGAGATTGAAGATCTGCCCGCGGATCTTCGACTGCTCGGCTTCGAGTCCCATGATCACGCCGCGCGCCACGTCGCGGATGTGGACGAACGAGCGCGAGTATCCGCGTTGGTAGATAACCAACGTTCGCTTGGTGAAAGCCTCCAGCACGAACTGGTTTACGATCAAGTCAAAGCGCGTGCGCGGGGAAAGTCCGTATAAAGTGGCGAAACGGAACAGCAACGGCGCGGTCGGCGAATCTTTTTGGTTGAGCAAAAATTCCTCCGCCGCGATCTTCGTCTCTGCATACAACGATTGCGGATTCAACGGCGATTCTTCGGTGACGGGCTTGCCGTCGGGACTCAATCCATAGTTGCTGTACGTGGACGCGAAGACGAATCGCTCCACGCCCAAGTCGGCGGCTTGCTCGTACACCATCTTCGTCGAATCAACGTTGTACTTCCACGCGACCTGCTTCCCTACTGCCTGGCACGCGGGAAACCCGACAATCGCGGCGAGATGAATCACCGCGTCGGGTTTGCTCCAATCCGCTTTGAGCGAATCTTTCACGGCGCGTGGTTCGGTCACGTCGGTTTTCACAAAATGAAAATTGGGATGATGCAAAAACGGCACAATGGCTTCACCGCCGAAGAGCAAAGAGTCGAGGGCGCTGACACGGTATCCAAGCCGAAGCAGTTCGGAGGTCAGAAGAGAACCGATGTAGCCCGCGCCGCCTGTGATCAAAATATGTTTCATGAGGTCCCATCCATGTTGAGAGTCACTTTGAATCCATCCACTTGAATCGTCGGCGCGTTTTTATCCGTCACGATCGTCACGCCTTGTTCGATGCAGGTGAGTTTGCACACGTCCACCACATCGCCCTTGCCGACGATGCGCACGCGATCGAACCCCGCCGCGTGAATCTTTGCGATGTGTTCTTTCACGCGCTGTCGCGTTTTGCGATAGATCGAAA
>JAXLVX010000053.1:0-21690 GCA_046328795.1 Anaerolineales bacterium | reverse complement strand
CATCACATCCGCGATGCGGTTGGCTTCGGCGGGAGGCATATCCTGTCCATAATAGAACGTGATCAGTTCATGCTCCGCCGCCTCCGCTTTTTCGAGGAAAACCGAGACAGCTTCTTCCACCGAATTTGACGAAGCGACCAGTTTGCCGTCGAGCAGCGCGATGACCTGACCCTCTTTCACGTTCACGCCGTCAATCTCCACATTGCGGACCGCGACGGTGATGTCGCCGGTCTTCACGGCGGCTAGGGCTTTGATCATCTTCTCCGCGACCGAATCAACCTCCCCGTCGGGTTGAAGCGCGAGCATCGCCGTGAGTCCCTGCGGCACGGAGCGAGTCGGCACCACCGCCACTTGTTTCACCGTCACATCCTTCGCCTGATTCGCCGCCATGACGATGTTCTTGTTGTTCGGCAGGATGATGACTTTATCGGTCGGCAAATTTTCGAACGAACTCAAAATATCCTGCGTGGAGGGGTTCATCGTCTGCCCGCCTTTGACGACCGCCGCCGCGCCGAGGCTGGCGAAGATGCGGCTCAAACCGGCGCCCGGCGAAACGACCACCACCGCAATATGACCCGGCTCGACCGGCGCGAACGAGATCGCGCCCGCTTTGCTTTTTTGAATGTCGTCCATTTGCGCGAGCAAATTTTCCATCGCCACTTTGGTGATCGTGCCAAGCCCCATGATGTAATCAATGGGTTCGTATCGTTTTTCGAGCGGCACGTGGATGTGCATGCGATACATGCCCTCGCCCTCGCCCACTTGAATGGACGTGCCCATCTCCTCGAGCCGCCCATAAAATTGTTGCAGATCAAAATTGTTCGGCGGCATAAAATCAACGACCACTTCGTAATCCTGTCCCTCTTCCACTTCTTCGAGCGCGCCTTGCAAGTTCATCGCCGAGATCGGTTGCACGCTCATCAACGGCGCTTCAAGCGACTCGCCATACACATGGCGCAGCATTCCCTCCAAAATAAAAAACAAACCTTTGCCGCCTGAATCGACGACGCCGGCTTGTTTGAGCAGAGGCAGGAGATCGGGAGTCCGCTGGACGGCTTCGTCTGCCGCGCGCACCGCCACTTCAAGGATGGTGATCGCGTCGCTCGTGGACTGGAGGGCGGCTTCAGTCGCGTCAGCCACTCCGCGTATGACGGTTAAGATCGTCCCCTCCACCGGCTTGACCACGCCTTTGTATGCCGTGTCGCGCGCTTCGGCGAATCCTTTGGCAAGCGACTCGCCGTCCAATGTTTCGCGTTCATGCACCGCGCGCGCGAACCCGCGCCAAATTTGCGAAAGGATCACGCCCGAATTTCCGCGCGCGCCCATCAACGCGCCTTTCGCCACGCCCGCCGCCATGTCGCTGATCTTGCGATGACCCGAATCTTTGATCTCGTTCCACGCCGATTGCATGGTCAGCGTCATGTTCGTGCCGGTGTCGCCGTCTGGGACGGGGAACACGTTCAACGCATTGACGGTCTGCTGGTTGACTCGCAGCCACGTCATGCCGGCTTCCACCAGCCGCTTCATAGATTGACCGTTGATGGTCTTTTTACGCAAGCCTTCGACGCGTTGGGTATCCACAGTCATGCAAGTATTCTCCTCTTTTCCCTTTAATCGGTGTCGCTCACGCGCAGTCCCGCCACGTGGACGTTGACCGAATTCACTTTCAAGCCGAGCGCCTTCTCCACGTGAAAACGGACGGTGTTCGCCACGCTTTCGGCGACACTGCTGATGCGCGTGCCGTATTCAACGATGATGTGGATCTCGATATCAAGATCTTCATCGTTGTAGCGCACCGTAATGCCGCGCGATGGGTCGCGCGTGATGGATTTCATCAATCCATCCGCGAGGTTGCGCGCCGCCAGCCCCACCACGCCATACGATTCAAGCGTCGCCTGGCAGGCGATGGTCGCCACCGCATTCGGGGAGATGTGGATGCCTCCCAATGTCGTCGTATCTTCGCCCATGATTCCTCTTTGGCATGTCATTCTGAGGGACGCCCCGCGTCCCGAAGAATCTCCAACACGTTGAGGGAGGTTGCTTCGTCGGGCTGGGTCTCGATTCGTCCCGCCACGGTCACGCGGGACTACTCGACCATCAGCCCTCCTCGCAACGACATGGTTGTTCCTATTTTAACATCTTGCCTGCCATTAAGTCACGTGGTAAAATGCCGTGCCTTCAACAAGGGCAAACGTTTCGGAATTATAGCAAGGAAAGGAAATCGTACGTCATGGCTAAGTGTGCAAACTGCGGAAAATCCACCACCTTCGGGCATAGCCGCTCGTTCTCTCAACGCGCCACCAACCGCGCCTTCAAACCCAACCTCCAGAAGACCATCGTGATGGAAAAGGGCCGCGTGGTGCGCAAGGTGTTATGCACCAAGTGCATCAAGGCGATGAGCAAGTCTGTCGCGTAAGGATTTTGTCCCCATAAAAAAGTCACGGCAAACGCCGTGATTTTTTGTTTAATTTCTCTACCGCTAAGAACGCCAAGCCCGCGAAGGTTTTATAGCTCTCTTGGCGATCGTAGCGGACTTGGCGGTTTATTTTTTCCTTTTGCACGGCAGTGAATGTTTAATACGCAGTACGCAATACGAAGTACTGCGTGCTACGTACTGCGTAATTTTGCTTGCAAACTTCGGATACCAGCCTTCGTCCCCTTCGGATGCTTGAAGATCGCTGTCGCGGCAACGAAGACATCTGCCCCAGCCTTCTTCATTTTTGGGAGCGTCTCCGCGTCAATGCCGCCGTCCACTTCGATGCGCGCGGACGATCTTAGCGCGTCCAATTTCTTGCGGATCTCTTTCACCTTCGCGACAGCGGACGGGATGAACTTCTGACCGGAGTAGCCGGGGTTGACGCTCATCACTAAAATGAGGTCCGCGTCGCCCAACACCGCCTCGATCGCGCCGACGGGGGTGCCGGGGTTCAAGGCGACGCCGGCTCCACACCCCAGCGACTTGATGTGTTGAAGCGTGCGATGGATATGCGGGCAAGCCTCAATGTGAACGGTGATATTGTCCGCGCCCGCCTTGGCAAATGACTCGATATGAAGTTCGGGCTTTTCGATCATCAGATGCGCGTCGAGCGGAAGTTTCGTGGCGCGCTTGCAGGCTTCCACGATGAACGGTCCCATGGTGATGTTCGGCACGAAATGCCCGTCCATCACGTCAATGTGGATCCAATCAGCGTTGGACGATTCGCACACGGCGAGTTCTTCGCCAAGGCGGGTGAAGTCTGCGGAGAGGATCGAGGGAGCGAGGAGAGGTTTAGGCATGATAAGCGGGTGACTGTCACTTTAGAAGTGACAGTCACGCCATTGTTTCAACGCGGATTGTGAATTAGAAAATGTAAAATCCAAAATGGAATGAGCCCGCCGACGGTGACGAGGGCGAGCAGACCCAGCCCGATGGTCATCCAGTCAAGATCGGGAGAGGCAGAGGGCGCGGAGGGGCTGGGGTCGGGTAGACAGGTTGAGACACGGGTTGAGCCCGGCTCGATGAAAGAGGGAGGCGGCTCGGGCTGTTGATACGTCGTCACCGCTTCCGGGAGTCAAATGCAAAGCGGGAGTAGAGGTCTCGCGTTGAGTCCCGAATTTGGGGAGGACGCGCCCGAGTTGGTCGGCGGTGCGATACCGCGCGGATGGTTCTTTCGACAGAACTTTCATCACGATCTGTTCGAGCGCGGGCGGAACGTCGGGAACGTATTCGCTGATGGGAATGGGCTGGTCTTCGAGGTGCATCCGCGCGAGTTCTTCGCTGGTGGGAGCGTTGAACGGGAGCGCGCCCGCGAGGACTTCGTAGAGGACAACGCCGAGCGAGTACACGTCGGAGGCGGGCGAAGGCGGTTCGCCAACGGCTTGCTCGGGCGAGAAATATTGTGGCGAGCCCCAGACCACGTCGGCGCGTTCGTCGGGCATGATCGTGGAAAGCGCGCGCGCAATGCCGAAGTCGGTCACTTTGAGGCGGCTATCGGCGTGACGATCATGTTGTGCGGTTTTACGTCGCAGTGGACGAGCCCGGCGCGATGGGCGTAACCGATGCCGGCGCAGGCTTGCACGATGAGGGGAATCGCTTCTTCAACGGTGAATCGTCCGCGCTGGCGGAGGATGGTCTTGAGGTCTTTGCCGGGCAAATATTCCATGACGATGAACAATTGCCCCGAGTCGTAGCCAAAGTCGTGGACGGTGACGATGTTCGGATGCGAGAGGTTCGCCGCGGCGCGCGCTTCCATCTTGAAGCGTTCCTGAAACGCCGGGTCTTTGGAATAATTCTCGTGCAAGACTTTGATGGCGACATTGCGCTCGAGCATCAGGTCGCGCGCGCGGAACACGTTGGACATTCCGCCCGTGCCGAGTTGTTCGAGAAGTTGATAACGCTTATTGAGAAGCGCGCCGGATTCCATGATGAAAAGATTATATCATCTTGAAATCAATCAAAAGCCCCCGCGATTTGCGAGGGCTTTTGATTCTTATGGTATTTGCTGAAACTTTGGTCAGACCAATCGCTTGCGGACCTCGGCGCTGAGGAAGTCCATTGCCCAAACCACAATGACGATCGCCCAAATGGCTGTGCCTGCTTGATTCCATTTGAAATCGTTGATGCTCAGGTTAAGGTAATAACCGATTCCGCCGCCGCCCACAAAACCGATGATGGTCGAGATGCGGACGTTGATATCCCAGTGATAGATGATATAGGAGATGAAATCAGGAACGACTTGTGGCACAACGCTATAACGAACCGTGTGCAAAGGCGGCGCGCCGGTGGATTGCAGAGCCTCCATCGGACCGTGGTCAATATTCTCCACAGCCTCCGAGAAAAGTTTGCCGAGCGACGCGATCGTGACAACCGTGAGCGCGAGGAAGCCGGGGAACGGCCCGAAACTGAGCCAGAAGCCGAAGACCGTCGCCATCACCAGCGGGTCGTACGAGCGCATCAGGTTGAAGAAACCACGAACGATAACGTACACAGCCGTGCCCACCGGACCTTTGCGCATGATGTTGCTGGCGGCGAGGAAACTCAGCGGCGCGGCAATGATGGTGGCAAGCGTGGTCGAGAGCAACGCCATGAAGATCGTGACGAACATATTGTCGAGAACGTCTTTCAAAGCTTTGCTGGGTTTCAATCCACCCACAGGGGTGAGCGTATCCACTTCGAGATGACTCGCGGTTCCATCCACGGTAGCCTGAATGGGACGCGCTTGCACTTCAAACGTGAAATAACCTTCCGCGTTTGTTTGAGTCCGAAAGGCTGTCATCGTTCGTTCATCGGGAAGTTTCCAGCGGATGATCACTTCCGAGTTGGGTTCGAGGTCGAAGCCTTCGAGCGTGAATTTTTCGAGCGGTTCGGCGCAGTTCACGCTTGGAACAAGGCGCGGACCGCTCGAGGGGATCTCGCTTTCTTCCGGCGCGGAACCGCAGGGAATCGGGAATGAGATCGAGACCGTGCGCGTCTCCACATCGCGTGAAGCCACATCGGGGGTCAGGAAGGCAACGAGAAGATTTTTGCCGTTGGGAAGGTTGGCAAACAGGCGCGGAAAATCCACACCGGTGATCTTGTACGAAACAGCAAACGCGGCAATGACCACCGCCGTAATGAGCGTATTGCGAACGATGCGAGCGGTCTGCATATTACACCAGCCTCGCGCGCAGTTTCGCGCTGAAATAATCCAGCACGATCACCACGACCGCAATCGCAATGAACACGGCGCTCACGCCGCGCATGTTGTTGATGCGGATGAGTTCGATCAGCAGGAAGCCGATTCCGCCGCCGCCGACGAGACCGATGACCGTCGCGGAACGAACGTTAATATCCCAGCGATAGATGGTGAAAGCGGTGAACGGAGGAACGATCTGCGGGATGACCGCGTAGCGCACCGTCTGCACCCAATTCGCGCCCGTCGCGCGGATGGCTTCGATCGGACCTTGGTCAATGCCCTCGATCACTTCGGAATACAACTTGCCCAGCGCCGCAACCGAGTGCAGCGCAAGCGCGAGCATACCCGCAAACGGACCCAGCCCCACGATCACCACAAACACGATGGCGATAATAAGCGACTCGATGGAACGCATGATATTCAACAGGGTTCGCACAACAACGTAAACCGCGTAGGTGACCGGGTTCCCGCTCATGAGGTTGCGCGCGGCAAGGAAGGAAAGAGGAATGGCGAAGAGCATCGCCAGCCCGGTGGCAAGCAAAGCCATTGCCACCGTGTCGAGCGCGCCTTTCAACACTTCGTTGCCGATGAACGACAATTCGTATCCGCCGATGGGACGATATTGATCGAAATAAACGCGATGGAATTGCGCAAGCGTCGGGTCGGGCGCCGCAACCAGCGCGGTGGTCGGCACGCGAATCACAGCGGTGAGCGAGCCCGTGTCATCGGTAGTCACCACCAACATTTGCGATTCGCCCTCGCCAAGCATCTTCGGGTCGCCGATGGGCGTGCGCCATACGATCTCAGTTTCCGTATTGGGCCACATTCCACTCACATTGACGATGAGAGTTTCTCCCACCGGTCCGCAATCGGGAGAGACCGTTGCGCTTTTGCCTCCATCCTCGCGGTGCGCAAGCGGTGGCTCGGTGGAACACGGCACTTGCACTTGCACCCACATCGCATTATGTTCCTGCCGCGACTGGATAAAATCGGGATGCGCCATCGGGCGCAAAATGGAAATAGCGCGGTCAATGCTCGCGCTGCTGAAATCAATTCCCACCACTTGCCAGCCGATCCCATACGAGGCGATCAAGCCTGCCAGAACCGGCAGCCAGATGGAACGCGCCCGCCCGCCCGCAAGCCCGATCGCATCCCAAATATTCCACAACCAGATCAAGATCGGCGATGCGTACCACACCGGGTCTTTGTACCAGACCACCGTTCCAAGCATAACGAGAAAACCCAGCAGGATGCTGACCCCGCGATACCGCTGACCGAGGAGGAATTGCCCCAAACCGGGAATCAACGCGGATGCGATTCCGCTTCTTACGACGGGACGGCTGTTCGCCGCTTCGTTGGACATCCTCGCCCTCACATGGACGCGGCGCGCACTTCCTGCGCCTCTTCCCCGTAAATTTCCTTGAACTTGGCGCGGTCAATTTCATCTGCCGTGCCTTCAAAAACTTTCATGCCGTCCTTCAACGCCACCACGCGCGTGGCATACCGATGGACGAGATCTAAAAAGTGCAGAGAGCAAATCACTGTGATCCCCTCTTTATTGAGTTGTTCGAGATATTGCAAAATGGAATGCGAGAGGACCGGGTCGAGGCTGGCAACCGGTTCGTCGGCGAGGATCAACTTCGGGTCTTGCATGAGCGCGCGGGCGATTCCCACGCGTTGTTGTTGTCCACCGGAGAGGGCGTCGGCGCGCGCGCCGGCTTTATCGGCAATGCCCACTCGCCCGAGCGCTTCGACCGCGCGTTTCTTATCGTCGGGAGACCAAACGCCCAGCAGACTCGTCCATGGGTTCACGTATCCCAACCGCCCGGAGAGCACATTCGTGATCACGCTTGAGCGCTTCACTAAATTAAATTGCTGAAACACCATCCCGATCTTGCGGCGGATATTTCTCAGTTCGGCGCCGGATGCGGCGGTTATATCCACATCGTCCCACATGATCTTGCCTTCGGTGGGGTCTATCAAGCGGTTGATACACCGCAACAAAGTGGACTTGCCCGAACCGGATAAACCGATGACAACCATGAACTCGCCGTCTTTGATATCGAAAGAAACATTCTTCAACGCTTGCGTTCCGTTGGGATAGGTCTTGGATACGTTTTGGATTCGCAACATGGATAGCCTCGCGGAGGTGAAAAAAGAGGGAGGACACGAATGCCCTCCCTCTTTCTTTTATTGGGTTAGATTATTTGAAGAGCGTCGTCGGGTCAATGCCGGAGGCTTCGAGGTAGACGCGGAACGCATCGTAGAAGGTGTCGTCCACAGCCTTCAAACCTTGAATGCTGTAGCCGCCGCTCTTGAGCAGGGCGATGCCCTCTTCGGTGCCGGCGATCTGAAGCAAAGCATCCGAGATCTTCTGGCGCAAGTCAGCCGGGACGTTGCTGGCGAACGAGACGTTATCGTTCGGGATGAACGGATCGGAGACCCAGATGATCTGGACCTTGTCGTTCACATCCGGGAAATCGGCGGCGACGTTGGAGCGCGCGTCAATGAAGGTAGCGCCGAAGTCGCAGATCTCGCCCTTGGGGCTGAGGTAAACCGATTTGATGACCGTAGGATGTCCTTGCACCCACGCGCCAGACTTGGTCTTCACGCCTTCAGAGGCGAGAAGTCCCGAAGGAAGCACGTAGCCGGAAGCGGAAAGCGGATCGGTCCAGCAGGGTTTCTTATCGGCAAATTGCGCCAAAGCGGTCTTTGCGTCAGCGGTGTCTTTGCCGGTGGCGGCGTCATAATAAGAAGTGAAGCCGGCGGAGGCATTGGCAACATACTGGAAGCCGTACTGATCGGAACCGTTGCGGATGGTCGCGAGCGCAACATCGGCATAGCCTTTGCCGTGCGCAACGATGTACTGAACAGGAGCCAGCCAACCAATGTGCGCTTGTCCGGCGCCCATGGCTTCGATCATGGCGGCGTAGTTGGTCGGCACAACAGTCTTGATGGTCAAGCCCGTCAACTCGCTAATCTTGGCGGCGATCGCATCGCCACCGGTCTGCAGTTCTTGCGTGGTCGCAGAAGGCGCGAGCGCCATGATCAACGGGTTTTCAGGCGTGCCGAGCGCAGGCGGAGCTTCTGTCGGCGCAGCAGTCGGCGGGACTGCTGTCGGCGGAACCGGGGTGGGTTCTGCGGGAGCCTCAGTAGCAACCGGGGTGGCGGGCGCGCAGGCGGAGAGCGTCATTGCGAAAACCGTCATCACGGCGAGAAACAGGTACAACTTTTTCATATTTTCTCCTCTTGAAAAGTATGGGTTTTGGGAACTCATTTCCCAACAGGCTTGATGATACAACCTAACAACGATTCGTACAAGTGAGATTTGATTAAAAAATTTTTCATGTCAGACAAATTACGAATTGCGCTGCTTTGAGGAGAAATTTAAAATGGCTCTTCCGTTTCCGTCGGAATGAAATTAGATGGGATGGATTCTTTGCCGCGAATATTTCTACACGATGAGCGAAAGACGAACCGTCAGTACAAGTCTCGCGAATTATCGCTAATTTTCAAAATCAATTCGCGTGAATTAACGTAATTCGCGGCTGAGGCTTTTGGTTTGCCCGTTAATTGCAGGTTAACAATATAACCAAGCGTTACGGAAATTACCCAAAGACCCCGAAGGGGTCAAATGATTCTAGAATTGATGGATGGATCGCATTCAACCCCGAAGGGGTGTCAGAGGCGGCAAATTTATGTCATCCGTTTTGGCAGGCTCAACACACCGCCTTCGGGAACGCCCTAAAAATGGAAAAGCCTGCCTCCGCGGAGGAGGCAGGCTGAAGGTCGGTGATGAAGCGTTCGCGTTATTTGAGTTCGTACGTCACGTTGACCGTCACCGTGAAGGTCAGTTGACCGGGGTTGATCGGCACGGCAGACGCTTCCGCCGCTCCGCCGCCTCCGCCCCTGCCCTCGAAGACCGGATAATACTGACTGTCGGCGAAAGTGATCGAGCGAATCTCACCAACTGAAACGCCGGCGGCATCCGCAAGTTCCTGCGCTTTTGTTTTTGCATCCGCGATCGCGTCGGCGCGGGCTTGCTTGAGCGCGGCATCTTTATCCGCCACATCGAACTGAATGCTGTTGACCGTGTTTGCGCCGGCAGTGATCACCGTATCGAGCAAACTGCCGAGTTTTTCGAGATCGCGCACAGTGACATACACCGTGTTATCCACCGCATAATACTTCTCGCCGGTCGAAACGCCGGTCGCGGGATCGTACTTATCGAAGGGCCAGATGCTAAAACTGGTAGTGCGAATATCTTTGGCGTCAATGCCGAACGTGGTCAGCGCGTCTATCACTTTTTGGGTCTGCGCGTTGTTCTCACGCATGGCATCCGAAGCCGAGGGCAATTCGGTGTGAACGCCCACATAAATATACGCGATGTCCGGCTTGAGATCAGCCGTTCCGGTTCCCACCACGCTGAGGGTGGGGGTCTCTGCCGACTGGCTCGAAGCCGCCGCCGGCGCGCACGCGCTTACCACGAGAGCGAATAAAGCAAGCGCTGTGAACAATAGAGTCTTGGTTTTCATTTTATTTTCTCCTTTAATATGATTGCCAGTAGAAAGACGTTCGGCGTGTGGGAAAGTTCCCGCCGTTCACTTGAATTTTATCCGCTTTGCCTGTACAATCCTTGTACATTTGTTCTATGCCGATCAACTATCAGGAAGTCTTCGCTCAAATTCAATCCATCGGCGCGGGCGCAAAAGAGAGGCGCAAGAAGAAAGAGGAAGCGCAAGCCCAAGCGCGCGAACTGTTGGCGACCTTCGCGTCTCAATTGGATGCGCTCCGCGCCAAAGTGGATTCCGCCAAGGCGATAGACGCGAATGTCCGCTGTGCCTATCCGCTGGATGAAAACCTCGATTCTTCCTTCGACGTTCAGCCTGCCCCAGTCACCCCAACTTTGATCGCCGCCGACGGCTCGCAGATCAACCCCGACCGTCACGCATCGGTGCAGTTCGGTCTGGTCAACGTGGGCGCGATCACCATGAAATTGAATTCAGGCGAAGCGCCGCAGATCGCCACCGAAAGCGAATTGCTCTTCGGCGACGATCTCCTCCCCAACGGAATCCCAATGTCCGAAGGGATGGTCGCCCTCAAACGCGACCTCGCCGAACGGATCAAACTCGACGAATTATCCAAACGGATCAAAGGCGAGGTAGTCACCTTCACCGACGGTCCCATCGAATTGTGGGGCGCGAAAGGCGAAGACCCCAACTCCTACGAAGACTTCATCAAAAAATATCTCACCATCCTCTCGCGCTTGCAAACGCGCGGCGTTGTCACCGCTGGCTACGTGGATAAACCCTCCGCCGATCTGGTCGTCCGCTTGCTCGAGATCATGATGGCAGATAACGAACAGATACAGAAGTTGCGCGAGTATCATCCGTTACGCGCCGTGAGTGACCGCTGGTTATTCGGCGAAAAAGAAAATCCCCTGCTCAAGCCCGGTCATCGCTCGGCGGTGTTCAAGATCCAATCGAGTTCAGAGAAGCGATATACCGGCGTTCTCACGTTGCACTTCTTCTATTTAAATGTCGGCACAGATGGGCATCCGTGGCCCGTGCGTGTTGAAATCCCCAAATGGGTAGCGGAGGATAAAGAGAAGTTGAATCTGCTCCACTCCGTTTTGGTCGAGCAATGCCGTATGATGGGAAGCAGACCCTATCCGTATTTGCTTCATCGCGCCCATGAGACGGCAGTGGTGAAAGGCGAAGAGAAACAACAAATTGAACAGATGTTGACGATAGAACTCCGCAAGAACAACGAAGACGTAGACGATGGCTCGTACAAACAATCCGCGAAGGATTTAGGGGGCAAAACCAAGTATGTTTAAGAAAGTCAAAATCAATGCAGGTATATTACTTGGTATATCAGTATATTCCGCCTTTATTGCTGTTCTTTATCTTCGGATGAGAAATGCAGAGAACAACCTTGAAGATTATGATGATCGATTATGCCCATCATCATTTGATTGCCGCAACATTGTAGACGCGACAATTTTAGACTATGGGTCAAGCGAATTTTCATTTCAAAATTACGGTTCAAAAGGCATACCATTGGAAAGCGGGACTTTCAAGAAATATGTGTTTGAGATGCTAATTGGAAATTCTGAAGAAAATATCATTGTTTTACCTAATACGCCATCAGACACAAGTAAATTTGACTTAGAAAATATTTATATTCCATCCAAGTCAGATAGTAGCTTTCTAAAAGGTAGTTTATTTAATGGAAAAAGAGTCTTTGTTGAGGTTTGGCGTGGCGATGTAACATTTATTTTAATAACTTCAAATACCGCCATTCAGGATAATGGCAATCAAAATGAGCAAACAGTTTCGATTGCTCCATCAAAATCATTTTCATATGAAACAGTTGTGCCAACTAAACTTCATCCTGTCATTCTGGCTGAATTTGCAAAGAACGATTTTTTAGGCTGGACAACATTTGGGGTTTTTATGAGCCTGGCCATATTTGTTCCATCAATTTCCTGGCACATCATGGTTCGTAGAAAGAAAGGTAGCGAAGAATGACTCACCAAATTGAAATCGGACGCTTGCTCCGCGCAGGGACAACAGGCTTCATCGCGGGATGCCGCGTGAATCAACTCGACGCGCCGTCGTTTGGGGCGCTGGTCCGCGCGCCGCTGAGCGACACGTACCAGATCTTCGGCATCATCCACGACATCCACATTGACGATGATGGGCTGGTGCGTCAACTCGTCACAGCGGATAATGTCAGCGACGAGGTGATGAAGGATAACCGCGAGCGCAGAATCGTCCCCGTCGAAATGTCCGTGCTGGCGGTGGGATACGAGCAGGACGGGAAGGTATTCCATCTCCTGCCGCCGCGTCCGCCGTTGAGTTTGGATGTGATCTACAAGTGCGACGACAAGGACATCGCGCGCTTCACCGAAAAGTTCGGATATTTCAGGCACATTTTGAATAATCAAGAAATTCCTGTGGGCGAGGTGGTTGCGGCACATTTATTACAAGCCAGTGTTGCTCGAGGTAAAGAAAGTGGAAAGTGGAAAGATGCAGCGACGCATGAAGTCATCACGTTGTTGCGCGATGATTACCCTACTCTCATGTCCGTGCTGGGCGCGTTAAGCGATGTGGCTATCTAACCGAACTGCTTTTGCCAAATAACATCATGGAAGAACACAAAGGATCTAACCCGGTCAAATATTGGATGATCTTCAGCCTCGCAGTTCCGCCTGGAGTTGCGATCGCTTTACATGGTTATCTTGGGTCATTTACTCGTTTGTTAGCAGACGATTATTGCACCATCTATTTCGCGAACAGACTTGGCGTCTTGAGAACTGCTTGGTATTGGTATCTTAATTTTGCGGGCGTGTACGCAAGGAGCGTGATCAATAAAGTCCTGCTGATCGTAGGCGCCGATAATATATCAGTGATCGTGCCTGGGGTCTTGCTGCTGTGGATCGCCGTCACTACATGGGCTTTGTTTTTGCTGTTAGGAAAAGAATTCCCATCAAAACTCAAATTGTGGATTTCGGCAAGTTGGGGCATTACATTTGTTTACATCGTGTTGTTGTTATCCCCTCAACCGACCCAATCACTGTATTGGTGGGGCGGCTTTAGCGCATACACAGCGCCCTTGATCCTCGGCATTTTTTACCTTGTCATGTTCCTTGTATATAACGCAAAAGAATGGAAAAAAGCCATCCTTCTACTATGGGGCATCGCATCCTTTCTTATGGCATTTGGGCTCGGAGGCATCAGCGAGTCGTTCTCGCCCACCTTTCTCATGATCATTGTGTTTACCATCAGTTGGAATGTCATAACGAGAAGATTTGACAACGACAGATCGAGTTTATGGTTTCTTGGCGCGGGACTCCTAGGCTCGATCCTTGCCCTGATAACAATGATCTCCGCGCCCGGCAACGCTATTCGCATGTCTTATTTTGATCATCCCGCTTTGTTAGACATCATACAAATTTCAATCCATGGATATCTTGATTATCTCAGGATGCTTCTGGCGACACCTCAAAAGATTTTGGGCATCCTTGGAGTCTTTCTTGAGTCAATGATGATTGGATCTATAACGACAACCAATGACCGACCGAAGAAATGGTCAGCGCCCATATTGTTGATGTTAGGCGTTTTCTTCGCCTTTTTATCTTTTCCGCCGGCGGTGTATGCAACTTCCGAACCTCCGCCCAATCGGGTCCTTGTAATTTCATCCTTTATGTTGACCGTTGGGTTGATGACGTCCGGTTATACGAGCGGAAAGCGGCTATCATCCAATCCATCGGCAAATTTCACAAATCTCAAAATTCGGCTGTTGATCCTTGCCACAGCAGTAGTTTTGTGCTTCTCTTCATGGATAACATCACGAGAGTTGTTTGAAAGCCGGGCTGTTTTCATAGAATTTGCCGAAACCTGGGATCAGACAGATCTTCTGATCCGTCAGGCAAAGGAAAATGGGGATGAATCCGTCACCATACCCGCATTGGATAATTGGGCTGGTCTCGAACGCCCGAATGAGAATCAAAAATATTGGCCCAATAAATGCTATTCCGCTTATTATGGAATACAGGTATATGGTCCCCCGTATACTTGGACAGTGCCGTAAGAATTCGATCACGATATTTTATTATCCAGAGATTACCGAGAGTTTATTAGGTTGAGTATGACAAACTTTTCCTTCATCCAAATCACCGACCATCACCTGCTTGAGTCAGAAGACGCCCTGCGCGAAGGATTTTGTCCCGGTCACGCCATGCGGATGGTGATGCGGCACATCTCAGCAACCGTTGCGGATAAGATAGATTTCATTATCTCAACAGGCGACCTGGTTGAACCCGACACAGACGCGACCTATCGAGGTGCGTTGAAGTTGCTGGGAATCAATTCGTCGGCGGCGCTGCCGGGACCGCAGAGGATCAACATCGAAGGGTTGAAGGATTTCCCGATGTACTTCCTGCCGGGGAATCACGACAAACGCGACATGTTCACGCGCTACTTGTTTCCCGATTCAAAGCCAGTCAATTTGTACAACTTCACTTTTGAGCATAAAGGCGTGCAATTCATCTTCATGGATTGGGGACAAGAGTCGAAGGCGCATTTATTCCCTGAGACGAAAGAGTTTCTGGCAAAGGCTCTGCAAGCGGACATGCCGTCCGTGATCGTGTGTCACCAGCATGTGAAGAAGATCGGCAGTAGGTGGCTGGATGCGTTTCTGGCGGATAACCTCGATGAATTTTGGAATGTGGTACTGCCGAACAAGGAAAAAGTACTCGGCATCCTGTGCGGACACGTGCATATCACGTATGAAGATGAACATGGCGGTGTGCCGATCTATGGGTTGCGCTCCACGGCATTTCCTTTCGCAAGGACGGACGATCCGCAGGTGATTCTGGCGGCTCCGCATTATCGGTTTGTGCATGTGGAGGATGGCGTGTTGACTTCGAGGATTTATAAGGTAGAGATCTAAAGTAAATCGCTGGTCGGTGGTCGATGCTCGTCGCGGGAAATATCGAGACCAGCGGGTACGCATAAAAAATTTTGTAACAAAAATTACTTTACGGCGTGGTGGTTTCGATACGTCCTTCGTCTCCGCTACGCTTCGCTCAGGACTACTCGACCACCGAGTTGGAATGGAATGAGGTATACATGGAACAACGAACAGTCGGATATTTGGTTGGCGGCGGACTCAAGGAAAATTTTCGAGTTAGATTAGATGTTTCTAGGAGATTCAGGAGGGGGCGTTTGTGGTGATCCAAAGCGGAGAGTGGAATTATTACGGCATCGTCACGGATATCGTCCTCGGCGCGACGGACCCGCGCTTTGCGGATGAGCAGATGGAGGGACGATTCCCGTCGCACATTTCGAAGGCGTTGCATGGACAGACGCTGTACGCGAATCTCGAAGTGTTGCCGAATCTGATGCTGGAGGTGGGGCCCCGAGTTGGGGACGCGCGTACAAAGATTGGCGCGGACAATTGACGCGGGGCTGAAAGATGAGCCGCGCATACTGCCCGTCAAGAATGTGCCGCCGCATCACGCGCAGGTATTTTTGGCGAACGAAGGCGACATCGCGGAGATCTTCGGCGACCCGAACGAGAAGGGCAACTTCGTGATCGGGTACACGCGCGAACAGGATCATCCCGTGTGCATTGACATGGAAAAGTTCGTGCAGAGATCGTCGGGCGTGTTCGGCGCGACTGGCACGGGCAAGTCGTTCCTCACGCGGCTCGTGCTGGCGGGATTGATGCACTACAACAAAGCATCCGTGTTCGTGCTGGATATGCACAACGAGTATGGCTTTGACGATGTGGCGTCAGACACGAAAAAAGCCGTGACGGGATTGAAGACCAAGTTCAAGTCGAAGGTTCGAATCGTCGGCTTGGGAGGCGGATCAACCATCCGAGGGCAAGTCCCCGATTTTAATTTGGAGATCTCGACGGGCGACATATCCACAAGCGACATCGAAACGTTGATGCGCGAATTGAATCTGCGCGACACGACTCCGACGACGCTCAACGCGTTGTACGGTTCGTTCAAGGGCGAATGGTTCGCGCGTTTCAAAGCGATGAACCGCAAGGAGATCGGGTCGAGGACGAAAAAGGGAAGATGAAGAAAGTTCCGCATCCCGACAGTGTGGCGGCGTGGGCAAACGAAAACTGGAGTCAACGTGATGGCGGCTGAGGCGCTCTACGAAAAACTGACTCGGCTGTTCGATAAGCCGTATATCGTCGAGAAGCCCGCGGCGGATTCGGTGAAAGAGATCATCGCGCTCGCTCGAAAACGGACAGCATGTGATCCTGTCGTTCGGCGAACACGAAAGCGATCTCGATTATCTGCTCGTGTCGAATTTGCTCACGCGCAAGATTCGCAACGCGTGGGAGCAAAAGACCAACGCGTTCAGAACGCATGGAAAGGAACCGCGTCCGTTGGTGATCGTGGTGGAGGAGGCGCACAAATTGTTGAACCGCGAGATGGCGGCGCAGACGACGTTCGCCACGATCGCGCGCGAACTCCGCAAGTATTATGTGACGCTGTTGATCGTTGACCAGCGCCCGTCGCAAATTTATGACGAGGTCATGTCGCAGTTGGGGACGCGCATCTCAGGCTGGCTCGGCGACGAGGACGATATCCACGCCGTGCTTTCGGGTCTCGCGGGACGGGAGGCTTTGCGCGGTATGCTGGCGCGACTCCAACCGAAAGAGGAAGTTCTCCTGCTCGGTTGGGGAGTGCCAATGCCTCTGCCTGTGAGGTCACGCCGATATGACGAGGAGTTTTGGAAGGAGTTGTTGGGCGAGAAGGTGAGGAAGAGCAAGGAGCAGAATTTGAAGGAGTTGGGGTTTTAGGTTTGACACTCTTTTGTTTTGGGTGTATATTCTCGATTAATTAACCGATTGATTAATCGAGGGAGGAAGGTAAGCCATGCTTAAGACAATCAGCGCCACAAAGCCCGAATCAACTTCGGGGATGTGATGAAACAAGCCAAGATCGCCCCTGTCATTGTGGAACGCGGTGGGAAAGCAGAAGTCGTTGTCCTTTCTAAAAAGGCGGCGTACGATCAATTAGTCGCAGAAAATAAAGGTAAAGACTGGCGGAAATTGCTGGATGAAGCCCTTGAAAAGCATTCGCATTGCGCTAAATGGGCGCGAACTGCCAGATCCAGCCGAGATGATTCGCCAAGGGCGGGAGGAACGAGATGAGCAACTCCTTAACCTTTGCATTGCGTTGATGCCAAGTATGATTGTTCGTCACGTGACATCGAAAACAGTGACAGATCTATGGGAAAGTTGGATGCAAGCGGTGCAGGATTGTTGCTCGCTTCCTTGCTGTACTATGAAGTTACAAACGGTCTATATCGTTATCAAAAGGCGAATTATTTTACCATTGAGGCAGTGAAAAAGGCGCTCACTGCGGCGCTGATGTTGCCAATCGATTTGGTTTCGAATTCGGATTTGCACGTACGCGCCAAAATTTGGCAGTTAAAATTCAACTTGCCCGCAACGTATGACGCGCATTACCTTGCTGGCAGAGTGGATGGGTATTGAACTCTGGACAGCAGATACGAAATTCATCAACACTTTGAAGCCATTCAAGTTTGATTGGGTAAAAGATTGAATAAGCGGGGCAATTCTCCTGCTCGGTTGGGGAGTTTCGATGCACCCCCTGCCTGTGCGCTCGCGCAAGTATGATGAAAGGGAGTTTTTGGAAGGAGTTGTTGGGCGAGAAGGTGAGGAAGAGCAAGGATCAAGAATTTGAAGGAACTTGGTTATTAGCCACGAAGAGGTTTTGCTGGATTGCACGGATTAGCACAGATTAAAAATAAAAAAGATGTATCCAAAACTCAAACCGACAAAGATAAAATGGGATGGAAATAGAATTGTCGGTTGCCAGAGCACAAACCATACTTCCTGCAAAGGCGAGCTTTGGGAATGTGAACGATGTCATAAAATCGTTTGTTGGGAAGAAGGCTCAACGGATTTGATTGAACTCTGTGATGATTGCTGGCATGATGTTCGAGTTTTGGGTCACGAGTATTTGACTCCACTGGAAAGATGGAAGGCAAAACATGAACCGATTTGACTTGTACCAACTTGACGCACAAACCTTTGTTGTTTTTGATACAGTCGAAAAACGGGAGATTTGCGTTTGTTCGAACTTTGAGGATTGGGAAGATGCAGAGGAACGAGCAAGACAAATTGTAGAATTGTTAAATGCAGGGTAATGTAAATGCGATTAATTCTGCCAGTCGAGATTGCAAAGGATTATTCAAGTCCCGCCCAACGAATTCGTGTGATCACGGAACATTGGGTTAATCGTTCTGCCTTTTGTCCCAATTGCGGGAAGGCGTTGAGTCAATTTGGAAATAACAAACCCGTCGCTGATTTTTATTGTGGGAATTGTTCGGAAGAGTACGAGTTGAAATCCAAGCAGGGAGAGGTGGGAAAGAAAATCGTGGATGGCGCTTACGCCACAATGATTGAACGACTCAGGTCAGACAACAATCCCAATTTCTTTTTTCTGACGTATGACAAGTCCACGCTGGAGGTGCGGAACTTCCTGACCATCCCGAAGTATTTCTTTGTGCCGTCCATTATCGAGAAACGCAAGGCGTTAGCATTCACGGCGAGGCGGGCGGGATGGGTTGGTTGCAACATTGACGTGAGCAACGTCCCTGACTTGGGAAAAATCTTCTTTGTGCAGAATGGCGTTGCCAAAAGCAAGGATGAAGTTTTAGAGAGATGGAGTAAGACCGAGTTTGTGAGATCAACGGGGAATGTCGAAGCCAAAGGCTGGATGCTGGATGTGTTGATGTGCGTGGAGCGAATCAACAAACAGGAATTTACTTTGGACGATGTGTATGCTTTCGAGGATGTTTTGAAGACGAAGCATCCGTCCAATAATAGAGTCAAAGAAAAAATCAGACAACAACTTCAATTCTTGCGGGATAAAGGTGTGATTGAGTTTTTGGGGAGAGGGCAGTATCGGATGAAATTGGGGAGTAGATAACGAGAAAACACTGGGCTGAAGAGTATTCCCCCGCCCACCAAATCCGTGTGATGACGGAGGAGTGGGTCAGCCGCGCGGGGTTTTGTCCCAGTTGCGGGAGGGCAGTATCGGATGAGAAACGAAAACTCCGAAGTCCATGCTTCGGAGTTTCTATTTGAACATATCTTCGATGTCAGTCCATAGATTTGGGTTTTCTAAAACATCCGCGAAGGATTTAACCCACCGTTTGATACGATCTACATCCAGATCAGGATGAGAGTCAATGACTGTTTGAATATCGAGCAGGTCTTTTGGACGGTGAGCAGTGGCTTTCATGATGATCAAATCCTCTGGAGTAGGAAGCCGCACAGAAAGCATTCCCGCGTCATACACTTTGCTGCGCGCAACAGCCTCTTCTTCAAACGGCAAAACCCCGAGGGATATATCAATGCTCATTCCGCTGGATACATGCCGTAACAACAATATGCGGCTCTTCCGAGCAAAATCCATTACTTTGTCGGTGCGCGGTTCAATACCCTCCGCTTTTGCCATTTCCAAAATACGAGGGACATCTTCGATGGACGCAAAAAACATTGCATCCAAGTCAATTGTAAACCTCGGCTTGCCTAAGAAGCCTGTGGCAATCCCGCCGATGATTACGCCTTGAGAGCTAAATCGGTCAAGTAAATGTTGTAAAGCAGTAAGTGGTTCAACAAAAGATTTGAGCGGCTCAGGAAAGGTCATTTCCCCTCTTTGAGTTTTGCCCAACGCGCAAAGACTTCCATTTCACTGTCATCTGGCTCAAATGAAAAACCAAGTCCCACCCCCATACGCCAAATGGTAATCATCTGCTGCAAGCGTGCTTCCATGGAGAGCGAACGCAATTCTTCGCGCTCGAATTCCTCAACGGCTTTCCAACGTTCGCGGTACATTTTGATGTCGAAATTGGCGTCCATGAGTTAATTATAGCATGTCAAACAGAAGGATCATTCAAGCCCGCCCAGCGAATCCGCGTGATGACGGAGGAGCGGGTCAGCCATGCGGGGTTTTGTCCCAAGAGAGGGATCTTTTTAAAAAATCAAGTATCATCGTTGCAACTCATCGAAAAGGAAACAAACGTGGACTCTCTCCTCTTCATCCTCCTCATCGGACTCGCGGGCGGCGTCGCCATCGGACTGCAAAGCCCCATGGCAAGCATGATCACCCAGCGGCTGGGACTCTTTGAAAGCGTGTTCATCGTTCACCTCGGCGGCGCGGTCATCGCGTTGATCCCCCTGCTGATCCTTGGAAGCAAATTGACCCACTGGAAGAGTCTGCCGTGGTACACGCTCGGCGCGGGATTCTTCGGCTTGGTGGTGATCGGCTCGATCAGTTTCATGATTCCGCGCATCGGCGTCGCGGCGGCGATCACCACCATCATTGCGGGGCAGCTATTGGTCGGGACGATCCTCGACCATTACGGTCTGCTCGGCGCGTCAGTCAAATCATTAGACGGGACGCGCGCGTTCGGGTTGCTGGTCGTGCTGGCGGGGGTTTGGTTGACGGTGAAATAATAGCCATCGTACAGAAATATTTTTAGCCGCAGATTTTCACTGATTGATTTATGACTGGCTGCCTGACATTTTTGTTTTCAAAGCACACGTTGGTCGAGTAGTCCCGCGTGTTGGTCGCGGGACGTATCGAGACCAACAGGAAAGATAAAAACAGAATCGAAGTGATGTTTTTCGATGATGTGGTCTCGATACGCCGCTCAAAGAGCATTCGCGGCTACTCGACCACCAGATTTTGCCAAACTGTCAGGTGGTTAGTTCTCTGTCAGTCGCCAATCGGTACGATGACCACGCTGGCTTTGATGTGGTGGCGCAAGTCGCTGATGACCGTTCCGTGGATCAAGTCGGAAACGCCAGTGTGGCCGTGTCCGCCGACGACGATCATTTCGATGTTTGAATCGTTGATCATCTTTGCCAATTCTTTGCCCGGCTCGCCGCTTCCGATCTGCCACTCCGTTTTGACGCGATTCCCCTTCATCATTTCGGTCAACTTTTCCAAGCGTTCGCGGTCTGCAAGGGTTTCGGAATCTTCGCCTTCGGCGCCTAGCCTTCTTGCTACTGGACTTTCGACAACGTGCAGGAGCGTCAGTTTCGTTTGCGCTTTGTTGATGAAGCGCAGACTTTCCGTGAGCAATTTTTCGTCCTTGCCGGAAAAATCCAACGCGACGCCCACATGCTGATAGGGCGGAGGCGCTTGTATCGCGTTGATCGCTTGCGCAGCTTGACGATGAACGCTTCCGATGCGAAATCCGTTTTTGTGGAGCCATGGATGCGCGATGACGTACAGCAATAGTAATCCGAGTAAAAGTGTTAACGGGATTGCAGTTGCTTTGACGATCCACGCGTCGCTCCCCGCGTCTGCGATCCATGTTCCGATTTGGTCAACGATCAGTTTGATGTTCAGGGACAAAATGATTCCCGCAACGACCCATGCAAGGACCTTGATCTTGGGGCTGATGCTGAACTCTCCCATGCGGCGTTTGTCGGCGACCGCGTTGATCAGCGGGATGAT
>JAXLVX010000052.1:0-22017 GCA_046328795.1 Anaerolineales bacterium | reverse complement strand
TCATTGCGCCAATTCATCCTTCATCATTCATCCTTCGCCCTTGCCTCTCCCACCACCCCATCAATTCACTCAACGCCAAACTTGGCGTCCCATCGCCCTGCCTGCCTGAATTCCACGTTACGGGCAGGCTGAAGCCCTTCCTCAGTTCGTGGAAGTCGAATAAATTCGACTCGTTGTGCCAACTCAGCATAATTCATCCTTCATCCTTCATCATTCGCCCTTCCCCTCCCACCACCCCATCAACTCACTCAGCGGCAGGGACGGCGTCGCATCGCCCTGCCTGCCTGAATTCCACGTGACGATCAAATCGCGTTTCGCGCGCGTAATGCCCACATAGAACAGGCGCAGGCGTTCCTTCACATAATCCAACCGCGAGCGCATCGTCGCCGCGCCTTCCTCGTACCAGTCATATTCGCTATTCGGTGGTCGAGTAGCGCCGCCGTTCGTTGGCGGCGCGTACCGAGACCACCCCAACGCGCTCAACTGCGCCAACGCTTCCGCCGACAAGTCCAACCCGCTCCGCACGAACCACTTCTCCGAAATAAAGCGGTCATTCGGCATGTTCGATGGGAAGTCATAATTATTGACCGACATCAAATAGACGCGGTCCCACTCCAGTCCCTTCGCCTTGTGCATCGTCGTCACCACCACCCGTCCGCGATGGCGTTCGGGGTCAAAGCCCGAATCGTCCGACGAGAACCCGATGAAGCGCCGTTCGTTCTTCGCGATCACCGCCAGTTCCGCCGTCAACTCAGGCAGACGCCAATCCGCGTGATCGTCCGCCGCGCTGCGCAACACCAACGCGAGTTTATGCGCCAGCGCCAGATCATGCGCCTCGGTGAACACATCCTGCGCCAGCGTCAACACCAACTGGTCAATCGGAAGCGTCACCGCGCTCAACCATCTCTGGATGACGACTCGGAACGCGCTCAACTCCTCGACGACTTGCCCCGCTTCATTCCCACCGACAGCTGATCGCCAGTCGTCGGCATTTTGCGGCGCGACGAAGTTTTCCACATCAACGATCTTACGCAGAAGAACAGTTACATAGTTGAGTAGTTGCGTAGTTGACAAGTTTCCCTGCTCCAGACCGCTTGTCTCCTCAACGCCACTTTCTACTTTCCTATTCTCTAATTCTCTATTCTCTATTCTCCAGTCTCTTCTAAACACCTCATACGCCTTCGACAACTTCCGCGCCGAACTTGGATCCGCCAGATACCCCAACAGATAACTCAACGACCCCGCCGCCGCGCGCGTTTCGCTTGTGCTTGAAATTAATTCAATCGGCTCGATACCGCGTTGACGCAACGCATTGACCACGTCCACGCCGCGTTGGTTACGCGGGACGAGAATCGCAATGGTCGGCTTATCTTCATCGGGGAAATCCCAGATCGAGTCAACATATCCCTTCACCGATTTGACCACCGCTTCAAGTTCCTCGTCGGGCGTGTATCGCTTGCTGATGAATTTGATCCCCTCAGGGTTATCGGGCGGATTCTGTTGCGGGTCATCCTCTGGCACAGGGACAATATGCGGCACCGACAACGCCGTCCGCGCTTCGGGGATGGGATGCGAGGTCATCACCCAGTCAATGAGGTGATTCGCCAGCGCAAGGATGGACAGCTGTGAACGCCCCGACTCGGGCATGTCTATGCTTGGATTGTTTTGTATGAACGCGCGGAGGAGTTCGGGCGAGGCGGTGGTGAATGTCTCGAAGATGGCTTGGTTGGGGTCGCCGACGCGGACCCAGTTACCACTATCATCGCGCTGAGCGGAGCGACGAGCGCTCTCCGAGGAGCGTAGACGAAGCGGGGGATCACCAGCAACCTGCCCTTCGTCTGCGCCTCCGCTATCGCTACGGCTCCGCTCAGGGCGAGAGCCACTTAAGAGAGAGAGTATTCTCTCTTGAGTCAAACTCGAATCTTGCGCTTCATCTTCGAGAATAAATGGATAGCGATATTGAAGCCGCACAAGATATTCTTCGTCGTTTTCGAGCAGGGTCAACGCCAAGCGAATCAAATCGTCGAAGTCAACGGCGCCGCGATAGGCGAGGGCGCGTTGATAGTCCGCGTAGATGCTGTAGCCGAGTTCGGCGAGAGGCAGGGGCGTGGGGAAACGAGCCTGTGCTGAGCCTGTCGAAGCATCGAGTTTGGCACGCAGGCTGTCGGGAGTGAGGAGGCGATCTTTCGAGGAGCGGATAAAGGCTAAGGCGAGGAGTCCAATAAGTTTGGAAGTTGGTCGCGTTTGACCCAATCCATTTTGGATTGATCGAGGGCGGGGTCGAGGTAATCATCCAGCGAGTGATTCGCCAGCCACGCATTGACCGACTCGCGGCGGATGAAACCCGCCTCACGCTCGTCAATGATGCTGAAACGATTTTCGAGTCCCACGCTCGCAGGCTTTTCGCGGACGATGTCATGCGCCAGCCCATGCAGTGTGCGGACGCGATATTTGTAGAGGGCGTGAAGCGGGTTATCAAAAAAGCGTTTGATGCGCGCTTCGAAATTGTCCACCGCCGAGTTGACGAGCGTGACGATGAGCACTTCCTGATCGTCTTGCAACCGCCCTTCGTGTATGATCTGCGCCGCCAACGCGGAGAGGATGTGCGTCTTCCCCGCACCTGGGACGGCGGCAATGCCGAGGCGTCCGCCACCGTAGCGGAGGATTTGTTGTTGGGAGGGGCGAGGGGTGAAGGGAAGTGTCATGTGTGGATGTTTCAGGTGTCAAGTGTCAAAGATCGAGTTGTTCTGATTTCTTCGGTTGATGCAACTCTGCGAACCCGCACGGTGATAAACCACCGTGCTATTCGTACAAAGCCCGCTAAAGCGGGCTAGGCGGCTTGAGTCGCCTTCGTAGGTGTAGCCCGACGGTTTATCGTCGGGCGGGCATGGCATGGGAAACGCCATTGTGTGCAAACCGTTTCCGCCTCGCGGGAGGCAATGCCGAGCAAACCTCATGCCTACGCAAATCACCTCTCATCCATCCTCTCCATCGCCGCGATCATGGTCCCGTCCGCGTGGTGTTGTTTCTGGTTATGAATGTATCGTACCACCGTAGCGAGATTCCGCTCACCGAAAGACAGCACCCCGTATTCATCCTGCCAGTAAAATTCGAAATCGGGTTTGATAACGTGATTGACGTAATGTGAACTATTCCCCTTCACATCGCCGATGAACTTCGCAGGCGCAATTTTTGGCGGAACAGAAACGGCAAGATGAGCGTGATCCTCGACTCCGCCAATCGCATGAACAAATCCGCCCATATCTTGCGCCTTCGCCGCGATGACACGATACAACTCGGGTTCAAGAGTCAAATCAATTAAGGGCAAACGGTTTTTTGTCCCCCAAACAAAATGATAGTAGAGTTTCCAATATGGCATTGATTTTCCTCAGGCGGCTTTAGTCGCCTTCGTAGGTATAGCACGGGGATTCATCCCCGTGCGGGCGTGGCAATCAAACAATTCCATTACACAATCACCTCATCGCCATGCGGACATGGCAATCAAACATTCCCATTTCGCAATCGCCTCAACCCCGTGCGAGCAACATCAAGGTCGCGCCTCTCCCGAATCCTCATCCACCATCATCCCAGACGTATCCACCGCCTCAAAATCATTTCCCGTCAACACATCGAGTAAATGAAGCATGTCGTTATCCCAGCGTTCATCGGGCGCGCCGCTGACGTACCAGTTCGAGCCATTATCTGCCAACACAATTCCATATTCTTTCATGGCTTTCAACAACACCTGCATTTCAGGCGGGAAACCTGACATATCGTAATCCGCTTTCAGGCGAAAACGCGCGCCCATCGGCGAGATTCCGTTTTGCGGATCGGATGTCTGATGACGCGCGGGCCAGATGTACCCCGCCGTGTCTTCGACAGTAAATCGCAACGCGTGTCGAATCTCGCCCGCCGCGATCTCATCATAACGAACCAAGCCCGGCAGAATCGGCAAGCCTGCCGCGTCAGCCGATGTCCATGTATCGGGGCGCAGGGCATTCGAGTTCAAATCCCAGATTGCGCCCGAACCGCCGCTCCATTGACCATTGTCAAGAAGCTCATATCGTACGTTTCATACAAAACGCACGTTTGCGTATCCCACAACAGATGTGATGATCGCTCCCCCATTCACGATTCGGATTCTGCGGGATGGGATACGGTCCCGCGTCGGACTCATCAGGACGCCGGCTTCCCGGTTCATACGCAGGGACGGCTGATCCAGCCACGACGTTAAATGGAATCCCGATCGGACCACCGTCCCACTCGCCTGAGCCGAAGTCCATGTGGAAGCCATAAATCGCGCGCCCGATGCTGTCTATCCACGAATCAGGTGAGGTGGACGGGGAAGCGAGTCCGCGCGCGCGTTCCAGTAATTATTCGCAGGAAACATCAGACGGATGGCGGAGTCGGTCCGCCAAATCGAGGCGCAGTGGACGTTGAATCCACAGGCGGGATGATCGCAGTGTGCTCGCATACAGGCGGGACGGTTGTCGGGTTCAGTCACAGAACAAGCCAACAAAATAATTGAAATTGCAACGAGCAAATATTTTTTGTTCATGTATTATCCTCAAGAAAGGTGACAGTCATCTTCAAGATGACTGTCACCTATCTTTCACAAAACTTTTTTGAAACGCTCTCAACAATTCGCCGCGCCCTTCAAATCCGCTTTCGCCGAGTTCAAAATTCCCAAATAGACACGCTCGCGGCAACGATGCAATAACCCCGACACCAGCCGCGCCATCGCTTCTTTACTGTATTGGACATCGTCCGCGTCCGTCCATTGACGTCCTCTACCATCCGCGGCTCAACACGTGCGGATGCGTGAGCGGCTGTGACAATCTCTCGTACCATCCGCTAGAGCCCGCATCGAGCCAAAATTGAATCGTGACAGGACGATTCATCATCAAGAACGTATGCGCGGGCGCGACAGTACCGCGTCCTTGTCTACGTTCTGCCAACCACTCGAGATACGACGCGGCGACATCACGCCATCATTCAGCATTTGAATGTATTCGCGCCCCAGACCTAACGGGTTTCAAAGGCCTGTTGGGTCTGAAATGCTGTCGAAACTGCTTCACCAAACTCAAACTCGCCGCCACGCGCACCGAGGTCGAAGTTGCGGTGATAACCAAAACCCGCCTGCGACAACACGCCGCCAAACAATTTGCGAAGGAAATGATCCAACGGCAAAGGGATTCGACGCGATATTCTTCGATCAATTTCGAAGGGTCGAGTAGCGATTGCCGATCGAGAAAGTAAATTCGTTCCTGGGCATCGAACCCGATCTGCAAACGTTGAAAGCCGCAGGTGCGTTGACGTCGGTCAATGTCGGTCAGCAACTGCTGGACGAGGTCAAATCCATCAATGGATCTTTATCAACGCATGCCGCCCGCGTCAGGTATCGACGGGTGGATATTCAATGCGGATGCGCCAGCGGCGTGATCAACGCGTAGAGAGGCGAGCTCGTCATGTAACCGCGAGGCGATGTGACATACGGATGTTCGCCTTTTGCTAAAACATGCGTGATGGAGATCGCAACATCCAGGGATGAGGCGAGGATGACGATTTCGGAGGAGAGACTGGATTGACTAGAGACTAGAGACTGGATTTCGGTAACCACAGCATCTAGAAGTTCAGGGTAATAACGCGCCCAGACAATAGAAAGAGCCGATCCGTTTCCTCTTTCTTCTTTCGTCTTTCCTTCAAATGTTGGAGCAATCCTTCAATCAACCCACTGCTCAACTCCGCCACACCTTCGGTCATCACAAAAGCTTTCTTGCAATTGGATATGCTCATCGCACAATTCGCGCAACGCAGATCCAGTTTGAGTGTCCGCGCCGAGGAAGTAGCGGAAGCCTGCATCTTCGTCGTAGATCAATAAGGCGGACTGGAAGTCCGAGAGCCAATTAGAAACAATATCATGCGCGCGCGGACCATCATAACTTCCACGTTGTCGTAGATCAGGTGACGATAACTTCTGGTGAGGTAATCTTTGACAATATTCTGCTTCCACAACGTTTCTGCAAAAACTTCGAGTTGGAGAAAAATCTAGCAGGTTGTGATCGAGGCCGTATTGGCGGGATCGATTCGCGCAATCTTGCGCATCTTGATAAACACGGCGTTGAGCAGATTGGCGAAATACGATAAATCAAGTTTCGAGCCAATGTCAGTATGTGAAAAAGCCGATCACCGCGGCTTTGTTGAGGTTGTCAATGATCTGCGAGTACAAGCGATTGCGGTCAATCGTCACCGATTCAAAAATAACCCATCATCCAACAACGGGCGGACGAGATGCGCCATGTAGTATTGCGCGGTTTCGAGCGTGAGGAAAACAGGAGGCTGACTCGGGTTTGCAAATCCTGCCGCTTCGCCCGCTAGGGGGCCTTAGAACAGGTCGCACATGCGCCGCGCCAAACCGCCGATGGTGGCCGAGGTCACTTCACCGCCGCGCGTCGTTCGAGGCTGTACAGCAGATCGAGATACGGCTCTTGCAAGCTCGCCTCTGCGGGGTGAGCAACGGATCGATTCGCCAGGCACGCCTTGCGTGAGCAAGTGACGCATCCGCTCGACACCAGCGGTGGTTTTCCCCGTCCCTGCGGGACCTGACTGAAGAGTTTTTGAGTCGAGAGGCGATTCAACTATCTTCTGTTGAAGCGGAGAATGATCAGAAAAAAGCATGAGGCGAGGGTACAGTAGTCACGAGGGTTTGTCAATGCAGAGAGTGTCAAATTCAAAAACCTTAAACTACCATGTCGCCCTGAGCGGAGCGAAGGGTCTCTGAAGTTATCTCGGAATTCTTCGCCGCAAAGAGCAAGAGCGCGGCTCAGAACAACTGTGTTAGCTGTCAAGGCAGACGAACAAGTTAGGCGGGCTGAAAGCGCCAAAGGTGTTCGAGCGGACCGCGCTGTTAGAATGACGAGCAGTTTTCGCATACAAGCGGTGAGAGCCACCTTCTTTTTCCTTACCGTGTTGGATCAATCGCGTATAGAAGGATCGGATGACTGGATTGAACTTTTTCGCGGCTAACGCAGCCATGGCAACACACTGCGCACATCCGGCACGGCCGCCATACACCCGACGGCAGCCGTGCTTCCCGCCACTGTCTTTGTTGACTGGCGCCACGCCGACCAGTGCGGCGATGGCCTGGCGGTCAAGTTGGCCAGTTCTGGCAACATGCCCAAGAGGGTTGCCAGTGACGTGTAACTCCGGGATTGCCCAGAACCAAAGTCATCTTTTTCCTTCGGAAACGCGTGCTTTCCACAAACGTATCAATTTCTTTATCCAAGGCAGCTCAAACTGGCTGTCAGCCATTGGAGATGGGCTTGGATCTCAGGCCACAGGGAGGCGCTTTCGTATTAACGGTTCTTTTCCATGGTCAGCATATCCAAAATCTGCTTGCGACGGGTCCAGCAGGGCGCCAACAGCGCTGCTTCTTCTTCGCTGCACTGGGCCTCCTGCGCAGATCGAACCGCCGCGGCGAAGTGCGCCAACACTGGCGTCCAAGGCGTCCGTTTTGGCAATCTGCCCTGTAGCACGCGCAAAGTCTCTCACCCGTTTGGCATTGACCACGACCCGCAGGCAGTCCCGCCTTGGTGGTCGCTCCGCCAACACCAACTTCTCGAAGCCACCCGTCGGCTCGAGCACGATCAAGGTTGGCTTCAACTTTTTCAACCGCTTCACTAACACCGCAATCTCCTCGTCCGTGTAATTTTGGCTCCGAAAAGTTTCACTCTGCTCATGCACAGCCACATCAACCAACTCTTGGAGATATCACGATCCCCGACCAAATCGTTCCGCTTTCTTTTTCATCGTCGCTCCTCGCCCCGGATTAGCGTGAATACGGCGCCCTGCGACCTTTCAACTGTTCAGACTCCTCTGTTCTTCGGGCACGGCGATCTGTGTTCTGGAGGCGGTCTCTGAGACCTAATGACATTCGATCTGCCGTGCCCACACTCAGTATACTAATGACATGTCTTGGATTGTATTCAAATCCAAACTAATGTATAGTTGCGAAAATTCAACCCAAGGGATTCTCATGCCCACCACCATCAGACCCCAAGCCCGAGTAGGGCTTGCCGCGGCGCGCCCGTATCGTACGTGAAGTTTTCAGACAAACTCACCGACTCGCTCAACGACATCAGCAAGATGATTCGAGATCACAAGAACATGATTGACGCCATCAAAGAATCGCGCTCGAACTCACCAACTCCATCGGCTCGCTTCACACGCTCACGGTCAAATACGCGGGCATCGCCAACAACATCCTCGACGGCTTGCTCCCCATCGCGAAAGGTTTGCCGATCATCCCAAAAAATATTTTGCAACTACTCGTCAACCTCGAAGCCATCACGCAAAAGATCGTATTGACAACCAAGCGTCCACTTCAAAGACGATCACCGAAGTGCAATCGGGTTTGAAGACTGGCGACGTGAACAAGATCAAGGGACATGCGAGTGCGTTGCAGAATGTGACGAGGACTCTGACTTCGATCCTGCCGAAGGGATAAGAACCCGGTTCTTTCGCCGGGACGGCTGAAGTTTCTGGCTAACCGGCGGATGTCGTTGCGAGGAGCGCTCTTGTTCTTCGCGACGAAGCAATCTCCTGTGATACAGCGATCCTCCCGCTACGTTGACGGAGATTGCTTCGTCGTCGCTTCCCTTCCTCCTCGCAACGACGTAGCGAGCTCACGCCTGTTGCAGCATCTGACCCGCATGTATAATCTGCCCGCTTCTGCGCCAGCAGTTGGATTCGCTGGGGCGGTTGTGTGTGGCTTTTACCAACTTCCCCGTTCCGCAGGCGACGATTGAAAGACATCCGCAGGCGCGCGGCGAAGTGAATGACTGGAGAAAAAATGAGATTTGCAATCGTTGAAAGCGGCGGCAAGCAGTACCGCGCCGTCGAAGGGCGAACCATCGAAGTGGATCGCCTGCCCGTTGAAACGGGAAATAAATTCGACCTTGACCGCGTCTTGCTTATGGCAGACGGCGACGAGGTCGTTGTCGGAACCCCCACCCTGAGCGACATCAACGTCAAGGTCACGGTCATGGATCACATCCGCGGACCGAAGATTGACCGCTTCAAGTACCGCCCGAAGAAACGCATCCGCGTGCGCGGCGGACACCGCCAACACTACACATTGTTGATGGTGGACTTCATCGGCAAGCCCGGCGAGAAGCGCAAGGTGGAAGAGCCGAAGGTCGAGAAGCAGGCTGAGGCGGAAGTCGAAGTAGTTGAGGCTGAGAAAAAGCCGAAGTCGGAGAAGCAGGCTAAACCGTCGAAGAAGCGGCGAAGCCATCCGCAAAAAGCTCGGCGAAAAAGTCGGCATCAAAAGACGGATTCAAAGAAGAAGTAAGAGGTAACCATGAAAAGCGCCATAAAACAGGCGGCGGGTCTACCCGCAGCCGGACGGATTCAAATTCACAACGACTCGGCGTGAAGCGCTACGCGGGTCAGTTCGTGCTTTCGGGAAATATTTTGGTGCGCCAACGCGGCACGAAGATAAACTGACTTGAACGTGAAGGTCGGCAAAGACGACACGTTGTTTGCGACAGCCGACGGCGTGGTGATGTACGATGTGATCCGCGGACAGAAGCGCGTGTATGGTGCCCAAGCGGGCGTAACATGAGCCCGATATTCATCCTACGTATTTCCCCGACGCGAAGTGACTTTGCTTCGTGCGGCCGCACATGGACGGCCCGGCTCGACGAATTCCGCGTGGATATTTGCCGAATGTCATCCGTTCTTCACAGGCGGGCTTCGCGCATCCGCCGACATCGAAGGTCAGGTGGATAACTTCTATAAGAAGTTGTCTGTCCGCCAGAATTATGTCGAACAGCAAAAAGTGAAGAAGAGTTGAAGAGCTCGCCCGAACGCCCCGTTAATTGGGTCTCGCCGGCTCGCGCGAACGAAGCGTTGAAGGCGGCTGGGATCCTGAAGCATCGGTCAGTTCCTCGAAGTTGAACGGCGGCAACGACGCGGTGCTGGCTATCGCTGGCTTCGGTCAGGCATCGTTGACTGCGGCGAAAGAAGAAACTCCGCTCGCTGATTTGCCTTGAACTTCCCGAAAGCGGCGGCGTAACGTCGTTGTCCCGCAGATCATCTGCGGGACAACACAAAATGATACTTGCAGGATGAATATTCTCGGTAAACTTACAGGCAGATGTGAAAACGTCTGCCTGTTTTGTTAATTCAGTGCGCGTCATTGCAAGGGCGATGTTCGTTCGCCCGAAGCAATCCCCTACAAGAACGATGTTTCCAATACGACAGGAGATTGCTTCGTCAACCCTTCGAGGGCTTCCTCGCAATGACGGAGAGGAAAAATGCGCCACACACACGGTTCGATCGAAGCTGGTTGCGGTTCGATGTTCAGCGGCAAGACGGATGAGTTGATCGCCGTCTCGTCCGCGACGATAGCCAAGCAAAAAGTGCAGGTATTAAGCCTGCTATTGACATCCGCTACGCGGTGGAAAAAGTGACATCGCACGCTGGCTCGGACTTCGACGCAATCCCCATCGAAAAAGCGACCGAGATCGCCATCAACAAAATAGATGCGGATACGACCGTCGTCGGCATTGATGGGCGCAATTCTTCGACCTGAGTTGTCCCTGAGTACCGCGAGTTGGCATCACGCGGAATCCGCGTCATCGCGGCGGGACTCGACACAGACTTCCGCGGCGAGCCGTTCGGTCCGATGCCGATCCTCATGTCCATTGCCGAGGACGTGGACAAGCCATGCAGATCTCGCTGGTCTGCGGCGGCGAAGCAGAATCGCGCACGCAGAGACTGGTGAATGGCAAGCCTGCGAAATATGACGATCCGTGGTCATTGTGGGCGCGTCTGAGATGTATGAGGCGCGGTGTCGTGAAGGCATCATGAGAGTGCCGCGGTAAGAAATTCGCCACGAAAGCAAAATAGGCATCAGTGGGGCGCCATGACCGAATCCGTGGCCGTAACGGTGTGGAGGAGCTCTCCAAAAAGGTTTTATCTTCGCGGACGCTCCATATTACACTCCGTCAGATAGAACTTTTTGGGTGGAGGAAAGTCGGAGAAATATTTTAAAATTATTAAAGACCGTCAGGAAGAAAAATATTACATCAAGAGCTTATCGTTGTGAAGTGTGCGGATTAATCAAACTTTATGCAGGTCCGAATAAATTAAAGAACAGCGAATGAATAATTAAAATGCAAAAATATCAAGATATTCTCGCCGAAATTCTTGTTGACGAAAAATCCCTACAATCGCGCATCGCCGAACTTGGCGCGGAGATCAGCGCAGGCCTATCCCGACGGCAACCTGCTTCTCGTGTGCATCTTGCGCGGCGGCGTTCCGTTCCTTGTTGATCTCAGCCGCAACATCACGTCCTCACATGATGGATTTCATGGCGGTATCGTCCTATGGCGCGGGCAAACGCGAATCAAGCGGCGCAGTGCGTGTCGCCATGGACTTGCAAATGGACATCCGCGACAAAGATGTGGTGCTTGTCGAAGACATCGTAGACAGCGGCAACACGATCGCATCCGTGCTTGAACTTTTGCAAGTCCGCCAGCCGCGCTCGCTCAAAGTCTGCGCATTGCTCGACAAACCCGAACGACGCGAAACGCCCGTCCCCATTCACTATCGCGGATTTGAAATCCCGAACAAATTTGTCTTCGGCTACGGTCTCGACCTCGACGAATACTATCGCAACCTTCCGTTCGTCGGCGTGGTGGATTTGGGAAAATACAAACCAGCCGATTAGCGATTTACGATTTTTGATTGACGATTTACGATTGACGATTTACGATTGGGGAAAGATATGCAAGAAGAATCAAATTATGCAGGTCGTTGGGTTGCCCGCATCCGCGGCAAGATCGTCGCTCAGGGTGGAACGCCTGAGCAGGCATTGCACGCCGCGCAAAATACCCGCCACAAAGAAAAACTCGAAATCATTTACATGCCGATTCAATTTCCGCACCTGCCTTTGTTGGATAAAGTCCGCGACGCGCTGCCCGATCAGGATATCACCTCGTCGGCGGCGGCGTGCGTGACATGATTCTCAACCGCCTCTCGCGCGACTTTGATTTTGCCGTGCCTTCGGGCGGCATTTCTCTAGCCCGACGCGTTGCCCGCGCCCTCGACGCCAACTTCATGATCCTCGACGAAGAACGCGACACGGGACGCGTCATCGTCATTGACGAACGACTCGCGCACGTATCTTTGATTTCACCACTATCGCGGTGGAGATAAACTGAAAGACGACTTACGCGCCGCGATTTCGCGATCAACGCGATTGCGTACGATCTAAAAAACAACTCCCTCATTGATCCGCTCAACGGCGCGGACGATATTCGCGCAAGATCATCCGCGCCTGCCCACATATTGACCGACGACCCGATCCGCATTTTTGCGAGGTCCGTCTCGCCGCAGCGCTCGATTTCAAAATTGACCTCGCCGCGCAACGCAATGAAAGATGCCGCTGCCTCTTCTGCCGAACGTCTCATCCAGAACGCCAGCGCGACGAGTTGTTCAAAATCGCCGAGTGCCGGAAACCCGATTCATCCATGCGCGCGCTGGAGATGTTGGGCATTTTCCCACATGATGCCCGAACTCTCCGCCATGAAGGGATGCGAACAATCCCCGCCGCACGTTTACGATGTGTGGGAACACACGCTGAAAGTTCTCGGTCACCTCCGAAGCGATCCTTGCGCGCTTGAATCAGGCTCAGGCGGCGACGATCCATTTTTGAACGCGCTCGTCTCCGCGCTTGGAAAATATCGCGAGCGGTTTTCATCTCACTTCACCAGATCGCTCAACACGGATCGCTCCGTCCGCGCTGCGTTGTTCTTCGCCGCGTTGTATCACGATGTCGAGAAGCCAGCCACCAAGACGGTGGAATACACGGGGCGCATCCGCTTCTTCGACCACGATGTGCTATAGGTGGATTGCGTCCATGCGCGGTGCGCGGGTTAACCTCAACAGCAGATTAACGGTAAAAAAATCCTCCACAATCCATGCGCTTCCATTTTTCACGGTCTGGTGGAAGAAGAAGAGCAGCGCAAATCCCGTTTTACCGCCGTTATGCGGCTGGCGGCGGCGCTGGTTGATCGTCTGCATCGCCAGTTCTCGCCGGTACCTGCTGAAGTTTACACGCGATCACACGCAAACAATGGGCAATTGGCAAGCCGCGTTAACCATCGCAGGAATCTTCCTCGAAAACTACTGGGAGAAACGCGAAGGGAACCGTGCTTACCTCCCCGTCATTGGATGGCAACGAGTTAATGAAGGAACTCAATTTAGACGCGGGGCGCATCATCGGTCAATTGCTCGAAGCGATTCGTGAAGGTCAAGCAATCGGCGAAGTCTCCACACGTAAAGAGGCGCTGTCGCTGGCGCGGAAATTGCTAGAGGATGGCGACGAACTTTGAATCCCCCAATCCCGAAGGGATGGCACGATTGTAGATTTGGAAACAACAAATTCAAATCCCGAAGGGATGACGCAAATTATTCTCGCAAACTTTTGCTTAAGGTTCAAACCATCATCACTATCCATCTATAATCATTTGACCCCTTCGGGGTTTTGGAGCCCAAAATGAACCTTGTCTTTTTCGATCTCGAAACACAAAAATTATTTGAGGAAGTTAGCGGGCGCAACCCATCGCAATTACTTCTCGCTTGCGGTGTGACGTGGTCTACGGCACGGGATAATTTGCCGTGTATTGGGAAAAGGACGCCGCGGCACTGGTTGCCGGAATTGAAATCCGCTGATCGCGTGATCGGATTCAACATCCTCAATTTCGATTATGAAGTGCTTAAACCGTACGCGCCGAACGGAGATCTGCGCTCCGTCACTCGAGCGGATATGTTGCAAGATATTTACCGAACACTCGGCTTTCGTTTGAGGACGTGGATTCGCTGGCAAAAGCGACTCTCGGTGCGACGAAGACTGCCGATGGCTTGCAATCCGTGAAATGGTTCCGCGAGGGCGAGTTGGATAAGGTCGCCGAATACTGCAAAGCGGATGTGGACATCACACGCCGCGTCTATGAATTCGGGCGCGAGAATGGGTTTGTGCATTATTATTCGAAAATGGGAAGCAAGTTGAAGGTGGCGGTGAATTGGAAATGAATTCGTAAGAGACGGCCGTCCGCCGCGGCATCCTGCTCACCCTACCACCTCTCTCCCTCGGAAGATGGGAATGCAAGGAGAAAACATGCAAAAAGCTAAAAATCAACAACATCGAACTCGCGTACGAACGCCGCGGCAAAGGGACTCCCTGCTTGTATTGTTGCACGGGTATCCGCTCGACCATCACACATGGGATTTTGTCGCGCCGATGCTCGAGGGGGACGTTCGATCTCATCATGCCGACCTGCGCGGGTTCGAAGGATGATCTTTCATGAGTCGGATTCGCAATACACACTGGATGATTTTGCGTTGGACATTGCTGGTCTGCTCGATCAACTCGGAATTCAACAAGCCGCGGTGGCGGGTCATTCAATGGGAGGCTACATCGCGTTGGCATTCACAAAAACATGCCCAGAGCAGGTCGGCGGGCTGGGACTCGTTTCGACACAAACACTCGCCGATCCGCCAGACCCGCAAAGAGGGACGCTATAAGTCCGCGGCGGAGGTGGCGGAGAAAGGCATCGGTGGCGTGGTGGAAACGATGAAGCCGAAATTTTCGCCGAATGAGGAATATCAAAACGCGGTAACTGCCATCATGCAGGAAAGCAGCAACCCGCCGCGTTCATCGGCGCGCTAAAGCCATAGCGGGCCATGGACACATCGTCAATGCTGGCGGAATCTCAAAGGTTCCCGTTGTGGTCATCCATGGCGATGCGGATTCGCTGGTCTCGGTTGACCGCGCGCGTGAGATGAAAAATGCCCTGCCACTCCGCGCATTTTGTGGAGTTGAAGGGCGTCGGGCATTTGCCGATGATGGAGGCGGTGAAAGAGACAGCGGGCGTTGAAGCATTTGGCATAGAGATTCGTGGCGCGGGATGATACCCCGCACGACCGCAAGGCAGGTGAAAACGCTGATTTCACTGATTCAAGAGAAAGAAAATCTGCGTTTTCAGCGTGAATCAGCGTCCCCTTTTTGAAAGTGTAAGATAATCACGCGCAAAGTGAACTTTGCGGTACTTAACAAAGCATCCCCGGCGGAGAAGGCCGGGGATGACTGTATCAGGCGTCCACTGGGGAGCGAGGCGGGTTAGGATGCCGCCATTTGCGGCGCTTGCCCCATCGAGTTGTGTCCATGCGCACCGTTCGTGCCGTTCCGTTTGATCAGGCGGTTGATGTGCGCGACTAACACGCGGCTGGGAGTCGGCTTGGTGAGGTAGTCGTCTGCGCCGGCATCCAGCACGCTGGCGATCATCGAGGGGTCGTTCAGCGCGGAAAGGACGATGATCGGCACTTTGCTAAACGTTCGCACAGACCGGCACACTTCCCACCCGTCCACATCTGGCATCATCAGGTCTAGCACGACCAGATCGGGAGAGTCTTCGCGGATCATGTTCAAGCCGTCGCCGCTGTTGTTGGTCGCGGCGACCTCGAACCCTTGCGATTTCAGGAGGAGCGAGAGCAGGTCGGTGACAGCGGCATCATCGTCAATTACGAGAATTTTTGTTGTCATAAGTTTTCCAGTAGCCCCATTATATCGAAAAATGACGCGGTAACGACTTTGCAATGGCTTATCAAAAACACGCGCGGGTGATCGCACTAGAAAGTTCCGACATCAAAGCCGAGCCTGTTATCCGCTAATCTTCACGAATTTTCGCTAATCAACCAAGAAAAATTCGCGCAGATTGGCGGAGATTAGCGGATAAGAAACCCAAATGCGATTACCCTAAAATCACGCTTCGAGCATGACATTTGTCCGTTCGCTTCGTGGTACACTTCGGGCGGTTTATGAAATTTGGTTCTCTGGCATTGGACGGGGCTAGTCACAGAGATCACAGAGAGAGTGAGATTCTTAGAGTTTTCTCAAAGATCCCTGCGTATCTGCTGTTCGATAATTTTGTTTAATCCCAAAGAGCCTGAAAATTCAGACGGAGGTCTATCAATGAAGACTTGGGTATATTTGTTCGACGAAGTAAAGAAAGCGGAAAAATACGCGGGGTCGTGGGAAGACACGCGCGCCCTGCTCGGCGGAAAAGGCGCGGGATTATTCGACATGACGCGCGCCGGGGTGCCGGTTCCGCCGGGATTCACGATCACAACGGAAGCATGTAACTGGTTTCGCCAGCGCGGGGCTTTCCCGGCGGGGATGTGGAAGCAGGCGCTCGACGCGATGAAAGTGACCGAGAAACGCGCGGGCAAGAAATTCGGCGACTCCAAAAATCCGCTGTTGGTTTCGTGCCGTTCGGGCGCAAAGTTCTCGATGCCAGGCATGATGAACACAATCCTCAACATCGGCTTGAACGATGAAGTTGTGGAAGGGATGGTCAAACTCACGAACAATCCGCGCTTTGCGTGGGATTCGTATCGCCGCCTGATCGAAATGTTCGGCGCGACCGTGTTCAATCTCGATGACGAGCATTTCGAACATCCGATGGCGGAGCATAAAGCGAAGAAGGGCTACAAATCTGACACTGAAATGACCGCCGAAGATTGGAAGGAATTGGTCGCGGTCTTCAAGGCGGTCTTCAAGCAACAAGTCGGTTTCGATTTCCCGCAGGATGTGTACAAGCAAATGGAGTTCGCCATCAAAGCCGTGTTCGAATCGTGGATGGGCAAACGCGCCATTGATTATCGCCGCGCCACCAACATCCCCGACGATCTCGGCACCGCGGTCAACATCGTGACGATGGTCTTCGGCAACATGGGCGACGACTCAGCCACAGGCGTGGCGTTCACGCGCAACCCGTCCACCGGCGACAAAAAGATGATGGGCGAATATCTCATCAACGCGCAGGGCGAAGACGTGGTGGCGGGCATCCGCAACGCCGACCCGATCGAGCATTTGAAAGACCAGATGCCGAAAGCCTATAAAGAATTCATGGCGATCACCGCGCGTCTTGAAAAGCATTACAAGGATATGCAGGACGTCGAGTTCACCATCGAGCGCGGAAAGTTGTGGATGCTCCAAACGCGCAACGGCAAACGCACGGCGAAATCTGCCGTGAAGATTGCTGTGGATATGGCGAAGGAAGGCTTGATCACCAAAGAGCAGGCGATCCAGCGCGTCACACCGGACAATGTGGATTCTCTCCTCCACCCGCAGTTCGATCACGCCGCGATGGATAACGCCGAGAAGTCCGGCAAGTTCTTTGCCAAAGGCGTGAACGCCTCGCCCGGCGCGGCAGTTGGACAAATCTATTTCGACGCGGACACCGCCGAGAAAATGGGCGAAGGATGAAAAGCAAGGCGATCATGGTGCGTCCGTTCACCAAGCCAGATGACGTGCATGGCATGATCGCCTTATCAAAGGGCGTGCTCACCAGCGAGGCGGAGCAACCTTACTCACGCGGCGGTGGTGGCCAGGCAGTTCAGGATCCCGTGCGTGGTCGGCGCGTCGGCGATCAAAATTAATCTTGAAAAACGACAGATGACCGTCGGTGAATCTCGTCAAAGAAGGCGAATGGGTTTCGGTGGACGGCCTGGCACCAAAGTGTTCATCGGAAAAATCCCGACGAGTTCGCCATCGCTTGAAGAACAAACTGAATTGCTCACTCTACTCAAATGGGCGGATGAAATCTCCGCGCGAAAGATGTGCGCGAAGCGAAGCCCCGGCTACCCCACGCGCGGATTGCAAGTGTGGGCAAACGCGAGATTATCCGAAAGACGCGCAACGCGCCCGCTCATACGGCGCGGTGAGATCGGTCTCTGCCGCACGGAGCATATGTTCTTCGAGCTGGGCGTTTTGCCATCGTGCAGGAGATGATCCTCTCGGCACGAGCGACGGACGCACAGCCGCGCTGAACAAACTGCTCCCCTACCAACGCAAAGACTTCGACGGTCTCTTCGAGGCGATGGACGGCTACCCGGTCATCATCCGCTGATTGACCCGCCGCTACACGAGTTCATGCCAGACGAGGAAAAACTTCTCGAAGAAGTGATCACGATGCGCGTGAAGAACGAGTCCGCTGGGCTGAAAAGAAAAAGAAGACCTGCTTGCCGCCGTAAACGCTTGCACAAGATCAGATCCGATGATGGGCTTGCGCGGCGTGCGGCTGAGCATCTCGATGCCTGAGATCGTGGAGATGCAAGTCCGCGCGATCTTCGAAGCGGCGGCAGATTGCACAAAGCGCGGAATCAAAGTGAAGCCCGAAGTGATGATTCCGCTCACGGGAACTTTGTGAAGAACTTGAATGGATCCAGCCGCGGCAGGCGCATTGCCAAAGCCGTGACGGATGAAAAGAAGGTGAAGTTCCGATTACAAGTTCGGAACGATGATCGAAATTCCGCGCGCGGCAGTCACTGCGGCGGAGGTTGCCACCTACGCCGAGTTCTTCTCCTTCGGCACGAACGACCTCACGCAAATGACTTACGGTTACTCGCGCGACGACGCCGAACGAAACTTCCTCATCGTATCAAGAGCAAGGCATCCTCGATGTCAGATCCGTTTCCAATCGCTGGATCGCGGAGGTGTGGGCAAGTTGATGGATTGGGCGATCGCCGAAGGGCGGACAACGCGCCCAGATCTCGAAGTGGGTATTTGCGGCGAGCATGGCGGCGACCCGAGTTCCATCGAGTGGTGTCACATCATCGGCAATAACTACGTGTCGTGTTCGCCTTTCCGTGTGCCGATCGCGCGCCTTGCGGCGGCTCATGCGGCGTTGAAGTATCGTCCGCAGAAGAAAGTTGTCACCGCGAAGAAAACGGCGAAGAAGAAGTCCACAGCCAAAAGGAACTCGAAGAAAGTAAGGCGCGAGGATAAATCCCAAATCAAAGACTCAGCCACGGATTGCACGGATTATCGCGGATACTTCGGCACGGTGAGCGAAAGACGAACCGTCAGTACAGGTTTCTAATTTTTTCTGCCCTGAATCAGGAAAGAAGAAAGCCGGCCAATTTGAACTTGGTCGGCTTTCTTCGTGTAAATCGGTGAAATCCGTGGCTAAAAGCTCGAAAGATTAAATTCGGAGCGAGTCACGATTAAAGGGGAGTGCCTAAAACTAGGCATGTCACCTGAGCAGCGACGAAGGGTCTCCCCGACGAAACGAAGATTCTTCGCTTCGCTCAGAATGACATTACATAAGTTGAGTTAGTTGTTATTCTTGTTGAACTCTTCGAAGTCCGGGAAGATGTGCCAGAGATGTTCGGTGTCGAAGTCATCGCTGTTGATGTTCTTCCCGTCGCATTTGCCGGTGATCTTGATGTTCTCACCCTTGCGGTCATACCTCAGGCTGCACTTCCAGCGCCCGGTCGTAGTGACATCCAACACAAAGCGGTCGGTATTGAAATTGTAGAACCCGGTGCCGGTCATGGCGAAATGGGTCGCCAATTGACACTTGTTGAGCGAGAAGTTGACCCGCGTGCCGGCATTGTTCATTTGGAAGCCCAGCGCGCCGCCGTAGTTACATCCAATAGAAGTCGGCGTAAAACCATCCCAGTAATAGAACTCGGGCAAATAGTAAATCTCGGTTTCCATGGCAGATAACGCGTTACGCGGGCTTCCAAACATGGACGCAAAGCGCGGCGCCAATGGGGCATGAGGATCAATTAGATAACCCTCGCAGACCGTTTCGCGCTCGGCTGGGACTACGTCGTTCACGAGGAAATCAATTACCAGTTCGTCGGGGCAGGCATTGCCGCGCCCAAAGATGACATGAGGTCCGAATTCCTGAGTGATGAGGTATCCATCCGCCAGATTTTCGTAGACGCTGACGCCGTTGCCGTATGGAGTCGCCGGGTCGGCTGTTGAACCTAGCACAAGCGTTGGAACGCCTTCGGCGACCAAATAGTTCGGACGGGTCAAGTCGGTTGTAGCGTTGGGCCAATAAGCGCAAGGCAGATCCGCGTAGATGAGCGAAGCAAGACGCGGGATCGAGAATTCAAACGAATCCATCGTGGAGAGATAGATGTTCGCCTTATCCTCTGGCGAGTGGCCGGGATAGCCGTAATCTTGGCATTCAACGCCGTAATACACGGCTTCTGAATACGTCGGGTCGGGGATCGGGTCGAGGGTTTGCGAGTCAACCCCAAGGTCCATGTACAGGAGGCGGGCGAGCGGAATCATATCCGCTTTGGAGGCGGCGGAGGCAAGAGCGCGGACAAACATCATGCGGTCTGACTGGTTGTACATCTGACTCGCCGCAACATATTCAAGATTTGTGAGGGCGAATGTGCGGTTGACGGTTTTCCCGTTGGCAAGAGGAATCTAAATTTGATGGGGCCCTTTTCCAGAATTCTGGCAAGCGCGTCATACGCATGGACGGCGTCGCCCAGCATATCCCCGCGGCAGGCTTCATCGTCGTTACACGCGGAAAGCGAATCGGTTAGGGTGTCGCTGAATGCCTGCGCTTGCTTTTGATAGTACGCAAAGCCGTCCAACGTGAGATCAACTGTGCCGTCGAGGATGAGACCGGCGAGGTGGTCGCTGTGCGCGAGGGCATAGGTTTGCGCGTATTGCGTTCCGTAGCTTTCGCCATATAACCAGAACTTCGCATCGCCTACCAATTGACGGAAGACCTCCAGATCCTCAACCGCTTGCTTCGTTCCGAGATACGGAAGGAGACTGGGGTCGCTGGTTTCGTTGACGCATTCAGCGCTAAACGTGCTTGCCGATTGTTTGAGTGCGGTTTCTTGGGCGGGCGTTTTACCCTGCGCGTCGCGTTGATAAAAAGCGGACGCCGCGAGCGGGCAGGCTTGATCGCCGGAATACAATAATCCGCGTTGGTCGAAGAAAACGATATCGAAGGAGTTCAATACATCTTCGCCATAGCCGGGGAGGTAGTAATCTGCTGAGACGATGCCGGAGTATCCGGGTCCGCCTGTGGCAGTGACGAACATTCCCTTGCGTTCGCCCGCGGCGGGAAGAACGGCAAAGGTCACCGCGAGGGTACGCGTGTCGGAGGGATTAAAGTGATCGAGAGGGACTTCGATGGTCACGCAAGTAAAAGCGCTGCCGTCGAAACATTCATACCCGCCGAGGGTATCAAGCAAATCTTGCATTGGAGATTGGCGGGTTCGTTCAAGCGGCGCCGCCGCGATCGTTGTGGACAACAATACGGCGATAAACGCCATCCGCGCCAAGAGACTAAATCGAAATTTCATGTTACCTCCTCAAAATAATTTATAGTGTTCTCAAGTCTGGATTGCGATTATAGTAGAGAAGGTGATGAGCAGGCAAATATTGCCGGCATATAAAGGTTACAAATTTGCAAAACAATTCAGGCGCGCTTTTCAGCGCGCCTGAATGATAAACATTGCTGATGAACTGTTATCTCACGTTGATAACCTGCCCGACATAGATCAGGTTCTGGTTGGTGATGTTTGGGTTGAGCGACAGCAAAGTTTCTACTGTCGTGCCGAATTTATTGGCAATGATTCGGAGCGTATCGCCGGTCTGCACGATGTATGTAGGCACGCCTGCCGGGATGGCGATTGCCTGCCCCACATAGATCACATTTGGGTTAGCGATCTGCGGGTTGACCTTGAGAATCTCTTCAACGGTCGTGGATAATCTCGAGGCGATATTTCTCAGCGTGTCGCCCTTCCGCACATAGTAGAGTTGTCCGCTTGTCGGAGGAGGAGGCGTGGACGGTGGAGGCGTTGGAGCAGTGACATACACTTTGATCCATTGCCCTTCATAGATGACGTTCGCGTTTTTGATCTCCGGGTTGTCTCGAAGAAGGGCATCCATGGTCGTGCCGAAGCGGGTTGCCAATCCCTTCAAGGTATCGCCGCGCGCCACGATGTAGATGAAATAGCCGCCGTCTGATCCAAGGATCGTGCCGGGCAGTTGCAAAACTTGACCGGGGTAGATCAAATTGCCTGAACCGATGGATGGATTCGCGCGTTGCAATGCTGAGACGGTCGTCCCGCATCTCTCCGCGATCTTCCGAAGCGTGTCGCCGCTGACGACGGTCACGC
>JAXLVX010000051.1:0-22112 GCA_046328795.1 Anaerolineales bacterium | reverse complement strand
AAATCGCGCCGCGTCGGACAACCCGCTGACCATGCCGGTGATCTGCTGAGAATCGTAATACGGCAGAAGCATCGGCGCGGCTTGCGCGCTGGCGGCAAAGAACACCGGTTGGGTTGCGAAAAAGGTCTCGTCGGCTTGGTTGCGGGCATACAACTGCTCGACCCACATGCGACCGGACTCGGCATGGTCAGTTAACACGACCACAGCCGCATAATCGGTAAATTTGTTGACGGTGAAATTTCCCGGTTGCCCAGCGAGCGGCAGGGTTGTGACCGGAGATTCTAAAAACTCGCGTACGCCGGTCAATCCGCCGGGCAAATAGCCGAGGTTGGTAAAATCCTCGCCCATTTGATAATTCAAACCGTCCGGAGAGGGCAGGATGATCCCGGTATTCGTCAACAATCTGCGGACGAGAGCCGTGCTATTCGGCGACGTGGAAACGAACACGAGACGCGCGCGAGTGGCTAACGCAAGTTGATCGAGCATCGGTCCGCTCACCGCTTCCATTTCACCGGCGAGGGCGGGCTCGTAATCCATCACCACCAACACAAGCGGGTTTTGCGGAAGCCGCGCGATCGCGCTGGAAATGGATTGAACCTCAGGCGGCAAAGACGCTGAGACCGGCATGGAAGTTGTCCGCGTGAAAGCCGTTGCGCTCAGAACAATAATGAAGAGCGCGGATAATATCCATCGCAGAACGCGCTGTGATGCGATGTTTGTCTGCGATGCGATCTGCCGCGCGGTTGACTCGCTCGCAAGGATCTGCTCCAACAACGTCGCGCCAGCCACTTGTTCATCCGTCGGCTGGAGTTTGAGCGAAACCATTTTCGGTCTGCGCGCCGAGCCGATCGGCACAAGCGGGATGACGCCCTCCAACCCAGCCAGCGGACCCGCGCTTTCGGTATATTGTTCCGCGCGGCTCGTTTCGACGGGGAGGGCTGACCCCGACGGGCGCATGTCCTTAATCCAACTCGGCAATTCGCCGGGCGAAAGCGAATCGCTCGATGGAATGCTCGGCGTTGCGGATGGAGTTTCTTCCGCCTGCGACTCGGGCTGTGTCAGCCAAGCCGGCATCTCAGCGGACAATAATGAATTGACATCATCCGCGCTCGAAGGGGGAGAAACTTTCGAGGCGTCTGAAGCAGATGGAAAGGAGGATTGAGGCGAGAGTTCCGTTTGGCGGAACCAATCTGAAAGCGCGCCGGGCGCCGGCATCGAGGGTTCTTCCGTCGCGCTCTTCAACCAATCCGGCATCGAATCGTCGTCAATCACATCACGCAACGGGCCCGTCCGCCTTGTAAATGGCGAGACCTTATCCGATTCCGATTCGCCAGCCTGTTCCACTTGCTGATCTTTCAACCAGAGCGGGGTAGAGTCGGCGGGCTTTTCAGATTCCGCGCTGGGCTGATTCAACCAACTCATATCGTTCGCCGGTTCGGCAGATTGCTGGGGCGCTTCCACGCCGCCCATCTTCTTCACCCACGTCGGCGGTTCATCGGTGGCGGGGCGTCCGGGCGGAACATCTGCCGTTGCATTGCCGAGATCGTCGAGCCAATTCAGGTCGGATTGCGCTTCGGGTTGAGCGGCGGGCTTGGCTTCCTCTTTCGATGAATCTTCAAGCGTGTGCAGCCAACTTAAATCTTCCTCGCCTTTTGGCGGAACGTTTGCCGTTGCGTTGCTGAGATCGTCGAGCCAATTCAGATCGGATTGCGCCTCGGGTTGAGCGGGGGGCTTGGCTTCCTCTTTCGATGAATCCTCAAGCGTGTGCAGCCAACCTAAATCTTCCTCTGCTTTCGGTTGAGGCGGCGGCTCTTTGAACGCGTACGACGGCGACTCGGAAGCGCTTGTCCAATCCGTGAGATTCGATTCCATTTCAACAGGCGCCGACGATTCTTCCGATGCTTTGGCAAACCATTCGGAGAGTTCGTCTTTTTCTTCCGCGGCTGGCGCGGGCTGTGCATCCACTGAGCCAGCCATCCAAGCGGGAGCATCCTCTTGCGCCGGTTCGCTGGCTTGCGGCTCAACGGGCGCGGGTGTGCTCTCTCGAAATTGCGCGAAGAAATCGGATTCGGGCGGCGCGGACGATTCGGCTACTTCGGGTTTCGCTGTCGGATTTATACCCGCAAGCCAATCGGGGATTTCCTCTTCGTCGCTTTTCGCCTGCGATGCGAGCCCCGCTAACAGATCGGGCGGTTCGTTCTTCTGGACTTTGGGCTTGGCTGCCTCTACTTCGGCATCTTGCGCCGCCGATTCCCTCCCCTGCTGTCGGACATCTTTCAACCACTGCGGCAGGATCGGCTCAAGTTCGCCGGTGTTCTTCTTCACCGGGATTTCGCCGAGATGCACGGCGGTATCCGGTTTGAGGGATGTTTGGCAAAACTGACAGTTATCCAAAAAGTCCGGGTTGTCTTTTCCGCAATTTGGGCATCGAACGTCTGCCATGTTCAATTCCCCCCATACGGGCGGTCAACGCCGAACATCACGCGCAGACCGGTGAGGATCGTTCCAAGCGCGATGCCGAGTAACAAGCCGCGCGCGCCTCCGCGTGAAAGAACGCCGGTCAAGTCAAGGATCAGCCCATCGAATAATGAATTATCGAACGGCTTCGGCATGATCGCTATTAAAAGAAGAACAGCGGCAACGAGGAAAAGGATCGTCGTCACGTCGCGCCGCTGACGCAACAAGCGGATGCTGGCATAAACCAGCGTGATCACGAGGATCGCCATGAGCGAGGCTTCCACCGGCACGATCACCGCATCCATTGCCATTTGCATCACTGGGTCTTGCACTCCAAACACAAGTCCGTAGCCAAATGTGCCAAGCAGCGAAACCACGAGGATCAATCCCAGCGCGCTCCCTTTTTGGCGCGCGCGAATCTTTTCAAAATGAACGGCGACGAGATTGAAGATGCCCACAAGCACAGCAACCGCGCTGATGACCACCGCCCAATCGGTGAGGACATTCCGCAGACTCATCAAGACCGGAATGGGCAGGAAAAATCCCAATAGAACGATGAACGAGATGGCGATGGCAAACGCCGCGGTAACGACTCGCATCAAAATCCAAACCCAAGAAGTGTGATCACTGCGCCGAGCAAAATAACGACGATGACCAGCCAACGCAAAACATCCTGCGCGTTGAGGCTGGCTTCATGCGACGCGCCCGCGCCGGTGTATGCGCCGGCGGCATACAACTCTTCGCCGATCAGCGGGTCTTGCGCGGCGGCATAAAGGATCGCCTGCGCCGACAAACTGTCGCTGGCGGCAATGAGACTCGCGCTCTGCCGGTCCGCCGCTTCGGCGATCAACGCGGACTCGGCGCCGAGGTCGCCGATCAACACGTGCGCCGAAACGTTTTCGTCGCGCGCGATGGGAATCGTCCCGGCGGCGTAGGCGAAGGGTGTGAGTCCGGTCAAACGTCCGGATGTGACGCGGAATCCTTCATCTGCCCCTGCCGCGTGATAGCCGGATTGCGATGTGTCTTGCGAGAGGATGGTCAACGAGGCGTCGCCGGAGGAAACGATCGGCGGGCGGTCGCTGACGGAGGCGCGTTCCGCGATGCGGCGCAAGAGGGCAAGCCCAGCCAGCGACGAGCCGCCGCGCGCGGTAAAGAGGTTGCCGCGTCCGAGAGAAATGTGCAGCCGCTTCCCATTTTCAACGGCGAGACCAACTTCTTTGTTGAGGCGGTCATACGCTTCGATGCGCCGCAGACTCGCCGGAGTCCTCTTTCGCCATGCGGTAAACGCGAGCAAAAGGATCGCGGCGAGGATCAACACGATGAGTCCGACCACTCCAGAGATGTTCATGATAACGCTTCGCCTCGTAAAAGTTCAGCAAAGGCTTGTGTTTCTTCATTGTTTTCGAGCATGTGAGCGATCAAATTCGATTCTTTCCCGCCGAGGAAGGGCTGTGTCATGTACATGGCTTGCGCGCCAAGCACAGTGAGAGGCGCGCCCGCTTCGAGCAACCAGAGCGCCAGCCCATCCAGTTTGAGTCGTTTGAGCGTTTCCACCCATCGTGACCAAGCCGAGTTCGATTGCATGAACAAAGTATAGCATATTTCATTCCTCATCTCATCGCTGTATGATGGCTATAAATTTCAAAGGCATTGCGAATCGAAGCAGTTCTTTTCAAGATACATCGGGACGCTGATGAACGCAGAAAAACGCAGATTTTCTTTTATTGCATCAGCGAAATCAGCGTTCATCGGCGTCCAAAAAAGGCTCTTGTGGAAGCAGAGAAAACCTAACGCCTGTCACGTGTTTTGCCCGGTGACCCTCATAGTATAATCACGCCAGAATTCACTCGCGGAGGACAAATGAGCGAACGCAAGATTCGTGTTTTGGTAGCCAAACCCGGTCTCGACGGGCATGACCGCGGCGCAAAAGTCGTTGCGCGCGCGCTACGCGATGCCGGCATGGAGGTCATTTATACCGGCTTACGTCAGACTCCTGAAATGATCGCCGAAGCGGCATTGCAAGAGGACGTGGATGTGGTCGGGTTATCCATTCTCTCCGGGGCGCACATGGCGCTCGCGCCGCGCATCGTGGAGCTGCTCAAATCCAACGGGCAGGATCAGGTGAAAGTTTTTATCGGAGGCATCGTCCCCGATGAGGATATGCCCCGCTTGAAGGAGATGGGCATCACCGGCATTTACGGTCCCGGCGCCTCGACGGAGGATATCGTCAAGGATATTCGCGAGGCGATGAAGTAGTTCGTACTGCGTGTTGCGTATTACGAAATTTATTATGAACTTACTGATCAGAGAACGTCCCGCAGGCTTCATTGAAGATCTTGTTGCGCAATCTTCAACCTGCGGGACGATGTTGTACTATCAGATATGAATAAGCCAATAACAAGTTCCGTTCTCGAAGGCAATCGCCTCGCATTGGCGCGGATTCTCACGCACGTGGAAAACGATTCGCCAGAAGGACGCGCCGCGCTTGCGGAGCTCTTTCCGCACACCGGCAAGGCGCATCTCATCGGAGTTACCGGCGCGCCGGGGACGGGAAAATCATCGCTCGTCAACCAACTCGCATTGCATTATCGCAAAACGGAAAACAAAAGAATTGCGATCATCGCGGTAGACCCGTCGAGTCCGTTCACGGGCGGAGCGGTGCTGGGCGACCGCGTGCGTATGCGCGATCTCTCCGGCGATGACGGCGTGTTCATCCGCTCGATGGCTTCGCGCGGTTCGGTGGGCGGAATCGCGCAGACCACCGCCGCGTTCGCGCAAATCTTCGACGCGGCAGGCTACGAGATCGTCATCATCGAAACGGTCGGCGCGGGACAAAGTGAAGTGGACATCGCCCGCCTCGCGCACACGACTGTTGTTGTCGAAGCGCCGGGCTTGGGCGACGATATCCAAGCCATCAAAGCGGGGATTTTAGAAATTGCGGATGTACTTGTCATCAACAAAGCAGATCGTCCCGGCGTGGAACACACCGAGCGCGCTCTTCGTTCCATGCTCGCGCTCGCTCACCCTACGCCGCGCGTCTACCGCCATCATGGGCAGGCAATGACAGTCATGGTTTCAGCGGGGACAAAGAATCTCCCGGCGCTCGAACAAGACTCTTCGGCGCCTTCGGCGGCTCAGAGTGACATGGTCATTTGGATTCCTCCCATCAACAAAACAGTCGCAACCGAGGGCAAGGGAATTGCAGACGTTGCCGAATCCATTGCGAAACACGCCGCGCATCTGCGCGTCACCGGCGATTGGGCTTCCCGCGACCGCGCCAGATTGAGGTCCGAGTTGGAAGCGGCTCTCCAATCGGCATTGATGAATCATTTTTTTGAGAACGTCAAAAAAGAAAAGTACGATGAAATGATCGAGAAAGTCGTTGAGCGGACTCTCTCGCCGAATGAAGCGGTGAAGAAACTATTGAACGGTACCTCAAAGCAGGAGAATGTATGAATCAGCAGTCACATAATCACAATCTGAAAATGTACGGCGACATTAAACTGTATGCGGGTACCGGTTCGCCCAACCTTGCCCAGAAGATCGCCGATTATTTAAATCAGCAACTCAGCCCGCGCGAGGTCATTCTGTTTCCCAACGAAAATATCTTTGTCAAATTGAAAAGCAGCGCGCGCGGGCAAGACGTGTACGTGATCCAAACCACCTCCTCGCCCCTGCACTACAACCTGATGGAATTGCTCATTATGATCCAGACCATCCGCTTGGATTCCGCCGCGCGTATCACGGCGGTTGTCCCCTATTTGTGTTACGGACGCTCGGATAAAAAAGACCAGCCGCGCGTGCCCATCACCGCGCGTTTGGTCTGCGACATGATCGAAAGCGCGGGCGCGGATCGTTACATGACGTTCGACCCGCACGCCGGTCAACTTCAGGGATTCTTCTCCATCCCCGGCGACGTGTTGACCGCCTCGCACATGGTCACCGATTACATAAACAAAAATATGCGCGAACAGATGAACAAGCTCGTTGTCGTCGCCACCGACCTCGGCTTCGCAAAAAAAGGACGCAACTACGCCCGCGACTTGAACGCTCCCATCGCCTTCGTTGAAAAAAGACGCACAGGCAACGACTCGAAAGCCGAAGCGTTGTCCTTGATCGGCAACGTAAAAGGCAGAGACGTGTTGATCGTTGACGATGAGGTTCTCACCGGCGGCTCCATCGAGCAGGCGGTGGGCGTGGTGAAAAAGAACGGCGCAAGAAATGTGTACCTTGCGTTCATCCATCCGCTATTTACGGAAGACGCCGCAAGACGGCTGGCGAAACTGCCGATCAAACACATCATCACAACAGACACGACTCCTATCCCGCCAAAACAGTTACGGATTCTAAAGGGACGAATCACCGTCCTTTCGATTGCTCCCATGTTGGGCGAAGTCATCCGCCGCGCGCACGAAGGACGAAGCGTGGGAGAGATGTTCAACGAGTAAATTCAGTCATCAGTGATCGGTGATCAGTGAGCCTCGTTACTGATTACTGATAACTGTTCACTGATTGCTGTTCACTGAAACATGCCCGAACTTCCCGAAGTTGAAACCATCGCGCGGAAATTAAGACCCGAACTCGTCGGCAGGACGATCCTCTCCGCCGACCTGCGCTGGTCGCGCACTCTCGCCACACCCTCGCCGAAAAAATTCGCTGAACAGATCAAGGGGCAAAAAATCACAGCCGTAAGCCGCCGCGCAAAGTACTTAATCCTTTCACTTTCCACTTTCCAGTTATTGATCCACCTCCGCATGAGCGGCGACCTTCATATTAAAGACAGTACAAAAAAAGCGGAGAAACACGACCGACTTATAATTAAACTAACAAATAACAAGTCGCTGGCATTCAACGACACAAGAAAGTTCGGGCGCGTCTGGCTTCTGGCAGACCCAGCAGAAATCCTCAACAAACTCGGTCCCGAACCCCTCAGCAAAGAATTCACGCCGCAATGGCTTCACGCGGCTCTGCATAAAAAACATCGCCAACTCAAACCGCTGTTGCTCGATCAAACCTTCCTCGCCGGGCTGGGCAACATCTACACCGACGAAGCCTTGAACATCGCCAAACTGCATCCGAAGCGCGAGTCAAGTTCGGTCACGGCGAGGCAGGCTGAACGTCTGCATGAAGCGATCCGCCGCGTGTTGAACGAAGGCATCCGCCGCAACGGCGCATCCATTGATTGGGTCTATCGCGGCGGAGAATTCCAAAATTATTTTCGCGTGTACGACCGCGAAGGCAAGCCGTGCCAAAACTGCGGCGCAACGATCGAACGCATTCTCGTCGGTCAACGAAGCACACATTATTGTCCGAGATGCCAGAGGTTGAAGTAGCACATGGAAATCAATTGGTCAATCGCCGGGTGGATCATCGCCGTTCTCGTCCTCTACACGATCGGTTTTTATGAGGGACGAGCCAACGGTTATAAACGCCGCCAGCGCGAGGAAGAACAAGAGAAATTAAAAACTCCTCCCGCGCCGACACAAACTGACGACCCCGGCATATTGCGAATCAAAAATGAAAACGGGAATTTGACTCTCGACCTCGACGGCGCCCGCGCAGATACTTCCGCGATGTCTCTCGAACAACGCAAACGATTGAGAGAAATGTTGATGCAGATGCGCCCGTGGATTCAAGAAGAATCCAGCGCCGCGCCGGTGACGTCAACCCCGCCTCCTCCCCCGGTGATGCCTGCCCCAGTCCAGCGAGCCGCTTCAACCCCTCAGCCGATTCGTCCAGCCGCGTCAGCCGAACCCGCCTCCGCAAAAGAGGATCGTCCCACCGCGCCAACCAATAGCATCGTCGCGCAGATCGACTCCATTTTGCAGGAGCGAATCGCCGGCACGCCGCTTGAAGAGAAGCGCGTCTTCCTCTCGCAATCGCCCGAAGGCGGCGTGAACGTTCACGTGGGCTTCGACAAATTCGCAGGGATAGACGATGTGCCAGACGCGGAGATCAAATCCACCATCCGCGCCGCGATCAAAGAGTGGGAAAAGAAATACACGCCGGGTTTATGACCCGGGCTTATTGAATCAATATGCTCCCGCCGCCGTCCTCGGCGGCGAGGACACAGCCTTGAGCAATAGAAATACAGACCCGGGCTTATGACCCGGGTCTGTTGAATCTCGCCGTCAACACCGGGCAACGCGCGCCTTCCGCAACTTCGGCTGTGACGTTCGGCGCATAATATTGTCGCAGTGTATTTGCGCTGTACGCCGAGCCCATGCACACCAAGTCATAATCGCCCTCTCGTATTTCAGCCAGAATTTCTTCCACAATAATTCCCTGCCGCGCTTTCGTCTTTGCGTTCAAGCCTGCTCCCTGCGCGACCTCCAATGCTTTTCGTAAACTGCGCCCCGGCAGCGTATTCGTCTCTGCAAGGTTTTCAACATGGTCTCGCACGCCGCGCGTGCTGGGATAATCCAGATCGGTGGGCGGGATCACATACAAGATCGTCACCTCTGCCGCGTTGGCGCGCGCAACTTGAACGGCGATGTTCTCCGCGGCTTCGCCGTATCCCAATCCTCCCACTGTGACCAAAAGTTTCTTCACCGGCAAACACGCTTGAGGCACGTAAAGAATCGGGTTGCGGATCTGCTCCATCAACAAACGAATGGAACGACCCGTGAGCCAGCGTTTGAGTTGCGGTCTCCCCAGCGGGCTGACCACCGTTATAAAATCTCCGCCATTGGCAACCTCGGGGATAATGCGCTCGCTGACGCCATTGCGGATCTCAAGGCGATACTCCACGCCTAATTTTTGAAACAACTCAACTGCTTGCGCGAAGATATCCTCCAATGGATGATGGTCGTCTATCGCCGCAGGGTTCAATTCCTCCGTCACGCCGAGAAGCGTGGTCTTCATCCGCATTGCTTGCGCGAGCGCCGCGCCATACTCAATGGCAGACCATGTCCCTTTGAAGCCGTTCGTTACGATCAGAAATTCAGATTTCATTTGAAGCCTCGTCTGCCAAACAAGATAACGCCGAGGATGCCCGCACCCAACAACACGAACGGCGATGGGATCTCGAACCAAAATGCGATTGCGCTGAGCGCGGCGATTAGGATCACGCGGCGGTCTACTTTTTTTCGCGAGCCTGCGCGGAATAATTCCCACGCCACAACGACGATCAACGCGGCGACGGCGGGACTCATCCCCGCCACAAAACTTGCGAGCCATGTTTCCTGTTGGAATCGTTGGAGCAGCGAGGCAGACGATCAGCATCAATATCGTCGGAGGCAATATCGCGCCAAGCAACGCGGCAAGCACGCCAGGAGTCCGCCCGCGGCAAAGCCGACGAACATAGCAAGGATTTCAGCGCTTCGCTACCCGGGCAAGACATTCGGAATCCACCGCTTCCACAGATCGTTCCTCCAGTCATGATCTTGCCACCACGGCTTCTTCATATAAAGCCCACCGACGCGGGCCTACGACGGCGAAAGGACGTTCACCTTGAGGAACATCCACAATAAACTGAAACCAAACGGAAATTTTCGACTCGTTGAGGAAAGAAAAGATCCCCCCCCCCCCCCCCCCCCCCCCCCCCCCCCCCCCCCCCCCCCCCCCCCCCCCCCCCCCCCCCCCCCGACCAGCCAGCGAGGATAACCACGATCCGCGCGGGCGCGTCAAAGGGGAACATGGCGACCAGACTAACGATACCGATCGCCCAGCCTTCCCATCCGGTAGAGCCGCCTTTTTCAAAAATTTTCCACGCCACGAAGAGAGCATCAACACGGAGATCGCAGGCGTTAGCCCCATCGATGAAACTACTCAGCCACGCCTGCGCCGCAGGCGATGCGGATCATCGTCACGCCGAGGATGATGAGCGTCAACGGCAAAATGGGCGAGCAGCGCGACAGATCCGCGGGGATGCCTGCCACGGCATAGCCAATGTACATCGCCAGTTGAAGCGCGTCACTGCCCAGCAACACGGACGATAATCCACCGCTGCACGAACTGTCCTTCCGTCACCAGTTTGCCGACCACCTCGTGATACAACAAACCGACGGATGCAGGACCTGATGTGCTGAGCAGGTTGGCTTTTAGAAATATCCAGAAGAGTTCGAGTAGTTGATCCACACGCTTTCCTTTGTTAGGATAATTCTAACAGAATAGATATTGGCATCCCGGTGGCAAATGAAGAAGGGAGTACAATAGAAAAAAAAACATTTTCGGAGTATGTATGACTTCTAAAGAATTTCGCAAAGAAAAAGATTCACTCGGCGAACTGAACGTGCCAGCAGACGCGCTCTTCGGCGTGCAAACCCAACGCGCAGTGGACAACTTCCCCATCAGCGGACTCCGTCCGTGGCGCGCGTTCATCTGGTCAATCGCGGCGGTCAAACGCGCGGCGGCATTGGTGAATTTTGAATTGGGTCTCTTCAATGACAGCCGCAGAAGTGGACGGAAAAAATTCACCGCGAAACAGTTGGCAGATGCGGTGGCGCAAACCGCAACCGAAGTGATGGACGGTAAATGGGATTCGCAATTCGTCGTTGACCCATTTCAAGCGGGCGCGGGGACGAGTCACAACATGAACGCGAACGAGGTCATCGCAAACCGCGCCACGCAAATCCTCGGCGGCGAACTCGGCAAATATTATGTTCATCCGAACGATCACGTCAACATGGCGCAATCTACGAACGACACGATCCCCACGTCAATTCGACTCGGCGCGTTGTGGCGCGTGGATGAATTGTTGACCGCGCTGAAAAATTTACAGTCCGCGTTGGAGGCGAAGGCAAAAGAATTTGATTCAGTCGTCAAATCGGGGCGCACGCATTTGCAAGATGCCGTGCCTGTGAGGATCAGGTCAGGAATTTTCCGCGTATGCAAAAGCCATCGAACGCGACGCGGAACGTGTGCGACAGTCCGCTGAGGGGTTGCGTCGGCTGGGGATTGGCGGGACAGCCGTAGGGTCCGGGTTGAACGCGCATCCCGAGTATCACACCCGCATGGTGAAAAAATTATCCGAGATCACCGGGCTTGAGTTGCAGACATCCGATAATTTATTTGAGTCCATGCAATCCATGGCAGACGCGGCGGATTTTTCATCGTCACTGCGGACTCTCGCGCTGACGTTGATCCGCATCGCCAACGATTTCCGCCTCCTCTCCTCTGGACCTTCGACCGGGTTCGACGAAATCAGATTACCCGCTGTTCAACCGGGTTCGTCTATCATGCCGGGAAAAGTGAATCCCGTTTTGGCTGAGATGCTCGATCAGGCGATGTTCCATGTGATCGGATGCGACACGACGGTGGCGATGGCTGTGCAAGCGGGGCAACTCGAATTGAACGTGATGATGCCGATCATCGCGCACAATTTATTCGAGATGATGCAAGTGGTCATCGGCTCGGTGAACGCGTTCACCGAACGCGCGGTGAAAGGCGTGACCGCCAACCGCGAAAAAGCGGAGGGCTGGCTGGCGAAGAACGCGATCATCGTCACCGCGCTCAACCCCGTGATCGGATATTCGCAAGGCGCGGCGCTGGTGAAAGAAGCCATGTCGTTGAACGCTTCGATCAAGGAATTGGCAATCGAGAAGGCAAAGGCTGGCGCATTGAAACACCGCGACGAGGACAGACCCGTGAAGCCTGAGGAGATCGAGTCCGCGTTGAGCGATTTGAGGAAGTTGACGGAGGGAGGGATCGTGGGAGGGGCGAGCGGTGGTGGATAGTTAATCGTTACAACGGCTCTCTCATGCAAAAAAACTTTCGCACATTTTTATTTTTCCTAATTGCAGGGACACTTTTCCTCTGCCCTAGTTTCAACGGCGATGGCTGGGGAATGGTTCGTGAATACAACTATCGCGGCTGGCAGACGACCTCCGAACGCGTGGTCGTTGCGCGATTGGCAAAATCGCAACAGGATGGTTTATTTTCTGCGGGAGGTTTGCTCGGTCTGCTCGATGCGCCGGATGGATGGGTCTTTGGCGCAGAGATCGCGAACCGGCAATATGAGTTATATGAGACGGGGGAACCGATTCAATCGTATCTGGTTTACAAGTCTCATCCGGGGTTTCAAGGTTTTATTTTTGGCTTGTTCGATAGCCTGACAAATTTCCCCGCGTCTACGAATTTAGCAATTTTCAGAGGGACAGTTGCGTTTGTTTCCTCGGCAATCATCGCGCTGGTCGCGGTGGGAATTGCCGTTGAATTCGGCTGGCTGGCGGCGGTGCTAATGTTACTCTTTGCGGCATTCTCCGAATGGATGATCCTACCGGCGGGGAGTCTCTACTGGAATCTGTGGGCGTTTTTCCTGCCGTTCGTCTGCGGGATGTACCTGCTGGCTGAGGCTTCAAAAAAGAATTACTATCCCGCGTTCAAGATCTATTTTGTCATCTTCATCACAGTCTGGGTCAAAATCCTTTTCACGGGCTTCGAGATCATCACAACCGCATTGGTCATGGCAACTGTGCCGTTTGTTTATTTTGCAAGTAGAGATTCATGGAAATGGAAACTATTTCTACAACGAATCACCATGCTTGGCGTCAGTCTTATGTTAGCAACAATGGCTGGGCTTGGAACGCTCATCTTGCAGATCACGGCGGCGGATGGAAGCCTCAAGAGCGGAATTTATTATGTCAGAGATACGTTCATCCGGCGCGCGGCGGGGAACGCCGATGAATTTCGCGGCGAATACGCAGAAAGCCTGAGGGCAAGTTACGCGGAAGTGATCGGGAAGTATTTAAATACGCAAGCATTCTCAATCTCAGGCGTTTCCTTTCTGTACTGGCATTTGATCGTGATATTTACCCTGTTCACGCTCCTTTATCTGTACAGGTACAGAAAATCAATTCGAGCAAATTTTCCAAAAACAGGGATGGCGCTGACGATCGCAACTTGGTATTCCATGCTTGCCCCTTTATCATGGTACGTGATCTTCAAGCCTACTTCGTACATTCACACATTTTTATTCCCCATGGCGTGGCAAATGCCGTTCACCCTCCTTGGCTTCGCTTTATGCGGCTATGTAATTCAGGATTTGTTCCGATCAAGACCTGCTCAACTCAGTTGACCGCCCCCACCTTTGGCGAAACCAATTCACGTCTCTAACTCACCGGACATTTTCTCAAAGACAAGAATTCATCCCGCTTGATGAACTGGTTGTTCCACCGCAGAAATCGGGAAGGTAAAGTGGAACGTCGCGCCTTTGTTCGAGTCGCTTTCGATCCAGATCCTGCCGCCGTGTCCGACCACCGCGAGGCGGCAGAACGTGAGACCAATTCCGAGACCCGGCTTGTTCGAGCCGCGCATGCGAGTGAACTTATCGAAGACGCGTTCTTGCTCGGCGGGCGGGATGCCGGGACCGGTATCGCTCACCCACAAATGCACCCAGCCGTCCTCTTGTTTCGCTCCAACGCGGATCGCGCCTTCGGTAGGCGTGAACTTGCTGGAATTTTCCATCAAATTGATCAACACGCGCCGCGCCATATCTTCATCTGCCCAAATAGACGGGAGTCCTTCGGGCAAATCCGCATCGAGCGTTTGACGGCGACCATCGGCGACAGGTTGCATATCCTTCACCGCGGTTTGGATCAACTGAAGCGTGTCCACTTCTTTTTGATTCACCACCGGCTGACCCGACTCGAGTCGGTTCACATCAAGCAGTGAGTTGACCAGTCGTTGGATCCGCTCGGTCGAGTTCTCTGCGATTTTGATGATCGAAAGCACAGTCTCACGATCTTCATCGGGAACCATCGTGTACAAAATATCGAGGCTCGATGAAATGTTGGCGAGCGGCGAACGCAGGTCGTGATAGATCATCGAAGTGAGGTCGCCTCGCAAGCCGTCGAGTTCTTTTCGCTGTGTAATGTCGCGCAGGATCCATTGGATCGAATCCGCTTCTTCGAACTCCACGCGCCGCGCATGGACCTCGATGGGAACATGCGTATCATTCTGCATAGACACGGACGACTCATACGAGACATCGCGGTTCTCGCGCAAGGCTTCAAATTCCGAGCCGGTCTTATTCCAATTCACTTCATGAAGTTGATCAATGGTCAACCCGCCAAGCGCTTCGTGGGTGTATCCGCTCAACAACGTGGCTTGACGATTGGCTTCAAGGATCTTTCCATCCCAATCAGTGATAACCATCGGGTCTATGCTGTCTTCGAATAGCTCGCGATAACGTTGATGCGCGGCTTGCAACTTCCCAAACAACTGCGCGTTCTGGATCGCCGAACCCGCCAAACCGCCGATGCCCGCCATCACCAACAGCGCGTCGGGATCGAAGGTCTGCGCGATCGGGTTGATCGCCTCCAGAATGCCGATCACGCGTCCCTGCGCTTGAATCGGCGCGACGAGAAGCGCGCGAATCTCGACGCCGCCGAACTTATCCGCCTCGCCGAAGTTTTTCTCCTGCGCTACATCCTGCACGACCACGCCGCGCCCATCGCGCGCCGCCATGCCGGCGATCCCATCGCCGAGCGCGATCTGCCTGCCGATAATATTCCCAGCCTTCTGCCCCGCCGCGGCTCGGAAGGCGATATGCTCGCCTTCGATCATGCCGAGCGCGACCGTTTCCACTTGCAACGCCTGCATGGTTTGGATCAGAATGCGCTGGCGCAGATCCTCTATGCGGAGCGAAACGTTCATCGCCGTCGCGCCCTCGGCGAGCGCGGTCATCACTCGCGCCTGACGCTGGCTTTCAGTGTAGAGCCGCGCGTTCAAGATCGCGACGCCCGCCTGATCGGCGATGGCTTGCATCAGGTCAAGTTGTTCGGCATTGAACGCATTGGGAGTCGGGTGAACGAGGGTTAGCACGCCCACAAGATTTTCACGCGCCTGCAACGGCACGCAGATCGCAGACTTCGCCCCCGATTTATTCATCTCGTCGTCAGGGCGCAACAACCAACGATCGTCTTTGCTGGTATCGGGGATGTACACGCCCCGGCGATTGCGAGTCACCCAGCCTGCAAGACCGCGCTCCATCGTTTCGCGCAATTGCTGAGTAGTATGTTCGTGCATGGTCGTGCCATACACGATGGTCGCGTCTACGGCTTTACCGGAATCATCCAGCACAACCACACTGCATCGCTCGCCGCCCACGTTTTGAATGGCTTCATATAGCACGCGTTGAAGAACCGTGCGGAGGTCGAGCGCGGTCGCTACCTCGCGGCTCACGTGATAGAGCAGTTCGAGTAATGCGCGTGTTCTGTCTTGGTCTTTGGGTGTTGACATAAAAAGAATAAATTTCGGCGTTCGATGTCGTTCTGGCAAACGGTCAACCCAAAGTATAGCACACCCCATACGGTACAATTGCCTCATGCCCCTCGATATTCCGCGCATTCAAGCCCTCTGTTTCGATGTGGACGGCACACTCAGCGACACCGACGATCTGTATAAACAGAAACTCCTGCGCTTCTTTCCTAAATTTTTATTTCGCAACCCCGATCACGCGGCTCGGCGTTTTGTGATGTGGGCAGAAGCGCCCGGCAATGCCCTGCTCGGCATCGCAGACACGCTGGGCATTGACGATGAAATGGTCGCGGTCATCAACTGGCTGTCTCGGCATCGTCATTCCTCCTCGAAAAAATTCCTGCTCGTGCCGGTGCGGACGAAATGTTGAGGCGCCTCCACGGAAAATATCCGATGTCGGTGGTCAGCGCGCGGATGGTATGCTGGACGATGCGCTTCCTCGAACAATTCGACCTCGTGAAATATTTCGACGCCATCATAACGGGGCTCTCGGCGGAACACGAAGCCTTATCCGGGACCCCATCCTGCTTGCGTTTCGATGTGAATCCGGGTTACGTTTGATGATCGGCGACACCACCGTAGACATACGCGCGGGCAAATCTTACGCGGTGCGCAGGGGAGTGCTATGCGGCTTTGGGGAAAAAGAGGAATTGCTCAGGTTTGGGGCGGATTCAATTCTGAAACGACCGGGCGAGCTTGGGGAACTGTTATTGAATAAGGCAAAATAGTTCGTTTCGATTACTTCGATTGAAAGCATTTATCAGGGGCTGAGCCTCGAATTGACCTTAGCCAGCCAGATGGGAGCTTTTACTCTTTCGCAAAAACTCTACAGCTTGTTTTGCATCTTTAGTTACCAGTCCATTTCCTCGTCGTATCCATAACAACATAGCTTTCCTTGGTATAGTCGAGAATAAACTTCAATAAACTGACGGGCTCACCACTGGAAGATAATTTCCAAGAGGGTCTGTGAATTCATACCTGGATGATTTTTTCCAATCACTTTCCTAATCTCGGATGGTACTTCAGAAAGCGCCGTTTCCGCTTTTTCTGAGTTTTGTTCTTGCAAAATACTCTTGTAATAGTGATCAACTCCTAGAGAAAGTAGCGGATCGGCAATTGGAAGTTCACTCGAATCGAACGGAAACTCCGTGTAACGACTTAAAAACAGGCTGGAATGACTTGTGGCGCGTTATTTGACTCAACGCTGATCGCATTGCTTCGTAAAACAATGGTGCTAGTTGCCGAGTAAATAAGCGCAATTTACTGCTTGACGATGACGGTACCATTGCCAACAAATATATTGAGCACTATCTTCCAGATTCAGATATGTAATATAAGCATCGGTCAATCTATTGAGTTCGGCTGCTCTAACGCATTACCGAACCAAGAGGACAACAAATCTATTACTTGTTCAAGGCTACTAATCTCTTAAAAATATATGTGGATCATCTTCCTTGCTGCCCAGTGTGAGAATATAAAGTTTTTGCTCGACAGTAATATCTACATTAGCCCACCATCCACTATTTGAAACTAGGTTGATTGCCGAATGAGTATTCCATTTCTATCAAAGTGCTCTTCAAACTCCTTCTAACTTTGAAAAACTGATCCTGCGGACCAATACTGCAGGATCAGAAAAGACTTGGATAGTCCACTTATGCACGTAAACCGTCGAATTGCTCTAACTCTGATATATCGAGATAAGGTCTTTCATTTATTTGTTTTCGAAATGATACATATGCTCTGGCAGTGTACAGCAAATAAAAGTTCTGGCCGTACTCGCGCTGAAAATGCAACTTTCTAGTAAATACGCTCTCCGCTACAGATGATGCGAAACTCATTGAGAGGTACTGGTGATCTTTCCTAGGCAAATTCTAACACCTCACTCCACACTAGAATCGCCACATAAAAAAATATAGAACGCGGCGCCTTTGAGCCAGAAGGTGGGAAACGCAAGCGCGACAGTGACCCAAGTGTAAAGTGAAAGATTTTTCCAGCGTTCATCTTGTTGAAACGCAAAACCGAGCAAAATCATCGCGGGCATGAGCGTGAGACCGAGAACGACGAACGACAAGTCATGCAAACGTCCGTGCCAAGTGACGGGCGTGGAACGAATCGTCGGGTCGGTGGTGAAGGCGAGACCGGCGAGGGCAAGCCCGGCGAGAGTCAACGCGAGGGCGGCGAAAAAGGTCAACGATGTGTGAGGCAGGCTTGTCTTGAGCTGAGTCGAAAGGCTGAGACGGAGTCCCGAAGCGAAGATCGCCATCATGAGTCCGCTGAGGAGGAAGGTCGCGGTCATGATCCAGCCGAAGTCGCCGAGGGCGAGTCCGCTGGGCCAATCGAAGGTGGGAGCGTTGATCGGATGCCAGCCGAGGGAAAGCAGAAAATCGAATTTGAAGATCGTGAGGAGCGTGACGACGGTTGCAAAAAGAATCGGACCGATGATTCCAACACGCGCCGCAAGTTTGATCATCGCGTGAGATAAACCGCGAGAAGCGCAATTAGTCCGGGCAGCGCTTGAATGTATAGGATCGTTTTGCTGGTGGTCAGTCCGCCATAGATTCCCGCAATGACGACACAGGCTAAAAAGAAAATTGTGACGGAGGCATTGCCGTCAAGCAAACCCCAGATCAAGCCCGCGGCGAGGAAGCCGTTGTATAAACCTTGATTTGCGGCGAGCGAGGCGGAGGCTTTTGAATATTCGGGCGTCATCTTGAATCGTTTTCTGCCAACGGGATGATCCCAGAAAAACATTTCGAGCGCGAGAAAGCCGAGATGCAGAACGGCAACGAGAGCAACGAGAAGATTGGCGACGAGGTTCATGAAAACTCCTTTTTGTGGTTGAAGCGATTATACAGCACGGCTGTTCTCACGTATAATTCGATTCGGAGGCGGCATGACAAATTCATCTATTCTTGTTGAAACGCGCGGACGGGTTGGGCTGGTCACGTTGAATCGCCCGCAAGCATTGAACTCGTTGAACCACGCGCTCATGCGCGAACTGATGGACGCGCTCGACGCCTTCGATAAAAACGACGCGGTCGGCGCGATGGTGATCACAGGAAACGACAAAGCCTTCGCGGCTGGCGCAGACATCAAAGAGATGGCGGACGAATCGGCGTTGGATATGACGCGCAACGATCACCTCGCGGTCTTCGGCAGGATTCGCACGATTCAAAAACCCGTCATCGCGGCTGTCTCGGGTTGGGCGCTCGGCGGCGGATGCGAACTCGCCCTCTCATGCGACATGATCATCGCATCGGAGTCTGCTAAATTTGGTCTGCCCGAAGTGACGATCGGAGTCATCCCCGGCGCGGGCGGCACGCAGAGGCTCGTCCGCGCTGTTGGCAAATCTATTGCGATGGAAATGATCCTCAACGACCGCAAGATCAACGCGCAGGAAGCGCTTCATTTCGGACTGGTGAATCGAGTCGCGCCCCTCAGCGACTATTTGAATGAAGCATTGAAACTCGCCGAGGAGATCGCCTCGCGCGCTCCGCTGGCGATCCGCGCCGCGAAGAGGGCGATCAATCATTCTTACGAATCGTTCCTCAAAGACGGTCTCGACGAAGAGAGGCAGATTTTCTATAATTTATTCGGCACAGAAGATCAAAAAGAAGGCATGAAAGCATTCGTTGAGAAACGTAAGCCGAATTGGACCGGGAAATAACATGTTAGATTATCCCGAACTCAAAACGTATTTCGACTCGCTGAATTTATCGGATAAGCCCGTCATTGTTCACGCATCACTCAAGCCGTTCGGCTACGTCCGCGACGGGGCAGACGGGGTCTTACGCGCCATGCTGGGTTCGTTCAAAAGTTTCATCATGCCCACGTTCACTTACTGGACGATGGTCACTCCCGACGTGGGACCCGATAACAACGCGATGATCTATGGCAAAGAAGAGAGTTTGAACAAACAGGCAGTGTCCTTCAAAAGCGACCTGCCCGTTGACTCGATGATGGGATCCCTGCCCGAAGCCCTGCGCAACCATCCCATGGCAACGCGCACTTCGCATCCCATTCTTTCGTTCGCGGGCATCAACGCCGAATCGATCCTCGCCTCGCAGACCCGCTTTGAGCCTCTCGCTCCCATCGCCTCGTTGTACGATCAGGATGGTTGGGTTTTGCTGATCAATGTAGATCACACCAACAACACAAGCATTCACTATGCGGAAAAGCTCGCAGGCAGAAAACAATTCCTGCGTTGGGCGCTGGTCGGCGACCGCGCGGTGGAATGTCAGAACTACCCGGGTGATTCGAGCGGTTTCAATGCCATTGCCTCCTACATTCAACCCGACATTTTCCGCCTGGAGGTAGGTAAAGGCTTCATCGAAGCCATGCCGCTGAAACGTCTGCTCGACGTGGCAATTGGCTTGATAAAAAACGATCCGCTCGCTTTGTTGTGCGAGCGGAAGGATTGTTTGATGTGCAACGCGGTGAGAGGGATTTACGCGCTGGGGTGAGAGTTTATTCTCTATCAGGGAGGCGGCAATGGAGTTGTCCAACCTGATATATCGCCTGGCAAAATTAGTTCCCATGTGTCATTTAGGTAATGCGGAGCATCTGCTTGTTGACCTCCAAATAATACAATACGATTCTTAGCCGAATCGTAAAACATCACTTGGCCAAATCGGGGTGAAGGTCCAGATGGAGGATAAAATTGGAGCCACGATTCTCCGTTGAACGCCCAGGTATCACCTAAATATTCTTGGCTATTACGAATACCACCAAACATGATTACGCGATCATATTTCGAGTCATAGACAGCGCGAACTTCTGAACGACTCGGGGGGCTTTCAGTAAAGAGGTCTGCAAACACATTACCATTCCAGACCCATGTTCCCAAACCCGCTGTTTGAATTGAAATCACTTCTTGTTTAGCAGGAAAGTCAATAAGAAAATGACCCGACATGTTGGGAGCATCTGTATCAACTTCAAGCCAATCTTCCCCATCCCATATCCAAATGTCGTTATAAAATATATTCTTGTTACTATCCCAGCCGCCATACAAAACAACTTGCCGCCTAACACTATCATAAGTCATTGCGTGACAACAACGTGCTGACGGTGAATGCGCAGGCTTAATCTCTTCCCAATTTGTGCCATCCCATTCCCAAGTATCTCCAAAAAGCAGTCCATTGCCTGTACCACCAAATAGCACAATCCTATTACGCGACGCATCGTATGCCATCATATGTTTTTCACGACTATCTGGCAAATTGGCTGGGGATAATTTTTTCCAAGTATTACCAGCAAATTCCCAGGTTTCATTCAACCATTGCTGTTGCCATGCGTTATTTACTAAAACAGCATTGGTACCACCAAAAAGAATTGCTTTGTGCGCTTGGCTGTCATAAGCAATAGCAGCCGAAGTGGTTGCTTGAGGGGATAAAGACGTTTCAACTTTATACCAACCGCGACGAGGCGTATATAAGGAAACAGCGAGTAAAACACTTATAATGACAATTAAGACTAACATTTGAAAGTTCACACGATCTTTATTCATTATGTTTTCTCCCTTAACTCGCTGATCGAATGAACCCACTTTAATTTCAGATCTTTTCGGCAACGATTAGCAAGCCGTTCGTCTGCCGTCCAAAAATCCACAACCAATTTTTCAGCCAGCGCCAGATAAAACGCATCGTACGCTTTGGATTGTGCGAGTTTGCCTGCCCATTCGAGCGCGCGAAGGCTCAGCTCTTCATCTTCATCCATGATTTCAAAACGCAAGGCGTGGATGTCGCGCATGGCTTGTTCTGCCTCTTCTGAAGACATTTCTTTTATGACGACCCGCTGACGAATTGCCGTTGCAGTTTCGCTCATCCACAAACGCGGCGCGCACGGGGTAATTTGTTCGCGATCAACACGATCCCAGAATTGCGAAAGGCTGTCGGTCATCATCGTTATCGTATTGACGGCGATGTTAGCGTCCACGACCCAGTAGCTCATGCACCCTCTCCTCTCGCGCTTGCTCCAGGAGTTTTACTGCATCGGTAAGTGGTTTTCCTTTTCGCCGTTTCAAAATTCGCGCGCTCAACTCGCGGGCGCGCTCTAAGGCAAGCGCGCGTTCCTTTCGCACGTCAGTATCTTCCCGCAAGCCCGCAGTTACATATTCCCGAACCAGATCGCTCACACTGCGATGTTTTTGCGCGGCAAGACGCTCCAACGCTTCGCGCTGGCGTCGCTCCAACAAGAGATTTACTCGCTGTAAGTTTTGCATTCTGGCTCCTTTCCCGCATTATACACACCCTCATGCGCATACGTCAAACGCCCTACTGAAACGTGATCTCCTCCACGCGCCAGGTTTCTTCGCCAATCAACTTTTTGAGGCGTTCGAGCATTTCGGGGCAGACGCGCGTGGTGTCGTTGGGGAAGTCAATTAGGTGACCTGATCCATTCTCGAAAATTTGAAAACGAAATCGGTCTCGTCCATGAAACGAGATCAACGTGCCGTA
>JAXLVX010000050.1:0-22660 GCA_046328795.1 Anaerolineales bacterium | reverse complement strand
CTCCGTGTTTGACCCGTTTGCCATCCGTTCGGGCGGCGTCACTTGGTTTAGTAATGTTACTGGCACACGCCTGAAAGCGTATGAGATTTTTGGGCAAACTAACAACCCAAGCCGTTTCGGCAAAGCGGCGGGCATCGGCGACGTGGAGGGATTCTGTTACAGCGCCCCCATCGAGATCGGCAATCGCGTCTGGGTGGATGCGGATAACGATGGTATCCAAGATGCGGGCGAGGTCCCGATCGCTGGAGTCCGCGTGGAGTTGTACGATCAAAATGGGAATTTCATAGATTTTGTTACGACCGATTCCACTGGCGCGTACTTCTTTAGTTCGGGACCCGGTGCGCCATCGGGCAATCAAGGATATCTGATCGACGCATTGAACCCGAACTCGCAATATGAGATTCGTATTCCGCTTGGCCAACCGGCGTTGAATGGACTAACGCTGACCGCCAGCAATGCCAATGGGAACGCCGAAGACCAGCGCGATTCAGATGGAACAGTGGTTGGCGTGAATGCGGTTATAAACGTTAACACCGGATCTTCCGGCGATAATAACCACACGTATGATTTCGGATTTGCCGGGTCATATAGTTTAGGGAATCGCGTCTGGTTGGATGATGGGGCCGGCGGAGGCGCGGCAAATAACGGCATCCATGATGGCGGCGAACTTGGTGTCGCTGCTGTAGTTGTCAATCTCTATGCTGATAGCGACAATAACGGCGTGCCTGATGGTCCCACAATGGCAACAACAACGACGGACGCGAATGGATACTATCGCTTCGACAACCTGAACGCCGGAGGCTATATCGTTGAGGTCGCCGCGTCGAACTTCAATACCGGTAACCCGCTCTTCAGCCTTGCCAGCAGTTCGGTGGATGAGACTAACCCGAATCTCGATGTTGACCTCAACGATAACGGTATCGGCACAACGCCGGACCTTGTTAATGGGATTCGCAGCGGCACCGTTCAACTTGGTCCGCCCGGACCGGCTGAGCCGCTCAACGAAGATGCTCCAAACGGGCAAGGCGCGCCGGACGCGAACGCAAACATGACGGTGGACTTTGGCTTTGTCCCATCCTACAGCCTCGGCAACCGCGTGTGGTTCGATACCGACAACGATGGCGTCAGAGACGCCGGCGTTGAAGCGGGCATCCCCGGAGTGATCGTTGATGTGTATGCCGCCGGCAATCTGATCACTCCGATCGGCACAACAACTACCGACGCAAACGGATATTATCGTTTCGATGGACTTCCCGCCGGCGATTATGTAGTAGTGCTCCGAGATGATAATTTTGACACCGGAGGCGCACTCGAAGGATATTGGAGCAGCGGCACCGTGATCAACCCCGCTGGCAACAATACGGAGACTGCCGCGCCGCTCGCCAATACCGATATTGACGACGACGACAACGGCACGCTTCAAACCGCAGGGACGTTTGCCGGCGCCGTCGTCAGCAGTGTCGTCACTTTGGGACCCGGCCTCACAGAGCCGGTGGTGGGCGTGACGCCCGGCGTACCGGGAATCGAAGTGGATGTTCCGTTGGGGCAGGGCGCAATTGACCAACGCGCCAACATGACCGTTGACTTTGGTTTCTATCGCCTCTCATTGGGCGACCTCGTCTTTGAAGATGTAAACAACAGCGGCGGGTTCGACGCTGGCGATGTTCCTCTTCAGAATGTGCTGGTCCATTTGTTCGCCGCCAATGGAACGACTGAGATCATTACCGGCAAGGATGGAATCCCCGGCACCGCTGATGATGCCTTTGGTCCCGACGGCATCCCCGGAAACGGCGATGATGGTCAGGGCGGCATACTGACCGATGTGAATGGCAACTACCTTTTCAATGGATTGGCTGAAGGAAGTTATATTGTCAAAGCCACCGCTCCGAACGGTTACACCAGCACGCGCGATGATCTCGATCAAAACGATAACGACACTCCGGACACTAATACGAATAATAACGATAACGGTGACGGCACTGGCGCAGGCTTAACTGCAAGCGCGCCAATTCCCCTTGTTCCCGGCGGCGCGGGAGCACAGAACCAAAACGTAATTACCCAGAGCGCCGGAACAACACATAACCCCACTATGGATTTCGGGTTTGTGCAAGCTAACAACGGAATTTTGAAAACAGTCAACCCGGCGACCCTCACTATCGGCGAACTTGTGACGTATCAGGTGGTGTTGACAATTCCGCCCTCTGTTGCGGGTACGTATGACAATGCTGTGGTTACCGACACGATGGATCGCGGTCTCGCCTTTTTCGACTGCGCCAGCGTGACTGCTTCGGCGGGTACATTAACGACCAGCATTGCACCGGGCGATTTTTCTACGATTTGCGCCAACAATGTGACGACCAATGATACCGGCACCGGTCTTCCGGAAGATGTTGACCGGCAAGTCGTTTTCTCGCTGGGCAATATCGTCAATACCGGTCAAACCGACGCAACGTTGACCATCACCTATCAAGCGATCGTTCTCGATCTACCCTCCAATCGCGGTACTTTGAACAACCAGACCGCGCTCAACAACACCGCGGTCTTCACCTCCAGCAACGGCACACTCGGACCAGTTTCACGCCAAGTAACTTTGGTCGAGCCTGATCTGCAGATCGTGAAATCATCTAACACGAGCTTTGTGGCGGCTGGCACGCCAGTTGACTTTACGCTGACGATCACTCACACCGCCAACAGCCTTGCCGATGCGTTCGATGTGTTGGTCACCGACCCGATTCCCGCAGAATTGGATTATGTGCCGAACTCGGTGGATTGTGACGATGGCGCTCAGAGCGCGGCGCTGGTCAACTGCGCGTACGATGCGGTCACACGCACGATCATTGCGGAGTGGAGTTCGTTCACCCGCCTGCCCGCCGGCGATCAACTCTTGGTCCGCTTTAGCGTGACCGGGAATGCGGCGTTATTGCCTAACCAGACCGTTACCAACGTCGGCGCGGTTCAATGGACGAGTGAGATCGGCGACCAAAGCGCGGCGGATTCGTTCTCTAACCCGCCGAACTCGTTTGCGACCGAAAGATTCTATGACCCTCTCAGCCCGAACCCGGTCAACACGATCTATGGCGACAATGACGCTTTGCAGTTGAACCCGGTTGCGGGGGGCGGAGGAGGCGGGGGGAGGGGAACCAGCCCGACTAGTCCGACAGGAACCGGGTTCCAGATCCTTGACACTGGCTTTGCGCCGAATATCGTCACGCCGTTGAATGTGGAAAACAAGCCATCTTATGCCGCGTCTGGACTTGTGCTGGATATCCCATCCATCAAAGTGAAGTCTGACGTGGTGGGCGTGCAGATGAAGGATGGGGGGTGGGATCTTTCGTGGCTGCAAAATCAGGCTGGGTGGTTGGAGGGAACCGCCTATCCCACGTGGAGCGGCAACAGCGTGATCAGCGCGCATGTGGTGAACGCGGACGGCAAGCCGGGTCTGTTCTCCCGCTTGAAGTATGTGAAGACCGGCGATTTTATCTTTGTGCATAATTCGGGGTATGTGTATACCTATAAGATCGTTTCGAACGAGTACGACTCGCCCGATGATATCAGCGTGTTGAACCACGAGACAAAACCTGTTCTTACTCTTGTGACCTGCGATAGCTATGATCTTGACTCCAAGACCTACCTAAGGCGCGTGGTGGTAAAAGCAGTCTTAGTGAGCGTGTCGCTGGAGCGCTAATCTCCATACACTTTTTCAAAATGGCTGGTTTAAAACCAGCCATTTTGTGTTAATATAGGCACAAATACGGCGATTTGCCGCAAACCGATGTTCTCACTTGAGTTACAAGCAGGCGTGGAGCATCGTTTGTGCATTTAAGCCGACGCAGATTCGGTTTATCCAAAGGCGAAAATATGAGTACATCTGCCGCAAGGCTTATTGCCCGATTTTTCTCAGCAGTTATCTTATTCTCTATCGTGTTGCAAGGCTTGTTCGGTCCGCCCGCGCAAGTGGCGTATGCGTTGCCAACGACTGTCAATGATATTCCCGTCGCGGCAATAGCCATCCCGGACGGAGCGTGTATCTCGCGGACGATCAATGTTACCGCGAATGTTGTGGTTTCCGACATTAACGTTGGGATTAATGTTAATCATGCGACTCGAAGCCAGATCAGCGCTACCCTGACCTCGCCCGCCGGCACGGTCGTCATCATGATCCCCGGAGCTGGGTTTGGCAGTCCCACCGTCGCCAGCCCGGATGATTACGATAACTACGATGTGATGCTGGACGATACCAGCGCCGGTTCCATATATGATAACAGCAATGACGCGCCGGGGTTTCCTTATTATGATCGAACCGCGCGCCCGTCAAATCTCCTTAGCGCTTTTAAGGGCGAAAATGCGATTAATAATTGGACACTCCAAGTGTGCGACACGCTTGCCGATGGAACCACCGGGACGTATAACCGCGCACAACTAGCGATCACCAGCGCGGACCCAAATACGATCAGCGGCACGGTCTTTACGGACTACAACGATAACGGTATGCGCGGCTCAGGGGATACGGGGGTAGCCGGCGTTACCGTCACGGCGTATGATTCTACTGGGAACGTTGTGGATGTGCCTGTTCTTACCGATGCGAATGGGAACTATACATTCAGCGGCTTGGCGTTTGCCGATGGCACGCAATTACGCCTCGAGTTTACAAACATCCCATCGAGTTTGCGCCCAGGTGCGTTTGGGCGGGACTCGGGGACAACGGTTCAATTTGTTACCAGCCCCGCGGCAGGTGTGGATATGGGGCTATCGAAGCCGGATGAATATTGCCAGAACAATCCATTCCTTGTAATGCCTTGTTACATAAACGGCGATCCTTTAGCGGCCGGCAGTACCGCAGGGACGGCATCTGTACTGTATTCGATCCCATATTCAGCATACGGTCGCGCCGACAACGCGGTCACGCAGTCTCTCGCAACAGGCGTTCAAATCGGCGCTACGTGGGGTCTGGCATATCAGCGCGAAACGAATACGGTTTTCGCGAGCGCGTTGGCAAAAAGACATGCGGGGTTTGGTCCTCTGGGGGGAGGCGGAATTTATAAGATCGTAGTGAACCCGGCCACAGGGGCGCAGGTGAGCGTAGCGAGTTATGTTGATATTGACAGTTTTGCGGGCATAGACGATGGTCCGTTGGACGATACGGCTCGGCTTTTGCCGGCAATTTCAACGCAACCGAATAACGATCCGGCTGCGTGGGATGCTGTCGGAAAAGAATCCATCGGGGATATGGACATCGGCGCGGATGACAATACTTTATGGCTGGTCAACCTGACCGATCGAACTCTATATTCGATCATCATCCCGGCTGTGGGCGCTCCCACCGGGTTTGCCACCGCAACCCCGATCACGCTGGCTCAAACGCCGGGTTGTCCGGCGGGTCCGGCGTTAGACCCTGATGTCAATGTTCGTCCGTGGGCGGTGGAGGTCTATCAAGGGAATGTGTATGTTGGCGTAGTGTGTTCTGCGGAAAGCACGCAAAACGTTGCTGATTTACATGCTTATATAATTCGGACCCCTGAAGCCGGTCCAGGAATATGGACGCCGGTTTTTGATTTCCCCTTAGACTACTCGCGCGGAGTGGTCAGCGCAGATGTGCCGGGCTACCCGGCGGAATGGCGCCCGTGGTCAACAGTATTTACATCCCTTGTCTGTCTGGATAATTTGAACGGTTGTCGAGACACAGCCGCCGCAACCGGCACACCTCTGCTTGGGTATAACAATCAGATCATTTATCCACAACCGATCCTTTCGGATATTGAATTTGATACGGATGGCGACATGGTTCTGGGACTCATGGATCGAGCCGGTCACCAAACAGGTGAAGTTAACTTTTCCACTTCCGCTACGACAACTTCCTTTAACTTCTATGACTTTACCAACGGTTATGCCGTGACGCCGGTCACGATCGCGGCTGGCGCAACCTTCGAGGGCACCTCGGCAGGCGATATGCTGCGCGCGTGCTCGAACGGGGGAGGCGGTTACGTTTTGGAAAACAACGCCACTTGCGGAGGCGTCACCACTGGCGGCGCTGGAAGCGCTCCAGCGCAAGGACCCGGCGGGGGCGAATATTACTGGCAGGATATGTATCCTCCCTCCGCCGCGTTGAATGGCGGCACACATAATGAAGTTACGCTGGGCGGGCTGGTTCTCGTCCCCGGAACAGACGAGGTTGTGACGTCGGTGTTTGACCCGTTTGCCATCCGCTCTGGTGGTATTTCGTGGTTTAGCAACGCTGACGGAACGCGTACGCGCGCCTATGAGATCTTTGGGCGAACCGACAATGCAAGCCGTTTCGGTAAAGCCGCAGGCATCGGCGATGTGGAAGGATTCTGTTACAGCGCGCCCATTGAGATCGGCAACCGCATCTGGCAGGATGATGACGGCGATGGCGTTCAAGATGCGGGTGAAAATCCGATCGCCGGCGTGATTGTCCAACTGTATCAAAACGGCGTTCCTGTTCCCGGTGCCACAGCAACTACAGATGTGAATGGAAATTATTACTTTAGTTCGCGGCCCGGCTCTACAGGTTCAACCGCCAGCCAAATATACGGGCTGACCGATCTGAATCCGAACGAATCGTACGAAATTCGGATTCCCAACGCGCAGGGCGGAGGTCAGCAAGCCCCTCTTGCGGGTTTCGTGTTGAGCCCGCCTAACACGGATGCAGACCAGCGCGATTCGGACGCGTCGTATGTTGGTGATGACGCAGTGATTACCATCACGACAGGCCCGGCGGGGAACAACGATCACACCTTTGATTTTGGATTTACCGGCACGTATAGTTTGGGCAACCGTGTCTGGCTGGATGATGGAACCGGCGGAGGCGTCTCAAATAACGGCATCCAAGACGGCGGCGAATTGGGTGTTGCCAGTGTAGTTGTCAACCTCTATTCAGATACCGACAACAACGGCGCGCCGGATGGTCCTGCAGTTGCGCTTCCGGTAACCACAGATACGACCGGATACTATCGCTTCGACGGCCTGCCCGCCGGAAGATATATCGTTGAGATCGCCGCGTCAAATTTCAACACGGGTAATCCGCTATTCGGTCTCGCCAGCAGTTCGGTGGATGAAGCCAACCCAAATCTCGATGTTGATCTTAATGATAACGGCATCGGCACAACGCCGGATTTAGCCAACGGGATTCGCAGCGGCACGGTTGAACTTGGTCCACCGGGTCCCACTGAACCGTTGAACGAAGACGCGCCGAACGGTCAAGGCGCGCCGGATGCGAATGCGAACATGACGGTGGACTTCGGCTTTGTGCCATCCTACAGCCTCGGCAACCGTGTCTGGTTTGATACCAATAACAGCGCGACGATTGACGGCGCGGAGGTGGGTATTACTGGCGTCCGTGTGGAGTTGTATCAGGACAACGGGGCAACGCCGGGCGTGTGGGATGCCGGTGATACATTCTTATCGTTCCAAACGACCGATCCAGACGGATATTATCGCTTCGATGGACTTCTCGCGGGTGATTATGTTGTCTTGCTTCCTAATGATAACTTTACCGTAGGCGGAACAACGGATGCGTTGGTCGGATATTGGAGTAGTTCAACTTCCAGAGCCATGAACGGTACGATCACAGACGCCACCGCCGTAATTGCCAACGATCCCGATACTGATGTAGACGACAGTGACGATAACGGTGTGACCACGTTCACGGTTGTCAATACGATTAATTATGTCGCCGCCACCGCGGTCACGTTGGGACCGGGCTCATCTGAGCCGACAGGTGAAACCGACTTGTCTGTTACCGGTCAAGGCACAGTAGATAACCGCGCCAACATGACCGTTGACTTCGGTTTCTACACCATGACCCTCGGCAATCAAGTCTGGGCAGATATCAACGATAACGGCTTGCTTGATGCCGGAGAATTTGGCATCAATGGCGTTACTGTGCATTTGCTTTCCGGCGATGGAAGCACAGTACTTGCGACAACAACAACTCTCGGCAATGGCGATTATTCGTTCACCGGTTTACCGGCTGGCGATTACATCGTGCAGATTGATGCGACTGATTTCGGCTCTAACGGAATTCTCGAAGGGACAACCTCAAGCACCGGCGGTGCGGGCAATCCTTACGAACAGCTGCCTCCGCTCGATGCAGATGCGGACACAACCGATAGCGACGACGCTTGGTCGGTGAACGGTACTCTGGGCGCGGGCGGCGATGTGCGCACACAAATGGGGTGACGCTGACGCCCGGGCGCCGAAGCGAATTCTGTCAACGCGACGGGAGTCACGAACGAACCGCGCGTAGACTTCGGAATCGTGACGCCTCCATACAGCCTTGGCAACCGCGTCTGGTTTGATACGAATAACGACAGCTTCCGCGATGTCCTCGGCGTTCCCGAAGAAGGCGTGGATGGTGTTGTTGTGGAACTTTATGCGGCAGCAGGAGGCGTTCCAATCGGTGCGGCATTGCAAACTACGACAACTGCCGGCGGTGGATATTACCGTTTCGACAATCTCCCTGCTGGCGATTACATCGTGGTGATCATTGCCGATAACTTCACGAATGATGGTTCCGACGATGCCCTCGTTGGGTATTGGAGCAGCGCCACAACCATCAGCCCTGCAGGCGGCATTCTCGAAACTCTGGCGGATGCCCCAAATGACGATGACGATACCGATGATAACGGTACGTTACAAACTGCTCCCGGAACATTCAATGGCGCAGTGCTAAGCCAGGTTGTTACGTTAGGACCTCTTGGAATCGAGCCGACGAATGACGATGATCCACTGCCCGGTTCGCAAGCTGGCGAAGCGGCTGACGATCACTCGAACCGCACGGTAGACTTTGGATTCTATCGTCAACAACTTGGGAATCAGATCTTTGAAGATGTGGATAACGACGGTCTGTATACCTCTGGAACCGACACGCCTCTCGTTGGGGCGGTGGTGACGTTGTATTCGTCCAATGGCACACAAATTCTGGTTGGACCCGATGGAATTCTCGGCACAGCCGACGACAACGCAACGGGCATAACTACCGGCGCGGGCGGAACTTATCAATTCAGCGGTTTACCAGCAGGCGATTACATTGTGCGCGTAACGCCGCCCGCTGGTTATCAAAGCACAATTGATACTGCCGATCAGACAGATAACGACAATCCGAATACGAACACGGATAACAACGATAACGGAGATGGCGTTGGTTCGGGTCAAGTCTCCAGCGCGGTTGTGACGCTGACGCCCGGATTTGTCGGCGCGGCTGGCAATAATACGGTCACGCAAAACAACGGGACAACGCATAACCCCACAGTGGATTTTGGTTTTGTCCAAACCTCGAGCGGCGCGATCACGAAATCATTGCTTTCGAGCAATCAAGCCTTCACTACCGATCCAAATGTTGCAATCGGCGAGATCGTAACGTATCGAGTCGTTGTCACGATCCCGACTGGAACGTTTACCACCGCCCAACTCGTTGACACCATGGAGCAAGGGCTTTCCTTCATGGACTGCACGGCGATCAACGCTGGAACCCTGACGACGGATGTGGCCGGAGGCTTCCCAGCCGTTTGCGCCGGTCCCACCGTGGATGACGCGGGCGGAGGCACAACTACAGATGTCGGACGCCGCGTCACGTTCAACTTCGGGACTCTGACCAACCTCGGCGCGCCTCAATCGTTGACGATTGACTATCGCGCGGTGGTATTGGATAGCGCCGCAAACGTCTCAGGCGTTAGCCTCGACAACAGCGCGGTGTGGAGTTCGAGCGCCGGCACACTTCCGCCCGTTTCGACCACTGTCACTATCGTAGAGCCGGATGTTTCCATCCAAAAGACAAGCAGTACGTCGGTTGTCTCGGTTGGCTCGGTGATCACGCTGACGTTAACCATCCAACACACAGGCGCGAGTCAAACCGACGCGTACGATCTCGTTGTGACAGACGTGCTTCCGATTGAGTTAGATTTTGTTCCTGCAACGTTGAATTGCAACGTTGGCGCCCAGCCTGCAACGACCTGCACCTATACGCCCGGCACGCGTACCATCCAAGCCACATGGAATAATTTTGCGCTTGGCGCGGGAAATGGACAGATCACTTTTGACGTGACCGTGCTTGCGATCCCCGCCACCAATGTTGCCGATGTAGCATGGACAAGTTTGCCCGGTGTTCCGCCCAGCCCTCCGGGTAACCCGCCGGGACAACAGAACGCGAATATCTTTTCCACCGAGCGCGACTACGATCCGGGCAGTCCGATCAACGTGTACGGCGCGAGTTCGACTCTTGTGCTGGGAGCGCCCGCAGGCGGCGGAGGCGGAGGTATCCCAGCCGGAGCGCGCGCGCCGGATACCGGCTTCGCCCCCAACGTGAAAACGGATCTGAGCAATGTGCCGTTTGAATCGTACGACTCGCTCGCCGGGAATATCTGGTTCGAGATTCCGTCCCTCGGAATAAAAACGTCCATTGTCGGCGTGCCGCTGAGAAATGGAAGTTGGAACGTCGCATGGTTGGGCAAACAAGCCGGATGGTTGGAAGGAAGCGCCTATCCCACATGGAGCGGGAACAGCGTGATCACCGGTCATGTGACCCTCTCCAACGGCTTGCCGGGTCCGTTCACCAACCTGAGCCAGTTGAAATACGGCGACACGATCATTGTCCATGCGAACGGACAGAAATACACGTATGAGATCCGCGAGAACAAGACTGTCAGCCCGACCGATTCATCCGTGTTCAAGCACGAAGAGAAGGCTTGGCTCACATTCATCACCTGCAAAGAATACGACGAGAAGACAAATACCTATCGCAAGCGCGTGGTGGTGCGAGCGGTTCTGGTGAAGGTGGAAGCGGATAAATAACGATCACATAGAAAGCAAAGAACACGCCCCGAATTTTCGGGGCGTGTTTGTTTCTTGTGTCTATTCACTAATGAAGAAAAAGTCTCCAGGTAGACGCTCCCAACAAACCTGCAAGGTTTTCTACGCTGGATTTTTGTATCCAATCTGAATGGAGGCGGTCTTGTTAGCGATCAAAGACATTGCTATCAAAGGAGATTGATAAATATGAAGAAAGCATTTATGTTAATAATGGTTGCAGCGGTCATGGCGACAGCGTTAGGAGTGAACGTCGGCACAGCCAATGCGGCAAGTTCGTCGGTTGTAATCTACCTGCCGGGCGTAACGCAAGACGAGTTGAAGGGCGCCAGTATGTTCGTCAATTCAGATGACCATCCGGTGGAGTGCACCCTCAAAGATGAAGAAACCGGCAGAGTGGTATGCCATGTGCCCGGTAAATACGCCGGCGAAGAGATAACGCTGTATGTGGCAGGGCAGACCTTCTATGCCAAAGTGCCTGCGCCGAATGGATCCAACAAGATCGCCTGCGCGGAGGATGAGGTTCTGTGGTATTCGTTTGATGTTTATGCTGACGGCGAATATCTTGATTCCGATGAAATGCCGGCGTGGTATTGGGAAGAGCTGAAGTCCGATGGATTCTTTGAGATTCTGGAATCTATCGGCTTTACTTTTTGGGTCACCGGAACTTTTTGCGATCTGGAATTTGAGTCCCCCACGTAACTGCCGAATCAAAAAGGGACACAGGCAAAACCTGTGTCCCTTTTTGATTTACGATAAGACGTTCTACCTCAACCCCTGCTCCTTCTCCACCATTGTCACCGCTTCCTCGAAGATCCCCAAGCCTTCGTCCACTTCTTTTTTAGTGATGCACAGCGGCGCAGAGGAAAATACTCAATCTTCCAAAAGTCTTTTCGTGATCACGCGAACGAACTCTTCAGCCGAACTCAAAACATATATCGCCTGTTCTTCAGTGATCACTTTGGATTTCTGATAATCGCCCGCTTGTCGCATATCAAAGGCGTGATGAAGAATCCGACTCATTTCCTTTGAGAAGATTCCCTGCCGAACGAATAACTCGTCAAACTTTGACAGTACGCCTGCGTGTTTGTTCGGTTCCACATCTTCTGTCACCAGCAATGCCAGCGCGGCATAAAAGACCGAATAATAGGCCCGATTCACAATGCTCACCGGGCTGCCGCCGTTTTGCCTCAATACTTGCGCGTCTCGTAACATTTCCTGCGCAGAGTCTAGACGATATTGAATCAGGTCTTTCTTGTAAGATTTCCCTTTCTTCATACCGCGATCCCCTCGGTCTTGATAGCGCGATAAAAAGGCAGGAAGGCGAAACGCTTCATCTGTTCTTTGGTGTCAGGGATAACTGAGATCACGCGCCCCGCGTCGAAGCCGACCTCCCAGCCGATCTTTGAGGCGAGGCGCGTGGTCCGCGTGTCAATTGTCGGCAGGATCACCAGCAGGTCAATGTCCGATTCTTTCGTCGCGTCGCCGCGTGCTTGCGAGCCGAACAAAATCACTTCAACGGGTTGACCAAGTTCATTTGCCAGCCGCTTGCGGACTTCACGGGCAAGTTTCAGCGCGCGCACTCGGGGTCTTAGCTTCTTCATATTTCAATTATAACCTTGAAAATATGCATGTCGTTGCGAGCCGCCGCTCTTGGTCTTTGGTGGCGAAGCAATCTCCGTGTTGGGGAGAGGATGAAATTTATGATTTTACAATTACATAAAGTGAATAAAATGCAACAGGCTCGCTTCAAATCACCTTGAAGCAAGCCCGTTGTTATTTCTTTCTTTGGATGTCCAACAGTTCGATTTGCTTGGCAAATCGCGCTGGACGGATTCGCCGTTGCAGTAGTACAACTGCCGCCGAAACGACTGTTTACCTCAACCCCTGTTCCTTCTCTGCCATTGTCACCGCTTCCTCGAAGATTCCCAAGCCTTCATCCACTTCTTTTTTGGTGATGCACAGCGGCGGCGCAAAGCGCATGGTTGACTTGCCGCATCCGAGCGTGAGCAAGCCATATTCGAACGCGGTATGTTCGATCACATTGCGGATCTCTTCATTCGGCTCTTTTGTGTTCTTATCCTTCACAAATTCCACGCCGATCATCAAGCCTTTGCCGCGCACTGCGCCAATGGATATGTGCCGCGCTTGAATTTCCTCCAGCGCGTCCATGGTGTATTGACCGACCTCCGCCGCGTTGGCGAGATAACTTTCCTCGATCAGTTCGAGCGTGGCGAGCGATGCGGCGCAGGCGATGGGGTTGCCGCCGTAGGTGTTACCGTGCGCTCCTTTGGTCCACGTCATCACCGATTCGCGGGCGATGCACGCGCCCAGCGGAAGACCCGATGCGATCCCTTTCGCCGAAGCGACGATATCCGGCTCCACGCCGAAGTGCTCCACAGCCCACCATTTGCCGGTGCGCCCCACGCCGCTTTGCACTTCATCCACGATCAGCAGGATTCCATATTTATCGCACAACTTCCTCAGCGCGGGGAAGAAGCCATCCGGTGGGACGATATAGCCGCCCTCGCCTTGGATCGGCTCGAGCAAAATGCCCGCCACTTCCTCGCCCGGCACATTGCGGAAAATTTCCTCTTCGATATAACGAACGCAAGTCTCGCCGTAATCCTCGCCGGGCTTGCGTTGCAAAACCGGGCGGTATTCATTGGGGTAGGGGGCGTGCGTGACGCCCGGCATCAATGGATAAAATCCGCGATGGTACGCGGGTTTGCTCGCGGTGAACGATACCGCTCCCATCGTGCGCCCGTGGAACGCGCCGGAGAACCCGATGAAGTTCTGTCGTTTGGTGTGGTATCGCGCGAGTTTGATCGCGGTCTCGATCGCTTCGGTTCCCGAATTCGTCAAAAATGTTTTTGCGTTTTCTTCGAACGGGGCGATCTCGTCTAATTTTTCGCTGAGGCGCACCCAGCCCTCGTGATAAAAATCGGACGAGATGTGCAAGAACTTCTCCGCCGCGCCTTGCACGGCTTTCACAACTTTCGGATGCGAATGTCCTGTCGAAAGGACGGCGATGCCCGCCATCATGTCAATGAAGCGGTTGCCGTCGGCGTCCCACACTTCCACGCCTTTGCCGTGATCCATCACCAGCGGATACGCGCGCGGATACGACGCCGAAATCACTTTCGCGTCGCGGTCAAGCAATGCCTGAGATTTTGGTCCCGGCAAATTCAATTTTTTCATTACGAACTCCTTGATTGTCTTCATGTCATTGCGAGGAGCGCTTTTGTTCTTGGCGACGAAGCAATCTTCGTCATCGTGCAGGGGATTGCTTCTCGAAGACTCGCAATGACATATTTTTTGGATAAAAGCAACGATTCGAACTCAGGTCAACCTGAGTTGCAAGCGGATACTTTTATCGCATCCCTGTCCGCGGTCCACCATTTTGTGATCAGCCACAAAGGGACGATCACGCAGATCCTGTTTCTCATTCCGCCCTCGTTGATTCGTTGTTGCGTTTGAATCGCGCCCACGCGAGCGCACCCAATAAACCCACATCGTCGCCGAGCGCGGCTTTTGTGATAACTAAATTATCCAAATAATGCGGATGAAACGTATGCTCGTGCAAACTTTTTTCAAATGGCTTGAATAACAGATCGCCCACTTGTGAGACGCCGCCGCCGAAGATCACAATGGATGGATCAAAGATGGCGAGATAATTAGCGACGGCAATGCCGAGATAATATCCCGCGCGCGCGAAGGCTGAAATAGCGAGCGAGTCGCCCGCAAGCGCCGCATCCGCTATCTGCTTGGCGGTCAAACTTGTCCTGAGCGGAGACGAAGGACCCCCGTCGAGTTGAAGCGATGTCTTTTGTCCCGCTTGAATTTGCTCGGTGGTGTATCGCGCGATGGCAGTCCCCGATGAAAATGATTCCACGTGTCCATGTTTGCCGCATCCGCATGGCGGACCGTTCGGGTCAATGATCATGTGACCGAGTTCGGTGGCGAGCCCGTGAAAGCCTTGCAGGAGGGCGTCGTTGCAGATCACGCCGCCGCCGACGCCCGTGCTGATTGTGAGATACACGAGGTTGTGATGACCTTTGCCCGCGCCGAACGTCCATTCGCCGAAGCCCGCCATGTTCGCGTCGTTGTCGAGATGCACCGGCACGCCGAATCGCGCGGAGAGTTTTTGCGCCAGCGGAAAATTTTTCCATTCGGGGATGTTCGGAGTGGCGAGGATGGTTCCAGTGTACGGGTCGAGCGGACCGGGCGAGGCAATACCCATGGATGTGACGTCATCATTCCACACGCTTTCGATCGCTTGCACGAGCCGGTCAAACACGCCGGGCTCGTGAGCATTGGTGCGCGTGCGGAAATGCGCGACAGGTGTGATGCTATCGGGATTATATGAAGCGGTTCGTATGTGCGTCCCGCCTAGATCAACGGCAATTGTGAGCGACATGGTCGCCATTATAACGCCCCCTCCCGTCCTCCCCCAAAATCCGACTGGGGTTCGTCGGATTTTGGGGGAGGTGCCGAAGGCGGTGGGGGTGGGTTTGACTATGCATCCTATCCCTGCTACACTCATTTCATGCCGAACAATAAAAGTTCACGGCTTTCGCACTGGCTCGACGAGTTTCGAGAGATCGCCCGCTGGTTTACGCCGGGGCTGGGAATCAAACGCTGGTTCCTCTTCATCATGGCGGGCATCACGTTGCTGGGCGTGGGGCTTGCCATGTTCCTGCTCGATCTCTATCGCACCGATTCGACCAACGAGACTCTCCTCGCCATCCTATCGTATGCGTCTCTGCGATTCCTGCCGCGCATCGTGCGCATTGTGACCTTCGGTGGCATCGGCGTTTGGCTGGTGGGATACGGCATCGTGCGACTCAACCGTTCGCTTCTTCGCCCGTACCTTCGCACGGGGCGCGTCTTGTTAGACGATCTGACCGACTATCGCCGCCGCAAACGCGGACCTCGAATCGTCGCCATTGGCGGCGGGCATGGGCTGTCGAATCTTCTGCGCGGATTGAAAGAATACACGCGGAATTTGACTGCGGTCGTCACGGTCGCAGACGACGGCGGATCATCGGGCCGCCTCCGCGCGGACTTCGGGATTCTGCCGCCGGGCGACATTCGCAACTGTCTTGCCGCGCTCTCGAACGACGAGCAGATGCTCACGCAATTGTTCCAATATCGCTTTAGCGGTGTGGGCGACCTGAGCGGACATTCCTTCGGAAATTTATTCATCACCGCGATTGGCAGACATCACGCGGGAGTTTCGAAGGCGCGGTGGCAGAATCGGGCAAGGTGTTATCCGTAAGCGGACGCGTGCTTCCATCCACACTTCATAATGTGAAACTCGTCGCCGATATGCAACTGCCTCACACGGTCAATCAAGTACGCGTGGAGGGGGAGAGCCGCATCCCGCAGATGGCGGGACAGATTCGCCGCGTCTGGTTGGAGCCGAACGACGCGCCTGCGTATCCGCCAGTGTTGAAAGCGATCCTGAATGCGGATATGATCGTCGTCGGCCCGGGAAGTTTGTACACTAGCCTGTTGCCTAACCTGCTTGTGCAAGATTTGCTCGGCGCGATCCGTTCGAGCCGCGCGGTGACAGTGTACGTGTGCAATCTCGCCACGCAGACCGGCGAAACCGATCTGTTCTCGTGCTACGATCACGTCCGCGCGTTGGAGGAGCATGTGGGCGAGCGCGTGTTCGACGTGGTGTTGTGCAATTCGAATTACACCGGGCAATTGAACGAAGGCTCGCAATGGGTGATCGCGGATGAAAAAATCCTCGCCGACCCGCGCACGTTTTGCACAGACCTGACCAGCGAAAGCCAACCATGGCGGCATGATTCGATGAAACTTACAAGCGCATTGATCGAAGTGATGGACGAGTACACGGGTCCGTTGGAGTAATTCACATCGAACAGATGACTTTCGTCACGGTGTTTGAAAAAATCTCCGTGATAAAATGGCGATAGTTGTATTCAAAAAAATAATTTCGGAGGAATGAAATGACAGTAAAAATCGGTATCAACGGATTTGGGCGCATCGGACGGCTTGTCTATCGCACGATCAAAGAGAGACATCCCAGCGAGATCGAAGTGGTTGCGGTGAATGATTTGTTCGACGCGGCGACCAACGCGCACTTGTTGAAATATGACTCAACCTACGGTCAATATCCCGGTACGGTTGAGGTCAAGGACGGTAACCTCGTCATTGACGGCAAGACCATCAAGGTCACTGCCGAGAAAGACCCCGCGAACATCAAATGGAAAGAGATGGGCGTGGAGATCGTGATCGAGTCGACGGGCTTTTTCACCGACGCGACCAAGGCAAAAGCGCACATCGAATCGGGCGGCGCGAAGAAAGTTATTATTTCGGCTCCCGCGAAAAATGAAGACATCACCGTTGTGCTAGGCGTCAACGACGACAAATATGATCCGAAGAAACACAACATCGTTTCCAACGCATCCTGCACCACGAACGGGCTTGCTCCCGTCGCCAAAGTTCTCAACGACAAATTCGGGATTGACAAAGGTTTTCTTACGACCATACACGCGTATACCAACTCGCAGAAACTGCAAGACCTCGGCGCGAAGGATGTGCGCGATGCGCGCGCCGCGGCGCAGAATATCGTTCCGTCCGCAACAGGCGCGGCAAAGGCGGTGGGTCTCGTCATCCCCGAACTCAAAGGCAAATTTACTGGCATGGCGTTCCGCGTGCCTACTCCCACGGTGTCTGTTGTTGACTTCACTGCCGTGTTGAACAAAGAAGCCTCCGCCGACGATATCCGCGCGGCGATGGTCGAATATGCGCGCGGTCCCATGGAAGGCGTTCTCGATGTGACCGATGAGCCGCTGGTCTCCACCGACCTGCGCGGCACCACGTACTCGTCCGTGTTCAGCGCCATGGATACGATCGTCCTCGGCAACATGGTCAAAGTGGTGGCGTGGTACGACAATGAATGGGGCTATGCCTGCCGCACCGCCGACCTTGCCGCGATGATGGCGAAATCTCTATAAAGCGAAAACCTTGCGAAGGTTCTCAACCTTCGCAAGGTTTTTTTGAATACCCATGAACAAAAAAACCGTAAAAGATATTGACCTCAAAAACAAACGCGTGTTGATGCGCGTGGATTTCAACGTGCCGATGGCAGACGGCAAAGTGACCGACGACAAACGCATCCGCGCCGCGCTGCCGACGATTCAATATTGTTTGGATCAAGGCGCGTCAATCATTTTGATGAGTCACTTAGGGCGACCCAAATCCGCTTCGGATTCTCAGTTCAGCCTGCGTGCGGCGGCGGAGGTTTTATCCACGCTTCTGGCGCGTCCCGTCCAAATGGCGCCCGATTGCGTAGGCGCTGAAGTTGAAAAGATGGCGAAAGAACTCAAGCCCGGCGACGTGTTGATACTTGAGAACACGCGCTTCCACGCGGAAGAAGAAAAGAACGATCTCGACTTCGCCAAACAACTTGCGTCGCTCGGTGAAGTATTTGTGAACGACGCGTTCGGCTCGGCGCATCGCGCTCATGCCTCCACCGAAGGCGTGGCGAGATTTCTCCCTGCGGTTTCTGGCTTCTTGATGGAACAGGAACTCGAATACCTCGGTCGAGCGGTTGCGAATCCCGAACATCCTTACATTACGATTCTCGGCGGCGCAAAGATCAGCGACAAGATTCTCGTCGTCGAAACTCTGCTCGCGAAATGCGACAAACCATCATCGGCGGAGGCATGGCAAATGCCTTCCTCGCCGCGCAGGGACTGAACATGCAAGACAGCCTCGTGAATCGTCGCCCGGAAACTGCGAAGGCGATCATGGCGAAGTCTGGCGAAAAATTGATCCTTCCCGTAGACGCGGTCATCGCGGATAAATTCGCCGAAGACGCGAACACGCAAGTCGTTGACGTGGCTAAAATCCCTGCGGGCTGGCGCATGTTGGATGTGGGGTCAAAAACTGTCGGCGTGTATCAAGCCGCGTTGACGGAGCCAAGTTGATTGTCTGGAATGGAGCCGTGGGCGTCTTCGAAATGCCGAAGTTCGCCGAAGGGACGTTGCCCTCGCGCGGATGTTGGCGAGATCCAAAGCGGTCACCGTGATCGGCGGCGGCGACTCTTTCGGCGAGCGCGGTCAAGAAAGCGGGCGTCGCCAAACAGATGACTCACGTGTCCGCGGCGGCGGTGCGTCGCTAAATTTTGGAGAAGAATTGCCGGCGTCGCGGCGTTGATGGATAAAGTGGTTTACAAAACCTCCTGGGTCTCAAAGACCTGGCGGGGTTTCTATTTTTTATCAATGTCACCCTGAGCGATAGCGAAGGGTCTCTACGACAGCGTCAGAGATTCTTCGCTTCGCTCAGAATGACATGCCTAAACAAAACTCATCGGAGCAATGAATGTCTTTCAACGTCGGCGATAACGTCGGACCGTACAAGATCATCGAACAGTTGGGGCAGGGCGGCATGGCGACCGTGTACAAAGCCTATCACGCCTCATTGGATCGCTATGTTGCGCTCAAAGCCTTGCACGCGGCGTTTGGCGAGGACGCGACATTCTCGGCGCGGTTTCAACGCGAGGCGCGGGTGGTTGCGAAACTCGAACATCCGCATATCGTCCCGGTCTATGATTATGCCCAACACGAGGGCAGACCGTATCTCATCATGAAATTTATCGAGGGGGATACGCTCAAAGCGCGGCTCAATCAAGGTCCGCTTACATCCGATGAAATCGAAAAAGTTGTTGACAGTGTCGGCTCTGCGTTGGCGTACGCGCACAAGCAGGGAATCCTCCACCGCGATATCAAACCGTCGAACGTGTTGGTGGCGAAAGACGGCGAGATGTATCTCGCGGATTTCGGCTTGGCTCGCATCGCGCAATCGGGCGAATCAACTCTTTCGTCCGATATGATCATGGGCACACCGCAATATATTTCGCCTGAGCAGGCGATGGGCAAGAAAGACCTCGACGATGGCACGGATATTTATTCGTTCGCGGTGATGTTGTACGAAATGGTGGTGGGACAAGTCCCGTTCAGCGCGGATACGCCATTCTCCATCATCCACGATCACATTTACACGCCTCTGCCGCTTCCGCAATCCATCAACCCGAATGTGCCTGAACCTGTTCAACGTGTGTTGTTGAAGGCGCTCGCGAAAGAACGACCAGACCGTTATGCAAGCGTGGCTGATCTGGTCGCTGCATTTAAAGGAGCGTGGCGCGAGTCGGGCGTGCCGATGAAGGGGACGTCGGTGACGATCGCTAAATCGGTCATCCCGCCGGAGCAGACGCGCGTGAAGTCTGCGGCGGAGGCGACTAAAATGGCGGCGAAGGCTGAGGTGGCTGCGCCAGCCCCAAAGGTCGAGAAGAAGCGGTCGTCGTTCGTCTGGGTGGGAGTCATCGTATTGGTCGCGCTTTGTTTGGGCGGATTGTTCATCGTCCGTCAGAATCGTCTGTTTGCGTCGTTTTTGAATCAACGCCAGCAATCAACTACCGCGACAGCCGAAGTCCGCGCAACAGATGTTGTTGCCAGCGAGGTCGCGCCGACGGTGTTGCCGACATTGCCCAAGCAACCCAATATGCCGCCTGAGGTTCTTGCTGCGCAGCAAAAAGTGAAAGCGGACCCGAACAACCCCGATGCGCAATTGGAACTTTCTCTCGCGTATTGGAGCGCGAAGATGCCCCGCGCATCTTACGAAACTTTGCAGAAAGTGATCGCTCTCGTTGGGACCGATAACGAAGCGTTTTATGTGCAAGCGGGCGAAAAGTTTGCGGCGATCGAAGGCTGGCTTCCTGCGGCGGCGATGTATTTTCAGCCTGTGAAAACGTATGGCGTTGGCGAAGTACCAGACTCGCTCAAAACGCCGTTTCATGAGGCGGTGTATAAAGGCTCGGAATTAGCGGATGCGTCAATTGTTCTACCGTTCGATAAACTTGCGTTGGCAGACCAGCCCATCTCGTTGATCGCGCAGGCGCGCAACGCGTTTTATTTGGGGCGCATTGACGAGGCGAACACGTACTTGAATCAAGTCAAGCGGCTTGCGCCGAATATGCCCGAAGCGTTTTTGCTCGAAGCCGAGATCGCTTCACTGACCGATAAACCGAACGAAGCGCGAATCATCTTGAACGGTTTGATGGCTGACCTCTCCGCGCCGTCGTGGGTGCGGGCGTTCGCCGAAAAGATCATACAGACGCTTCCATAAATTTATGCTATATGTCATTCTGAGCGAAGCGAAGAATCTCTACCGTGCCGACAAAGAGACCCTTCGGTCGCAAACTGCGCTCCCTCAGGGTGACATTATGCTTATTGGGAGAAGTAAAAAACTATGACCAATCGAAAACCCTTTGTTGCCGGTAATTGGAAGATGAACAAGACCTCTGCCGAAGCGCGTGAGTTGGTCGCGGCGATGCTGAATCCATTGCGCGAGATCGCGGGCGTGGAGAAGGTGTTGTGTCCGCCGTCCACTTCGATTCCTGTTGTCGCCTCCGCGTTGGCTGGCACAGAGATTGGACTCGGCGCGCAGAACATGCACTGGGAAGAGAAGGGCGCGTTCACCGGCGAACTCGCGCCGAACATGGTGAAGGAATTTTGCGGCTACGTGATCATCGGTCACTCGGAGCGCCGCGCATATTTCGGCGAGACCGATGAAACCGTGAATCGCAAACTCCGCGCGGCGATGAAAGCGGGACTCATTCCCATCGTCTGCGTCGGCGAGACTCTGGACGAATACGAATCAGGTCGGACGGGGGAGGTTGTCTCGCGCCAGATCAAGCTTGGGTTCGCGGGCATTGACTCGGCTAGCGCGTCGCGCATCGTCGTTGCGTATGAGCCGGTCTGGGCGATCGGCACAGGCAAAGCCTCCAGCGGAGAAAATGCCAACGGGGTGGTGAGGCAGGTGATCCGCCGCGCGTTGAGCGATGTGTTCAATGAAAATGCCGCGCAATCCATTCGCGTGTTGTATGGCGGATCGGTGACCGCCTCCAACGCATCCGAATTTTTCTCGCAAAATGAAATTGACGGCGCGCTCGTCGGCGGCGCAAGTTTGAAAGCCGATGAATTCGTGGCGATCGTGAAGGCGGCGCAATAATGTCATTGCGAGGAGCGAAGCGACGAAGCAATCTCCCGACAGTAGCATTTGCCTGTTAAGAGGAGATTGCTTCGTCGGGATTTCGGCGCTATCGCGCCTCAACCCTCCTCGCAACGACATAAAGATACATGACCCAACTCGCGGGTTTTATCTGGTTCGTCTTGATGCTTGTGCCGCTGATCTATCTTCAGCGGCTTTTGCATCGCGAGATTCAAGCCGTCTTCCTCATCCTCACCCGCGACGCAGCGCTCACGATGGGGATCTTTTCGTTGATCTTTCTGCCGGGCGTTTTCCTGCACGAACTCAGTCACTTTTTGATGGCGAAGATTCTGCGCGTGCCGACGGGACGCTTCTCTATTTTTCCGCGCGCGTTACCCGACGGACGTTTGCAACTCGGCTACGTGGAGACTGCCCGCGCCGACATCGTCCGCGATTCGTTGATCGGAGCCGCGCCTCTCATCGCAGGGACGGTCCTCGTGGCGTATGTGGCGGTCTACCGCCTCGACATGCGCGTCCTCTGGGACACGTTTCGCAATGGGCAATTCAGCCTATTCTGGCTGGGAATCTCCGCCCTGCCGCGCGTGAGCGACTTCTATTTGTGGTTCTATCTCACCTTCGCGGTCAGCAGTACGATGACGCCCTCCGAATCGGATCGTCACGCATGGCTCGATCTGGTCATCGCCCTCGGCATTTTATTTTCTGTGACGTTGTTATTCGGCGCGGGTCCGTGGATGCTGACCAACGTTGCTCCGCTGGTGAGCGATTTTCTCAGTTCGGTCGCGGTGATCTT
>JAXLVX010000005.1:0-103897 GCA_046328795.1 Anaerolineales bacterium | reverse complement strand
AGCCAAGCATATCCTCGATCTGCGGACTAATATATATTGAAGGTCCGCCCTCTTGCACCTCATCGCGATAAATGACGACAGAAGTCTGCTCGACGAGGGTGCGATAGAGCAATTCCGCTTCGCGCAGAGCCACCTGTGTCTTTTTTTGTTCGGTCATGTCAATGGTCATGCCGACAAAGCCGCGCACCGCTTTGCCGTCTCGAATCGGCGCGCCGATCATCATCAAGTGGTACGATTTCCCGTTTTGTTCATGCGTCTCTTCTTCTCGAATGGATTCCCCTCCAAGAATGCGCAGATGTTGTTCTTTGTAAGATTTAATCACCGCTGACGGCAAATCCAACTCTTCGACGGTTTTGCCGATGAGATCGCCCGCGATGCGTTTCGAGACGGGATTTTGTAAGATGTAGCGGTCGTTCTCGTCGCACACCCAGAAATCGAAAGGGATATTTTCAATGGTCGTCGCAAGCAGAGCCTCATTGGCGCGTAATTTTTCTTCCGCCAGTTTGCTTTCGGTGATGTCGAGCATGTATCCCTGCACGATTTGTTTTCCATTTGCCAAATCGTCTGTCACATACAAACTTTCGTCGCGCACCCAGATGATCGAGTTGTCTTTTCTGCGGAAGCGATACTCCATATTGAATTGCCGCCCTTCATCCAGCGCCTGTTTCTCTCCTTCCATAAATCGTTCGCGGTCATCAGGGTCGAGGTGCGAGGACCAGAGTTGCGGGTCACTCAGCCACTCTTCGGAGGTGAAGCCGCTCAACGATAGGATGCCCGGACTCACATAAAACCAGCGTCCGTTCTGCCCCGGCTCCGCGCTGTAGATCACCGCGGGAACCCGCTCGACCAGTTCGCGGTATTGTTTTTCCGCTTCGCGTAAACGCTCCTCTGTTTTGCGCCGCTGTTCGACCTCATGTTGCGCGTGCTGCAACGCGTTTGCGATCCGTTCTGTGCCCATTTGAAGCAAGTTTGCGGCGATGAAGAAGAAAACCGCTTGCGCGATCCACATCGCTTTTGGATTTGCAGTCTCGTTGACCGCTTGCACGATTCCCATTTGGTCAAGCGCAACAAAAGCGCCGCCGATAATCACGCTGATCAGCGCGATCCTGTTTGCCCATTCGCGCCCCATGAAAATTCCAGCGGCTAAGATCGTGATGAACATTCCGCTGTATCCGGGCGAAAGCACACCGCCGTTGAATGCCGCGGCGAAAAAAAGAATGAGCCAAACGCCAGCCACCAGCACGCTCCCCGCGAGTTTCACCTTTCCTTTTTGAATGAGGTTTAACAACCAGAAGCAGAGGGGATATATCGGCAGCGCAAAGATGTTGAGAAGCGCGGACTGCGGCACGAGTATCGTCCATGCCACAATATAGATTGTGGTCACGCCGAGCATGGCGAGCGTTACCGTCCTCAGTTGAGAGGCGGAGCGCGTCAACTCTTCGTCGTCGAATTTGGGAATGGGAAAGATTCGTGTGAACATAACTTCCTCGCGAGACAAGGTGAACAGGTTCGTCACCAAGTATAAATCTTACAAGCGAATTCGGATGAAAATCCCCGCTTCATTCTCAGGGCAGGCTGGTCGCAATAAATAATCCCCGTACACGCTGACGGGGACTCGTCGTCACACAACGATCAGACTGCAACAGGTCACCGCGCCCTCGGCTTTAGCCAACTCATCCACGTTCACAGGCTGCACTTGATAGCCGCTTGCTTCAAGCCTTGACGTTGTTTTAGGGAAGGCTGTTGGGTATATGATCGAGTTGTTGATCGGCAAACAATTCGCCGCGAACGGTTCAGATGGATCAATATCAATTAATTTGCGCCCCTCAAAATTTTCAATATCTACCCACTTGCGGTTGATGAGAAGAGTTTCATCGTCCACGCGCGTGACGGCGCTCTTGAGATGCAGGCAATCGCGTAATTCCACGCCTTGCGTTTCGTAGCCATATTTGCCAAGCAAGTTATTCATTTGCGTTACGGCATCGAGACTGCTGCGTGAAGACATGCCAACGTAAATTTTCTTCCCGAGTACAAGGACATCGCCTCCGTCCACGGTGGCGGGAGGCTGAATGCGGACGATCTCGCGGTAGGGGGCGAGCGCCGAGGCGATAGAGTCGGTCTCAGGTTTCCGCGAATCAGCCCCGGGTCGGGTGAGAAGCGCAACGTCGCGCAGGATGACCGCTGTATCTTCGACGAAAACCGAATCGGGCAAGTCGTCTTCTGCGGGTAATTCCAGCACAGCGCACCCAAGTTCTTTGAGGGCTTGCACGTACGTGTGATGTTGCGCGCGAGCAATGTGTACGTCAATGGGCGAGCGTTCGATGTGCGTGATCTCGCACTCGTTGAAGCGCGGGCTGACGTCGCGTGTGATCGCGATCAGCAAATTATTTTCCCCCGGTGCGATAGCGTTCGATCAGCGCTTTTGTGCGCGGGTCTTTCGGCTTGCTGAATAACGCGGATGGCTTTGCCTCTTCGATGATCTCGCCGTCTCCCATCACCAGCACGCGGTCGGCTACTTCGCGCGCGAAACCCATCTCGTGCGTGACGACAAGCATGGTCATGCCGTCCTTTGCGACTTTTTTCATCACGTTCAACACTTCGCCGATGAGTTCGGGATCGAGCGCGGATGTGGGCTCATCGAACAACATGACACGCGGCTGCATGGTGAGCGCGCGGGCAATTGCCACGCGTTGTTTTTGTCCGCCGGAGAGGCGCATGGGGTATTCGTCTTTTTTGAACAACATGCCGACGCTGTCGAGATTTTCCTCGGCGAGGGCGATGGCTTCGTCGCGATTCGTGTTCTTGACCGTAACAGGTCCTTCGATGACGTTTTCGAGTACGGTCATGTGCGGGAAGAGATTGAATTCCTGAAATACCATGCCGGTCTTGAGCCGCACGTCGTGAACGAGTTGACGATGCGCTTTTCCGCGCCCCTGACTTTGGACGATCAGCCCATCCACTTCAATGCTTCCGCCGGACGGTTCTTCAAGGAAGTTGATACAGCGCAACAAGGTGCTTTTCCCTGAGCCGCTTCGCCCGATAAGACAAACCACTTCGCGCGGTTGGACAGCGAGTGAGATGTCTTTGAGAACATGTAAGCGCCCAAAATATTTATCGAGGTTTGAAACGCGCACGATGGGCGCCATGTCAGCGATCCCCTCTGGCGAGCCGCGCTTCCAGCCGTGTTTGGAAGAATGTGAGGATAAGAGTCATGAGCCAATAGAAGATCGCCGCCATCAACAAGGCTTCGAGATTGTTGAATTGCGCGCGTCCTACTTTGGTCGCTCGCCACATCACTTCGTGGACGAAGCCCGTTGCGGCGACCAGAGAAGAATCTTTTGTCATCGAAATAAAATCGTTGCCCATCGGCGGGATGGCGAATCGAAGCGCCTGCGGGAGAATGACCCGCCTCATTGTTTGCAGGGGTGTCATGCCGAGCGCGGTGGCGGCTTCGCGCTGTCCCTTGCCCACTGAGGAGAGCGCGGCGCGAAACGTCTCGCTCATGTAGGCGCCGTAGTTGAGACCGAGCGCCAGCACGCCAGCCATCAGCCCGCTGAGAACGATTCCTAACTGAGGCAGTGCAAGGAAAAAGAAAAATATCTGCAGATAAAGCGGCGTGCCGCGAATTAATGAAACATAGAAAGTGCTGATCGCAAAAATCGGCGGAAATGTTGAAAGCCGCCCTAGTGCGGCGAGCAGGGCAAGCACTATCGCGAGCGAAATCGAAAGGATCGAGACGAGCAGTGTTTCGCTCAAGCCTGAGCCGATGAAGACGATGTTCTTCTGCATAAATTCGGTATCTAGCTTGATCGTTTCGAATCCCAAAACCGTTTTCCCGCTGAAAAGGAAAATGAGCACAAGCAACAAGACTCCCCACGTTGCACCGACGCCCATGCGGAACTGGCGCTGTTTTCGTTGCTGCGCTTCAACGAGCAGATCGGCTTGCGATTTTGCGGTTGTTGTTGAGGTTTCCATCAGACCGTGAAATGATACTTCGTAGGGTTGTGCTAGATTCCGATTGTCATGTGTCTGACATGCAAGTAAAGAGAAAGGGAAGCGGCTAATGCCGCTTCCCTTTTATTTGGAAAGTTGGTTACGGGACAAGTCCCTGGGTCAGGTCAGTGTCGAACCATTTGATCGAAAGTTCGGATAATCTGCCGTCTTTGTGCATTTCGGTGAACAGCTTGTCCACTTCTGCGCGCAGGGTGTCTGTTGGGAGGCTGGAGGTTTTGTCGAATGCCGCCGCTAACACCTCGTTGAAGACAGGTTCGCCCAATTGCTTGACCGGCATGCCTGCCGCGATGTTCGCATCTACAACTGGTTGAGAAGTCGAGTAAGCGACGAAGTCTTCGCGGCCCGCGGCAATCGCCTGAGCGCATTCCTGATCTGTCTCGAGCGGCACGACCGTTATGTTGGAGGGCGCCGGCGTGTAGATCACGATGCCCGGTCCAAGATCTCCGCCATTGAGCCACGTTTCGTACGTTGTGGCTGTGCCGGCGCAGACCGCTTTACCGCTCAAATCAGCCAGCGATGTTAACGTTGAATCTGCGGGAACTGCGACAACGGCGGGGGTTCCATAATACGGAACGCTGAAGTCAAGCACTTTCTGGCGTTCGGGCAGAATGGTCATTGAACCGACGCTGACGTCCCATTTATCCGCCCAACTGCCGGCGGTGATCAAGTCCCAGGACGGGGTAGCGAAGCAGGTTTCCACGCCGAGCGCGTCGCCGATGGCTTTTGCCACGTCCACATCAAAGCCTTGCATTTCGGCTGTTGTCAACGCGTCTGACGGGCATTTCGTGTCGGCAGGGCGGGAGCCTTCGGCATTGAGGAATGACGCCGGTTCGTAGTTCGGGTCCGTTGAAACAAGGATGTAGCCGCGCTGTTTGATCGCGCTCAGCAGATCATCCGCTTTCCCGCCGGTCCCGCCGCCGCATGCGGTCAGCAAGAGCGCGGCAACGATGCCAAGCACCAACACTTTGTAAAGATTCTTCATGTTCTCCTCCAAGAGAATTAAGAATAGGTTTGAGACGATCCGTTCATCTCATAACGCAAGGATAGACCATTTTGCGCGATTCGACAAGTGTCATCACTCATGAATGTATGAAAATGTAGATGCGCTGATCGTTACGCGTGTCTTCTGGCTGTTCCGCTCAGCGTGTCTGACAGTTTCCTACCCAGAGTGATCCCTTGCTGGTCGGCAATTTTATAAAAGACATCGGCGGCAACTATGCAGAGCATGATCGTGATAACAGAAGTTGTTATGGCTGAGATTGGGTAGCCCATACGGTTTTCCAAAATTCTGTAAATGAATCCTGTGGCGCTGCATAAGATCGGGACGTGGATCAGATACAACGAGAATGAGATTTTCCCCAAGTAAACAGGCAGTTTGGCTGAGAAAACTCCAGCGACCCCTTTCGTTGATAGTGCAAGAAAAATTAATACGACTGCTATGATAAGGTGAAAAACGCCGCCATAATTCGGCGCGCCGATCAATACCATAATGCCGAGTCCGAAAAACGCTTGAAGCCAGCCCGGCTTGAGGGCGCTTCCCGCCTTTGCGAAAACATCTGTGTTCTCGTAGAGATCGCACAGTACGATCCCTAGCAGGAAAGCATTTAGCCAGTGCAGTTCTTTGAAGTAAAGTATAAGAATGATAATCGGATAAGCAAACCACCGTATCGTTTTGTTTCCAAACAGGCTAAGAAAGCCAAAAAGAAAGACCGAGCCGAAAAACTCAGGTTGCATTGTCCATAAGACGGTGTTGTACGTTGTGTCGCGGTTGAAATCGAAGAAAGTGTCCCACACAGCAGACTTTACCGCTTGGGTTAGCGAAGGCTCAAACTCGTAGAAGGTAAATAGCCACCCTTGGCTTGTGTGAGTCCCCAGTCGTTCACCTAGGTCGTTGTTCGTCATCCAGCCTGCGGAGAGGATAATGAAAGCAAACAAAACCGAAGCAAAAATTGGGACGAACAATCTCGGATATCTTTTGATCACGCTCCTCGTCAGATATTCAGCGCTATCGAGATCGCGATTTGCCTTTGTGAGTTGAAAATATTTTCTGCTGAGCACGAACGCCGACATGACCCAGAAGACCCAGACGGCGAAGTTTCCATCGTGCAACCCGGCGACAAAGTATTGTCCCGCCTTCGAGAGCAAGAATGGGAAGCGGGCATTTAGATAGGACGCAATAGCCTGATCTGTTTCCACAAAAAACGCGAGATGCAGGTGGTCGAAAATTACCACCAGTGCGGCGATGCCTCGGATTCCCTCCAATGCCAGCATTTTTTGCGTGTTTTCGCTCATGGTCGTTTTGCCATCGTGTAGGATTCCAAAAGTATAGCATAGGGAATTGATCGGACTTGACTTTTGTTAGAGCGCCAAACGCCAACTTTGTTTGCGCCTCGGCTTTGCAGTACAATCTGCCTGTCACTTGGAGCAACCATGAAACTTGTCACTGTCTCGCAAATGCAAGCCATCGAAAAAGAAGCCGACTCAAAAGGCTTGACCTATGATCAAATGATGCAAAACGCCGGTCACGGACTGGCGGATGTTGTCGCCGATCTTTTCATTGACGATGACCAACTTGAAATTGTCGGTTTGGTTGGTCCCGGTAACAACGGCGGAGATGCCCTCGTTGCGCTAACCGCTCTTGCCGAAGAAGGCTGTAAGGCGAGCGCGTACCTCGTCAAACGCAAGAAAGATGATCTCGTTAAACAATTTGTTGATGTGGGTGGGAATATTTTTTCGGGTGACGACGCCTTCGATCAACTTGCCGAATCTCTCGAAACCGCCGACGCACTCCTTGATGGCGTTCTCGGCACGGGAATTAAATTGCCATTGAGAAAAGAAGTTGCCGGAACGCTTTCCGAAGTCAATGACTTGCTGGACAGCCTCCACGAATCGCCGCTTGTTGTCGCAGTAGATTGTCCATCCGGTGTGGATTGCGATTCGGGCGAAGTCGCGGATGAAACGATTCATGCTGATCTGACCGTCACGATGGCGGCGGTCAAGCAGGGATTGTTGAAACTACCCGCGTTCGAATATATCGGCGAACTCAAAGTCGTTGACATTGGTTTGCCTGCCGACTTGCCTTCGCTCAAAAATTTACAAACGGAAGTAGCAGATGAAGATTCCGTCTCCGCTCTTCTGCCGGAGCGCGCGCTCGATTCTCACAAAGGGACATTTGGTACGGCTCTCATCGTGGCGGGCTCCGTCAACTACACCGGGGCAGTCGTCCTTGCGGCAGAGGCGGCATATCGCGCGGGAGCGGGGCTTGTCCAATTGGCGATCCCCGCGTCCGTTCACGCGGCGGTCGCAGGTCAGATTCCTGAGGCGACGTGGGTCTTGCTCCCGCATTCCACTGGCGTGATCTCATCTAGCGCATCCGAAGTGTTGTTGAAAAATTTCGAACGCGCAACGGCGTTGTTGATCGGTCCCGGCTTGGGAACGGAAAGCACAACGAAAGAATTCATCGAAAATCTGTTGGCTGGGAAATCAACGCCCGCGAAGCGAAAACCTGCGATCGGCTTTGTGCACGAAGAAAGCGATTCAAAAGAGGCGGAGAAAAATTCTTTGCCTCCGATGGTCGATGATGCGGATGGCTTGCGCCTGCTCGCGCAGATCAAGAACTGGCAAATGAAATTACCTGCGCTGTCAATTTTGACCCCGCACCCCGGCGAAATGTCCGCGTTGACCGGGTTATCGAAAGAGGAAATTCAAGAGGATCGGGGATCAATTGCCGTCAAGTTTGCAAATGAATGGGGGCACGTTGTCGTGTTGAAAGGCGCGTTCACTATGATCACATCTCCCGATGGACGGATGACGATCATCCCCGTTGCGTCACCCGCGTTAGCCCGCGCAGGGACAGGCGACGTGCTTGCCGGTCTTATCGTCGGTTTGCGCGCACAGGGACTGGATGCGTACGACGCGGCAATCGCCGGCGCATGGATCCACGCACAAGCCGGTCTCTACGCCGCAGACGATCTCGGCACAACCGTTTCAGTGATGGCAAGCGATGTGTTGAATTCGATTTCTGATGTGCTGAGCGATTTGGAGTAAATACTATTTCGTACTGCGTACTACGTAACGCAACATTCATGTTGCGATTCCCATGCAATCAAAATTGCAAACCAAAAAGACTCTCGGCTACCGGAGAGTCTTTTTCTATTATCACGAATTACGCAGTACGCAATACGCAGTAATTAGCTATTCATAAACGCTTCAAGATTGTCCTTGCTGATGCGGAATGCCTTGCCAACTTTTTTGGCTTTCAGGCTTCCGTCATTAATCGCCTCGAGGATATCCGCTTCGGTCACCTTCATGAACTGCGCGGCTTCTGCGGGGGTCATAATATCCGGCATCTTCGCGCCGCCAGCGGCTCCGCCACCGGGCGCGGCGTTTTGGAAACCGCCTTGCAGAGCCTGTCCCATAATATTGCCGATGCCCATGCCTGCGCCGATCCCAGCGGTGAGACCCGCGCCGCCGCCCTCGTTTTGAGCGGCGTCGCGCATCGCGTCCGCGGCTTGCAGTTGGGTGTAGGTCGCCATGTCAAGCATGCCCATGTCGCGCAATTCCTGCGCCGACTTGCTCGAAGGTTTCAAATTGCCGATGTAGAAAGTCTTAAGCGCCATACCGAGCGCTTCGAAATCATCCTGCGCCTTCGCGCGGACCGCCGCGCCGATCTCTTCGGTCAGCCCGATCAGGTCCACAACGCTTTTTGCGGCTGTCGTTTCGCCGAGCGCGTCCTGCAATTTCGAGAGCAGCATGGTCTTCAAACGTTCCTCGATGTCCGCAGTGCGATACGATCCTTGCGCGCCGACAACTTGTGTCACGAACTGTTGCGGGTCTTTCACTTGGAAAGAATATGTTCCAAACCCTTGCAATAATGCGACGCCGAGTCCCATGCCGGGGTTGCGGACGATGATCGGTTGCGGCGTGCCCCATTTTTCATTTGCAAATTCTTTGAGCGATACAAAATACACTTCGGCGGGGAATGGCGTGCGGTCGTTGAACGCCTTACCGATCCAGTCAATCAACTTCGGGATGTTCGCAGTGGCGATTGTGTGCCTGCCCGCGCCGAACACATCCAGCGCGTTGCCGTCGCGGAAGAACACCGCCGCCTGCGACTCGCGCACGATCACCTGCGAGCCGATGCGATAATCGCCGATGCCCGTCTCGGGGAAGCGATGCACGATCTCATCCCGCATTTCATTTGGATATTCAATAACGTCAAAAATTCTAGCCATGATTCTCTCCTTTTGAAGAACGTTGTTTTTGATTATAGTCTAATTTGTGTACGATGAATCAACCCAAAAGTCTCAATCCTTCATCTGTTTTCCCGTGCCTTTATCGCGCAGCATCAAAATCTCTGCCATGATGCTCACCGCGATCTCCTCCGGCGTTTCAGCGTTCAACTCCAAGCCCATCGGCGAATGGACTCGCGCGATCAATTCGTCGGACACGCCTTTTTCTTTCAACGCCTTGACCGTCGTCAGCCATCTGCGTTTCGAGCCGATGACGCCGACGTAAGCCGCCTTCGATTCAAGAAGCGGAGGCAGACCCGCCGCGTCCACCCCGGACCCTCGGCTGGTTACCACTAGGAAAGTTTGGCGCGTCATCTTCAACTGACTCGGCAACTCCGCCATCGGAATTGGGTAATACGCGTCAGCCCCCGGCACAGACTCGGGATTACAAAACTCTGCGCGATCATCGCTGACCGCCACTCGGAATCCCAGCCATTTTGCTAAATGGACGACCGCTTTGCCCACGTGTCCGCCGCCGATGACGACGATCATCGCGGGAGGAAGAATCGGTTCCACAAACACCTCCACAGTTCCGCCGCACACGCCGGGGTCGCCGCGCTTCGGGTTGACGAGGTTGTAGACCAGCGCGCGCGGCTTGCCATCGCTGAGCGCCATCCACGCCTCGTCGAGGACGCGGTGTTCCAAATCCCCGCCGCCAACCGTGCCAATGAATTTGCCGTCCGGGTACACGAGCATTTTGCTCCCCACATGGCGCGGCGTGGAGCCTTCGCTTTTGATCACCGTACAAAGCGCGGCGGTTTCGTTATTTTTTTCGAGTTCGGAGATGGCTTGATAAAAAGATCTCTGCATAGAAATATTTCTCATCTAGCTCGTGTTAGCTCAAGGGGAGTACTTTTAATGTCAATCTATCAAGTTCGATCTTCACCGATCAACAGAATCGTTATATTTTTTGAGCATATCTATTTTAACCCATCAGCGTCACTGCTGATTGCGGTTTCGTAATATTGCCAATCATAATAAAAAATACATTAATCAGTTCTTCCTGTGTATCTAGAAGACAACTTGGCGTTTCCTGGCTTTGTTGATTTTTGTACCTAGTTTCTGCTCTATTTGCAAATTTAACCAAATCAACACCAGCGCCGCGAAGATAAGCCGATAATGTGCTCGGTTGTGCAGAAGGTTGAAACACTTGTAGCGAATGGTTCACAGCGGCTTTCAGCGTCGGAAATTGCTTCATCAAACCGATCTGTTGAAGCATTTACCCAATCCGTTGCCTTTGGTCCATTGCAGTTGAAATAATCTGAGCCTTGATAAGTCAACCAACCTACAATAATAACTATTAAAGCTATCGTTAAGCGAGTTGAAAGCCTTTTCATAATATTCCTCCAAAATACTAAAACAGGTGGAAGATTTCGTGAAATTCCATTACACGTCTAGCAACCCCAACACAACTGGCAACAACTATATCTTCCGCGAAATTACCGGGCGCGTCGCGCGATACGTCTCCATGCCCCTTACTTTGCCGCAAGCTTCTTGCTGGCGTTCATGATGGTCATTCCAACCATTTCCTCGTTTTCATAGCGCACAACCACATCGTTATCTAATAACTCAGAATCATCTGCGTGGCTGGGTTTTTTGAAGTTAATGTACAGCACATCCGCATCTTCATCGTAGGATAGCCAGATGTTTTTTTGATTCAACTGCAACACTTGCGGCACAAAAGTAAGAACGTGATTTAAATCTACCGTTGCCATATTTTCTTTCTCCTTTCCAACTGTTTCCAGCGTCTGGTCAGAAAAGCCGTGATCACAAAGCCATCGTCTTGATCAATTTCTCGATACACAGCGACAATATATTTTCCTGACTCGACCTTTTGCGCGCGGCAATCAACTCTCCCGAATTTCCTTCGAAGATCGCCAGCGGTTCCTGAACGGTCTCCAAGGTGTCGTATAAATATCCAGCCATTTCCGCGTGTTCTTCCGTGATATGAACCCAGCGCTCGTCGGGCAACCGAATTGTAACGCCATTTACAGATTTGGCTTTGTACATGCTGATCTGTCACTCCAACAATCCCAACACCACAGGCAACAATTGCTTCTTCCTCGAAACTACTCCTTGCGCGTCACGCGTGCCATCGGCGAGCGGAGGGTAGGGCAGGTCGCCCAAAATAGGCGGGGCATTCGATGAGACGATGAGCCTGCTGGTGCCGCGCACAATATCGGTGACGAGCAGCATGGCAAAGTCGAGGCCGCGTTTGTCTTTGAGTTCATCAAGCGCTTTGGCGAGCGGAGCAAGATGTTCGGCAAGTTGCAGGAGGTCGGTCACTTCGGCTTGCGCGATGGCGAGTTTGAATCCGCCGGCTTCGTATTGTTTGATGTCGGTGCTGACGATCTCGTGCGGGTCACGGTTCGAGAGACCGGCTCCCGCCGAGAGCAAGGCTTTGCCGAACGATTCGATCGTCTCGCCTGTGAGCGGACTCCCGCCGACGAACGCCCAGCGCGAGAGTCTCTCGGCGGCGTCTTTGTCGCGTTGCGTGGTAGTTGGAGAGGTCAAGATGAGCGTGTCAGATAGAAGTCCAGCGAGAAGCGCGCCGGCGAGGCTGGGCGGCATGGAGAGTCCCGCTTCCGCCGTCTGTTCGGAAACGAGAGTCGATGTCGAGCCGACGGTATCCACCGTGAATCGAATCGGCGTGTGGGTGTGCGGATTGCCGAGGCGGTGATGATCCAGAATTTCGAGCAGTTCGGCTTCCTCCAGCGCGGCGATCGCTTGACGAGGCTCGTTGTGATCAACCAAGATTATTTTCAAGCGCGGCGGGTTGAGGATGTCGCGTTGACGCGCGATGCCGAGATACAAGCCGCTTTCATCTACCACCCAATATTCGTTGGCTTCGTCGCGCAGGATGCGGTTGAGAAAATCGCGGATGTGACCGCTGGCGGGAAACTTCGACGCGTTGGCATCTGCCGCATCCTTGCACGGAGCCGACATCATCTCTCGCACGGTTGTATCGCCGGGGCGTGGACCGAGTTTCTGTGTGAAATATTTGAAGAGACTCAAACCGTTGATGAGACCGTATGGCGTGCCGTCCTCATTCACGACAGGCGCAATGCCGCCAGTCTTGCTGGCGAGCGTCCATGCGAGACCGAGTTGCGCGTCGGGGCGCAGGCTGTCGAGCCTTTGCATCACCGATTCGAATCGCGGCGACGCATCCGAGAGCAGAACGGGCGGATCGAGCTTCAATTGTTTGAGGAGCCACGCCGATTGCGGATTCAATGCACCCGCGCGCGCCGCGACAGCCTCTACGCCATCGCGTTCGCGCAGAAGCCACGCGTAGCCCATGGCGGAGGCAATGGAGTCGGTGTCGGGGTTGACGTGTCCGATGACGAAGATTTTGTCTGCCATTTATTCTTTCAGCATCAACTGGTTGATATGCTCGTCGAGATCGTCCATAGTTTTCATGAATGCCGATTCGAGGTCAACGTGATGCGCCTTTGCCAGAATGATAACAGACCAAAGGCAATCTGCAAGTTCGTGCGCGAGTTTGTCATGCGCTTCTGATATTTTGCGCTTGCCTTGTAACGCTACGATCAATTTGGTCAAGTCGCCAACGTCGCCGACGAAGCCTAGCGCAAGTTCTTCGGTCGTCCATTCCGCGCCGTATTGCTTCTGTTCAAGCAGGGCGTATTTTGCGCGGACTTCAGCCGCTCGTTGAATGATTGCTTGAAATTCCATTACTTCTTCATCGCCCGCCACACGCGTTCGGGCGTAGCGGGGATCGCATCCACGTTCACGCCGATGGCGTCGAGGATGGTCGGACCGCGGGCGCGACGCCATCCATTGGGATTTCGGCGACGGCTTTCACGCCGAACGGGTGACTTGGCTCGAAGGTCTCGACGAAGATCGTTTCGAGTTCGGGCATCTCGTCCGCGCGGAAGATGTGATAGCGATCCAGGTCGCGTTCGATGGCATTGCCTTTGTCATCGTAGCGCATCTCTTCGCAGACCGCGTAGCCGAGGGCTTGAGTCATGCCGCCTTCGATTTGTCCCGATGCAGTTAATGGATTCACGATCACGCCCGAATCAACTCTCGCCATCACGAGTTTGTCCACGGTGACCGCGCCTGTTTCCAGTGTCCACGGTCACTTCAGCGAATTGCCGCGAACGGCGGGAGAGACAGGCGAAACGTACGATGCGACTCCTATGATCTGCTCTTGTTGATCTTTGTGGAGGGAGTGCAAAGCAATTTCTGCAAATGAAACAGATTTTCCATCTGGGGCAATCGCGAATCGATTCTCAAGACGAATCTCCTCCGCCGTGTATACGTGTGTACTTGTTTCCGTGTTTACTTCGCTATTCAGCATCATCGCCGCGCGGACTTTGACTCTTTCCGCAACAACGTTCGCCGCCTTCACCGCCGCCGCGCCAGAGATGTAAGTCGTTGACGAAGCATACGCGCCCTTGTCAAACGGCGTGAAGTCTGTGTCCGATGAATAGCAGATCATATCTTCAAGCGGAACTCCGAGTACCTCCGCCGCCATTTGCGCGAGGACGGTATCTGAGCCTGTGCCGAGATCTGTCGCGCCGACGAGCATGTTGAATGAGCCGTCGTCGTTCATCTTGATGGATGCGCCGCCCATATCGAGGTAGGGAATCGCTGTGCCTTGCATCACCATAGCGATGCCGATGCCTTTGCGTTTGTAGGACAATTGCGAATTTGTCCCACGCGCCACGATTCATTTCCATATTTATCATCCCATGCGATCGCGGCTCGTCCCTGTGCGACACATTGTTCCAACCCAACGGTTTGGACGATCTCAGGTCGCGGCTCGCGTCCCTCGTTCCATGCGGTGGAAAACGGATGATACTCGCCGGGGCGAATCGTATTTTCAAACGAAATCAATCGGGTCAAGATTCAACGCGCGGGCGATCTTTTCCATGTGACGTTCGACGGGCCAATATCCCTGCGGCACGCCGTAGCCACGGAATGCTCCAGCAGGAGGCGTGTTGGTGTACACCACATCCGCATAAAATTGGATGTTCGGACTCTTTCGATAGTCGCCGTCTCCCACATACAACGCCATTGCTTTGTGACCTGTGTTGCCCGTGACGGTGAGCGCGTGACAGCCATACGCGCCCGTGTCGGATAACGCGTACATCGCGTTGGCTGTGATCGTACCGTCTCGCTTCACGCCCGTCTTCATCTTGACTCGCATTGGATGCCTTGATCGCGCCGCGACAAATTCCTCTTCGCGCGTGTATTCGTAGATGACGGGTCGCTTCGTTGCAATCGTGAGATGCGCGGGGACATCTTCCATCAACACTTCCTGCTTGCCGCCGAATCCTCCTCCGATGCGCGGCTTGACCACGCGGATTCGCTTCACGGGCAAATTCAACACAGGCGCGAGCATCCTCCGCACATGGAACGGAACCTTGCGTAGACGTGCGAATTACCAAACGATCATCCTCGTCCCAATACGTGACGCACACATGCGGCTCGATGGAAACTTGTTGAACTTTTGGAACTTCGTATTCCGCTTCGAAAATTTCATCCGCTTCTTTGAATCCTTTTTCCACGTCGCCGATGTCAATGCGGATGTGCGCGGCGAGATTCTTTTCGGGGTTCGAGTCGGCAAAATTGACGTACTCAGGCTCGTCGTGGATTCTAATCGCGTCGGGTTTCATCGCCTCGCGCGAGTCGAGGATGGAATCCAGAATTTCGTATTCCACGTCGATCAGAGTCAATGCCTTCTCTGCAATTTCAGGAGTCTCCGCCGCGACCAGCGCGACGCGGTCGCCGACGAAGCGGACTTTGTGATCCAGCGAAAACGTATCGAGCGGACCTGGAATCGGATCGGATTGTCCCGCCGTTGAATACACCACGCGCGGAATATCTTGAAACGTAAGCACAGCCGCGACGCCCTTCAATTCTTTGGCTTTGCTCGCGTCAATTTTTTTGATGAGCGCGTGCGCGTGCGGCGAATGCAACACTTTCGCATACAACATGCCGCGCGCATCCATGTCCGCTGTGAACGCGGGCTTGCCTTGCACGAGTTTGACCGCGTCCACTTTTTTCTCGGGCTTGCCGACGGTTTGCCACGTTTGATTCAGGCGTCACCACAACTTTCGGGCGCGTCATCACGCCAGCCAGTTGCGGCGAATCAAAATCAGATGGCGAGGATGAATCGGTTCGCGGCGCGCCGAAATCCCAGTTGATCGTGTCCACTCGAATCGGCTCATCCCCGCGCATCACCGCCGCCGCTTTCAACACGGCTTGCACAGGTTTGAGATAACCCGTGCATCGGCACAACACGCCGCTGATCGCCTCGCGCACTTCCTCTTCACTCGGATTCGGATTCTTTTCCAGCAATGCCTTCGCCGCAAGGATTTGCGCGGGCGTGCAAAATCCGCACTGGATGGCGCCCGATTCGACAAACGCCTGTTGCAGCGGATTCAAGCCATCGGTCTTTTTCCACCCTTGATCGGGATGTTCGCCCAACGCTTCGATCGTGACGATGAGATGCCCCTCCGCTTGCGCCGCGAGCATAGACCCCGCGTTGACAGGCTTGCCGTCCAGCAGAACCGTGTCCGCGCCGCTCAGCCCGCCCTCGTCGCCGAACTTGACGCCGTAGTAGCCGAGCCGGCGCACGGCGGAGAGTAATGTTTCTGATGGCGCGCAATCAATTTCGTGTTTGTTTGAGTTGATGATGAGTGATTAAATTCATAGCGATTTCCTTTCGCTGAATGGATTTATTTAATTGTTCTTTCTTGACAAGTTATATAGATTTCTTTCAGCGCGTCTTTCAAATGTTTGTGGACATCATTATTCGTGATACGGATAACTTTATAACCACGATCTTCCAGCCACGCCGTTCTTGCGTTATCGTACGCTTCTTGATCTGGCTCGGCGTGTGAGTCGCCGTCTATTTCAATGACAAGTTTTGCTTCTGCACAATAAAAATCAGTACAAATCTCCAAATGGGATGCTGACGTCGAATTTTGAATCCCAATCCGCGATTCCTCACGCGTGCCCATACCTTTGCTTCTGCTGGCGTGAGAGGATGACGATGGTCGCGTGCAAGGCGGAGGATGACTGGAATGACCCGGCAAGTTGCTTCGTTTGGCATGGTTTAGGATTTTGTTTTCGCCCTCACCCCAATCCTCTCCCTTCGGGAGAGGGGGCGCGGACTCCCTTCTCCCAGCGGGAGAAGGGGTGGGGATGAGGGTGAGAGTTTCTTCCTCAATTCATCAATCACAATTTTATTCCCATTTTCATCTTTGTAGAACCACACATCCCAGCCGTTGACGGGGGCGCCGTTCATCAGCGATTTTGCCACAAAGTGAATCGAGCCGGTGACCTCGCCGCACTTGACGTGTCCGTTGGCGAGGATTTTTGCTTTCTTGCCGTTCTTTGCGAAATACAGCGTTTGCCCGGGGTTCAACAATCCGTTTTCGAGCAATGTCCCAAATGGGATGCGCGTTTGCTTGCGTTTCTCGGAAAGGATCAACACCTCCGTGGGGAGGAGAGTACCGCGTCAATGCGTTGTTGCGCGACCTTGATGTACTTCTTGTCACGTTCGATGCCGATCCAGTTGCGACCGAGTTTCTTCGCGACCGCGCCGGTGGTGCCGGAGCCGAAGAAGGGATCGAGGACCAAGTCGCCCCGTTGAGAAGAAGCGAGGATGACCCGGTAGAGCAACGCTTCGGGTTTCTGAGTCGAGTGGGCTTTCGTCCCGTTATGTTTGACGCGCTGTTTGCCCCTCACGAGCGGAAGTTCCCAATGCCGCCAGTCGGAGCGCATCTGCAGATCTTCGTTGAGGGCTTTCATGCTGTGATGATTGAATGTGTACTTCGTGCCTTTTTTCTTCTGCGCCCAGATCATTGTTTCGTGCGCGTTGGTAAAACGAACGCCGCGAAAATTTGGCATGGGGTTGTCTTTGATCCACAAAAGGTCGTTGAGAATCCAAAATCCCAAGTCTTGCATGATCGCGCCGATGCGGTAGATATTGTGATACGTGCCGATGACCCAGATCGTGCCTGTGTCTTTCAATATACGCCGACTCGCGCTCAGCCAGTCCCGCGTGAACGTGTCGTACGCTTTGAAATCCTCGAACTTGTCCCAGCCATCGTTCACCGCATCCACCTTGCTCAGGTTGGGACGATACAAGTCATTGCGGAGTTGCAGGTTATACGGCGGATCGGCGAAGATCACATCCGCCGAGTTCGCGGAGAGCGTTTTGAGTATCTCGATGCAATCGCCGTGGAGGATCTGGTTGAGGGGGAGAGGCTTGTTCAATAGTAATACTCTATCAACAATCAACAAAAAGACTTCTACTTAAGTTCTAAACTTTTAATGACTTCTAGGTATTCCGCACTGATAATATCAAAGTTGCCGAGCCCGGATTCGAGAATCATCCGTATGCCATAATTGCGATGGACGATATTAATCATGTACCCTTGGCTGTCACCTTGGGCTGTGCTTACCAAAGTTGCCCACCCAATGGCTTTAGTTGGCGGCAGAAGAAACTCTGATTCCGACAACGGCTCCAAAGATTTGATCTCCATGCCTGCGGTTGTTATTGAGTCTCTTACGAATTCATCGTACGATTCTATTGTCATTTCTTGATCGAGTTTCTCGACAATGATGGAAATATTTGGAAAATATGCCTGACCATTTCCAAATGATATTGGATCGTTCCTGGAAAACGATACAAGTTGTAACTCACCGTTGGATTGGTATTTGCCCGAGTCTGCACTCCAAGTTTCTTTGGGTAACTCGAAAGATAAGCCTGTGTCGAGGATGTGGACTCGTCCATCAACCACTGAAAATGGTTCCACGCTACTTGTGCCAGCCAGGCAACTCAGCAGGACAACCGTTGCGATGGATAAGATCAATAACTTGTAATTTATTTTCATATTAATACCCATTTTCAACGCAGAAGAGAAGTCAGTGCCGCTTGCGCGTCTTCTGTGACAGTGTCCCAAAATAGCGCCGTCATTATTCAAAGCCTAGAACGAGTTTCCAGAAGTTGAGATGAGGCTGGGGGAGCCTTTCATTTCCAAAGCGGCTGATCCATAAAATAATTTGTTCACGTGAATAGACTGTGAACAGCCATTTGATCTCCGCGCGATTGCCGAATTGCAACACCCGCTCGATGATGGTATGCGAATCCCTTTCAGGGACGAGTGTGGCGATGTCGTATTCCTGAAAGAACGGGGCGAGGGAGCGAGGGATGGCGGTCATGGGGCGTGGATACGATTTTATATCAATCGTTTCTTCAACTCTTGCAGATGAGCCAGGATATCGGGATTGAAATCGAATTTGCCCGCCTGAGGCAGGGCGTCGGCGAGTATGCGTTCCAATTCAACTGCGCTGATCTGGTTATGTTGTATCAGGAAAACGATATCATCCAAATCACGGTCGCTGCCTCGATCCAACTTGCTGAGCGCGATGCTGTACGGATCGAAAATGAAGACATCAACGTTTCCAAATTGACCGATATGAATACCGCGTTGCTCGTTGCCTTCCGGCAGAGGCACGAATCGCTCGATGGGAACTGGTTCTGTATCCAGTCCCATCTCGTTTGCAACTTCTTCGATGACAAGTTGAAAGTTGTCTTTTTGCAGGTCGTCGCCTACATAATCAATGTCGAGCGTTTCTCGCGAACTTCCGAGAAGGATTAATGCGCTGCCGCCAAGCAGATGAAGAGTCGCTGGTTTGGGGTAACGCGCTCCCAATTGTTGGAGAAAATCCTGGATAGCCTGCTTAGACACTTGCCTCATTTAAATTTTTCCATGTACTTAACCAGGCGTTCTGCGCCATGTTCGTAAGTTTCAAGCCAGTTAATATACTGGTCGCTTAAGACTTGATGTTGTTGCGCCAATCTAGCGAGCGCGTGATTTGGATTTGATTCCAGCGCTATGCCTATTTTTTTTGAGAACAGATCGGGTAACTGCATCTGTTCTCCATAGATTTTGTTCAATCGCTCTCGAAATTTGCGTTGCAAGAGCAATGCCGCTGTATAGTAAAAGCGAAGGTACAGTTGACCCGGTTGCGATGAGAGCCCCTTATCCGCTTTCTTTGCGTCGCTGAAAAAATGAGGATGGCGCAGGAACAAGGGTATCAATGCCATGCGTACCCGAGCATCTCTGCTCTCTGCCAGGGATTGTATAAGGGTCGCGGAGTCGAGCTGGGGAGTTGGGCTGACTTGTTCTCCCATCAAAAAAGGCACATCCCGCGCCCAGAGTTCGGACACCAATTGATCGTCGCTAACGGTAACTGGATGAGCGTTCATCGAAGTCTCTTTCTTCGTTATTGTACTTCCACGCACCTCTTCGCCAACGTGGAGGCGACGTCCATGCGATATTCGGCGGAGCCGTAATCATCCGTCGCTTCGTGGAAGGCGTTGCGCGCGGCAGTGGAGACATCGTCGGAGGCTGTGCCGTCCATGGCGAGCATTGGACTTTTGCCATAGCCGCCGACGGCGAGTCTTGTTCTGCCTGAATTCCATTGCGCGAGCGCGACGCAGACGATGGGTTTGTCGGCTGGCGTGCGCGAGACGTATTCAAATGCGAGTTTTACGTTGAGAGGAACGGTGATGGATGTGATGAGTCCGCGCGGGCGGAGGGGGAGGAATTCGCCGAGACTGGAGACTAGAGATTTTTTATCAGAGTCTCTAGTCTCTAGTCTCGAATCGAGCGCAAGTAATGCGGTCGCAAACGTAGACCTGCCATCGCATGAAACCAACGTCCCTGCGAGGGTTGCCGAGTTGCGAATGTTGAGCGGCGCTTCAAGTTTCAGCGCGGACTTCAATGCTGATGGGCAGTATTCCGATTCCAAAAGCGATTGCAATGTGAGAGTCGCGCCGAGTTCGAGTGAATTACCGTTGACGCGGAGCGAATCCAAGCCGAGGAGTTGGAGGTCAACTGCATGGACAGAGTCAGTTGTCGGCTGGGAAAGAAGCGTGCCGCCTCCGAGGGGCAGGGTGTTCGGTTGGGCGAGAAGCGCGAGGGCTTCATCCAATGTTTTAGGGCGATGATAGGCAGTGATCATGTTGATATTATAAACCGTCCCGAAGGCTTGTAATGAAACCTTCGGGACGATTCGTCAGCCGCCTTGAACGTAGGGCGCTGGGTCGGGGAGGAGGAACTCTTGTTTGAGCGCCTGCACGATCACTTCGAATACGTCGCCGTTTTCATAATGCCCATAGAAGCGCCAGGCCGGTTGAATGTACAGCGGACTACCATCGAGTCGGTCTGTTTGCATGTGCGGGTTGGTGACGTAATATATCAATTCAACCTTTTCGATGGTGAGAGCGGGCGGAACGTAGGATTCTGACGACGCGGGACTTTCGTCGTATGTATAGGGTTGATCGGCTGTAATAGGAAGCTCTTCGGGTTTACCGTCCTTGGGGCTGATCGCCAACATGCTGTTGAAGACGCGGACCGAAGGATAGCCGCCGAACGATTCGTCGGGGATGATGAGCGCTTCCAATAACACCTCGTCGTTTTCATCATTGCCGGGGATGGGGTTGAATAGTGTTCCATCCTGCATGATTTGAACGTAGCGAACGCCGTCATTCGTCGTGAAGAGGGTTGCCGGTTGACCTTCAAGGACAACGCTCTGTTGTTTGCCGCGCAAGATCTGAAATTGCAAGTCGGGGTACGGAATCTCGTAGCGGTCAACGCGAGCGGTATATATTCCGAGTTCATCCCTGCTTTCGATGGTTGCCCAGAGATTTACCGGGCGGTTGTGGGCTTGCGCCAGCCCTTCAAGGTTGTCGCCGGTGAGGCGTAGGTAGTAGCTTTCGCCGTCCGCGTTGGTCGCAAAGGTGTATTCGTTGACGAGACTGCCGTTTAGTTTGCGGACGATGGATACGTTGATGAGGCCGCGCTGGTTTTCAAAACGTCTTCCGATATCGGGGTTTTGCGATTGCCCGTTGTTTTGTAATAACAGCGTTGTCCCGATGGAGATGAAGCAGTCTGACGAGAGATTGTTCAAATCAATAATACTCTGCACTGAAACGCTGAAGTGTGACGCAATACTGCCGCAGGTATCGTTCGCTTTCACCGTATATTCAATCGGCGGTAGCGTTTCATTGGAAATTGGTTGAGTTGGAATGATGAGTTGTTGACCGACGAAGATGAGCGTATCGGTCATGCCGTTTGCCTGCATGAGCTCGTCTGTTGTGATTCCGTGCGCATCGGCAATGGATGCGAATGTGTCGCCTGCTTGTACGGTGTAATTTCCATCGCCGAAACCCGGAGTAGGAGACGCTGGCGGGAAGGGAACAGGCGTTCCGCTCAAGTTGAGTTCGTAGAAGCCCGGTCCGCCTCCACCGCCGCCTCCCATGGCAACAGACATGCGGTCGTCAATTAACGTCCAGATATACTTATCCTCTTTGCGGACGCCGACCACGAAGGCGTTTTCAAACGGGAGCGGAACATCGGCAGGAAGTTCGGGTTCGATCGTGAGGCGTTCGCCTCCATCGGTTAAGAGGACTACTTGCCCGTTTTCGGATGTCAGCGTGCCGGTGAGTCCATCTTGTATGTCTTTGGCGATCTGCCACGACTCAACGTTGAATTTCTTGACACCGTTTTCAACGACGAACTGTCCTGTCGCTTCGACGAAAGTGTTGCGTTCCAACGCGTCCATGCCGCCGGTATTGCCGGTCACGGTAAACCCGTCAATTTGATTGAAGGCTGGTTGCGACGGATCAAGCGCCGGGTAGGAGGACGAGTAACCATAGATGGCGATCGTCTCATTGGTAGGATACTCGCGTATCCATTGCTTCGCCTCAAAAATAGCAGAAATGCCGCCTTCGATCTTGCCTACAGGGACGGAATCATCCCTCATTTTCTGAAACGCTTCATCGGCGCTGATGATGCCGTACGGTTGAGCGCCGACGGTTTCATAGCTCATCAAATCGGCTTGTACCTGAAGAACCTGTCCGTTTTCATCGAGCGTAACTTGCATGGGACTTGGCGAGAAGAAGTCGTATCTCATTGGAAATCCGTCGGGCGAGAGAGGCTCCACTTGATAGCCGCCAAAGAGGTCGCCTTTTGAAATTCTGTGCGGGAAGTCGAAGCCGCGCGATGCGAGAAACTCGTTGATGACGGCTTCCGCATTTGGGTGATCGCTCCTTCCGCGGAAGTTGACGGCTTTCGCCATATCGGCGGTGTAGACGAAGAATTGGCTTGTGTTCACGAAAAGCGATTGTTTGCCGTCGGTGATGAAGAGCTCCGTTGAACCTGTGCCGAGGTTTTGCGAGGCGTATACCTCGCCTTGAATCCCAAACTGTTGCGCCAACGCTTGGGCTTGTTCCGCCGTTGCAGGCGCATTCTCTTTCAATTGATAGATGTTTGCCTGCGATGGCGAGTCGGGCAACGGCGCGTTCAAATAAAGTTTTGTGCCGCGCCAATCGTAACCGCCTTGCGGCGCCGGGGTGACTTGTGTCTCGTTGTTGTTGTTGGGCGCATCTGTTGAGGGAGGCGCGCTTGTTTGATTCGAGGCGGGAATTTCAGTCGGCGTCGGCGCGACCAGCCTGATCGTCCAACTCATGAACAATGCAAAGGCGATCAGCGAGACCGCCCATGCCAGCGTGGCGATGGTTTGTTTGCGCGTGAAGTGGAACCGGGCTGACGAGGAGGTTTCGTGATGCGCCTTCATCAGCGACTGTTCCAATTCGGCTGTGAACTGGGCGTTCGGTTCAACGCCGTCTACGATTTGCGACAGCCACTCGTCCATTTTATTTGTTTCTTCTGGGAATTTTTCTTTCATAGTTCCACCTCCATCTCTAGGGAGGTTCGCTCGCGCAGGTCTTGCAATCCGCGTGAGACGAGCATTTTGGCGGCGGCTTCGCTTTTGCGAAGCGCCGCGGCGATCTCTTGATTCGAGAGTCCGCCGAAGTAGGATAGAACAACCGCTTCCGCGCGGTCAGCGGGAATGGTTTTCAGCGCGCGGGCAATTGCTTGAAGCGTCAGGCGTTGATGCGCCTCCCTATCGGTAGGCAAGCCGGGGCTGGGAAGGTGAAGCGCGTCGTCCAGCGGAATATCAGGCTTTCGCCCGCGGAAGAACATCAATCGCTTTTTCGATGCGATCCCCAAGATCCATGCCGCAAACGAACTGTCGCCTCGAAACGATTTGAGTCCCTCCAATGCGGAGAGAAAAGTTTGCGAGGTCAGGTCTTCAGCGTCTTTGCTGTTGCCCGTGCGCGCGATGTGGTAGCGATAGACGCGCGTACTATGACGCCGATAGAGTTCGGCGAACGCGTCCTTGTCTGCGACTGCATTGCGCGCTAAAGCGAGGTCGTCTGTGGCGGGTATTTCCATTCGTTCGACCATAAAAGTTATCACGTAGCCTCCTGCGTTGATGTGCGCACGGTAGTATGTTGCAGGACGGCTGAAAAAGTAACAGTGAAATCCTTGTAGAAGGTGTTTTTGGGTCTCCCGTTTCCGATCGGAAATTTATTACCACGAAGGGTCACAAAGGATCATGAAGGCGTTTTTTCCTTTGTGGTGGAGAAAAGATTCCCGCTAAAGACGGTAGAGCCGTTTTTAAACACTCATGACTTACGCAGGTCAAAATCTTTTGCCGCGAATTACACGAATTATCGCGAATTTTTTATACAATTCGCGTGAATTAGCGAAATTTGCGGCTTGGTCTGAGGGTTTTGCGTAAGTCCTGCACTATTACGGCGGGCTTACGATTCAGGATAAACCTTCCACCCCAGTTCGCTCAAACGCGACAGATCGAATTGTTCTTCGCGGACATCCATCAGCAGGGCTGTCGCTTCCGCGAGCAGTTCATTCGTTTCCGCGTTGTAGATGCCCGCCCATGCTTCCGCCGAACGTGTTTTTGTTTTGCCCGCCTTGCCGACGATCTTCAACGGTTTGCCGATGGGCACGTTTTGACGGTATCTCACTTCGAGCTTCGCGGTGAATTGAAAGCGCGGATGCTGCGGATCGCTTCCCATGTGGACGCGCCCAGCCATCTCGTCGAGAAGCGACGCGACGATGCCTCCGTGCAGCACGCCGGGATAGCCTTGAAAATGTTCGGGCGCGGTGTAGTTCGTTTCGATCACGCCGGGTTCTGTTTCGTAGATGTGCAAGTGTAAGCCGACGGGATTTTCAAGCCCGCAGACGAAACACATGCGCGAGTTGGGTTGTTTGATGTTCATGTTGAAATTATATTCGATGAAATCGTCTCGAAACAATTTTCGTTTTACAAGAACGCGTTTTGGGGCTACGATTAAATAAAAATCAGGAGTCTGCATTGAAAACTGTTGTCATTATTTCCGCGATCGCCGAATGGGTGGGTGTCAAACCCTTGTTCCCCGATGCGAAGATCGAATCATTTCCATACGGCGAATGTTTCACTGTGAATGTTGCTGGTCGTGAAGTTCAATTTTTTCACAGCGGATGGGGAAAGATCGCTTCTGCCGCGACGATGCAGTACATCGTTGACAATCACGCGCCTGATTTGATCGTCAACCTCGGCACTTGCGGCGGATTCGAGGGCGTTGTGAATCGGGGAGACGTGATCCTCGTCGAGCAGACCATCGTGTATGACATCGTGGAATTAATGGGCGACCTCGACATCTCGACGTACTACGCTTCTTCTCTCGATTTAGGCTGGCTCGCCGACCCTCTGCCTCATCCCGCCCGTCGAGCGCTCATCGCCTCCGCGGATAGCGACCTGCCGCCGGGGAAAATTCCGCTCCTCAAATCGAAAGGCGCTGTCGCGGCAGATTGGGAATCCGCGGCGCTGGCGTGGGTGGCGCGGAAGAATAATGCGCGGCTGTTGATCCTCCGCGCCGTGAGCGATATCGTCAATGAAAAAGAAGGCGAGGCGTATGACAATATCGAGATCTTCAATGAACGCGCTAAAGAGATTATGAAAGTATTGGTTGCGCAATTACCTGATTGGTTGAACGCGGTCAGGCTGTAACACGCTGGCGTTATAATTCTCGTTATGGTTTCTGCAATCGAAGACGAACTTGTCGTTCAAAAAAAGAATTTTCGATATGTGCAAATTGACGGCGCTGGCGTAAGCATCTCGAACATTGCCGCGCCGTTCCTGCCGGTATTCCTCACCCGCCTCGGCGCGACAAATTTTCAAGTGGGCTTGCTCACGTCCATGCCCGGCATGACCGGGCTTCTGCTGGCGATCTTTGTGGGGAGATTTCTTCAGTCGAGAAAAAACATCGTCCCGTGGTACAGCGTTTCGCGTCTGCTGGTGATCCTGTGTTTTGCTTTTACCGGCATTCTCGCTTTATTGATTCCCCCAAATCATGTCATCTTTGCCACGTTGTTGATCTGGGCGTTCGCCACCATCCCGCAGACCGCGCTGGCGGTCGCGTTTTCGGTTGTAATGAATGCCGTCGCAGGTCCCGCAGGTCGTTACGCCTTGCTCAGCCGCCGTTGGATCATCTTCGGTTTTACCGGCGCGGTTGGCACATTCATTGTGATCCGCGTGATTGACCTGATCGCCTTTCCGCTAAATTACGCGATCATGTTCCTTGTTTTATCTCTGGGCGGGTTTATCAGTTTCTATTTTTCACGGCGCATCCAATTACCGGATCAAACCACGCCGCCTTCTCTTTCAAGCAGAGGTTCGATGCGCGAGAGCGTTGGCGCTTTTGCCAGCCTGCTGAAAAAGAATCCCGCGTTCGTCTCGTTCGCGTCAAAGAGATTTGTGTACTATTCTGCGCTCGTGCTGGGCTTGCCAATCATGCCGTTGTATCTCGTGCGCGATGTGAACGCAACGGATGGAGATATCGGCGCGGTCTCGATGGCGATGTCGTTGGTGATGTTGGTGGGCTACTTCGTCTGGCCCCTCGTCTCGCGCCGCCGCAATGGACGATTTGTTTTGCTCGCCACCACGTTTGGCATGATGTTGTACCCGGCGCTCAGCGCTTCGACCACGCGAATCGAATTGATCATCCTGTTTTCAGGAATTGCCGGGTTCTTTCAAGGCGGGCTTGATCTGGTCTTCTTTGACGAGTTGATGAAGACCGTCCCCGACGAGCATGGGGCGACGTTCGTGGCGATCGCGCAATCCATGCAATATCTTTCCACGATCTTCGCTCCACTGTTGGGTACGTGGATCGCCGGCTATGTTGGTCTCGGCGGAGCGTTGTGGTTCAGCGCGGGGTTGCGTTTGATCGGTTTTCTGTTATTCCTCAAAAAAGACTCGTAATTTTTGGTTGCTTAGGGAGAGGCAGTGGGTGGACTCGTTATCCCAATCAGGCGCGCAAGTTCAAGCGTGTACTGGTCGTGGGATGCTTGCGCTTGGGCGATGCCGGTGGTGAGGGCATCCTTGTCCGCGCCGCCGACGAAAGCGAGCAGAGTTTCGATCACCGCGTTCATGTGCGCGAGTTGATGCTTTTTGAGCGCGGCTAAACATGAAGGCGGGTTGGTGTCCTCCGCGGCGCGGCGAATCCTCTGGAGATTGGTGATCGTGTCGCTGAGTTGCTCGCGCGGCAGGTTCGCCGCCAGCGCGGAGGCGTCGTCGAATTCGCGTTGCAGGTCGTTGATGGGTTTGACCGAATCGCCTAGGGCAAGTCCGGTGCAGGGGTCCGGTGTGAGCGTGACTTCCATATTTGGCGGGGCGGTGTTATTGCCTCCACATGCGCTGAGTGTCAATGCTAGAGCAATGATCAAAATCTGAAGTTTTCCGTTCATGGCGCCTCCATGATTAAATAATGCGAGGGACGGCATTGCCGTCCCTCGCTGGGTTTATGCCTGCTTGATTTTACTTCTTTACCAGAATGAATGTCCCGGTCATTTCAGTTGTGAGCACGTTCAAAGAACTCTTGTTAGACGAACTCATCTCGTAAAACTCAACTGCCGCGTCGGTGGAGAGGATGTTTAGCAGGTCGGTGACGCTCATCGGCTGTGTGATCTCGACCCATTGATCGTTGTGCCAATACAACACCGTGTACTCTGAACTATCACCGAGGGGGAAGTCTAACTCTACGCCTGATGCAACCGGTAGAGATTCCATCGCTTCGCCGTTCAGAAGAACTTGAACATCCAATCCCTTGACGAAGGTGTATCCACTCGGCAGGGCGCCCGGCAGGCTGTTCGCATTAACTTCGCTGATAACAGTCTGTTGGCTGCACAAGTTGTAGAATTTTACGATCACGCCAAACGCGTTTACAGCCATGTTGCAATCGAGATCAATTGGCGTGCCGCCGGTGACGAGTATCATTCCTCCGGTGGCGCCTCCGTTGTTTGGAAGCGCGGGCTTATCGTAATCAATATACACATTGAAGGTGATGGAGGATGTATTTCCTTCGCTATCGGTGGCGGTGCATATGACCGTCGTGTTATCCAGCGGGAAGAAACTGCCCGAAGCGGGAGCGCACGTTGCTGTGCCCACGCCGTCCACTGTGTCGAAGGTAGCAGGAGCGGCATAGTTTATTTTTTCGCCAAATTTATTTGCCGTGATAACGGCGATGTCTGCCATTGGAGAAATGAACGGCGCAGTTGTATCTTGAACTGTGACGGTGAAACTTCCGTTGGATGTGTTGCCGTTCGAGTCCGACGCTGAGCAATTCACTGTAATGGTCGCGACGGGGAATATGCTGCCGGACGGCGGCACGCAAGTGACTGCAACTACTCCATCTACAATGTCAGTGGCAGAAGCGGAAAAGATGACGACCGCTCCTAATGGACCTGTTGCTTCCAGTGTCATATTTGCTGGCAGAGTCAGCGTGGGCGGCGTTGTATCTTGCACAGTGACGATGAAACTTCCGTTTGCAGTATTACCTGCCAAATCGGATGCCGAGCAATTGACTGTAGTCGTTGCGATTGGGAATGTACTGCCGGATGTCGGTGAGCAGGTCACAGGGCGAGAACCGTCCACAATATCAGCGGCTGAAGCTGAGAACGTGGCAACTGCGCCGGAAGGACCTGTTGCTTCCAGCGTCATGTTTGATGGCAGAGTCAGCGTGGGCGGTGTTGTATCTTGCACCGTAACCGTGAAACTCCCGCTTGCCGTATTACCACTCGAGTCTGATGCTGAACAATTGACAGTAGTCGTTGCGATCGGGAATGTACTGCCGGACGAAGGCGCACAAGTGACTGTCACTGCTCCGTCTACAATATCGGCCGCTGAAGCGGAGAATGTGGCGACTGCGCCGGAAGGTCCCGTTGCTTCCAATGTCATGTTCGATGGCAGAGTCAATGTTGGCGCAGTAGTATCTTGCACGGTGACGGTGAAACTTCCGTTCGCCGTATTGCCGCGCGTGTCTGATGCTGAACAGTTAACTGTTGTACTAGTTATTGGGAATGTGCTGCCAGATGCCGGTGTGCAAGTCACGGGACGGGGACCATCCACGATATCTGTCGCTGTAGCGGAGAATGTGGCGGCCGCGCCGGATGAACTTGTTGCTTCCAGTGTTATGTTTGAAGGCAGAGTCAGCGCGGGCGGTGTTGTATCCTGCACGGTGATGGTGAAACTTCCGTTCGCTGTATTGCCGCGCGTGTCTGACGCCGAGCAGTTAACTGTTGTAGTGGCGATCGGGAATGTGCTTCCTGAAGCGGGAGTACATGTCACAGTTCGCGCGCCATCCACGTTGTCGTTTGCAGTTGCCGAGAAGGTCACAACAGCGCCTGCTGGACTCGTGGCTTCTGTTGTGATGTTCGCCGGTAAAGATAACACTGGCGGAACTGCATCGTTTGTGCAGCCCAATGTGTTTCCTGAGCAGGATGTCATCGGTGAAGTGACATTGAAACTGCCATTGAAAACGCTGACGCCATATGCAGAATTGTTATTAAACGTGCCACCGCTGATGTTGACTATTGTGGATCCCGTCCCGTTCACGTTCACTCCGGAACCAAAGATGAGCGTGCCGTTTCCGTTCGCGGTCACGTTATTCAAATTTACTACATTTGCATTATTTATTTCGATGCCGCTCAAGTCGTTGTTGTTGGCGATCACATTCGTGAGGGTGACCGTCGGCGCGCTCAAGGTTGCGCCGTTGTAATTCACTGTTGCATCAACGATACAAAAGCCAAAGAAGGCGAAGCAACCGCGCGCATCGGTAAAACTGGTATTAGAAATTGTGATTGACCCGGTGGTTGTTTCGGCAGAGAAACCTTTATTTTGATTGTTGCCGGTGTTGCTTCCATCGAAACTACTGCCGTTTTGCACCGTAATATCACCTGATGTTGATTCAAGTATGGCAGTATTTGCGCCGCCTGATTTTTCTGCGACATCAACATTATTCAGGGTAATATCGCCGTTAGTCGTATAAATTGTTACTGGGGTGCTAGACCCTCCGCTAAATGCGAAATTGGTCAGCGTGATATTTCCCGCCCATGGGTTGCCAGATGTGCCAACGGTCAGTGTATTCGTTCCAAAATTGGTTTGCCCTGTAAAAGTCGCCGCGCCGCCGTTAGAGCCGTTCCATCCGCCTTGCAGGATCAGGTTGTATTGCTTAAGAGTATTGTAGTCGGCAGTGTCTATGGCACTGCCGGATCCCGGCACAAGGGCAAAGGAACCGCCTGGATTCGCAGTGAAGTAGATAATCCCATCCTTTTCGTAACCGGAATTTGCGGAGGCGGGATTGCTGCTATCCATGTCGTTGATCAGTGCCTGACCGGTAGCAAAGTTGGTTGTACAGCCTGCTCCGCCGGGCAATGTTGGTGTGCCGGCGACCACCGGGCACCACATTGGATCGGTATCTAGGATGACTTGTGCCGCCTCTTGGGATGCGAGCGGGAGGATGTTTCCATTCTCGTCCAACACAACAACTTGAGTGTTGTCGGGCAATTGCTGCAGAGTCTCGAGCGCTGCTGAGGTATCTGTACTCGAAGATTGATCGTCAGATACAGGCGTTTCTGTTGCGGCGGGAGTTTCAGTCGCAACTGGAGCCTCGGTCGGCGTGACCGACGGTTCGGTCAACTCGACGGGCGGCTCGGTCGGCTCCACCGGCGGCTGAGTCGGTTCTTCCGTTGGGGGAGGGGGTGGGGTGCTGTCGTCAGCCAACGCTACGTTGACGTTCAGCAAACTGACCAGAACAACTAGAATAAGAAAAATAGACCAGACGAAATGACGATTGACGCGTAACATGCTTCGCCTCCATGCCTTTCAATTTCGATAAGATGGCATCATGACAGAAGCATCCCCCATTAGTTACAAATGAGAGGACTGAAAAAGTTACAAATGCGTGTTGGAAATAGAAAAACGCGCGGACAGAACTAGCGTGTAGTCACCGTCCGCGCGTGAATATATTTTTATTGTTGATTATGCTTTTGCCAGCGCATCCTTCACTTGCTGAGTATGGCTTCCGAGATGGAAGTTAGGTTGCAGTAACCCAGACCCAAACCGGTAATAACTTCCTTTATTATTCGCCGCGAAATCTTCGGGGATCAGCGCGGTAAAGGCAAGGACTTCTTCCACGCTTCGGCGCAGGGCATTTAACATCAATGCGACAGATGGATACGCTTTCACCATTGCTTCCATTTGCGGCGTGACGTTGGTTCCAAACCCATCAGTGGTCAATTCAAAGCCGTCAATCAAACTTGCGAGAAAAGAGGAGTTGTTCCGTTCGTTCTGGATCAAGTGCCCCACGATCTCTAACGCGCTCCACTCTTGCGGATCGGGCCGCTTCATGGCTTGCTCGTCGCTGACGCCTTCGAAACAGTTTTCTAATTCGGTTAGAGCGGGCATGATAAATTCCCGCGCTTGCCTTGCAAGTTCAGTTGGGTTGGATGGCACGTCTGGCATGGGACGCCTGCTCAGCTCCATCGTGATAGTTTTCTTTTCCGCGCCGCGATAATAAACGACCTCAATGTGATCTCCGCCCTTCTTGCCGGCAATCGCATTCGGAAGACTGCTTGCGTCGCTTCTGATCGGATGACCGTTCATCTCTACGATCACATCGTCCTTTTGCAGACCCGCTCTTTCCGCTCCCATGCCTGATACCAAGCCATCGAGTCTTAGCCCCTCCCGAACCGGGACGCCGAGCGCAGTCGCCTGTTCCTCGGTGAAGTCGCCGGGCGCGATCCCCAGCATGGGACGATTCGCAATGCGTAAATCTATCCCTGTTTCCAGAACTGATTTGAGATTCTCGAAACTCTCCATCCAGTTTTCGCGGAAGGTCTCGCCGATTTTCTTCCACGCATCATCGTTGGGGAATTCATGATCCAAACGAACAAGCGTGTCACCGTCTTTCTCGGCAAAGTTGACCGTCACTTCGGTTGGGGCGAGGTCAATGTTTGCGTACCAACGAAACTTTACGCACTTGTTTTCCTCCAGTTCGAGGTAATGACCGCTGGAGTAAAAATCGCCGCGCCACCACAGATACATGCGTCCGTTCGGGTGCGGCTCGACAGTAGCCACATCGCACAGCCACTCGCGCAAAGATGTGGAACTGGTGAATGCGCGATAAGCCGCCTTTAATGGTGTGTTGACGAGCGTTTCAATAGATACAGTTGCCATAGGTTACTCCTCGGTTCAACAAGATGAGGCAGATTGTAATTCAGCGGAACCGAGGGTACACCCTACTGGGGAGGGGAAATTTGCGGTATGAAAAAATCGGATGCCAGAGTGGCATCCGATTTTTTCATTTACCCAGCCTCGCTCGTTCCTCTGCGATTATGCTGTCTTCCAATTTTTTGAACAATGGACCCGGCTGATTCAGCTTCTGTCCTGGCTTCAGTTCGCTGGGCTTCCAGTAGGACAAATTGCCAATTTGTCCTACACGATATTTCAACCCAGTGTGTGTGCCAAGCGAATCTTTGATCTCTTCCACGTATTGCTCGCCGAACAACGGAGTTTCGTACCCGAAGAATCCGTGCAACTTTGCTGATGTGAACGGCAGAAATGGCGAGAAGAGAATCTTCAACGAGTCAATCGCTTTGAGGGCGGTGAAGACCGTCAGCGTGGCGGAGGCTTTGTCAGTTTTGATGGCTGTCCACGGCGCGTTGACGTCGAGGTATTGATTCACAGCGGTGGCGAGTTTCATCGTCTCGCCCAAGGCGGAACGCAGGCGCACGGCTTCGAGTTCGGCGCCGACGGTGTTGAATCCGCTTGAGATGACTGCGAGCAAGTCGAGGTCCGCGGGGCGAAGCGTGTTTTCATCCGCATCAGGCACGTGCCCATCCCAATGTTTATAGCAAAACGCAAGCACGCGATTCGCGAGGTTGCCCCACGTCGCCACGAGTTCGTTGTTGTTGCGCGCCACGAACTCTGCCCAATCCCAATCGCTGTCTTTGGCTTCGGGCATGTTGACCGTGAGGTAATAACGGATCGCGTCGGGATCGTAGCGCGTCAAAACGTCGCGTCCCCACACCGCCCAATTGCGCGAGCCGCTGATCTTTTTGCCCTCGAGATTCATAAATTGATTCGCGGGGACATCGTATGGCAATGTGAGTTTGAATTTTTCGCCTGCGAAGATTTCGGCGAACTGCTCGCCCGCGCCCATCAATTCTGCGGGCCACATGGACGTGTGAAAGAAAATGTTGTCTTTGCCCTGAAAATAAAAATGTTTCGACGCGGGATTCGACCACCACTCGCGCCACGCTTCATCTTCTGATTTCAGTTTGCTCCACTCGATCGCAGCGGAGAGATAGCCGACGACGGCTTCGATCCACACGTAGAGGCATTTCCCTTCCCAACCTTCGAGCGGAACGGGGATGCCCCAATCGAGATCGCGCGTGATCGAGCGCGGCTTCAAGCCTTCTGATTCAATTTTGCGCAGCGATTCGCCGATGACCGTGTCGCGCATGTGATCGGCGCGTTCGCTGAGGAATTGTTTGACGTTCGGCTCGAGCTTCGAGAGGTCGAGATAAAAATGTTCTGTCTCGCGCAGTTCGAGCGAGCCGCCCTCCTTTGAACGCGGATTGATCAACTTCTCTGGTTCAAGGATGTTGCCGCAGTTGTCGCACTGATCGGAGCGCGCGCCTTCATAGCCGCAGATGTAACACGTCCCTTCGACGTATCTGTCGGGGAGGAATCGCTTCGACGACGGCGAATACCACTGCATGGACTTTTGCGTGAAGAGATAGCCGTTCTGCTTCAACGCGAGGAACATGGCTTGCGAAACTTTGAAGTGATTCTCAGTATGCGTCGTTGTGAACAAGTCGTATGAAATCCCCAAGCCTTGAAACAACTCGATGAAGCCGTTGTGATAGCGTTTGTACACATCTTCGACGGGTTTGCCCTCTTTGTCCGCGGCGATGGTGACGGGCGTGCCGTGCGAATCGGTGCCGCTGACCATGAGCGCGTTGTTCCCTTTGAGTCTGTGATAACGCGCGACGATGTCGCCGGGCAAGTGTGAGCCGGTGATGTTCCCAACGTGGATTTCGGCGTTGGCATAGGGCCAGGCAATGGCGATTAAGATATTTTCGGGCATTTGAGTCTCCAAATTCATCTGTCGTTGCGAGTGGCGCTTCAGCGTCACGAAGCAATCTCCTCGCAATCATATTTGTGTGGTTCCATGAGATTGCTTCGGCGGAAGAGCGCCGCCTCGCAATGACATGATTATTTATAAACAAAAAGGCTGTCCGCAATTTGGACAGCCCGTTTTTTCACAGGTGCGGGTAAATCTAACGTGCCATCCAGACGCGACTCGACATCTCCATGCTTTCCATGGACATCAACATGGTCATTGTCACCATTGGTCGGTCGGGTCTGAATTTCATAAGGCTTATTTTACTACAACAAATCCTTCAGAGCCGAAAACGGAGAACCTTCATCGTGCTGGCTGTGACCGCAATCTTTGATATTCAAGTCCTGTCCGCATTCGATGCACAAGCCTTTGCACTCGGGGTCGTGAAGTGGATTGATCGGCACCTCGAGGAGGGCGTATTCGCGCAGCATTGGAGCGAGGTCAATTTGCATGTCGTCGGGGAGCATCAGCCCGGTCTCGCTGACCGAATCTTTGTTGAAAGCGAATAGCTCGGTGATTTCCCATTCTATGGGCTGGGTAAACGGTTTCAGGCAACGCGCGCACTCAAGCGCGGTGTCTGCGGAAAATTGCCCTTGCACGATCAGTCCCTGCGGCGTCCGCCCAATGTGAACCGAACCTGCAAAGTTCGAGACCTCGAGGTCTTCAAATTTTGCTTGATCGAACTCAAAAGGAATCTCGTGGCTATAGCCGACTTCCTCGTGGACGATAAAACCGACATTGATGCGGAATGGTTTGCGGGGATTGGTCATTGAAATTGCTCAGGTGACAGTCACTTTCAAAGTGACTGTCACCTCTGGATTATATTTTTCTATCAACAATGAACTTCGCCAGGTCTTCGAGCGCGTCTTTCTCCGGGGAGGCTGGCGCAATTTCCAGCGACGTTAATGCGCGGTTGACGGCATTCCGCGCCTCGTCCATTGCTTGCTCGGCGGCGCGACTCCCGCGGATCGCATCTACCAGACGCTGCACGCGGGCGGTGTCTTTCCATCCGCCGTCTGGCAGAGACAGAATGTCGTCGTCGTAGCGATGCGCTTCGGCAAAATAGATCGCGGGGAGCGTCACCAAGCCGTTGAGCAGGTCTGAGCCGATGGGTTTGCCAACGGTGGATTGATCGCCGGTGAAGTCGAGGATATCGTCCACAATTTGGAACGCCATGCCGACCTCGTAGCCGAACGCTTTCATCGCGGTTCGCACATCTTCATCTTCGGTCGCCACCATCGAAGCCGCCAGCGCGGACATTTCAAACAGCGACGCGGTCTTCGCGTAAATGCGGTTGTAGTAATTGTCGCGGTCAATGACGCCGCGGGCGGAGAACATCTGCGTCAATTCGCCGTTGACGATGGTGGCAAGCGTTTCAGAAAACAGTTTCATCAACGGCAGATAGTCGGTCTCTGCGGCGAGTTTTGCCGCGCGCGCGAACAGAAAATCGCCGGTGAGGACCGTCGCGGCAGGAGACCAACGCGCATTGAGCGTCGGTATTCCGCGGCGGAGCAATGCGCCGTCTATCAAATCATCGTGTACAAGAGTCGCAGTGTGGAGCAACTCGACGGAGGCGCCGAGGGTGATTAATTTTTCTTCGGGCGCGCCAAGCATGTTTCCGACGAGCAAGCCGAGGGTCGGTCTGATTCGTTTGCCTCCCGCTGAGAGTAAATGCTCCAGCGCCGACTTTAAGTCGGGGTGTTGTTCATCGCCAGCCTGTCCGCGCATCCGCTGTTCGACGAATTGAAGTTGCTCGTTGACCGATGTGAAGAAGGTGATTGCGCTCATGTGTGACTCCTATCTGAACAGGCGATCCGCGTTTTTGGTTGTGGCTTTCAGTGACGTTTCGCGCGTCATCTGATGGACTTCGGCAATTTTATCAGCAACGAGACCCACGCTTGCAGGTTCGGGTTACGCTTGCCACGGTGGGGGACCGGGGTTTGAAACGGCGAATCGGTTTCAACGGCGATTCGATCCAGCGGCAGTTGGCGGACGAGTTCGCGCTGGGATCTTGTTTTTCTTGTAGGTGACGGGACCTGCGATGCCGATGATAATGCATCTTCATTGCGCGCGTGGCTGAGTCAAGATTTCCATTGAATGAATGGAAGACGCCAGGATTAAAAGCTAGCGGATGATCCGGCGGATACGAGATTCCGAACCACATTAGAGAATTTCATCTAAATCATTCGTGGCGTCGCCGTGTTCGGTGTCGTTCTCTTCGCGCAGATGAATGATGATTGGCTTGTTGACCGAATTCAAGCGCTGGAGTTGAAACTGGGCTTAGTCTTTGTTCAAATCTTTTCGATCCTTGACCCAATAATACTCCAGCCCGATCTCGCCAATAGCGACGACCTTTGGGTGTTCGGCAAGTTTGCAAATTTCATCGAAATCTTCTACGTTAAATTTTTGCATGTCGGTGGGATGATATCCAACTGGATGCGGCGAAAATGTTTGGGTGCGTTTCTGCCAATTGTACGGTTTGGCGGTTGGTCTCCAGATCCATGCTCAAGTACAAGCATCTTCACGCCTGTCTCTATTGCGCGCTGAATGACATCCTCAATATCCCCGCCGAATTGTTCAAGATACAAGTGACAGTGGGTATCTGTGAGCATAATTCCGACTTCGTTTGTGAAAATTATAACATATAAGGTGCGTGTCATGCCGAGCGAAGCGAAGCATCACTACCTCTACAATTGAGACCCTTCGGTCGCTGAGAAACGCTCCCTTGCATCGTCCCGGCACTTGCACCGAGCGCAAGTACGGTGTGTTCCTTCGGAGGGTGACACCGATGAAACGAAAAACCGACCTGTTTTGAGGTCGGTTTTAATTCGTGAAAATCCGTGAAATTCGCGGCAGATGTTTTGATAGCGTGTTTTCCTACTTGATTCCGCCACTTTCAACTCCATCGTCAAGAATTGCCTTCACTTTATCTTTATGAGTCGCTTCGCAATAGACGCGCATGATCGGCTCCGTGCCGCTGAAACGGATCAACAGCCAGCCGCCGTCTTCGAGTTTGAATTGGAAGCCATCCACCGTTACGAGTTCGGTGACTTTCAAGCCGCCGATGGTTCGGGATTGGCGTCCAGAATTTTTTGCTCGCGCGTTTTTCGATCTCCCGAAAACGGGGTGTCCACGCGGTCGCGAAAATGTTCGCCAACCTTATCGAACAGCATCTTTAATAGTTCTGTCGGTTTCTTGCCGGTCTGCACCATGAAATCGAGAAAATACAAACCAGCCAGAATCCCATCGCGCTCTGGCACGTTATTGCGGAAGGCATATCCGCCGCTTTCTTCGCCGCCGATCATCGCGTTCGTTTCGATCATCTTCGGCGCCACGTATTTGAATCCCACGCCAGTTTCGTGAACTGGCACGTTATAAATTTGTCCGAGTTTGTTCAACATCGTTGTGGTTGAAAGCGTCTTCACGATGTCGCCGCGCTCGCCGCGTATTTCAAGCAAGGATAACGCCAGCAACGCATATGCGCGCAATTGATTGATGAACTCGCCGTTCTCGTCGCCGAGTCCGGCATAGTGTCCGCGTCGCCGTCGGTGATGAGCAACACGTCGGCTTTGTTCGCCACTGTCGCTTTGAGTCCCACGTCAATGTTCGGGCGGATCGGCTCAGGTCGTTTCATTTCAGGGAACGACGGATTGCGCTCGTTGTGAATCTCGATCACTTTCGTTTTGCCGCCCGCCAGCAAGCGCGTGAACCAGCCCGCGCCGTTGCCCCACATCGCATCCATCATCACGACAAACCCCGCGTCTTTGATCTTTTGAATGTCCACGAGTTTATGGAGATTCTTGATGTACGCTTCGGATGCATCGAAGACGACGACTTTGCCATCGCGTTTTGCATCCTGGATGGAAACCCGCTTCGCCTCCGACGGGGAGTCTGGGATCAACGCTTCGATTCGCGTCAACCCTTCGGGGTCTATCGCCCCGCCGTTCGGGTCGCGGACTTTGAATCCGTTGTCGGTGGGCGGGTTGTGTGACGCTGTGATGTTAACCGCGCCGCACGCTTTTTTATCCACCACCGCATACGCAATGACCGGCGTTGGCGTCGCGCCGTCTGTGAGGTACACATTCAAGCCGTTGCCCGCCAATACTTCGGCAACCGCCGCCGCGAAATTCTCCGAGTGGAATCGTTTATCGTGACCGACGACGACCCACTTGCCGCCGAATCCCTTTTCAACGAGATACGATGCGAATCCCTGCGTGGCGCGTCGGACGTTATCAAACGTGTAATCTTCAGCGATGTATCCGCGCCAGCCGTCTGTGCCAAATGAAATTTTGTATGTCATGAGTCCTTTACCGTACCAATGTTATAGAGCGAACTTCATGGTGTCGCAGTGATCCGTCACTTCCAGCGTGGGCTCAGCCGTTGCCGAGATCGTTGGGTTGGGTTCGGGCGTCGCCGTCGGCGCGTCATTGCCCGTCATCAGGATTTGCCACGCGATCTTCAAGGTCGCCCGATGCGACGACGGGAAAGGCGGGTAAATTGCTGAGCGCCGAGTCGAGGCGCGAGATTGCCTGCGCCTGCGCTTCGTCGCCCGATTGCGATTGCAACTTCGCTAACAAATTGCGCGCCGATTGGACGTCTTCCTTGCCAAGCCGAAGTTGCTTTGCGCGAGATACAGCCTTGCGCGCGCGAGCGTGTCCAGCGCGCGGGTCATCATCACTTCTTGATTCAACTTGACCAACGTCTCTTCGTTGCTTTCTTTCAATTGAGTTTCCAACTGGCTTTGTATCTCTTCCAATTTCTCAAGAGAGGCGGTGTGTGTTTCAATGGAAGTGTCTATGCCATCAAGTCTGTTGTTGACCTCGGCTAATTGATTCTTCAAGTCAGCCACTTCGGTTTCGAGTTGATTCACGCGCGCGCTGTTTTGCTCCACAGGGACGATGTATCTATCTCGCAGAACAGGCAAGCCGAAATATAACGCCGCGCCAATTCCCCCAATGACGATGAGGATGGCGATCAGCCTGAACAACGCGCGGACGAACGAGCGAAGCGCGGCTCCCGCCCGCGAGCCGAAGGATGGCTTCTCATCAGCAACGGGTGTTTCTTTTACAGGCTGGCTTTTTTCGGGAGCCTGAACGTCTTCTTCCATGGGAACGATCGCGTTGGATTGTTCTTCAAGTTGATTCGCTTCCAACGTCGCTTCGATGCGCGAGAGCAGTTTCTTGCTCACCCCTTTCACTTTGAGAAGCGTTTCAACGGAATCGAACGGACGCGCCGCGGCGAGATCGTCCGCTAGTTGGCGGTTGATGCCGGGAATTGTGGTCAGTAAGTTGGGGTCTGCTGAATTGATGAAGTGTAATAACTTTTCCATTAGTTGCCTGTGAAGAAATTAAATGTTGATCGAATTGGTTTCGAGATTATATCATCCGTAAAGAAAAACTCCGAAGCGCCGCTTCGGAGTTTGGTTTATTCTTGTGTCAACCAGAATTTGGCTGGCTCGATATCGTCGAAGTAACTGAGTGGTTGACCTGTGAGCGTTGTCAGCAAATCGGCGAGTTTTCGTTTTACACCTGTCACGCCGAGGACGGCTGTTTTCTTCACATAGGCTTTTGTTGCGGCAGATGCCGCGTTCATAACAGGGATCAAGTCAGCGCCGACGTTGGTGTCGCGCATATCGGTGAGAACAAGCACGGAATTTTTCGGCTGGGCTTTTACGATTTCCTGCACTTCCGCCAATTCGGCTTTCACCGCGGCGGAGTTGTAGAACAACCCCGAAAAATTCTGGTAGAAGATTTTCTTGCCGTTATATTCGATCCATTCAGAGCGCATGATAACCTCTACTTCTTTTTAGACTCAGAACGGAGAGCGAGCCCGGTCGCTACCGCTCCAGTCAATTCCCATGCGCCGACGCCGAAGAAACGCGCGGGCGCGAGCTGTGTGACGACAACCAATGTGAACACGGTGAATGTAACACAGCGGAAGGGAACCGTCCATTTGTAGAATTGTTTTACGTCGTTCAGCGCGGCGAGGATGTAATAGGCGCCCATGTTGAACGAAGCCATCGCGGAGGCGGTCATAAAAACGAGGGTGTAATCCCCGGCGGCGCGCGAGGCGCGGTCTAGGGTGGTGAAGCCGAGGAGCGATAAAAGCGTCTCAGGGCGGACCAAGCCGACCAGTCCGAGAAGAAGCGCAAGGAGTCCGAAGATGAAAATTGTCCAGCCTGATGTGTCCCGTATCTTGAATTTTGTCTGCATAAATTTTCCTTGTGCTGAATTATACCGGCGATTTTTTTGCGAGCCTCGACAAATTTGTTTGGCTCGCCTATACTCCAAATATCTTTGTTGGAGGCGTGATGTCGAAATATCAGGTGGTGGTGGCTGGGAATATCGGCGTGGGGAAGACTTCGCTTGCCGAGCGGATCGGTTCGCGCCTCGGATGGTGGACTGGGTATGAGTCGGTGGCGGATAACCCGTATCTCGCCGATTTTTATGGGGACATGCGCTCGTGGTCGTTTCACTTGCAGATCTTTTTTCTCGGACATCGCGCCGACCAATATCTCGAAGCCGCGCGCGACCAGCGTTCGGCGATCCTTGACCGGAGCATTTACGAGGATTTTCACATTTTTGCGCGCGCCCTGCATCACATGGGTGATTTTGCCGAGCGCGATTATCTCGCGTATCGCAGGTTGTTCGAACTTGTGGTGGGGAGTATGCCGCGCCCGAATTTGTTGATCTATTTGAAAGCGCCGGTGAACGTGCTGATGGATCGCATCCGCCGCCGCGCCCGCGGGATGGAATCAGGCATCACGCCGGAATATTTGTCCCTGCTCGATTCGTTCTATGACGAGTGGCTCGGCGCGTTCGACATGTGCCCAGTCCTCACGATTCGAACCGACGATTTGGACTACGTGCACCAACCTCGGCATTTGGATACCGTCGTCGAGCGGATTCAAAACAAACTGGCTGGCAAAGAGACGGTCGAGTTCTGAGTTTGATGTAACTTCAATTCGATTGCAGGGTTAATTCATTCGTGCGATAATGTGTTTGCTATGGACGAATCTCTAAAAACAACCAACCTCTCGGCTACCCTGCTCACGCGGATCCCGCTGTTCTCCCAGCTTCCCTTCGATGAATTGAACCTCCTTTTAAACGCGCTGGACCGCGTGCGTTTGAAGCCGGGCGATATTTTGTTTCGAGAGGGGGATTCTGCCGAGCATTTGTACATTGTGGCTCGAGGTCAGCTTGAGATCAACATGGCTTCGGGTACCGATGATGAACTGATCCTGAATGTGGTGAACGAGGGTTCTTATATCGGCGAGATGGGAATCATCATGCCTGGTGGAAAACGCACGGCTGGCGCACGCGCGCGCGGCGACGTGATGTTGTTGAGCATGAGCCGCTCGCAATTTCAAGATGTGCTTCGCCGGCATCCTGAGCTGGCGAACGCGATGGTCAGCGTGTTGAGCGAACGACTCGATAGTACGAATGTGCAAACCTTCCGCGACCTGACCGAGAAAAACCGCCAGTTGCAAACCGCGTATGATGAGCTCAAAGCCGCGCAAGAGCAATTGATCGAGAAGGAACGCCTCGAGAAAGAACTTCAAGTGGCGGCGGAAATTCAGATGTCCATCCTGCCGGATACATTGCCCTCGCCAAGCGGATATGATTTCGGCGGGCGGATTTTGCCGGCGCGTCAGGTGGGGGGCGATTTTTACGATGTGTTCGAACTCGGTGACGATAAGCTGGGCGTGTTGATCGGCGATGTCGCTGACAAGGGAGTCCCGTCCGCGATCTTCATGGCGCGGGCGCACGCGCTCATCATTGCCGAAGCGGATAGTTCAACTTCCCCCGGCGAAGTGCTGCGCATGGTCAACACGCATATCACGCGGTTGGAAAAGTCTACGCAGTTTGTCACAGCATTGTTTGGAATTTTGGATGTGAAGACCGGGAAATTTTCGTATGCGCGGGCAGGACATGAGCCTCCGCTGGTGATCGGCGCTCATGGAGACGTGCATCGCCTGCCGCACGAGCCGGGCATGGCGCTCGGCTTATGGGAAGATATTACGCTGGACGAGAACAGTTTCCATCTTGCGCCGGGCTCTCTGCTGGTATTGTACACAGACGGCATGACCGATTGCCGAAACCCTGCGGGTAAGCCGTTCGGTATTGAACGGATCAAAGAGACCATGAAAGATGTGAGGTCTCACACGGCTCAATCGGCGTGCGATCATCTGCTGGAAACGCTCACGGATTATCAGAGCGGCGCGAAGCAGGATGATGATGTGACGCTGGTAGCAATTCACGCAAATTCGTAAACGTAACTCTCTCCAAATTTATTCTTACGAGCCTTAGCCGCGAATTCCGCGAATTTACGCGAAAAAAGCCAACTCAATTTACAGGGTTGGCTTTTTCATTGACTCATTTCACGCTTGTTCGAGCGCTTGTTTGATATCCTCGATCAGGTCGTCTTTATTCTCAATGCCCACAGACAATCGAATCAGCGCGGGGTCAACTTCGAGTTGCGAGCCAACCACAGAGAGATGAGTCATCGCGGCGGGGACTTCGATGAGCGACTCGACGCCGCCGAGCGATTCAGCCAGCGCGAAAATTTTTGTCGCTTCGACGACTCGAATCGCGGCTTCCCTTCCGCCTTTGACGATGAACGAGACCATGCCTCCGCCGTTTTTCATTTGTTGCGCTGCGACCTTTTGTTGCGGATGACTCGCATGAAAGGGATAGATCACTTTTTCCACTTTGGGATGGTTGGCTAAAAATTCAACGATCGCTGTCGCGTTTTCGTAATGACGTTCCATGCGGAGGGGGAGAGTTTTGATTCCGCGCAGGACGAGGAAGCAGTCCATCGGTCCCGGTATCGCGCCGACTGCGTTTTGCAAAAAGTAAAGACGATCCGCGAGTTCTTTGTCTTTGACAATTACCGCGCCGCCGACCACATCCGAGTGACCGCCGAGATATTTCGTCATGGAGTGGACGACGATGTCTGCGCCGAGTTCGAGCGGGCGTTGTAAGTATGGCGTGGCGAATGTATTGTCAACGACGAGGAGTGGCTTGTTTTTGTGCGCATGGACAATTTCCGCAACGGCGCGAATATCGGTGATGCGCAAATATGGATTCGTCGGCGTCTCCAACCACACGAGGCGCGTGGACGGAGTCAGCGCGTCGGCGACCGATTCGGGATCAGTCGTGTCGGCAAATGTAAAGTCGAGGTTGAAGCGGCGGAGAATCTTGTCGAAGAGGCGGAAGGTGCCTCCGTACACGTCGTTGCCCGCCAGCACGTGCGCATCCGCGCTTAAGAGTCGAAGCACGGTGTCCGTCGCCGCCAGACCGGAAGCGAATGCCAGTCCGAATGCCTCGCCCTGAGCCTGTCGAAGGGAACCGCCTTCGAGCGCGGCGAGGCAATCTTGCAGAGCCTTGCGCGTCGGATTCATCGTGCGCGAATATTCATATCCTTGGCGCGGTCTGCCCACGCCGTCTTGCATGTAGGTTGACGTGAAATACACCGGCGTCATCACCGCGCCGTTGTTGGGGTCGGGTTCCTGCCCGGCGTGGATCGCAAGGGTTTCAAATTTCATTCGTGCTCCTTTTGTGGCTGATATGAATAAAATCATATCAGATTACATGGCGTTAAAAGGTTCCATTTTTTCGGCGGGACGTTTTTGGTCTTATAATTTGAATATCTTTGGAGGAGGCGCTTATGTCAACCAATGTCTTTGAGTTTCTTCGTCCCTTCTTGAACGCTTTGTTGATCGGCGTCGGCGGGGCATTCGTTGCCTTCATTCTCTATAAGTTGGTCAGGCTTATATTGATCCTGCCTCTAGGTCCCGTGTGGAGCCGGTTCATCGGGAGTCTGGTGGCGTTGGTGGTCGCGGTGTGGACGGTTAAACTGATCCTAGACTCGACAGGCGCGGCTGGATTGCTTGTTGTCATTGTAACGGCGATCACGGGCGCATTTGCCATCGGGTCGGAACGGGTTGCGGGAGACCTATTGGCTGGCATCGGCATCTTTGTCGGCCGCTCGTACAGCGTGGGAGACTTTGTGGTGATCGCCGGACAAGAGGGCAGGATTTCCAACATCTCGCTCTTGACGACCACGTTGGAAAATGCGAACGGCGATGAGATCTACATCCGAAACGGCGAGGCGACCGGCGGGATGGTAATCAATTATTCCGCGCATCCGGGACACCTCATCTCTGTTCGCGTGCCTCTGCCTATTGATCAGGATCTGAATATTGCGGTTCAGGCGATCCAAAATGCCGTGAATGACTTCTCGCCCGAACTCTCGGACAAGCCGTCGGTTGTTGTGGAAACGGCGGATGAAGGATATTTCATCATCGAAGTTCGCGCATACATGAAGGAGAGATTGGATTCGGGTCCTGAAAAGACGCGCCTCTTCCTGCTCGCTGTGAACGCGATCAAGAGCGCGGGGTTAAGTCTCTCAAAAGAATAGAGTGTGACGTGGCTCGTTCTCAACCTACAAAGAATTTTTCTCGACGAGCGGAACGGCATTCATCCTTTCGCTACTTCGCGGCGGTTGTGATCACTACCGGATTGGTTGCAAGCGGCGGGTTGGGCGCGTTTCCTAAAAATACGGTCACAACTGCGTTTCAGCAAGCGGCGAGTGAAAACCTTCCAGAAAATATTTTGACCCCGGTCGATTCTTATTTTGGTGAAATATCAGATTCCATTTTGGGGTCACAAATTCCTGTCACGCAGAATCCACCGCTTGATCTGGTCGGTTTGATTCTTGGAGAGGGGGACGGAACTCCTTCGCCCACCCTTGTGGTGGTTGAAACATTATCTCCGACATCCACGCCGACAGCTGTGGTTACCGCAAGCCCCACGTTGACGATGACGCCGACTCAAACCCCCACGCAGACTGCCTCGCCAACTTCTCAGATCACTCCCTCTTCGACTGCAACTGCGAACTGCTTGCCTCCTTCCTCAATACCGGCAACGACCACATTTTTCAACGGCTCAGGGCAAACCATCCAGGTATATCTCGTTGACACTTCATGCAAGTTGACTCTTTATGCCACATTGGGACCTGAAGAATCTTTCGTTCAGCAGACGCTCATTAGACAACGCTGGTGGTTTGTTGATTCTCCCACTCAAAAGTTTCTCGCCGACTATGTAGTTTCGTCGGCGGTTGAAAGCGTGGATGTTTCTACGGGTAAGATCACAGTCGCTCCAACCGCGACGCCTTTTATTGGCTTCACGGTCAGCAATGCCGAACTTTCAGACGACCTGACTCAGTTCGGAACTACGATCACGCTTGTACCGGGCGCGGAATTCTATGTTACCTATGACTTTCAAGTGTTCAACGATCCGTGTCCAACATGTGTCACGCAATTGGTCACTGGCTTGGGTACTTCGGGCACCTCTGGCGGAACTTGCGCCTATAACGGAGTTCCGGGTCTGTTTCCCGGAACGTCTGGCTTTGAAGCCGTCACGCTTACTGCCCCTAGCACGCCGGGGACGTATCCGGTCGTCGTTGAATATTATTGGCAATCTGGCTGTTCGGACGCGTTGACCAACTATGGAACGGGCGCGGCTGTGTATAGGCTGGTGATTGGTCAGATCATCATTGTGTCTGGCTCATCTTAACTCACGCGCATTGTAGTTGCTGTAAATTTCATGTTATTTCAAGCACAGTAAAGCGACATTAATGTCGCTGTACTGTTTGTATTTATAACGTTTTCTACGTGTTGATATATTAGGGATAGCCGTTATTGTCGCCGTCAAGCCTGCTGTCTCAAGATCATGCGATCTTTTGCAAGCCAAACATCCGACGCGAATCGCTCGATAAAACTTCGATCATGGACAACTGCCAGAATCGTCCCTCCAAAATTTTCGAGCGCCTCTTCGAAACGTTCGCGCGAAGGAATGTCCAGGTGGTTGATAGGTTCATCTAAGACCAGGAACGTGCAACCCTCGGCAACCAAAGCGGCGAGTTGTAAGCGCGCGCGTTCCCCGAAAGACAATTCGCCCGATGCGCGCAAAGCATGGTCGCCCTTGAATAAAAAGTAGTGCAGGAAGTTTCTTGTATCAGTTTCATTCATGCTTGAAATATTTTGAATTGTTTGCATTGCATTCAAGTTTGGATTCAATAGCTCTTGTTCTTGAGCCATGTAGCCGAGTTTGGTTCCGCTGCCCAGACGAAACGAACCAGCCAGTGGGGGGATTTTTCCTGCAATCGTTTTGATGAACGAAGTTTTTCCTTCGCCATTTGGACCTGTGAGAACGATTCGTTGGCCTGCTCGAATAACCATGTTGATATTTTCAAGCAGTGGGTTTTCCCTCGCGTAGCCAATTGAGAGCGACTCGGTGATTAACGCATCCTTCGATTGGTGGTCTGGTTTGCCCAGGTCAAGTTTGAGTTTCCATCCTTGATTTGGTTTTTCCACTCGCTCATCTGAATCAAGATAGCGGTCTAATTTTTTCTCTCTCGATTTTGCTTTGACAGCAACTTTCTTTGCAATTCGTCTCACGCCAGGCGTGCGCGGCGTTGTCGTCATTTCTACGTGCAAGGCTTGTTGCTTGGTGCGATTGATGTCGTCTTTCATGCGTCGAATTTCAGTTTGCTGGTCACGATACTCGGACCATTGCTTATCCAACTCGCTTTGTTTTTGTGCAAGATAATCGCTGTAATTGCCGTGATACGTTTTGATGCTGTGAGTTGCAGAGTCCAGTTCAAGAATTGTGGTGACTGTATTATCCAAAAAGACGCGGTCATGCGAGACGATCAAAGCCGCGCCGTCAAAATGATTGAGCCAACTCTCCAACCACTTCAACATTTCGATGTCGAGATGATTTGTTGGCTCATCCAGCAAAAGCAGATTTGGTTCTTCGAGTAAAACTTTTGCGAGCATGAGGCGGGTCTTTTGCCCGCCGCTTAAGTGGGCGATTGGGGTTTCTGGCGGCAAGTAAGATAACCCAAAGTTCCCTAGGATCTCAGAGACTGGCGACTGGCGATCAGTGAATCGGAGAAGTAGATCGTCATATTTTTGTTGAAGAGCGCGGTCGTTGGGAGTTTGTGAGAGTTGTATTGCAAGCGACTCAAGTTCCAGTGCGGGATCTGCTTGAGTCGCCGAATCACCCCCAATAGCGGAGCGAATCGTTTGATCGGGATCGAACTCCATCCCTTGGGCGAGATATCCGATTCGTATATCGGGATGCGTTGAAGAGACATTCCCCGAGTCAGGATGTTCGAGTTGGGCGAGGATGCGCAGGAGCGTAGTTTTTCCTGAACCGTTCGCGCCGATCAATCCTATGCGTTCGCCTGTGTTGATGTTGAAATTTATATTTTGTAAAAGGGGTTGAACCCCGAAATGTTTTGAAAGATTGTGGATACTAAGCATGACGATGTTCCTGTACTATTAAAACGAAAACCGAGGGCAAGCCTCGGCTGGATTAAATACAATCAGCAGGTTAATGCCCTAAAACACTTGATGGTTTATGCGCTGTCCGTCATTCGCTGGGTATCCTTTTCGATTGGCATTATATCACTCAAATTTAATTTGTGACTCTGTGAGGTAAACTTTTTCCTTGACTTTACGTCTATGCACAGGAGGAAAAACCTGTGACGAAAAAAATTCTTGCTGTATTAGCCCACCCAGATGATGAAACATTCGGCTTGGGCGGCACATTGGCTCTGTACTATCAACGAGGGGTTGAAACATATTACGTCTGCGCCACGCGCGGCGAAGTGGGTTCGGCGGACGAAGAATTCATGAAGGGATTCAAAGATACCGCCGAAATGCGCACGGATGAATTAATGCGCGCGGCAAAGATTCTCGGCTTGAAAGAAGTTTTCTTTTTAGGCTATCGTGATTCGGGTATGCCCGGCTCGGAAGATAACAAACACCCAAACGCGCAAGTCGCTCATTCGATTGACGAGGTGGCGGGGCGTGTCGTCAAATACATCCGCGAACTCAAGCCCGATGTTGTCATCACGTTCGATCCAATCGGCGGATACAAACATCCCGATCACATTCACATTCAACAGGCGACCACGCTTGCCTTCGAAAAGGCGGACGACGCTTCGTTTCACCCTGAATCTGGCGCGCCGTTCAAACCGCTTGCCCTCTACTATCACGTATTTCCGAAATGGCTTCTCAAATGGTCTGTTCGTTTGTTGCCGCTGTTCGGAAAGGACCCTCGCAAATGGGGGCGAAATAAAGATATTGATCTAACGGAATTGATCGTTGACTTTCCCGTCCACACGCGGATCAACATTGGGTCTGTGATGGACATTAAGCGTGAAGCGAGCGAGCAACACGCCTCGCAGGGCGGACGTCAAATGCGCCGCGGTTTGTTCGGAATTCTTTCTCGTATCTTCGGCGAACATGACGATTTCATGCGGGCATACCCTCCTGTGGAGGGGAAGTTCCGCATAAAAAACGATCTCTTTGAACTATGAAAAAGCGTTATTCGGCTTTCAAGCGGTTGGAACATTTCCAACCGCTTTTTCGTTCAGAAATGGGCAATCTAAAGCATGTTAGAATCCATCCAAACCTATGACAGAAACAATTAACCAAACACAAGCGCCTCGACGATTTGATTTTCCGCAAATATTTACGATCCTCATTCGTCCGTCTCAAGCGTTCTCGTCAATGACTTCAGACAAGCACGGGACGTGGTTGACGCCGTTGCTGACGTTGACGCTCTCGGCGATCCTTGTTGCGCTTGTCGGCGGTTACATCAAAACGCAAACCGCTCTCGGCGGCGCGGTGGAGTTGCCTCCCGATTGGGAATTTTGGTCTCCAGAAATGCAACAGAGTTTTATGGATGCTCAGCAGACCGCGCAGGGACCCGTTGTCAATTATGTGCTTCCCATCGTAGGCGCGGTGGTGACTCTTTGGCTGGGTTGGGTCGTCTTCTCCGGCATCATGCGTTTGGTCTCGACGCTGCTTGGCGGGCGCGGCTCGATGCAAAGCGCGTTGAACGTTGTCGGATGGTCAAGTGTGCCGTTCGTCATCCGCGATGTGTTGCAGGCGTTGTTCATGTTAATGACAAGCCGCGAAATAATCAGCCCCGGGCTTTCAGGATTCGCAGAACCCGGTTTTCTCTCTCAACTTCTTTCTCGCGCCGATCTATTCTTCGTTTGGAATATCATCCTCCTCGGTCTCGGATTTTCTATTGTAGATGGATTGCCAAAACAAAAATCGTTTGTCGGCGTGGTGATCGTTGTATTGATCTTGGCGCTTATTCAAGCGGGCATCGGAGCCGCAGTTTCAAGTTTGGGGTAACATGCGCAAGCCTTTCATTCAGATCGCCGGTCTGGTTAAACATTTTGAGATGGGCGGGCAAACTGTCCGCGCGCTGGATGGCGTGGACGTGGAGATCGAAGAGGGGACGTTCACCGTTGTGATGGGTCCTTCCGGTTCGGGGAAAAGCACGCTTCTTTATCTACTGGGCGGGCTGGATCGCGCCACCTCGGGCTCGATCTCCATTGAGGGCGAGCGGCTCGATCAAATGGACGAGAATGCGCTGGCGCTCTTCCGCCGCAGGACGATGGGATTCGTCTTTCAATCGTTCAACCTCGTTCCCAGCATGACCGCGTGGGAGAACGTCGGGTTCCCGATGCAATTCGCGGGAGCGGGGACCAAGCAGAGGCGTGAACGAGCGTTGACGTTGTTGGATCAGGTCGGGTTGGGGAATCGAGCCGAGCATCGCCCGTCGGAACTCTCCGGCGGACAACAGCAGAGAGTCGCAATTGCGCGCGCGTTGGTGAACGATCCGAAGTTGATCCTTGCCGATGAGCCGACCGGCAACCTCGACACGACGAGCGGAAGCGCGATCATGCGCGCGCTGTCGGAGTTGCATAATGCTGGGCGTACGGTGTTGGTGGTTACGCACGACCCGCGCATGACTCGTTTCGCCACGCATAAGATTTTTCTTTTAGATGGACACATTGTTAGCGAAGCGGACTATGAAGCCGCCGCGCTCGAAGCCATGCAAGTCACGTGATTCGCCGTTAAAACTATTCGGGAGAATTATGAAATTCAAGCTATCGCAACTCATAACGATTTTTGTGTTGGTCGCGCTTGTCGCAAGCGCTATCCCGGCGCCCGTGTCCGCCGCTACGATCATGTCGGTGACGCCTTCGCAAGTCGTGAACGATGTTACGACAACGATCACGGTCAATGGAACTGGCTTTTTGGTTGGCTCGGCGGTGGTGTTGTTGAACGGTTCCGCGATTGCATCAACTGTTGTGAACGATACGGTGATGACGGCGGTTGTGCCTGCCGGGTTTGGAGCAGGCACATACACGGTTACTGTGGCGAACGGCGTTGACCCCGATGCTTCTTGCGTAGACTGTCTCACCGTGCTTGCGCCTACGCCAATTCCGCCGCCGACAGCCACGACCGCGCCTCTGCCATTTGTTCGCCCGCAGATGGTGGTCAATGCGACAACCACAAAAGGGACAGTCCAAACCAATAGTGAATTCAAAATAAATATAAATCTTGAGAACGCCGGCACCTCAACGGCATACAGCGTGCAGGCGGTGCTGACCTCTGCCGACCTTGTGCCGTTGAAAAATGGCGGCGTGTCTGTGCTTGGCACGTTAGACGCCGGAGATAAAGCCGGTCTGGCGCAAAGTTTTCTGGTCAGCGGGCAGATCTATGGGCAGAAGACCATCGTTGTTGATCTCACGTTGACGTATTACGATGACAAGGGAACATCGTATTCGGATAAATTCGCGCTTACGATCGCCGCCAGCGGAGGCGTGTCCAGCGGAGTTGCCGCGGCTACATCCACCCCGACCGGCGTGAAGAGTTCGCAATTGGTCATTACCGGCTATTCAACGGATACCGATCCGCTTCAACCCGGTGAGAAATTCACGCTCAAGTTGACGATTCAAAATGTGGGGAACGCCAAATCTCAGCGAGTCACAATGATCGTCGGCGGCGGCTCCAGCGGATCTTCAGGCGAAACGCCGCAACCGGGCGGTGTCTCCGGTGGAGGCGGCGATTTTGCCAATTTTGCCCCGGTCGGCGCGTCGAACGTCCAATCGTTGGGCGATTTGAGTCCGGGCGACAAGATCGAAGCGTCTCAAAATTTAGTCGTCAATGTGTCTACGAATCCCGGCGCGTATCCGATGAGGATCACATTCTCGTATTTGAACGACAAGAATGAAACGATCAACGACGAGCAAGTGATCACTCTGCTTGTTTATAGTTTGCCGAATTTAGACGTCAGTTTTTATCAGCCTCCGGGCGAGTTGTTTACCGGTCAACCCGGCGCGTTGCCGATCCAGATCGTCAACGTGGGGAGGCGGTTGGCTGTGTTGGGCAACGTGAAGATCGAATCGGATGGCGGCTTGGTGGAAAGCGGAACGGGACTCGTCGGCTCGCTGGATGTCGGCGGATTCTTCACCATCGATTCTCTGTTCACGCCGGATCAGCCCGGCACGAATAAGATCAACGTCACAGTTGATTACGTGGACGATTTCAATCAGCCGCGCACGTTCACTAAAACATTGGAAGTGGAAGTGGTCGAGCAAGTTATTGAAGAGATACCGGAAACGCCAGGCGGCGGGGTCGAGGAACCAGCCGCCGAAACATTCTGGCAAAAGGTCAAGCGATTCATCCTCGGCATCCTCGGCTTAGACAGCGCTCCGCCGCCCGACACAGAATCGGTTCCGGTTGAGGAAGGCGTTGTGATTGAAGAAGGCGCGCCTGTCCAACCCGGCAAAGGCGGCCCATGAAATTTTTTGATTTGCTTCGCCTCGTTGCCGGGAATCTCACGCGCCGAAAAGCGCGCGTGGCGTTGACCGCCATCGGCGTTGTCATCGGAACGGCGGCGGTGGTTATCCTTGTCTCGTTGGCGAGCGGTTTACAGCAGAGCGCCAACGAACAGTTATACGGCATCGGCGATTTGACTCAAATACAAGTGAGCCCCTCGTATGGCGGCGAAGGCGTTCCCGTGCAATCCCTCGGCGGCGGAGGTGGCGGAGGTTTCTCTTCGTCCGAAGATATCAAGTTGTTGACCAATTCCGTGCTGGAAGAATTCCGCGCGATCCCCGGCGTTGAGTCGGTCATTCCGCGCGAGTATTTGATGTCTGGCGCGTTGATGAAATTTCAAAAACTCGAAGCGTACGTCAACATCATCGGCGTGGGCGCGGACGATGTCGCCGACTTGGGCGACGAAGCCGAATTTGGCTCCACAGAATTAGGTCGCGGGAGAATCGTGATCGGCGTTACCGTCCCGCAGAGTTTTTACGATCCGTATCTGCGGCCGGGGCAGGAAGTTCCGCCTCCGCCGGAGTTATTCGACCAGCAAGTGCAAATGATCGCCATCAAGTATGACGCCAACGGAAACGAAGTCCGCAAGAACATTATGCTGAAGGTGACGGGCGTCTTGAAAGAAACGCGCGGCGAATCCGATTGGACCGTGTACATGCCGCTCGATCAGGTGAAGCAACTCAACGAGTGGTCGCAGAACCGCCGTTTCAATTACAACAAAGACGGCTATGGCATGGTCATCGTCAAAGTTGCCGACGTGGATAAAGTGATCGAGATCGCCGATCAGATCACAGCGATGGGGTTTCAGGCGTTCACGCCGCAACAGTTCCTCGAAGGCATCAATAATTTTTTCATCGTCCTTCAGGTCATATTCGGCGGCGTCGGCGCGATCGCTCTGCTCGTCGCGGCGATCGGTATCGCCAACACCATGGCGATGTCTATCCTCGAACGCACGCGCGAGATCGGCTTGATGAAAGCCGTCGGCGCGACGAACCGCGATGTGCTTGCGATCTTTTTGGGCGAAGCGGCTGGGATCGGTTTCATCGGCGGACTCGGCGGCGTGATCATCGGCTGGCTTGCCTCGCAGGGCATCAACGCGGTCGCGATGGTTTACCTCGCCAATCAAGCCACCGAACAGGGAGGCGCGCCGCTGAGCGTGGCAGTGTCCACTCCGCTTTGGCTGCCCATTTTTGCGATTATCTTTTCAACGCTGGTCGGGATGTTCTCTGGACTCTATCCCGCCCTGCGCGCCGCGACGATGATCCCCGTGCTTGCGCTCAAATACGAATAAAGTAGTCCTTGCGAGGGGTTGTGGAGTTAGAATTTATGTTCTATAATTCGCCAGTTGACCCGAACCCATAATAAGGAGAATTCTCATGTCCAAGCGAAATGTTGTTCACATTGAAATCCCTGCCGCAAATGTCGAAGCCGCAGGCAAGTTCTATCAAGAATTGTTCGGTTGGAAGATGCAACACGCCCCTGAGTTCAACTACACCATGTGGGCAGATGGTTCTGGCTCAGGCGGCGGGTTCAATGAAGTTTCCGCCGAGAACCCGGCTGGGGAAGTGCTGGTCTACATTGCCAGCGACGATATTGAAGCCGATTTGAAGAAAGCGGAACAACTTGGCGGCAAGGTCGTGCGCCCCAAGCAGGAGATCCCCAGCACTGGTTGGTTTGGAATCTTCGAGGACCCCACAGGCAATAAAATTGCTTTATATACCAGTATGAATCCGGAATAAATTCGAGACATGACTCACCCCGAATTTACTCTTTTGAGCTTTTAGCCAAGGATTTCACGAATTTACACGAAAATAGCCGACCAGCTTCAATTTGGTCGGCTTTTCTCTTTCTTGATTCAGGACAGAAAAATTAAAATCCGCGAGAATCCGTGTAATCTGTGGCTGATTCCTTGAGTTTGGGGTAAATCATTTTCTTTTATGCTCGTGTTATCGAATAAATATAGAACGGGATGTTATCTCCCTCGTATCCGTCCACGGTCTTTTCCCAAGCCATGCCCATCTTTTCTGCCACCCGTTGTGATGGGATGTTTGCAGGGTCTATCAAACAGATCATGCGTTTTAACTTTAATGTCTCGAAGCCGTATTGCAAGATTCCCTGCGCGGCTTCTGTCCCCAAGCCTTGTCCCCAAAAATCTTCTGCAATAGTGTATGCCACTTCCACATCGTATTGACCATCGATCGTCCACGGCAGTAGACCACAGCGCCCGATGAATTTCCCCGTCTCTTTATGGATCGTTGCCCACAATCCCAACTCGGGATGTTTGGAATGCCCGTGCATGTGCCATTCCAACTCTTCCTGCGCTTCCTCGCGTGAACGTGGCGCATCGGGAATATACTTTGTGATGTTGGGGTTTTGATACAACGCCCAAAGGTCATCCAGGTCCGAAAGAACTTGATGACGGAGAAGAAGCCGTTCGGTTTCGAGAATGAATGCCATTTGATGCTCTCTTTCTTCTGGTATGATTTCAAACATGACTAAAGTTGAATATTCCCGCGCCGCAGACGCGACAACGCTATGCAAAGCCTGTGGCTTGTGTTGCACGGGACATTTATTTTCATGGGTTCGGCTCAAAGCCAGCGAACTGACGCCTTCCGAAAAACTCGGTCTGCACGTGATACGCAACGACCCACGTCAGCGAGGCTTCACCCAGCCCTGCCCAGCGTGGAATAGACAATGCACGATCTACGATTCTCCGAACTATCCTCGCGGTTGCGATTCATACAAATGTAAATTACTGAGAGAACTTCTTGACGAAAGTGTTTCGTTGCCTGACGCGCTCGAGGTCGTTGAAACCACGAAGACATCCATTCGCAAATTAGAAACGCAGTTACCCAAATCATCACACAGCAGTTTCCGCGACCGTTTTATCGCGCAGGTGAAAGCCCTGAGAGAATCTGCGGGGCAGGGGCACAACCGAAAATTTCTGGCGAAAGCGGAAGATTTACTGAGTGTGATCCAAAACACCTTCGGGGTAAAAGATTTCTTCGACGAGGAAGAGAGCGGGTAGCATTATTGCGCGGCGCGTTTATCCTTGAAAGAGCGCCAATTCAATTGCATCGTCCATCGTCATCTTTCTACCTTTTCCCCATTCCTTGCTAAATGCCTCTTCGCCCAACAATTCGCGCAACGCCGATAGTTCCTTCGCGTGTTCTTCCTTCTCCATAGAAGTCATTTCCGAATCGATTGCTTCGCGCAGCGCGTTCGCCGCGCCCAACAAAAGGATGGCGCGTTCGGGTTCTTCTTGTCTAATGAGAATAAACCCGATACATTCCATTACATGCGCCACCGCCGCGCGATGACCCAAATCTTTCCACTTGGGCAATACATCCTCATAGATCGTCAACGCTTCATCGAGTTCGCCGTGCTGGCGGAGAACATGAGCCAAGTCGCTCTGGCTCGATAATGCGCCGCGCTTGTTTCCCAGCCGCTTTGCAGTCTCGGCGCTCCTTCCAAATGCCGCGCGAGCAGTTTCCAAATCTCCCATCACCGCGGAGATATGACCCATGCCAATATCCATAAACGTAGAAGCCCAAATAAAGCCAGCCTTGCGGACGAGTTCGGATGCTTCAAGAACGGAAACCCTTGCCTTGGGAAGATCGCCCGATCCAATAAATTCCAATTGCGCGCGCGAAGATAGAATGAACGATAACTCTGCGGTGAGGTCATGTTCACGGGCGATTTGTTCCCCTTTTTCTGCCGCGGGCACTGCCGTGGCAAAATCTCCTAAAAAGCATGAAGCCAACCCCACGACGGCGTACGCGCGTGACGTTGTATGGAAGTCGTTCTGTTTCTCGGCAAGCGCAATTGCCTGCTCCGAAGCCGCGCGTCCTTTTTTGTGTTCGCCTAATGTCATATACAGCCATCCCAACAGGCTAAACAAGCGAGCGCGATCCGCCTCAAGTTCAGGCATCGCTTCCGTTTTCCGCAAGATCGTACTGCACCAGAATTGGGCTTCCGCGTTGTAATCGCGTATCGTCCAAAAACCTCCCGCGCTATATGCAAGTTTCAACGCCTTGACAGGATGATTCTCAGCCGCCCATTCGAGCGCGATTCGCAGGTTGTCATGTTCCGATTCGATCTCATTCAGCAACTCAAGGCTTTCCAATCCAAACATGCGCGTTGGGGAATATTGCATCACGCCCAACATGAAATCCAGATGGCGGTCGCGCGTTTCGATCGCTTCGCCTGACTCGACCAACTTTTCCATCGCGTATTGACGTATTGTTTCAAGGAAGCGATAGCGGGATTTTCCATCCTGCTCCTCGACAATGACCAGCGACTTGTTGACCAGCCCCGACAAACCGTCTAACGCTTCATCCGCACCGACAACTGATTCAGCCGCCTCGAGCGTCCACCCGCCTGAAAAAACGGACAGTCCGCGCAGGGCGCGTTGTTCCGTTGGGTTGAGCAGTTGATAACTCCAGTCAATGAGCGCGCGCAAGGTTTGCTGACGCGGCAACGCAGTGCGGACTCCGCCCGTGAGGAGTTTGAAGCGGTCGTCGAGACGCGCGGCGATCTGTTCGGGTGTGAGCAGTTTGACGCGCGCGGCGGCTAACTCGATGGCGAGAGGAATCCCGTCGAGGCGGGAACAGATCTGGGCGACGAAAGAGGCGTTCTCATCCGTGAGGCGGAATCGCGGCTCGGCTTTCGTCCCGCGTTCGACGAAGAGTCGCGTGGCTTCATCGTCTTTCAACGACGGGACTCGGTACACCGTCTCGCCATCCACGCCCAATGCCTCGCGGCTTGACGCGACGATCTTGAGTTGCGGACATTCATGCAAGAGTTGATTCGCAACCCCCGCGCTGGCTTCGACGAGATGCTCGCAGTTATCGAGAATGAGCAGGATTTCCTTCGCGCGCAGATAATCGAGGACAAATTGAATGAGCGGAATATTTTGCACCGCGCGGATCTCGAACACCGACGCGATCGCAGGGATGATGTACGCGGGGTCGCTGATCGGCGCGAGTTCTACCAGCCACACGCCGTTTTTGAATGTAGCAAGTCCCTCCGTACCGATCTGAATGGACAAGCGCGTCTTGCCCGTGCCGCCAGGACCGATCAGCGTAAGCAACTTTGCGGATGTGAGTTTTTCACATGCTTCTTTCAATTCGCGCTCGCGCCCGATGAACGATGTGAGTTGTTGCGGTAAATTATTTGTTGCTGATGGAATCGAGTTAAGCGGCGGAAATTCTTCTTGCAGATTCGGCGCGACGATCTGATAAATTTTCTCCGCCTGCACAACTCCCTTGAGATAATGTTCGCCTAGGTCAACCAACGAAACATCCGCCGCCAAATGCTCTCTCGCCTTGCGCGACAACATCCGAGATCAATATCTGTCCGCCATGCCCCGCCGACATGATCCGCGCGGCGCGGTTCAACGTTTGCCCGAAGTAATCGCCCTCGCGCAATTCGGCTTCGCCTGTGTGGAGTCCCATGCGGGATTTTAAAGAGAGACTGGAGATTGGAGACTGAGAATTGGTAATTGGTGGATTAGTAACACCTGCACTTGCGCCAGGTGCAGTGTTGGTAATTGGGAGTCGAGAATTAGAGAATTGAGTTTGTGTTGCCCCTCGATAGCCGCGTTGATTCCATCTATGGCGGTGGGAAACACCGCGTGGATTCATCGCCTGTGGTTTTGACGATCTGTCCGCGATGCGATTTGACCGTCTCTTTCAGGATCGAATCGTGCTTCGCCAGCGCGGACTTCATCGCTTCGGGATATTTCTCCCACAGTTTGGTCGAGCCTTCGATGTCGGTGAAGAGAAAAGTGACAGTGCCAGTTGGCAAATTCATTTTGAACTTTCCTCCAACGCATATTTGACCGCCTCATCAGTGGTCATTAATGCGCCCTCCGCCCAGGCTTTGTCGAAGGCTTCATCACCCAATTGGGCGCGGGCTTTGGCGATGAACGCATCGAGCTCGCGCATTTCATAAGGAAAGAAATACAAATATGCGGCGGAGCGTTTTATGGCATCCGAAGCGCCAAGCAATCGCACACCTTGCTCTGCCCGCTCCTCCTGAATCAATACACTACCCACCTGAATAAATATCCCGCAATATAACTCTCTATAAGAACCCCTGAATTGATCCTGCAAAGAGAGATCGAGTGCTTCCCTGAATTTTTGCCTGGCTTTTGAAAGTTCTCCTCCTACATGGAAGGCTGTGCCAAGGAGATAAGAGGCGTCGACTCTAAAAAAACTATCATCCAATTTTTTAGCCCAGGGCAGCGCCTCCTCTGCATATTTCAGGAAAGACGATCTGTTTCCGCGCGACCAGTCCACCTTTGCCAACAGTTCAAGCGGGAAGAAAACACCCCTTTTGTCGTTCGAATCGAACGCATACTTGTAAGCCTCTCGCGCAAACTCCTCAGCGTCATCATACTTATCCTCGAATAGAGCAATAGATGCGATGCTCAGCTTCCCCCATCCCATGCTGGTTATATCGCCGATTTCCCGAGCGTACTCGACCGCTTTCTCTGCAAACCTCAGCGCCTCGCTTGCGTTCCCATCCCTGAGTGCGACATCTAAATGAATGAAATATGCCCATGAAAGCAGCCGCCTATCCCCTGCAATCTCGAGATGTTTCAACCCTTCCTCCAAATACTGCCGCGCGGCTGAAGCATCGTGCGCCATCAGGTCCCCCCCAACCTCAATGCATATAAAGCCCAATGCCCAATGATCGTTACTGTCATTGCTAAATTCAATAACAGGCTGGGCAATCGCCAGATAGGATCTGTCGTCGCTGTTATTTCGCAGGTAGTCAAGCACCGCTTGCCTGCAGAGCATCATCGCCAATTCAGGCTTGCAATTCAATGCCCTGCTTAACTCAAGACCTTCAGATACCCAGGCTGTGAATGGATCAATAGTCCACTTGTTGTTATAAAAGACCCACGCTGCCCGCGCAAGCCCATACGCCCGTGCAGGCGTTTTCATGCCTTCTGTCAATCGAATGGCGGTATACAACCACTCAATATCTTCTTGATAACTGCGAACATCAAGGAAACGCCAAAGCGAAGTGGAAAGCCTGAGGAGGAACTCATTGTCCCGTCCATGCGCCCACTCCATCGCGAGGCGGAAGTTATCCATTTCCTCCTCAAGGCGAGCAAAGCTTTTCGCTTGATTGTGATTGCGCGTATCGGGTTCCGTCTGTTCGGCAAATTCCATGAACACTTTCAAATGCTTGTCGCGAAGTTTCTCACCCTCACCTGATTCGAACAACTTCTCGCGTGCATACTGGCGAACAGTTTCCAGAATACGATAACGCGTGCCCGTGAGACTCTCGTAGACTGCCACCAGCGATTTATCCACCAGCCTGCCGAACATATCGAGGATTTCATATTGGTCTATCTTTTCATCGGAGCAGATTTGTTCGGCGAGTTCCAGTGTCCAGCCGCCCGCGAAAACAGCCAAACGTCGCAGAAGGAGGCGTTCCTTCTCCGAAAGTAGATCGTAAGACCAGTCAATCATGGCGCGCAGGGTTTGTTGGCGCGGCAAGGCTGTCCGCGCGCCGCCCGTGAGCAGGCGGAAGCGGTCATCGAGGCGCGCCGAGATTTGATCCACCGAGAGTAAACGGACGCGCGCCGCGGCAAGTTCGAGGGCGAGAGGAATTCCATCGAGACGGAAACAGATTTGGGCGATGGCAGGAGCGTTGTCCTTCGTCACCGTGAAGTGCGGGCTGACGAGAATCGCGCGGTCAATGAAAAGTCGCACCGCTTCGTATTGTGTCAACGCTTCGATTTCAGGCAGTTTCTTTGGGTCGGGGGCGGAGAGCGAAGGGACATGCCATGAAAGTTCGCCTTGCACGCCCAACGCTTCGCGACTGCTGGATAGAATTTTCACATCGGGCGCGGCAGAGAGAATCGCATTGGCTACCGTTGCGGCGTTTGCGATGAGATGCTCGCAGTTATCGAGCACGAGCAGCAATTTCCTCGGCTGAAGATATTCCTGCAACACATCGAGCGCGGGTTTGTTTTGTTGCTCACTGATACCAAGCGCAGATAGCACGGTGTTGGGAATCAGATCAGGGTCCGAAAGCGGCGCGAGTTCAACAAACCAAACACCGTTTGGAAACGCATCAAGCATATCTGCCGCGACCTGTAACGAGAGGCGCGTTTTGCCCGTGCCGCCCGAGCCTGTCAATGTGACGAGGCGGTGCGTCTTCACTTCTTTTTTGATCTCCGCGATCTCTTTCTCGCGCCCAATGAAGGATGTGAGTTGCAAAGGCAGGTTGTTGGGATATGCATCCAGTGTTTTTAACGGTGGAAAATCCGATGGAAGACTCGGCGCGACCAGTTGGAAAATGTGTTTGGGACGAATGAGGTCTTTGAGGCGGTGCTCGCCCAGGTCGCGCAGTTCGACGTTTGGCGGCGGATTGTCGCGGATGATTTCTTCGGAGATGAGCGAGACCAGCACCTGCCCGCCATGCCCCGCAGACATCAGCCGCTGCACGCGGCTCATCGTTAGATAACCATTGTATTGCCCATCGTCTTTGATTTCGGCTTCGCCTGTGTGAATCCCCATGCGGACTTTGATGACGGCTTCTTCCCACGCTTCTTTCGTCAACTCAGTCTGTGCCTGCACTGCGGCTTGAAGCGCATTACCAGCTTTATGGAATGCAGCGCAGAATGCGTCGCCGATCACTTGAAAGATATAGCCGCTGTTGGATTCAATTGCTCCGCGCAGAATCTCGTGATGACGCGCTTGCGAGCGTTCCATTACCTTCTCGTGTTCACGCCAAAGTTTGGTCGAGCCCTCGATGTCGGTGAAGAGGAAGGTGACAGTGCCAGATGGCAAGGACGGGCTTACTGGCTCACGCGCTATCGAAAGTTGATCCACTGAACGCAATCCCCGCGCAACTTCCATGAACAGATCGCGCTGATTATCAGGCACACCCAACACCTCTGCCAGCCGCTCGGCGATTTGCCGCGAGGGACGCCGTTCATCGCCCTCGATCTTTTTGATCGCGGCGAGCGAACAGCCAACTCGATCAGCAAGCGCTTGTTGTGTCAGATCGAGCGCTTTGCGTTGTCGGTGGATCCAATAACCGAATGAAGCGGTGGTTTCCATGGGTTTATTTGATCAAAAGTTGCTGTATGCCGATTTGTCTACCTAATTGTATACCCAAAGGAGACCATTCGAGTCCCCTTTTCCGCTTTAATAGAAACAACAAAATCTAAAAAAGGAGATCAAAATGAAGAAGCTTTGGTTGTTAAGTCTCACTGTATTGATGGCAGTGCTAACTGCCTGTCAAGTTGAAACGCAACCCGTAGATACGTCAATGCTCAAGTCAGGTGATGAAATTGACGGAATGATCATTACCACTGGCGCGGCGAGGACACCTCCACTCTGGGCTTTCTGTTCGCCTGCTTCGGAAAATGATGATGTTGTGAACACGGACTGCCGCGTTCCTCAGGTATCAGAGCTGGCGATCGGGCACACTTTTGGTTTGGCGAATCCAAAATTGCAAACTTTAGATTGGTCAGAGTTAACTTGGGAACTCACCTTGGATGGACAACCCGTGGATTTGGAGGCTTTTGGCGCATATAATTTTCTTGTCCCAGATTTGGCGCCGTATCCATCTCCTATTCGGGAAGTCTTCAGGCAGGTGAAGGGCTGGGATGTTGTACTTATAAACCCAACGCCTGGCAGGCACTTGTTAGAGGGTGTAGCCTATACAACAGGTGAAACATACTACAGGTGGTCTGTAATCTTTACCATCGAACCACCGTTCTGAGTGTGAAGCAAATCTAACTCGACATGAAGTGATCTCGAGATGAGGTCACTTCATGCAGAGTTATCAGCGGTTTTGCAATAACTCAAGTTTCAAACGCATTTTTACGTCGTTGTCGTTGAAGAGCGTTCCGTGATATTGGTGGACGGGATGGATCTCTGTCGCGGGAAGAACCGCGCTGGCTTCGGGAACGGAACTATCTCCGCTCGGCTGCACGTCAATCACTGCCTTTTTGAACACGCCATAACTATCGCGTTGCACTTGAAGTTGCATGGCGGTCTTATGTCCATATCCAAAAATGGACAATGTTGGAACGCTGGATTTCATCCCCAACTCGCGGCGAAACTCTCGCGCCGCGCGAAGTAAGGGACGATACGCGGTCTTGACCCAATTTTCATCTTCAAGAAAGTTGATCTGGTTTCCATTTTGATCAACGCCGCAGGGATACAACGGCAGGATTTGATAACAGCTTGGAAACGTCTCGATGATCTCGGTCAACTTTTTGCCCATCAAGCCGAATGGGAGCAAATCCACGCCTGTCAACAAATTGGCGGCGATCTTCGGCACGCCCTGATGAGGTCCGCCAATGAGCATGAGCCGCCCGACTTTCTTTTTCCCGCCGAGCATCTCCACAAAGTAACGACTCACCAATGTGCCGAGGCTGTGCGCGATGATGGTGATCGGTCCCTGCACATTCCAGCCTTCGATGAATTTTGCCAAGTCCCGCGCAGACTGGCGAACATCCTGTCGCCAATCGTAGGCGAACTCAATGAAATTCTTCTCGCGTTCGTAGCCCATTTCTTCCACGAGATAATTGCCGAGCAAATTGTATTGGTCAATCGAGATCAGGTTCGGCACGATGACCATTTCGTTCAAGATGCCTTTGGGTTGCAGGCGTGTGTCGCCTTCGGTGTAGCGAAACACTTCGGGGTGCTTCAACAAGTAATTGACATTGGGCCACACCTGTTCGCTTCCCAACCATAATTGCGAACCCATCGTCCCTGGGACGAAGATGACGGGAGATAACCCAGCGGGTCCGCGCAAATCGAGTCCCTCTGCGACGGTCATTTCTTCGGCGGTGAATCCGCTTTTGAAAACGATCTGGGTCGGACCGATCTGGAACGTGTCGCCGTTTTGCAAACGATGTTGTTCGATTCGATCCCCGTCAACGCGCGTTCCGTTTGTGCTGTTGAGGTCGCGCAGGATGAAGTCGCGTCCCTTGCGTTCGACGACTGCGTGATTCCTCGAAGTTTTTGGATATTCGAGAATGAGATCGTTTCCCGTCGTCCGCCCGATGGAGTACGAATCGTCCAAGAGCAATATCTCCCATGTCTTATCTGGCGCGTGGATGACCAACCGCGGCAATGATGTTTCGTTCAACGAGATCGGCACGGTCATTTGATGGAATACCTGCTCGAGTTCAGCTCGAGTTGATCATCGTCGCTTCTTCGTGAACATCTTCAGTTGGCGCAAGATATTGCAAAGTAAAGCCGCTGATCTCAAACGAGCGCCTGCCTGTTTGAATGCTCACTTCTTTGACCTGTTGACCGTTCACCAAAACGCCATTTGAAGAACCTAAATCCTTTAGTGCGATCCTTAATCGGTACAAGTAACTTCGGCGTGATTGCGCGAAACCCGTCCCTCGGCGACGATATCGTTCGTGGTGGCGCGCGTCCTAAGCGTGACAAGAGGCTTGTTGAGAATAAATTCTTGATGCGCGCCATCTGGCTTACCGAGAATTAATTTCCCATACTCTGCCATGTTTGATCCTCGTAAAAGGCATGTCACCCTCCCGAAAAGCATCGGGACGATGTGAGCGATAGCGAAGGGTCTCTTACACCGCGACGGAGATCTTTTCGCTCCGCTCAGAATGACATTGCGTAAGATGAATTATTGACTCGGCTCCGTGATTTGAAAATTGTTGAACACCACATCAAACGCCTGCGCATCCAACGCGTTGACGATGAGTCCGCTATAGCCAGATAAAACTGAGTCGCTTGCTTCGCCGACAAAAACATCGTTCACATAAAATCGCAGCGCGCTTCCATCGCAGTCCGCTCGCAGGCGGTTGGTTTGGTTGCCCTGACGAATAGCGTTGTTTGCAGTCCACTCTACCAGCGGTTGAAGAACTGCACCTTTGATCTTGCCGATCGCGAACACGCCGTTATTTTGCACGATAAAATAATAAAAGTTTCCGTTCTCTTGAATTTTGCAGATGATCCCATAGAACCCGCTCGAATTTGTAACAGGCGCGGCGTCCACAAATGCTTGCATTGTCGTCTTGTCTGTTCGTTTTTGCCCACGGCGCCGAGTTGACTTGATGCACAAGAATGTGATACCCGTCGGGTTCATAACCGTATTTTGCCTGATCGCTGAGCGTGGGCCATCCGCTGTTGGGATCGGAAAAATCATCGGCGAACAACAGCGGGTTGCGAAATCGTTGTTGTGTTCGTTGGTGTTGCGTTTTCTCCCCTGAAAAATCCTGCCCATGCTCCGAGCAAGATGATCGCCCCACATACAACAAAGAAAAATGATTACACCTGCCGCAGATGCGATCTGTAATTTTCCGCGCGATGATGATTTCGGATCTGACGTCTGCTGGGATGGATGGACCAAGTCGGATTTTGGCGACCCAGCCGCACGGTCCGATTCGACGCGGGAGGCTGGTCCAGTTTCCCCAGGCGCGGACGCATCCCCAGCATCCACTTCGGTGGCAATATCATTGCCTGATCGTTGTGAAACGAGAATGGGCTTGCTCGCGCCTTGAAGCGATCTGGGAAGCATATTCAACGCGCGCGCAAATTCAGACGCGCTGGCAAATCGTTCATCCCGATTCTTTGCCAACGCTTTGCTGAGAATGATTCCAATTCAGTTGGAAGATCGGGGCGGAACGTGCGGATCGAAGGGAGCGCGTCGGTGAGATGTTTCAGCGCCACGCTCATCGGCGTGTTCGCACGGAAGGGCCCGTGACCCGTGAGCATCTCGAAGAGGATCACGCCGAGGGCATAGACATCGCTTCGACCGTCGAGTTCGGCGTCGGCGCGAACCTGTTCGGGACTCATGTACGACGGCGTGCCAATGATCGCGCTTCCTGTGAGATCGGATGTGGCGGTTGAAAAATGCGCGATGCCAAAATCGGAAATGGCTGGGTTGCCGAAATTATCGAAGAGGATGTTGCCTGGCTTGAGGTCGCGGTGGACGATGCCCTGCGAATGAACCGCGTCCAGCGCGGGCGCGATCTGCGAGATGAGTTGAGTCGCGTCTCGTAAAGTGAAAATTTCTTTTTTGATTCTGTCTGCAAGCGTTCCGCCCTGCATATAACGCATCACTAAATACAGTTGACCGTTGTGATCGCCGAAATCATAGACTGGCACGATGGCGGGATGCTCGATGCGCGCGATCAACCGCGCTTCGCGTTCGAAGCGTTCTCTGAAGTCTTCGTTATGTTCGAGGTTGGCGGAAACCAATTTGATGGCAACGTTGCGTCGGAAGTCGGGTCGTGCGCCAAATAGACCGCCGCCATTCCCCCGCGCCCGATCTCCGATTGGATTTCATATCGTGCGATCTTTTTCTTCGCCATGTTTGATGATTTTATCATGGAGGGGTTTTATGGAATCTTGTGTAGGTCGGGCTTGTAGCCCGATACTCACGCCAAGTGGCAAATTTGCAGTTGAAAACCCGCCCTACTTTTTTGCACTTGGCAAAAAATCGAACGGCGGGCGTTGATTCATTTTGACGAGGGTCGCCCTCGCCTCGCCCGCATGGACGACTGTCACCGAGCCTGTGTCGCAACTCAGTCGTTGAAAATGATCGAGCGGCATTCCCAGAAAATGCGCCACGCTCAAGCGGATCGGGTCGGCATGAAAAACGACCGCGACAATATCTTTCGGCTTGTTGTGTTTTTGGATGATTCGTTCAAGCGCGCTTGCGCATCGTGTCTGCGCTTCCACGAACGACTCGCCGTCAGGGAACCTGAAACGCGATGGCGCGTTCTGCACGATCTTCCAAACTTTCGTCAGCCCGAGCACGCGCCATGATCTTCCTTGCCATTTGCCGATGTCGGTATCCATGATGTTAGGCTCTTGGATGATCTTCAACTTGTGCGACTCGGCGATCGGTCTCGCCGTCTCCATCGCCCTCTCCAGCGGACTCGCGTACACGGCTTTAAGCGGGACATCCTTCAACGCCTCAGCCAACGCCTCAGCCTGCTTCTGTCCCTTCTCGTTGAGATGCACACCAGGCAATCGTCCTGCCATTTTGTGTGATTTGGTGTAGTCGTTTTCGCCGTGACGGATGAGGAGGAGGAGAGGCATCGATATTCCTGGTTAGTTGGTGATGTTGATTTAGACTCGAACCTTCATAACTTCCAGATAAGGCGTCGGTTCGTTGTAGAACTTGCATAACGATTCCCAGACAGGCTCGTGAGGAAGCGATTCGATGTGTTTTTTCTTCACTTCTTTGAATGCGTCAAAAAGGCTGAGATCCTCTTCCTCTTTGATGGCGGCGGCACAAAATGCGCTTGAGCGATTGATACCCGCCGCGCACGCAACAAGAATGCGATTATCGTTTTTCTTTTGTTGCCGAATAAAGTCTACGCCCTCGCGTAGAAATTTATGTTGAATAGGAGCGAAGTCCTCGACGGGTAAATAGAGGGAAGTGATATTCGGCTGTTCCACTCTTACCGCAAGCTGAAGCATGGCGCTAATGCGTTTGGCTGTAAGATAATTACCGCTCAATGTGTCGCGGTAATTCCCAATCAGCAACCATGGGCGAATTTCATCCATGTTATCGTATCTTCCTCATGCTCAAGCCGCCGTTCTTAGCGACGGGGATGTTGCCTTGATCTCTAGTTGAAAAACTTATTTCGGCTAACTACTGATTTGCTCATAATAAGGTCTTGACTTTTCATGATATTTCCGTATAATATCATGAAGTGATATATCACTACATGATATATTGTGAACATATGAAAATTTCAAAGCAACCCATCTCAGAACAAACGTATTATATCCTCCTGAGTCTCCAATCTGAGCCTAAGCATGGCTATGCCATTGCCAAAGACGTTCAATCGCTCAGTGAAGGGCGAGTCGCAATATCCGTAAGCACGCTTTATACTACTTTGAAACGGCTTCTTGACGATGATTGGATTAGACTCTTAGATGAAAGTTCTCAAGGACCCGGAAAGCCGCGCAGGGTTTATCAGATCAACAAAAAAGGCGGGAAGGCGCTTGTCGAGGAAATCCAAAGACTTAATAGCTTGGTGTCTGCCGCGCGGATGCGTGGAGTGGAAGGATTATGATGAAAACACTTGTTAGCGCCATAATCAAAGCTTATCGCCAATTATTACGACTCTATCCATCGTCATTTCGTGATGAATTCGCCTCGGAAATGCTTGCTGATTTTTCCGATATGGTTAGGGAGGCAAGTCAACGGGGAATATTTCCTCTCGTCCGATTCTGTTTAAAAGAAGCGGTTGATTTTCCAATTAATCTTGCGCGCATGGTCTGGATGGTAAGTCCGGTATTCAAAACGCTTCGCTCCCAACCTGTGAATAGCGGGTTGCGTAGCGCTCTTAGTTTTGGTGTTGCCTTCGGTCTTACACTACCAATCACTATGTTTGCGTATCAATTGTTAGCCCCGCTTGATGAGTTGGTCACGCGCTTGCAGGTTTTCTATTACGATTTATTTCATGCCGAGCAGGGTTTTGAGCTGATTGCCTGGATCCCCTCAGCGCTTAGTTCGCTTTTCACTGGCTTGATCCTGGGTGTGCTATTGGCGTTCCTTTTTGCTGATCGCCCCCGAACTCACCGATTTATCCTTTCAGGTGTATTGGGATGGTTTTTTTATAGAGCGATGCATGACCTTTTCACCATACATTTCAACTTTTGGGTTTTTCTGGATGGCATTCAATATACAGCCTTTAGTTACATGTTGATGGTTTTTTCTGGAGCCATTTTTGGTCTTATCTTTGTGGTGGCTCATAGTGAGGGTCGCCAACCTATTCGATTATTGCTCATAAGTATCTTTGTTTTTCCGTTGTTGACCAATCTATTTCTGGAACGGCTTTTCGAGTTCTTTGTTTTTAAGACTCCATGGCGCTTTGTCGGCTCGGCAATTCTGATGGCAGCATTGGTGATGAGCGTATTCATTTTGGCTAGAAAAATTGACGGCAGGCGAAAGATCCCGTTGATTGTTATTGTTGGAGCTGCAGGGTATCCCATAATCATGTTTCTGGTATATTTCTTTGCTGGGCTGACCGCGGGGCTTTCTAGTCAATTCTATTCATTCACCCCGTTCTGGCAACGGACTCTTGTGTTTGCGATTGAACAGGCTATTTATGGAACTCTGTTTGGATCGTTGCTTGGTTTGGTTTTTGGTTTTCAAAAGAAGAGTGGACCCCCAGTATCAGCCGTTTCGGCATAATCAAAATCATCTGATCTTCCTCTTCATTTCGACGATCTGCTCCTGGCTCATGGTGGGAAGATGATCTATTTTCGAAATTCCCACGCCTTCCTCTGCGCCTCGCGCCACATTTCGAGTCTCGCTGTCACTTGCGCTTCTCGTAGCCTTTGGAGGTGGGAATAGAAATACGTTCCCAACAATCTCTTTGGCAAATATTGTTGCGGTGTGAAGTGACCTCGTGCTCGTGCGGATACACATAATCTTTCCCATGTCCCATTCGCGGCGGCGTCGCGGTTGCCGTCCAGAGGTGGCGCGGCACGGAGACTTGTCCCTCGTCCTCGATCTTTTCATTGCAGAGAAATATGCGCCCGCGCTGTTTGATTTCGGCGCGGTGGCGGGGAGGTACAACGTCGCTTCGACGATGGGGTAGATGCCTTCGGGCAAGCCGATGAAGTCAAATGCTTGCGCGGCGGAGGATGCGACAATAAGTCCCATTGGGTCGGCGAGTCCAATGTCCTCGCCCGCGAGAATGATGAGACGGCGGATGATGAAGCGCGGATCTTCGCCTGCGTAGATCATTTTGGCGAGCCAGTACAACGCGGCGTCGGGGTCGCTTCCAGGACGGATTTGATGAACGCGGAGATCGTGTCGTAGTGCGCGTCACCGTCTTTGTCGTATAACACGGCGCGTCGTTGAATGGACTCTTGCGCCACGTCCAGCGTGATGTGAACAACCCCATTGTTATCTGCTTCGGTAGATCTAACAGCAAGCTCGATGGCATTGAGCGCATTGCGAGCATCTCTCCGCTGGCGGTTTCGATGAGGTGATTGCGGGCGTCTGAATCGAGTTTGACGGTTTGATCTTGCAGCTGGCGTTCTTTGTCGGTGGTGCGCGGTCAAGGAGAGTGCCTGTCTCTATTTGATCGAATTTCGTAATTGAACATGCGCGAGCGCGAGATCAATGCCTTGTTTACTTCATAGTAGGATCTTCCGTCGTCGGCTGATGAGAGTGACGACCTTGCCCGACATGGGGGAGAAGCGCGTCTTGTTGAGCCTTGTTCCAGCGATGGACTTCGTCCACGAAGAGGATCGTTGTGCAGGTGTCGGCGTTCCATGGCTTTGTCAATGATAACGCGCAAGTCCGCTTTGCCAGCGAGAATGGCGGAGATGGTGACGAAGTGCTCTTCGTTGTGTTTGCGATCACTGCGCGAGCGTGGTCTTGCCTGTGCCAGGCGGTCCCCACAAAATGATGGCGAAAATAACTTGTCGGTTTTGATCGCTCGCCACAGCAGTTTGCCCTCGCCAACGATGTGTTCCTGCCCAATGTATTCATCGAGCGTGCGCGGACGCATCCGCGCGGCGAGAGGCGCTTCGGATTTCATCCGTTCTTGCATGGCGTGATCGAAGAGGTCGGGCATAATTACCAATCCAAAGGCTCAGGCTTTCGGTTAATAGTATAGAAGTAAACCAAGAGAGTTATGACAGATAACATAAAAATCTCAATTATTATGAATCGCATCGGAAAGTTCGCATACCTGATATCCATTATTGAAAATATTTTCAAACCAGCTATGCTGCCTGCGGAGAAAATTACAGTTCCGAAGAAATCCCAACCCGCGTGCAAGCCTATCGCTAACCAAAGCTGACCTGTGCGCAAGAACGCAAAAGACAACATTAGCCCGGCTATGAAGACAAATAAAAGATAGTCGAAACTTACTCCGCCGGGATTATCGCGATGCATGATTGAGAAGTATGCTGATGACAGTATTATTCCCAACGGCAGATTTAGTCCTTTTGAAATTATCCTTAAGTGAAACCCCCTTGACAGAAGCTCCTCGCTCCAGCCAACAAAGCAAAAGATAATAAATGTTATTAGAATGTTTCCAAGTATGCCTGCAAGGGTCATGTGTTGCCATACAACACCTTGTACAACCAACCATCCAGCCTGCTCTGACAATATAAAGAAAGAAAAGAAAACAATGTACACTATTGCCAGACCGGCAAGGAAATCATGAAAGGAGCGTCGGGTGAGTTTTAACCCCAAACCTACAGCCTCACTCCCGTCAAAAACTTTGACGGCAAAAAATACAGAGATTGAATAACATACAAGTTTTACAATTTCATGAAAAGCCAGATATGCCTGATCGCCGCCTAATTCCTCTGGTCCGAAAAAAAGAAGTGGTAGCCCTACGATGGAAAATAGCACATAATAGATAATGCGTTGACCAAATAATTTACCCGCATTACTTATGAGGTCTCCGATTGTCCCAAATTGAAAAATAGACGTGCGCAGAGACTGGCTAGTACTCGGGCTTGGCCAGGTAAAACTATCATTGTGTTGCCAGTTTTCGTCTTTTTTATGTTCGTCTAGGTCGCTATTTGACATAGGCAGAATCGTTAGCGCGAATCAATGGGCGCTGAGTTAAAACAGCGTTTCTAGCATTATAGCAGGTGGAATAGAATCAAAAAGGGACGCGAAGGCGTCCCTTTGTCGAATCAAATCGCCCGTCAGAATGAAGCGACGGCGGTCTTCATATCCTTGAAGGTTTCGATGAACATGTCGAACCCCGCCGTTTCAAATGCCACCCGCGCTTCGGGCGAGAGGTTGAGAAGTTTCAAGTGCGGCGATTTGTAGGTACCGTCGTTGATGCCTTGCCGCACATCTTCGTCGCTCATCGGCGAATCGGAATCGAGCGCGCGGAGTTGATTGAAAATGTCGTGAAGCGCGCGCAGACCGGCGCTGCTGACGAATTTCACGTGCGAGAGATCAACGAGGATATGACGCGCGCCGTTCGTCATCAATTGATTGGCTTGGGTTTGGAATTGTTGATACGTGCCTGAGTCAATATTCCCATCCACGTGGATGACGGTGACCGGGACGCGGCCATTCTCGGTGAAGGATTTTGTTTCCATGTCATTCTCCTCTATTGTGGTGCGTTAATGTCCGATTATATCCCCGCCGTGAAAGTTGAAAAGGGCGAACTTTGCGAATCAAGCGTTCGGAGTTTCGGGAAGTCTCTGTTGGTGCGAAAGGTTGACGATATAAATCCCGGCCAACGCGATCGCGCCGCCGATGCCTTGCCATATCGTCGGGATTTCGTTGAGCAATGGAATGGCGAGAAGCGTGGTGACAACCGGTTGCAGGATCATCGTCGGCGCGACGATGGAGGCGGGCAAATGCCCGAGCGCGTATGCGAGCGACATGTATCCGATCAGTTGCGAGACGACGGCAGAGGCGAGGAACACGAGCCACGTGCGCGAGTCGAAACCAACGAGCGGATAATCCAGCGCGCGGTTGATGATGAAGAGCGTGAGGCTTGCCCCAACGCCGACAAGCCAGATGTGACTGACCGAGTCAAAATGCGCGCGGCTTTTTTCGGTGAAAAGAAAATAACAGCCGTAAAAGAATCCGGTGCAGGTTGCCATGATGTCGCCGATCCCGAAGCGGGGATGCAAAATGAAATCTGTGCCCATGATCAACACTGCGCCTGCGAGCGTAAGCCCAAGTCCGCGCCAAAATTCGCGGCTCAATTTTTGTTTGAGGATCAGCCATGCTCCGAGCGCCACCCACAATGGGGCGGTGTTGCCCAGCAGCGTCGCGTTTGAGGCGCTGGTGAATGAAAGCGCCGAAGTCCACAGCCCAAGGTCGCACGCGGTGAAAACTCCCGCGATCAATGGAAACATCACCGAGCGCGTTGCGACGGATGGGTTGCCGCGCATTCGCGGAAGGAAGAATGGCAGTAACAGAAAAATGGAAAAGAAGATGCGATAGAACGCGGTGACGGGTCCCGGCGCGTCTGCCCAGCGCACGAACATCGCCGATAAACTTAATGCCAAAATGCCCGCGCCAAGCGCGGCATACGCGAGCATGGATTTGTTCTGCGTCATGGATTATCGAACCTGCAACCGATCGAGCGCGGCGGGAATTTCTGCAAGCGACGAAACCACCGCGTCCGGCTGACCTTGAGGCTGGGTCGCCCCTTGCGAGACGGCTCGCCGTTTGATCCAGATCGCCCCTAGCCCCGCTTCTTTTGCGCCGCGGATGTCTGCGTCGAGGTTATCGCCGATCATCACCGCTTCGGCAGGCAGGAAGTACCAGTTGGACAGCGCCAATTCAAAAATGCGCGGATGCGGCTTGCGATAACTGCACGCGGCGGAGGTCAGCGCGAAATCGAAGAAACGCCCAATGCCGAATTTATGGAGAAGCTGCTGCACGTCTTTATCGTCTCCCGCGTTTGAGATCAAACCCATGCGATAACCGTCTTCCTCCACTTTTTTCAGAGTGGAGATCGTGTCCTCTTCCAAAAGCCAATTTGTTTGAGTAACGGCAAAGAGTTTGTCGAGCGCCGAGCGAATGATCTCATCGGAAACATCGCCATACCCTTTATCGGTTAGCACATCTCGCAATACAAATGAATACGTCGTTTCAAGCAGATCTTTTTCGCGCTGTTTGAAATATTCGTCCAGCCTTCGGCGGAATTCCACCGGAAACGTTGAGAGGTTGAGTTCCAGCCCTTGCTCTTGCAGAAAAAGTGTCAATGCCTCGTCGCCCCGCGCGTTGACGGGATGGGTGGCATCGCGCTCGTGCATGAGCGTCCCGCCGAGATCGAAGATGACTGCGCGAAGAATAGAGGGAGGCATGGAAAATTATGTGTTGTATTGTACTGGAAGGCGGGGAGAACGTAATTGCAAAACGATTCTAACTAACCTTGACCGGTTCTTGCGCAGGCGAGCGAGGAGGCAAAGTAGTGACAAGGATTTTGTCCACACGGCGGCCGTCCATGTCAATCACCTCGAAGCGCAGACCGTGCCACTCGAAATGATCCGCCGACATGGGAACGCGCCCCAGCGACATCATCACAAACCCGCTGAGGGTTTCGTACTCGTCTTCATGGGGAAGCGCGTGTACTTTGAAGATTTCTTTGAATTCATCCACTTCCAACATGCCGTCCAACAGCCACGACCCATCCTGTCGTTGCGTCGCTTGCGGCTCTTCTTGTTCCATTTGCCCAACGATCTCTTCGAGAACATCGTTGATGGTGATCAGCCCTTGCAAGCCGCCGAACTCGTCAATGACAAGGAGTATCTGTGTTCCTTTTTCTTTGAAGACCTCAAGGGCGCGCGAGGCGAACATGGTCTCTGGAATGAAGAACGCGGGTTTGATGATGTCTTTCAAGCGGATCTCCTCGCCGCTCAGACTTTTCATCAACAGGTCGCGCGCTTTGACGATGCCCAGAATCGTGTCGAGCGTTCCCTGCCGCACGGGGAAGCGCGAGTATTCGCTTTCGCCGATCTTCTGCCGAATCTCTTCCATCGAATCGTTGATGTCTAGGTACACAATGTTGGTGCGCGGCGTCATCAACGAGTAGACGCGCGAATCGTCGAGGCTGAACACGCCCTCCACCATGTCGTGTTCCGCTTCTTCAAAAACGCCTGCTTGCGTGCCTTGGTCTATCAGCATTTGAATTTCTTCTTCGGTCACCGGCGGTTCTTCGTTGATCTTTACGCCCAAAATTCGCAATACGGATTCGGTTGAAAAACTTAGGAACTTGACGAACGGTGAAAAAATTCGCGAGAAGAACATCATGGGGCGGGCAACGAAGGAGGAAACTCCTTCCGGGTCACGCAACGCCAGTCTCTTTGGAACGAGTTCCCCCAACACAAGCGATAAATACGTGACGGGCAATACGCCAACCAGCAAGCCGATCAACTCGCTGTAATTTGTCAATGCAGGGAACGATTCCAGCCGTTGGTCAATCCAGGCTCCAAGCGTTGCCCCGGTCAACGCGCCGATGAACAGGTCTATGGATGTAATTCCAATTTGGATGACGGAAAGAAATTGATTCGGGTTCTCTGTCAACTTCAACGCGATACCGGCGCGCTCGTCGCCTTTGTTTTTTTCATTTTGCAGGCGGGCTTTACGCACGGAGAGCAGAGCCGTCTCTGCCATTGCCAATATGCCATTTAAAATGAGTAATACCGCAATGACGATGAGCCCGGGTGTGAGATTAATTTCTGTGGGGTTTTCTGGCATGATCCTATGGAGGTTTCTATACTTTATCTATTATCAGTGCGCTTCATGAAAAGACTTCGTAGTGGCGACTGTAGCCGCTTTATTGCTGAACGACTGACCCGTTGATTGTACTATGGATGCAACGCTTCATTCGACGTGGATGCCTGACCCCGCTTCGACGCGCCCGATCGTCCATGCGGCTTGATTCGCCTCTCGCGCGCGCGCGAGGAGCGAATCCAATTTCTCTTGCGGAATCGCTTAAGCAACAATCCGCCGCTCGTTTGCGGATCGAATAACAACATTTGATCTTTTTCGTCAATCGAATCGGCAAACTTCACACGCGACTCAAAATGCGATTTGTTGTCGAATGCGCCACCAGCGAAGCAACCTTTTTCGGCATATTTCCTCGCGCATGAAATGAACGGAATTTTTTCAAACTCAATTTCAACGCAACACCCGACGCTTTTGCCATCTCCAGCCCGTGACCTAATAAACTATAGCCTGTGATGTCCGTCCCGCCGCGCAGACCAATCTCCTACGGCGAGTTGACTCGTGTCTTTGTTCAACCGTTTTTTATCCAATCCACTGCTTCTTGCAGATCGTTAGCGTCCACTTGTTCGCGTTTCAATGCGTGGTTGTGACCTGAACCCGGCAGGTTTGGTCAACACGAGCGCGTCTCCAATTTTGAGTCCGCCTTTGCTCAGCATCTTGCGCGGGTTCACGGGGCCGATGACGACGAGTCCGAACTTGGGTTCTTTGTCTTTCACTGTATGCCCGCCCGCGATGACGACCCGCCTCGCGCGCTTTTTTCCGCGCCGCCGCGAATGATCTCGCTGGAAACTCTGTTCGGCAAATTATCATCCGGCAGCGGTGCGGCGACGTTCAACGCGAGGAAGGGCTGTCCGCCCATCGCGTACACATCCGACATGCTGTTTGCCGCGGCGATGGCGCCGATCGTAGGCGTCATCCACAACCGTAAGAACGGGTGGTGATGACGAGCGCGCGGTCTTCGTCTAAACGCCAAACAGCCGCGTCATCCGCCTGCGCAGACCAACCAGCCTGATAAGAGGCGGCGTCGAAGATATCTTTCACGGGACGCAGGACCTGCGTCAGCGCGTCGGCGCTTAGTTTGGACGCTCAACCCGCGCACGTCGAAAGAGTCGTGAGGCGGATCTCGCGTCCCGTTTGGAGGATGGGCATAGTCGAAAACGTCCTGCAGGTTTCATCGTTCGTTTGAACATCTTTTCAATAAACCTGCGGCTAGTTACCTTACTTTTTTCAAAGTACTCGTTGGTCGAGTAGGCGGCGGTAAGTATCCGTCTTTGCAATTTTTCTCGTCCTCGCCGCCGTATCGAGACCAACAAATAGGTAAAAAACAAAATGGAAGTGATCTTCTCGAATAAGTGGTCTCGATACGCCGCTCAAAGAGCATTCGCGGCTACTCGACTACCTGTTCTCACCAAACTGACGGGTGGTTAAACCTGCGGGACGGTCTTTATTTATTGCGGAAACTGCGGACTGCCCGGCAACGGCAAAATGAATTGATTGCCAGACGGGATGAAGATGGTCTGCACGCCCGGCGCAAGTTTGAGAATATATTGATATTGAAGGAGTTCGGGCGTGAGCGATGCGGCGAGTAATTGATTCGCTTGCGCGTCTGCCTGCGCTTGAATGACGACCGCTTCCGCTTCGCCTTTCGCCGCGATCACCGCCGCGTCTGCCAGACCTTGCGCTTCCTGGCGGGCTTGTTCGGCTTCCTGCTTTTTCTGTTCCACGATCAGCGCGGCTTGCAGAGCCTGTTGTTCGGCGATCTGCTTTTGTTCCACTGCCGCGGCGTACTCTTCGCTGAAGTGAATGTCGCGCAAGATGAAATCGAGCAATTCAAGATTGTTGTCCGAAAGACTGCTAGCCAATTCGCCCGTGATGATCTGAACCATCTCTTCGCGCTTGGTGGAGACAACTTCCTCCACGCCGTATTGCGAAACCGCGTCGCGGATGGAGCCTCGCGTTTCCGGGCGCACGATCCCTGCTTCGTAACTCTCTCCCCAAGCAATGTGGAGCTGAACTACTTTGCTAGGATCAATGCGATAAATTACCGTTGCATCAATGATCACTTCCTGTCCGTCTTTTGTGCGGGCGCGGATCGAGTCTTCACCGGAATCGGGCCCTTGCTCCGGTAAGAATGACATGGTGTACGTTTGATTGGATATCGAATAAGGCACCATTTGCTCGACGCCCGGCAAGATCCAATGCAAGCCAGAATCCAAAGCCGCCGGGCGAATGCCTCCCGCGCTGATCGTTTTGACCACGCCGCGCTCGTTCGCCTCCACGTAGACCAAGCCCGAGCCGAGGATGGTTAAGACAACAGCGATGACTAACACAATGACCGCGCTCATGCTCGACCCTTTTGCGGTTTGGTTGCGGCTGGCGCGGATCGCCGCCATAATACCAATTCCGATTGCGGCAACCCACGCAAAACCTGCCGCCGTGCGAATCACATCAACGATATTCATAGTTCCTCCGGTGATAAGTTGAAATAATTATACCGCCATGATACGATGGCGCTATGCAAACGGGTACTGGAAGAGTAAGCGAATTAATTTTGCAAGATGGACGCCGCGCTGCGCGGATCTCTTGCCCCGCGGATCTGATTCCACACCCCGGGCAATATCTGCTCGCCAGCGACGATTCATACGCGCCTCTGCCTGTCTCGCTCTATTATACGGAATCGGCATCTGACGGCGTCGCCGTGGCGCCGTGGCGACATTTCATCGCCTCGCCCGCGCCAGAGACGTGGACGCCCGGCATGGAAATCTTTTTGCGGGGTCCGCTGGGGCGCGGATTCAAATTGCCCGCTTCTGCAAGGAAGGTCGCGCTCATTGCTTTCGATGATTCGCCCTCGCGGTTGAGAGGCTTGATCGCGCCTGCGTTGAAACAAGGCGCGGCTGTGACGTTGTTGTCAGACTCGCCGGTGGATAATTTGCCCGACGATGTGGAAGTCCAGCCGCTGGCGTCGTTGGCTGAAATGGCTGAATGGGCGGAGTATGCCGCTTTCGACGTGGCGCGGGAGACTCTGCCGAGGCTGGTAGAAAAGTTGAATAGGCTGAGTCAGCCGTCCCGTTGGAAAGAAGCGGAGGTTTTCATCCACACGCCGGTGCCTTGTGGCGGAGTCGCGGAGTGCGGTGTGTGCGCCGTCGTTACGAAGTCTGGTTGGAAGATGGCTTGTAAAGACGGACCAGTTTTTAACTTGAGGGAAATTTAGTACCAAACGCGGAAGGACGTGACCGTTTTGCCGGGCAGGTTTTGATACTTGACGGTGATTTCGATCAGCACGAGATCGCCCGCTTTGAGGTCTTTGAAATCGAATGAAAATTTTGCAACGCCGATCGAATCGGTCGCAAAGGTGATGTTTTGCGTCGCGCCATTTGGAAAACGGACGATGGCAATGCCGCTGGCGTTTGCGATGGGTTGCAGGGTTTGGCTTTGGACGAGGACTGAAACGGTTTGCGAGCCGCTCGCGCGCGTGACCGATTTTGACACGAACGCGCGCGGATGAATCGAAAGCACCGGGTTGATGGTCGCGTCTTGCGGCGTGACCGGACTGCGCTGTGCCGGGTCTTCGTTCATCGCGTCGAAGTAAATTCTGCCGAGGTCGGTGATCGCAACGTGGTTTTGAAACCGATCCACGCGCCATTCGAAACGCGCGTATTCAAAATATTGCATGAACAGATCGCCTTGTTGCTCGGCAGGCGCGAGCGGGTTCCCGAATTGCGCCGCGCCTCCGTTGGCTTTGTAAAAATCGAGGAACGCATAGCAGACGGGAATGCCCGCGAACGAATCGCAGGCGAACGGATTTTTTGCATCGAGCGGCGTGGTGGGCTGATGAAGCGCGCGTCCGATCGGTGTCAACGCGATGGTGTTCGAGTTAGTTAATTCAAACCGCGCGCGTTGAAAATATTGCACGGTCTTGCCGTCGCGCGAAATAAATTGTTCGGTGATGGGGTAGCCGTACAATAAGATCGGGTCGCGGGCGTTGTTGTAAAACTTGAGGAACTCGCCTCGCACGTTGTGACCGGTCTCGGCGAAATATTTCACGTCCGCCGACTGCGCGTGGACATTTCCCCAAGACGCCCAGAAGACAACGAAAACAAGGATCAACGTGGCGAATATTCTTGCCGTTTTCATTGGTTTGATTATACTCACATATTAAGTGACGGTCACTTTAGAAGTGACCGTCACTTTTGTTGGAGCAACGCCTCGACGATCCGCTCCGCCGCGTGACCGTCGCCGTAGGGATTCGCCGCCTTCGCCATCTGCGCGTACGCGGATGCGTCGTCGAGCAGGCGATTCGCCTCTTTCGTAATTCGGTCTGTTTCAGTTCCAACTAACTTTAATATCCCCGCCTCGACTCCTTCTGGGCGTTCGGTTGTTTCGCGCATCACCAGCACAGGGATGCCGAACGTCGGCGCCTCTTCTTGTATTCCGCCCGAGTCGGTGAGGATCAACGAGGCGTGTTTCATCAAATGCGCGAGCGGAAGATAATCCAGCGGCGGCAGAAGTTTGATTCGCTTTACATCTTTCAAAATGCGATTGACAGGCTCTTGCACGTTCGGGTTCAAATGGACGGGATACACAATTTCCACATCCTCGCGCGAGGCAATCTGTTTGATCGCGTTACAAATATTCTCCATCGGCTTCGCCAAAATTTTCACGTCGGTGAGCGGTAACAGAATCAGTCTCCTAGTCTCTAGTCTCTTAGTCTCCTTATCGTTTACTTCCAATCTTTCGAGCAATTCGGTAATTTCTTTCGGCTCTTTTTGGTTTGCTACAAACTTCAACGCGTCAATGACCGAATTGCCCGTCACGAATATCTTTTCAGGCTCAACTCCACTCGCGGAGTAAATTTCCCTTCGACCATTCTGTCGGCGCGAAGTGTACGTCTGCTGTCACTGTTGCGATGCGGCGGTTGATCTCTTCAGGGAACGGATGCCATTTGTTGTGAGTCCGCAGTCCCGCTTCGACGTGACCGAATTTGATCTGGCGATAGAACGCGAGCAGGGATGTGTTTAGCACGGTCGTTGTGTCGCCGACTGCAGGAATCCAATCGGGTTTGAATTCTTCCAGCACCGGGTCGAGGTGAGTGAAAATCCCCGCGCTCAGTTGCGCCAGCGATTGTCCTTCGCGCATCAGGTCGAGGTCGTAATCGGGCTTGATCTCGAACAGTTCCAGCGCTTGATCCAGCATTTGCCTGTGTTGGGCGGTGACGCAGACCCGCGCTTCGATATCCGCTGTTTGTTTGAGCAAGCGGACGATGGGCGCCATTTTGATGGCTTCGGGGCGGGTGCCGAAGACGGTTAAGATTTTCATGGGGAGGGTAGGTGGTAATTGGTAATTTGTAATTGAGGATTGGAGAATTAGAGAATTGAGATTGGAGATTAGAGACTGGAGATTGGAGATTTTGCGTCGCCGAGGCGGTGGAGGGAGAAGCCGGCGGATTGCCAGTCTTTTCGATTCCATGCGTTGACTGTGTCAATTGCGATACGCGCTTTGGTTTTGGTTGCAATGCTGGTTGGATTCAGTGTGCGGAATTGCGAGTGGCTCACGAGCAGGAGGATCGCATCCGCGTCTTGGATGGCGGAATCGAAATCGGATGCCATGTTGATTCGCCTTCGAGTTTTGCGTTCGGCGCGAACGGCTCCCATGCGCGGACGATGGCTCCTTCTTTTTGGAGGAGATGGATCACTTCGACGGCGGGGCTTTCGCGCAGGTCGTCCACGTCGGGTTTGTAGAGCGAGTCCGAGGGCGGCGATTTTTTTATTTTTGAGAATGCTCTCGGCGGGTTCGCGCGCCGCCGGGACGGCGGCGGGGCAAACTGATTGTTTCACTTTTTCAACAACAAACTTTGGTTGTTCGTCGTTTACTTTTCGCGCTTGGTAGATCAGCGAAGAAAACTCCGGCGCGGCTTCGACGAGGAACCACGGGTCAACGCTGATGCAGTGACCGCCGACGCCGGGGCCGGGGTTGAGGATGTCAATGCGCGGGTGCAAGTTGGCGAGTCGGATCGCCTCCCACACGTCCACGCCGAATTTTTCGGCAAGCCGCGCGAACTCGTTGGCGATGGCGATGTTCACGTCGCGCGTGGTGTTTTCCATGATCTTCACCATCTCGGCGGTGGTCGCGTCTGTTTCGTGGATCTCGCCTTTGACGAACGTCGCATACAGATCGCGCGCGGCTCGCGCCGACTCGGGCGTGATCCCTCCGATGATGCGCGCGTTGTTCACAAGTTCGTGCAGGATATTCCCGGGCAGAACGCGCTCCGGCGAATAGCACAGGTGGAAGTCGGCGCCCGCTTGAAGGTTGGAGCGGGCTAAAATCGGCGCGACCAGTTCGACCGTCGTGAGAGGCGGCGATGTCGATTCGATGATGACGAGGTTGCCCTTCCGCAAGACGGGGAGAATCGCCTCGGTTGCCGACGTCACCGCGCGCATGTCCGCGAGTTTGAATCGGATGCCGTTGTGCTCGCCGAATTTGTCGTGCTGAAACGGGGTCGGCACCGAGATGATGAACGCGTCGGCTTCGACGGGCTGGCTGGATACGGTTAGGTTGCCGACTCGCAACGCTTCATCGAGCACGTCTTGCAAGCCCGGCTCGTGGATGTGGATCTTGCCCGCTTGCAGGCTTTCGATCACGCGCGGGCTGATATCCACGCCGTGGACTTTGATGCCATGCGCGGCGAATGTGGCGGCGTAGGGGAGACCGATGTAGCCGAGACCGAGAATGCAGATTTTTTGAAATTTCATTGAGTTCCTTTTGAGTTATTGCATGTCACCGTGAGGAACGCCTCACGTCCCAAAGGGTCTCTACGACAGCAACAGAGATTCTTCGCTTCGCTCAGAATGACATTGAAAGCGAGTGAATTATACAGCCTGAATAGATGGCTCCGCCTGAAGCAACTTTTGCGAGCAATCTTGCGTAGATCGAATTGAAACGATTGTCTTGTTGTATAATGAAACGGAGGAGCCATGCAAGTTTTACTCGATCCTGATGTTGCGTATCTCGTTTTGTTGGGCGGAGTATTTCTCGCCCTTATGGCTATCGCCACGCCGGGCACGGGGTTCTTTGAGATCGGCGCGTTCTTTTGCTTCGCGCTGGCGGGGTATGCGATCTACAATCTGTCCATCAACTTTTGGGCGCTGATCGTTATCGGCTTGGGAATCGTGCCGTTCGTGTACGCGCTTCAGAAGCCGAAACGGGAATGGGCGCTCGCGCTCTCGATCCTGTTGCTGATCGTCGGCTCGGTGTTCATGTTCGCGCAGAGAGGCGGTTTACCGGCGGTCAATCCGCTCGTGGCGGTGATCGCTTCCGCGCTGACGGCTGGGTTTATATGGCTCGCCACGCGCAAGGCTATGGAAGCCGCATTCGCCGCGCCGACGCACGACTTGGGCATGTTGATCGGCTTGGAAGGCGAAGCGCGGACAGACATCCACGAAGAGGGAAGCGTACAGGTCGGCAAAGAATTGTGGTCGGCTCGCAGTGAGAGTAAGATCAAGGCGGGGAGCAAGATTCGCGTAGTTCGTCGAGATGGTTTTGTTGTCGTTGTCGAAAAACAGGAATAACCCTCTTGTGAAGAAGCCTTTGCCACAGAGCGCGCAGAGAAAATAAGAGTTTTTCTCAGAGTTCTCAGTGGTCTCTGTGGCTAAGCAAAGCTTGTTTATGCAAGAGGTCTAGTAAAAACAATTATCAAAAAGGAGCAACTATCATGGAATTACTTACCAGCAGCGCCGTTTGTTTAGTGGGAGCGATCGTTGTCATTGGCTTGGTCTTTTTAGCCAATGCCATTCGAATCGTTCCCGAGTATCAACGCCTCGTTGTCTTCCGTTTGGGTCGCAGTGTTGGACCCAAGGGTCCCGGCATCGTGTTGTTAGTCCCGGTCATTGATCGCGCGGTCAAAGTGGATCTGCGCGAGCAAGTGCGCGAGGTGCCGCATCAGACCTCGATCACCAAAGATAACGCGCCGATCTCGATTGACTTCCTCTGGTACTACAAGGTGCTAGACCCCGCCGAGTCGGTGTTGCAGGTCGGCAACTTTGAATCTGCCGCGGCAGGTATCGCGGCGACCACGCTCCGCGCGGTCATCGGCGGTATCCCGTTGGACGATGTGCTGTCGGAACGCGAACACATCAACAACATGCTCCGCACCCGCCTCGATGAAGTGACCGAACGCTGGGGCGTCAAAGTGACCAACGTCGAGATCCGCGAGATCATCCCGCCGCGCGACGTACAAGACGCGATGAACCGGCAGATGTCCGCTGAACGTATCCGCCGCGCGGTTGTGACCGAATCAACGGGTACGCGCGAAGCGGCGGTCAACGTGGCGGAAGGCGAGAAGCAGTCGAACATCCTCCGCGCCGAAGGTCAGAAGCAATCCGCCATCCTCGCGGCGGAAGGCGAGAGGCAGGCGCAACTGTTACGCGCGGAAGGTTTCGCGCAAGCGCTGGAGCAGATCTTCAACGCCGCCAAGTCCGTTGACCAGAAGACGATGACGCTTCAATATTTTGAAACGCTCAAGTCCATCGGAACAAGCCCGTCCACGAAGTACATCTTCCCGATGGAATTCACCAGCATGTTGGATAATTTCTTGGGGAAGAAGTAAGAACGTAAACAGGCAGGCAGGTAAACTAGTAGAAAGTAGAAAGTGGATTCATTCTTTCCACTTTCTACTTTCTTTTTTAGAAAACGCTTTTCATGGAAATTCTCCCCGCTGGCATCCTCGACCTCAATTCGCTTCGCAAACTCGAACGCGCCTGTTTCGACAAAGATGCGTGGTCGCTGTTCGATTTGATCGCCGTGCTGTCGTGGGGCGATGTGATTCGGCTCAAGGCTGTGGACAACGGCAACATGATCGGATTCGTGGCGGGCGACACGCGTCCTTCGCAAGGGGCGGCTTGGATCGCCACCATCGCCGTTGATCCACGCTTCCAGCGACGCGGCGTCGGGCGGGCGTTGTTGCTGGCGTGCGAGGCGCGAGTCAATTCGCCGAATATGAAGTTGACCGTCCGCCCGTCTAACCTTGGGGCGATTGCAATGTACGAGAAGGAGGGCTACCGCACGGTGGACATCTGGAAAAAATATTACAACGACGGCGAAGATGGGTTGGTGATGGAGAAGTCGTTGTAACTCAATTTCGCCGTTTGAGTTTACAATAGCCGCATTGCTTTTGCTTGTTCACCATAGCGGGTTTTACAGGACCTTGGGCTGAACTTGCAGTTCTCTCGCCTTTCTTTGAAGCCTTCCTGTTGGGCTGTTTCTTTTTCATCTCTGGATATTTACGGAAACATCCTGCAAAGTCAGGAGAGACCTTCGGCGCTTTTTCTGTCGCGGTTCGTCAAAGTCTATCCTCCTTATGATCGCCATCGCGCTCTTTCTGTCTGTGCTGGGCATCACCTTGCGGGGAGAGATTTGATCTGTTCGTGTATGCCGCTGGTCTGCAATTTGTTTTTGGTATGGTCAAACCGATTCTGACGTTGTGGAGTGCGATCCTTTCTTGTTCTATGTTCTTTTTGGCTTACTCTGGAAAGGTGCCCCAAAACGAATTTCCTTGTTTTCATCGCCAGCGTTCTGTTTGTTCTCGCGCTTCTCCCACAAGGTTGGCGGTTTATTCGACGCTCGATTTTTCAAATACTACTTTGTGTTCTTGGGATGTTGCTGCCCGTCACGCTGAGACGGGCGGCGTTTGTCACTCGCGCTATTTGTTGTTGAAAGTTTTGGCGGCGCTCATCGGATCCGTGTGTTTTCTTTGGTTTCCAGCGGCAGGCGGTGTCTTTGCCATACATCACTGCATCCTATGTTCATCGTTTCGACGCGATCCTGCTGTTTGCCGTCATTGCCAAATTATCCATCGTTTCGCCGTGGAGGTGGGTGACAGGCGTTTCCTACGCGTCGTATTTCATCTACTTGTTTCACCGCCCCTTTTGGCAGATACTCGAAAATATTTTTCCTGTTGAACAGCAATATCGGATTCTTTTTCGGTTACTGCCAGCCTCGGTAGTTGTCGTCCTTGTATGTTATTTCCTTCAACGGCTTTACGATTCTTTGCTCGCGTCGTTTGGGCGGCAAAGCCTAAAGCCTAAATAGGTAATTTGGTATACAATACCGTCATTCTTTCATGACCGAGTTACTTGCCCCTCCAGTTTGGGTCAACACAAATCAATCCTTTCGGAACATGCTGTCGGACGTGTCGGCTCAGCGCCGCATTGCAGTGGATACCGAATCCAATAGCCTGCACGCCTATCGCGAGCGCGTGTGCCTGATCCAATTTTCGACGCCGAAACACGATTACGTGGTTGACCCGTTCGCTTTTTCAGACCTGCGTCCGCTTGCCCCGATCTTCAGCGACAAAAAGACCGAGAAAATATTCCACGCATCGGAATACGACCTGATCTGCCTCAAGCGCGATTATGGTTTCGAGTTTTGCAATCTGTTCGACACGATGCAAGCCGCGCGCGTGTTGGGCTATCCCGCGGTGGGGTTGGATACTTTGCTCGCCGAAAAATTTGAAATGAAGATAGATAAGCGCCATCAAAAAGCGGATTGGGGGGCGCGTCCGCTCACCTCGGCGCAGATTGATTACGCCCGCCAAGATACTCACTATCTCTTTGCCCTGCGCGACCTGATGGAAACGGAACTGCGTGAAAAAGATCGTTGGGAATTGGCGCTCGAAGATTTTGCGCGCGCTTGCAAAGTGGACGATGCCAAAGAAAAACTCAACGGCTCCTCGTGGAAACGATTCGGCAGTCGGAAGGGCGTGAGTCTGCGCGAGTTGACCGTCCTTTCGGCGTTGTGTCACAGCCGCGATGCGATTGCAGAAAAACTTGACCGTCCGCCGTTCAAGGTCATTGACGATAACTTGTTGCTGGAGATCGCAAAGAGAATGCCAGAGCAAGACGTTGACCTTGCGGATATTGGACTCAGTTCAAAGCAGATCCGCTTGTGGGGCGGCGAGATGATCGCGGCGGCGAAGCGCGGGGCGGCGGCTCCGCTGGTTAAACTGGACCAGCCCAAACGTCCGAGCGACGCGGTGATGAGGCGTGTGGAGAAGTTGAAAGCGTGGAGAAAAAAAGTCGCGCAGGAAATGAAGGTCGAGTCGGATATCGTCTTGCCGAAACTCTATCTGGGTCTGTTCGCGGAAAATCCGCCGAAGAGTTTGCATGAACTCGAAACGGCGATGAAAGATTCGCCAAGGCGATTCCAAATCTATGGCACGCAAATCTTAGGATTGTTCGGAGGCTGAAATGCAAATTCATTTTCACGGCGCGGCGCACACGGTGACGGGGAGCCAGCATTTGTTGGAGATCAATGGACATCGTCTCTTGTTGGATTGCGGGCTGTATCAAGGGCGGAGAGATGAAACCTATTCTCGAAATTTAAATTTTATGTATGATCCGCGCAGTGTGGATGCGGTGATCCTTTCTCACGCGCACATTGACCATTGCGGCAATTTACCCAACTTCGTCAAGAAGGGTTATGAGGGTCCCATCTACGCGACTCTCGCAACCGTTGACCTGGCGACTTTGATGATGGCTGATTCGGGGCGCATTCAAGAATCGGATGCGGAATTTGTGAACAGAAAAAATTTGGAACGCGGCAAGCCGTTGATCGAGCCGTTGTACACCGAAGTGGACGCGCAACACGCCGCCGATCTGCTTCGCGGCGTGAATTACAACCAGCCGTTCGAGCCGATCCCTGGCGTGATCGCAAAGTTTGTCGAGGCGGGTCACATCCTCGGCTCTGCCGCTGTCTCGTTGGAAATTGAAGAAAAGGGGAAGAAAACCCGTTTCTGGTTTTCGGGCGACATTGGCCGCTTCGGTCTGCCCTTGTTGCGTGACCCGATCATGCCTGAACCGGTGGACTATTTATTGATGGAATGCACGTATGGCGATAAGAAACATAACGACCCGTCTGCCGCGTTCGATGAATTCCGCGATGTCGTCAAGCGGACGATCAAGCGAAGCGGCAAGGTGATCATCCCCGCGTTTGCTGTGGGGCGCACGCAGGAACTGGTTTATCACCTGAACACGATGATGCACGACGGCGATGTGCCGCATGTGCCGGTCTTTGTGGATAGCCCTCTGGCGGTGAATGCGTCGCAGATCTTCATGCGCCATCGAGAGGTTTTTGACTCGGAGACTCTCAAGTTCATTGAAGAAGCGCGTCACCCGGCGCTTAATTTCAAGATGTTGACCTATGTTCACTCGGTCGAGGAATCGAAGGCGTTGAACAAACGCACCGACCCGATGGTGATCATCTCCGCTTCGGGCATGGCGGAAACGGGGCGTATCCTGCATCACCTGCGCAACAATATCGAAAACCCCAAAAATACGGTGTGCATCGTCTCGTGGCAGGCGCCGTACACGCTGGGGCGTCGAATCGCCGACCGGGAGAAGCAGATCAAAATTTTCGGCGAGCCGTATTCGGTCAAAGCCGAAGTGGCGACGATCGGCGGTTTGTCCGGTCATGCGGGACAAGACCTGTTGGTCAAGTATGCGACCACGGTGAAAAAAACCGCCAAGAAGGTTTTCCTTGTGCATGGAGAAGAAAAATCTGCCACACCGTTCATGGACCTTCTCGCGGCGCAGGGAATGCACGACGTGTTTTACCCCGACCTGCACGACAGCGCCGATTTATAAGTTATAATCTGCGCCGCACGAACTATGGGAAGGTGCCAGAGTGGTTGAATGGGACAGTCTCGAAAACTGTTGTGGGCTCCGGTCCACCGAGGGTTCGAATCCCTCCCTTCCCGCTGAATAGACCTCACAGGATTTCAAATCCTGTGAGGTCTTGTTTTGATGGTAAGATTCTCGCAATGAAACTCAACCTCGCGCTCGCGCAGATCGCCACAAAACTGGGGGATGTCGAATCGAATCTCGAAAAGCACCTTGAATTCATCAAACAAGCGAAAGACCAAAAGGTGGACTTGCTTGTCTTCCCCGAACTTTCGCTCACTGGCTATGTTTTGCAGGATTTAGTCGCCTCGGTCGCCCACACGCCGACGGAGGATGATCCGGTCTTCAAGCATCTCCTTCAGGCATCGAACGATCTCGATCTCGTGGTCGGTTTTGTGGATGAAGATTCCCGCCACCGCTTTTACATCGCCTCTGCCTACCTCTCAGGCGGACGCGCCGTCCACGTCCATCACAAAGTGTATCTGCCGACGTACGGGCTTTTCGACGAAGGTCGCTTCTTCGCGTGGGGGGATGCTGTCCGCGCCTTCGACACGCGCTTCGGACGGGTCGGCATGTTGATCTGCGAGGACTTCTGGCACGCTTCGCCTCCGTATTTGCTCTGGCTCGACGGCGCGGACATTATGCTGTTTTCATCCGCTTCGCCGGGGCGCGGGCTGACCGACAAGGAGAAACTCGAGTCTGCCCGCTGGGTGGAGCGTGTGAGCAAAGCCTACGCCAGCATGTTCACCTCGTTCGTCGCGCATTGCAACCGCGTCGGCTTCGAAGACGGCTTGTTGTTCTGGGGCGGAGCGACGATCAACGACCCGAACGGCGAATTGCTCGCGCAAGGTCCATATTTTGAAGAATCGTTGACTGTGTGTGAACTTGACTTGAATCAACTTCGTCGCACCCGCGCGCGGCTTCCGCTGTTGCGGGATGAACGCACTGCTCTCGTTCAAAAAGAAATGAGCAGAATCCTTTCTGCGCGATAACTTCATCCACCTATGCAAATTGACCTTTCCATCAACACGGATGTCGCTCATCAGATCCTGACGGGCTTCATCAAAAGTGAAGTGACTCGCGCGGGATTTTCCCGCGCGGTGGTTGGCTTATCTGGCGGGATTGATTCGGCTTTGTCGTGTGTCCTTGCCGTTGAAGCGCTGGGGCGTGAGAATGTGCTGGCGGTGCGGATGCCCTACAAAACGTCCAGCCCTGATTCGCTGGCTCACGCCGAGTTGTTGATCGAACAGTTGGAAATCCCAAGCAAGACCATCGAGATCACCGACATGGTCGAGCCGTTGTTTGCCGCCGACGAGAAGATCACAAAACTTCGCAAAGGCAACATCATGGCGCGCGAACGGATGATCGTTTTATACGACCAGTCCGAGGTGTTCAAAGGGTTGGTGATCGGCACGAGCAACAAGACCGAAATTCTGCTTGGCTACAGCACGCAGTTCGGCGACGCGGCATCGGCAATGAATCCCATTGGCGACTTGTATAAAACGCAGATCAGACAATTGTCGCGCGCGTTGAACATCCCCGCGCCCATTGTTGACAAACCTCCCTCAGCCGATCTGTGGGATGGTCAGACCGATGAAGGCGAACTCGGCTTCACGTATGAAGAAGTGGATCGGCTGTTATATCTTCTCGTTGATCATCGTTATAGCCCGAAGGAATGTGTGGAAGCGGGCTTCGACGAGAAATTCGTGCAAGGCGTAGTGAAGCGCATTCAACGGATGCAATATAAACGGATGCAGCCGCCTATCGCCAAATTGAGCAACCGAACGATCGGCTACGACTTTTTATACTTGCGCGATTGGGGCACGTAATGAGTTTTCAGATTCCTCCCGCGCTCAAACATCCAAAATATTTTTACCTGTGGCTTGGCTTATTGATCTCGATGGCGGGATCGCAAATGCAGCTTGCGGCGATCCATTGGCACATCCGCGCGTTGACCGATGAGCCTAATCCGCTGGCGTTGGGCGGCATCGGCTTGGCGCGGATTTTGCCAGTCATCGTCTTTTCCTTCGTCGGCGGGGCGGTGGCTGATAGTTTCAATCGCCGCAGTATCCTCTTTATCACGCAGTCAACGCTTGCGATTCAAGCGCTCGTATTGGCATACCTGACCTTCTCCGGTCAAATTGAAATATGGCACATCTATCTTTTGACCGCTATTCAAGCCTGCGCGTCGGCGTTCGATCTTCCCGCGCGGCAGGCGATGATCCCAAATTTGGTCTCGCGTGAGCATCTGCCGTCTGCGTTCAGCATGAACTCGATCGCGTTCAACGCCGGAGCCATTGTTGGTCCGCTCCTCTTCGGGTTTATCCCTGAAGGCGGACAGGGGTACGCCTATCTCTTGAATGCGTTTTCGTTTCTCGCGGTGTTAGGAGCATTGGCATTGATGGGACAGGTCTCGCAAGACGTCCATCGCGCCGGCGGCGTAAATCTTCGATCCATGCAGGAGGGCGTGCAATTCATTACCTCGCGCCCGTTGATCCTTTCAACCATGATGATGGATTTCATCGCGACGTTTTTCGCCTCAGCAAACACCATGCTTCCCATTGTCGCCCGAGACATTTTGCACGTCGGCAAGAGCGGATACTCGTGGCTGGTTTCCGCGCAGGCAATTGGCTCGGTAAGCGCGGGAGTGGCTGTTTCTCAAATTAACGAACTTCGGCGGCAGGGTCCTCTATTTATCGCCTCGGTCACCGCGTTCGGCGCGGCGGCGATTTGGTTTGGGCTGAGCCGGGCATTTGTGCCGGCATTGATCGCATTGACGATCATGGGCGCGGCGGATACGGTCAGCACGGTCATTCGTAACACGATTCGCCAACTGCAAACGCCGGATCACATCCGCGGCAGGATGACGAGCGTGAATCAAATTTTCTTCATGGGCGGACCCCAGCTAGGGGAGGTCGAAGCGGGAGTCGTGGCATCCCTTTTTGGCGTGCCGTTTGCCATTGTCAGCGGTGGAATCGGATGTCTAGTCGGAATGTTTCTCGTTATTTGGAAGTGGCCCCAACTCATTTCGTATAGCGGCGATGAGCCAAATCTTGCGGCCGCGCCGGCAGATTGAAATCGCTACCTTGCGATTCCTATACGATTGGGCTGTATAGTCCGTTTTGGTGTTGACTTGCCCTTTGAATGAGGCTATACTGCGAACAACGAGGTAAACATCCTATGCGAGCAGATGCAGACAAGGATTTTCTCAACAAGCCATAAAGCGCGCGAGTGTTCGCGTGCTTTTTTATTCCCTATACGGTCTCGATAAACTCGACCACCACCTGAAAGGAGATTTACGATGGACTATGGAATGATAGGCAAGATCGAGAAAGCCAAGCGGTACGCGGAGGAGCGCGAGCGCTTCCTCTTCAACAAGTTCGATGTTACCTTTCACGGAGACAACAACAATCATCAAGTCAGGTTTGAGAATGGCGCCTACGATTGCGACTGCGAGTTCTTCACTACTCATGGCCGCTGCGCCCATTCGATGGCGCTCGATATTTTGCTCAAAGAGATGGTACCCGCGGCTGTCGAACCATAGCCGATAGCCTCTGCGTGTATCGAAGCCGTCCTCCACTTTGGAGGGCGGCTTCGTGTTTTGGTGATCATGAAGTTGGAGGGTATGAAAATTTAATGAGAGTATTTTAAATTCGAGCGATTTCGATTACAATTTTTCCATCATGAAAAACATTTCCAGACGCGACTTTCTGAAACTTAGCGGGCTGAGCCTTGCCGGTCTGGCATTCTCACCTTCTTTTTCGGCGGATTTGGATTTTGACGATAGCAGTCTCGTACGTGTTGCCACAAATTCTGTCAGCGTCTATAAAGAGCCGGACGATGAGAGTTCCATCGTTTCTACTTGGTATCGTGACGAATTACTCCATGTGTATGGTCAGGTCACGTCTAAAGAGCCTGTCGTCAACCCGGTTTGGTATCGCGTGTGGGGCGGGTATGTTCACCGGGCGCGGTTACAAGAAGTGAAAGTCATTTTTAATAAGCCGTTGTCCTCCATTGAGGAGGGCAATCCGCGCCTTGTAGAAGTGACAGTCCCATACACTCAACCGTGGAGGACAAGTCAGGCTTACGGCTGGCAACAGTTGGGATTTCGCCTCTATTTCGGCTCGGTCCATTGGGCGGAGGCAATCGAGGCGGGTCCCACCGGGGAGTTGTGGTACCGCATCTACGACGATTTGACCGGGTATCCCTACTACATCAACCCGGCTCATACGCGTCCAATTCCGCTCGAAGACCTGGCGGCGATCACCCCCGAAACGCCCGTCGAAAAGAAGCGGATCGAAGTCAATCTGACAATGCAGACCCTGACAGCGTTTGAATACGATAAACAGTTGTTGCACACCACGATCAGTTCCGGTATTCCAAACGGTAAGGCGGATGCGAATGGCATCCCGACGAGAACCCCCAAAGGCGAATTTCGCATCATGGATAAAATGCCGAATAAGCACATGGGGAACGGCAACCTGTTCGCCGACTTCACCGACTACGAACTGCCCGGCGTGCCGTGGACTTGCTTCTTCACCTCGCAGGGTCACGCCTTTCACGGAACGTATTGGCATCAAAACTTTGGCGTGCCGATGAGCCGGGGGTGTATCAACATGCGAACTGAAGAGGCGATGTGGTTGTTCCGGTGGGCAAAGCCCGATCACCAAATCGGCAAGACATACAATCGCGGCTTCGGCACGCTCGTGCGGATCTATTACTAAACCATGCCCGAATTAATTTGGCGGGATAAAAAACTAAAACCACCTGTGCCGGCGTCGCTGGTCACAGATTCGTTGGTGTACCCGAACGGTAACGGCTATCCAAGATCAAAGCCGAAGAGCAAGTTAATTCATGGGGACAATCTTGAAGTGATGGCGGCGCTTCTCCGTAATTATGAAGGGAAGGTCAACCTCATTTATGCCGACCCGCCATTTTTTACGAACAAGAAATTTTCAGCGCGGATTGGGCGCGGCGAAGACTCGCGCAAGCCGAAACAGTGGAAGTTGGCAGAGGGATACCACGATAATTGGGACGACCTCGATTCGTACCTCGACTTTTTACACCAACGCCTCTCTCTGATGTTCAGCCTGCTCGCGCCAACTGGGACTCTGTACCTCCACCTCGACTGGCACGCCGACTCATACGCCCGCCTCCTGCTCGACGAAATTTTCGGCGCGGATCACTTTCTCAACGAGATCATTTGGACGTATCATGGACCATCCCCGATCAAGCGGGCGTTCAACCGCAAGCACGATACCATCCTCTCATACGTCAAAGGGAACGATTACACGTTCAACGCGGATGCTGTCCGCGAGCCATATAACCCCAATACAGTGAATACGTTCAAGTCGTCGCGCAAGGCGGGCTTTGGGAAGATCCCAGACCTTGAGCGCGGCAAAGTGCCTGAAGATTGGTGGTATTTCCCGGTCATCGCGCGACTGCACAATGAGCGCACCGGCTACCCAACGCAAAAGCCCGAAGCCTTGCTCGAACGGATCATCCTTGCCTCTTCCAACCCCGGCGATCTTGTGGCTGATTTCTTTTGCGGTTCAGGCACAACTCCCGTTGTGGCGGCGAAGCATGGACGGAATTTCATCGCTTGCGACGAATCGTTCCGTGCGATTCAAGCCGCCCACAAAAGACTCGCGGGAACAAATATTCCGTTTACGCTGGAGCGTGATCGGAATGTTGACGTCCCTGTATCGCCTTCGTCAGCCGCCAAGATAAAACTTTCCAAAGATTCAATTACATTGGAAACGAAACTTGATTTGGATTATTGGGAAGTTGATCCCGATTGGGATGGAGAAACGTTCAAGAGCGCGGCGCAGGCTTCCCGTCCGAACAGAAGCGGGGAAGTCCCTCGCGAGTTGAAAATAAAAATCGGACGCAGGGTTTGCATCCGACTCGTCACCGCAACAGGGAAGCAGTATCAATTACACATCTAGCCGGTAGCCGACGCCGCGAATCGTTTTGAGGAATTTTGGATTATCGGGGTCAACCTCGATTGCGCGGCGCAGCCATGAGATGTGAACGTCGAGCGTGCGCGTGTCGCCGGTGTAGTTCGTCTCCCAAACTTTCTTGAAGAGCGATTCGCGTTCGACGACCTCGCCGTGTTTATCCATGAGAATGTGAAGTAATGTGATCAAGCGCGGAGTGAGTTTCGTGTTCTTGCCGAGGCTTTTCACGCGGCGATGTTCGATGTCCAAGCGGATGGGACCCACGTTGACGAGATTGTTCCCGTCTCCGGGCATGAGCGCCTTGATGCGGTTGACAAGTTTTTGCGCGGTAAATGGAAGGACTAACACCGCGTCGGCAAGGCTTTTATCTACAGCCTTTTCTTTTTTCAGGATCAAGATGATGGGAACTTTCGAATCTTTTTTGCGAAGCGATAAGCAGATGCGGGTGCCGGCGCTTCTCAACGACGCGGCGTTGACCACGACTACGGCTGGGTTGATCTGTTTTAGTTTCGATGCGGCTTGACTGCCGTTTTGATATAAGCGAATATCAAATCCCTTCTTTTGCAAATCAGCGGCAAAAGAAGGGATTTCTGCGTTCCGTCCTTCTATTAAGAGAAGTGTGTCTTTTTTCATGTTGAATAAGTAAAAACCAAATCAGTGCAATTCACCACAAGCGCAACGGCATTATACCTTAAGTCTTAACAAAAGTAATCTTGCAGGTTCATTTGGTTTTTAAGGTAGCGCCGATTAAACTACAAATCGAGAATCCTATCAAGATGCAATTTGTACAGCGGCATGGAGAATCGCGCGTCAAAATTTTTTAGCCCAGAGTCTATAGGGTTCTTGAAAATCCTCTTTTCTTTGTGTTGAAAACGACTTTGTAAGAAGATCATTGCGCAACCCGAGCCTGCGAGCCATTAACATAAAATAAGCCTTGTTGCTTGACGATGCCATATGCTTGTGGTACTATCGGCACTCTTCGATGCGGGGTGGAGCAGTGGCAGCTCGTCGGGCTCATAACCCGAAGGTCGCAGGTTCAAGTCCTGCCCCCGCTATAAAAAAGGCGCTCATTTGTTGAGCGCCTTTTTCGTTCATGGCTTGATCCAATATTTGCGTGGAGTTTTCTCGAATCATTGATAAAGTGTTTTGTCGCGCTTCAATGTGTAAGCGTAAAAGAGCATGATGATCATTTTCTCTCACTTATCTCCTTCATACAAATATCCCGTTCCGCGAACGCTGACGATGCGATCGGAAAGTGATGGGAATGATTCCAGTTTGTGGCGCAGGCGGCTGACGAGCGGACGCAGAATCTCAGGCGCTTCGCGTTGCGACGTGTCGTAACCCTGCACGAGCAGGACCAACTCGCGGTGCGAGTAGACCCTTCCTGGGTTTTCGATTAGCACGCGCAAGAGACGTCCCTCAGCGGGGGTGAGGTGGATGATGTTATCCTTTTTACGGATCAAGCGGCGGGAGAGGTCAATGTATGTGCCGTCTTTCAGCGTGAATTCGGCGTTGCCCTCGTCCACTTCGGTGGTGGCGTTGCCGGCGCGCGCTTTCAAGCGGGCGTCGCGGCGGGCGAGTCCCTTTTTGACGCTGGCGATCACTTGCGCGGGTGAGGCGGGTTTCAGCAAATAATCGTGGATGCGCAAGCGCAGCGCCTGAATCGCAGACTCGGTGGTGGCGAACGCGGTCAACAGCACCACTTCGGTCTCCGGCGAGATCTGATTCACCACTTGTACCACTTCCAAGCCGTCCATGCCGGGCATACGCAGATCAACGATCATCAATTCGACGGGGTGCGTGCGCACATATTCGATCGCGGCTTGACCGTTCGGGACCGAATTGACGATGAGTCCTTCCAGCCGCAAAATGTCGCTCATGGATTGTCGCGCTACTGGTTCGTCGTCTACGACTAGAATATTCGATTTCATTGTTTATCTCCCGTGATGATGTTATTGCAAACTCTAAACACGAAGGACACTAAGTTCACGAAGGTTTTGCCTTTTAAACTTTGTATCCTTCGTGTCCTTTGTGGCGAAAAGCTCCAAGTGATACCGTTCATTGCTTGTCTCCCGTCGGTAAAAACAAGCGGAAACATGCGCCCGTTTCTTCACGATCAACCAGATCCAATGTCCCGCCGTGCGCGGTGACGATATTGTAACTCACTGTCAGCCCTAAACCGGTGCCGCCTTCTTTTGTGCTGAAGAACGGCTCGAAGATGTTGTTCCATTGATCTTCGGGGATACCGGGTCCGCTGTCGCAAAACTCTAATTCAATGCCGTTCGCTACGGCGCGCGCACTGATGTTCAACTCGCCGCCCTCGGGCATGGCATCGTGGGCGTTGAGGATGAGGTTGATAAAAACTTGCTGGACTTGTCCGCTCACCGCATAGACGCCCGGCAGTGATTCAGGCAGGTTTGCATGAACTTGAATGTTCCGCTGGTTGAGTTGCGGCGACGTGAGACTGATCACGTGATTGAGCAGTTCCAACACATCCACATGCTCCACGCGCACCGTGCCGGGGCGATAGAACTCCAACATGCGCTGCATGGTTTTCATCAAGCGGTCGAGTTCGGTCCGCGCGAGTTCAAAATATTCTTTGCGTTTTTCGGCGGGCAGGTCTTCGCGCCCGGCGAGATGCAAACAATTTTGCACCGATTGAAGCGGATTATTTACTTCGTGCGCGATGGATGCGGTAAGCCTCCCAGCCGCCGCCATTTTTTCAGCGCGTAACAACGCCTGTTGCGATTCTTCCACGCGGCGGAGCGTGTCGCGCAAGTCCGCATACAAACGCGCGTTTTCCATCGCGACCACAGCCTGCCGCGCCAGCACAAAAAATAATTCCAAGTCTGCGCCGCGGAATTGCGCGCCGGATGAATCGCGCGCGGCGACCAGCACGCTGTTCATGCTCGCCCGTTGGATCGGGATGAGGATCACTGAACCAAGCCCAACCGTGGAAAGAAGCGACTGCGCGTCCGCTTCACCGGGCCCCGAAGCGTGGATGATCATCGGCTTTCCATCTTCGGCGACGCGGCGAATCAACCCGGCGGCGGTCTGGTTCGCCTCGACGGGCAGCGCTTTGCCCACCTCAGCCACCGATGTGACGGTCTCGCCGTTCACGCGATAGTACGCCACGTTCGAGCAGTTGAGATGATCGCGGATCGCGCTGGATATGAGTTGGATCAATTTGCCCTGATCGGTTTCAGCGAAGAGAGTTTCGGTGACGTTGAACAGCGGACGCAATGCCTGCACGCGCGCGGCATCGCGTTTGCGAAGGTTGTCGTTGATTGCTTGTTGCGCGGCTTGCGTGAGTTCTTCGCCTTTTTCAAACGGTTTGAGTAGAAGTCCATCCACGCCTTGCCGCAGGGCGCGGATTGCGGTTTCAACTGTGCCGAAGCCGGTCATTACGAGGACGGCGATCTCTGGCTGAATGATCTTTGCGCGCGAGATCACATCGAAGCCGTCAATTTCGGGCATGCGAATGTCAACGAGCAGTAGATCAAAGCGGGTCTGTTGCAGATGTTCGATCGCCGCTTGCGGATTGATCAGCGCGGTGACGCGATAGCCCTCGCGGGTTAGCACGCGCTCGCATAACGCGGCGATGCCGGGCTCATCGTCCACAACAAGTATGGATGCAGATTTGGTAGTTGTTGGAGCGCTCATGCCGGTAGCCACACTGTGAATTTCGATCCCTTGCCTTGTTCGCTTTCCACTTCGATGGAGCCTCCATGATCGGTGACGATCCCGTAGGTGACGGATAGCCCAAGACCTGTGCCGCCTTGATTGCCTTTTGTGGTGTAGAACGGCTCGAAAATTCTCGCCTGATCGTTTTGGGGAATTCCCACGCCGGTATCGCGGACCGAGATCAATACCCACTTGCGGTTGTTCCTTTTCGCTGACGCGGTGACGATCTCCATCGCGCCGCCATCGGACATGGCTTGCAAGGCGTTATGCACGAGGTTGAGCGCAACTTGTTTGATCTGATTGGCGTCCATCATCACCCATGGAAGAGAATCGTCGAATTGGGTTTTCAATTCCACTCCGCTGGTGTGAATGAGATGCCGGCTCAACGCCACCACGTCGTCCACCACCTCGTTCAATGAGGATTTCGCGCGCGTGCTTTCGCCTTGACGCGCAAAGTCTAACAGGCGGCGCACCACGTCGCGGGCGCGTTTTGCCTCTCGCACCACGAGTTCGAGGTCTTTGCGTGTTTGATTTTCTTCGGAAAATTCGTTCAGCGCCAGCTCAGCGAAACCTGTCACCGAGGTGAGCGGATTGTTCAACTCGTGCGCGATTCCCGCCGCCATCTCGCCAACCGCGGCAAGTTTTGCGGCTTGAAGCAATCGGTTTTCCGTTTTGCGCTGGGCGTCCATGCGTTCGCGTAGTTCAAGTTGGGTGCGCGTAATTGATTGACCGTGGATTCGATCCGCTGGTACTGATCCGCGCTGGTGATCACGCTGGCGAGAATGCCCGCGAGCGATTCGAGCGCCATAAAGTCGTTGTGCGTGAAGGCGTTGCGCGAACGGCTTTCCACATCAATGATGCCGAGGATCTTCACGCCGTCGCGGATCGCCACGCACATTTCAGAGCCTGCCTGCCAGCCTTTGATGGGGCGATAGCGGCTATCTTGCAATACGTCGTTGATGACCACGCTGTTGCCGGTTTCAAACACATGACCGGTGATCCCGTTGCTGACCGGGTAATCGAAGGATTGCATGGCGCGTTTGACCACGTTTTGGCTCGCGCCGCCGAAGCCGCCAATGTTGAGGTTGCCTTGCGGGTCGGCGATGAAGACGGCGGCAAGTTCGTAGGCAAAATAGCGCGCCAGCAACTCAGCGGTGATCTGCGCCACTTCGCGCGGTTCGGTCAAGCCGACAACCTGTCCAACCACTTCATGGATCAAGCCCAAATTACGCGCACGTCCCTCCGCCTCTTCGCGCACGCGCGTGTAATCTGCGAGACTGGCGAGGTGACTGGCGACCACGACGATCAGACTCTCATCGTAGAAATTGAACACGTCTGCTCTTGGGCTTTCGATGCAAAGCGCGCCGATGATCTGTCCGCGAAACTTCAATGGGACGTACACGCCGGATAACGCGCCCTCGTACAGCGGAGCAATTCCGTCAAGCATTGGATCGCCAAGCCTTGCCTTCTGTATTCCTTTGAGGTTTGACGCGATCCATTGTTCATGCGCGCTTCGGACAGACGAAGTTACGTTTCCGTCTTTGGTGCGAAATTCGGTCACAATCCTGTTATCCGCGGAGAGCAGGTCGAGCGCGATGAGTTCCGTTCCGAACGCGCGAGCCAGCAAAGCAAACACGCGCCGCGCGATCTGATCGAGGTTGCGCCCGGTGGAGATCGTAAGAGAAAAATCGTTGAGCATCGCCAAGCGCAGAAGATGACTCGCCATTTCTGCGAACGTGATGATAGTTTCAATGGCGGGCGCAGACTGCGTGATGAGTTCGGTCAGGCGATTCCATTCATCGCGCTTGAAGGTGGATGTGCGCCAAAGGACGAGCGTGCCGATCATGCGCTGTCCGATCACGATGGGAATGCACGTCCACAATTTTGTGTTGGACTTCAAGCCTTTGTGCGGGATCGAATCCCATAACGCATCATCGCGGTTGACGACCATCGGCGTGAGGTTGCGGTTCATCCGCCGGAGCAGGGTGTTCGATTCGATGGGGAGGTCGAGGTTCGCGCACGATGGCGCATTCCATTGGGCGCGGACTTCAAGCGAGTCGCCGCGTCGAATGGCGAGCCAGGCTCCCTGTACAGAAACGAGGCGCAAAAAAGAAGTGAGGGCGCGGTCTAACGCGCGCGGCAAGTCGTAGGGATTTTCCGAATCAAGATCGGGGACGAGCAGCGACGCCGCGACCGATGCCGACGCGGACGAATCGGATGGCGACTCGTCATCCTGCATCCCTGCGGCGACAAGCCGCCACAGTCGCTGCGATTCGGCGCTGAGTTGGTCTGCTCCTGCCAGCGCAACGCGCGACATCCCCTTCAACGGAAAAGCAAAAAGACGCGCCGTGTCGAGGTTGCTGGATGGAGGGAGCGAAACCGAGCGGCTCTGTCCGCCGCTGAGCGCGCCGCACAACCACGAGTCAACTTCGGGCTTGCTGAGGAATTTGAGGAGTTCGGGTTGATTTTTTTTGGTGAGGCGATTTTGAGACACGATACGCCACGCGCCTGCTTCGCGTTCGACAAGCGCCGACCACGCCGTCTCGGTGAGTTGACCGGCTTCTTTGAGTTGAAATTCGATGGTCTTTTGTGCGGTCATGCAGTGTAATTATACGATAGAGTGAGAATCATCAGCACATTGCATCACGATGGTAGAATCACCGCATGACTGATTTAATTGTGATCGGCGGCGGGCTGGCTGGGACAGAAGCCGCATGGCAAGCCGCGCAACGCGGATTGAAAGTCCGTTTATATGAGATGCGCCCGGTCTTGCAGACCGGGGCGCACCAGACCGATGCGTTGGCTGAACTCGTCTGTTCGAACTCGCTCGGCTCGAATCTGCCTGACCGCGCTTCGGGCTTGCTGAAAAACGAAGCGCGGCTCCTCGGCTCCATGTTGTTGGAATGCGCCGAAGAAGCGTCTTTGCCTGCGGGCGGCGCGTTGGCTGTTGACCGCGATCTCTTCGCGCAAAATGTAACCCAGCGGATCGAGATGCATCCAAAGATCGAGATCGTCCGCGAGGAGGTCAAAACGATTCCATCCTCGCTGACCATCGTCGCCAGCGGACCGCTCACGTCGCCTGCGCTTTCAAAATCGCTTGCAGAGTTGAGCGGCGACGAGCATTTGTTTTTCTTTGATGCCATCGCGCCCATTGTTCACGCGGAAAGTATCAACATGAACATCGCTTTCCGCGCCTCGCGGTATGGCGTGCAAGACCGTCCTTCGACTTCGTTCGACGCAACAAGCGCTCCTCACTCCGCTCAGGACGAGGAGGGCGATTACATCAACTGTCCTTTCACGAAAGAGGAATACCACGCATTCGTAGACGCGCTGTTGAAAGCGGAGCGCATTGAACTCCGCGCGTTTGAAGACGCGATCAAGTCCGGCGTGAAGGCGGGTCACTTCTTTGAAGGCTGTCTGCCCGTCGAGATCATCGCCGAGCGCGGAATCGATTCGCTGGCGTTTGGTCCCATGCGCCCGGTGGGCTTGCGCGATCCGCGCACGGGGAAACGCCCGCACGCGGTCGTGCAGTTGCGGCAGGATAATCTCGCGGGCAGTTTGTATAACCTCGTCGGCTTTCAAACCAATTTGAAATTCCCCGAACAAAAACGGACGCTTCGCATGATCCCCGGCTTGGAGAATGCCGAGTTCATGCGTTATGGGCAAATGCACAGAAATACATTCATCGCCTCGCCGAAATTGCTGCGCCCAACGCTTCAACACAAAAACCGCGATGATTTTTCTTCGCCGGTCAGATCACCGGCGTGGAAGGCTACATGGGCAACATCGCCACCGGTCTGCTGGCGGGGAATTAATGCCGCGCGTCTTCATCACGATGAAATGCCGATGACGTTGTCTCAAACTACGATGCTCGGCGCGCTTTGTCATTACGTCACTCATGCCGATCTCAAAGACTTTCAGCCGATGAAAGCCAATTTCGGAATTCTGCCGCCTCTTGAATCGAAGATCGGCAAACGCGAACGCGGCGCGGCATACGCGGAAAGGTCGCTGGCAGATTTGCAAGCGGCGATGGATGCGGTGGTTATTGCATGACGAAAAAATCTGCCGCGATCTATTTATCAGCCATTGGACTTTTGCTGGTGATCGCCCTTGGCTGGTATGCCTACTCGTTTCTTTCCCAGCCTGAGCCTGACGCAACTTCCTTCGACGGACTTCGCGCCTATGAGGACGTGAAGACGCAGGTTGCGTTCGGACCGCGAGTCTCCGGCACGGACGCGCACGCCGAAGTCCGCGCGTGGATGCGCGAGCAGTTGGAATCCGCGGGCTGGCAGGTCGAAGTCCAGGAATCGGAATCGTTGGGGCATCCAATTTTCAACGTGGTGGCGAAGCGGTCGGATGAGCCTCCCCAGATCATTCTCGGCGCGCACTACGATTCACGCATGTTTGCGGATAACGATCCCGACCCGGTGAATCATTCCCTGCCAACGCCGGGCGCGAATGACGGCGCATCCGGTGTGGCGGTGTTGCTGGAGTTGGCGCGTTCCCTGCCGGAAGACGCGCCAAACGTGTGGCTGGTATTTTTCGACGCGGAAGATAACGGGCGCATCGCAGGCTGGGATTGGATTCTCGGCTCGCGCGAGTTTGTGGCGAATAACTCCGTCCAGCCGCGAGCCGTCGTCATCGTGGATATGATCGGCGACGCGGATCTGAATATCTACCGCGAACGGAATTCTGACCCTGAGTTGATGGATGAGATTTGGTCAACCGCTGAGGGCTTGGGATATGGGAATCAATTTATCTCCACCTACAAGTTTTCGATGTTTGACGATCATACGCCCTTCCTCGAAGCGGGAATCCCGGCAGTGGATTTGATAGACTTTGATTATCCCTATTGGCACACGGTGAACGACACGCCGGACAAAGTGTCGCCTGAAAGTCTCGAAGCGGTCGGCAGGACGTTGTGGGTTTGGGTCGTTCAACAAGGCGCGCAAAACTGATACAATAAAATCGGGTTTCAAATTCAAGACCATCATGCCAAAGAAGAAAACGAAGGCGCCGCCGATTCAACTTATATTGAAAAAAATCCGCCCGGCGTGGATCGAACACGTTGGGCGCGATCTCGCGCGCGGCATGGAAGTGCGGGAGGGATTCGAGGAACAGTTGGGGAGGTTCCTCGACCTGTTGGAACAATCCGTCACCACCGGCGACCCGGCGTGGATGGATTCGATCCTGCTCGATTGGGCAAAATCTTCGACGGAAACGAATCTGGAAGAGGGGCTGTATCACGTCTCTTTCCTCATCAACCGCATGATCGCGCTGACGATTCAAGTGGCGAACGAAACGCTGACGAAACAGCAGGCGCTCGACCTGCTTGCCGCGATCATCCCGGTCTACACCTATGGCTTGGGTGTGGTGGCGCGTTACGAAATGGAAACGCGCGTGGCGCACATTTCCGCCGAGATGGAAAAGGTGCAAAAACAGATGGAGCGCGTGGACAAGAGCAAGTCCGCGTTCATTTCGGTCGCCGCGCACGAACTCAAAACGCCGCTGACGTTGATCGAAGGCTATTCATCCATGATGGAGGATGTGAAAGGCGAGCAAAAGGCTGATCAGTTGAAAAGCCTGTTGGCAGGCATGTCCACCGGCATCGAACGCTTGCGGATCATCGTGGACGATATGATTGACGTTTCGATGATAGACAACGACCTTCTGCGACTGCATTTTCAACCCGCGCAACTTGGTCTCTTGTTGGAATCCTTGCATAAAGAAGCGCAGGCGGTGATGCAGAGCCGCGCGTTGAAGATAGACCTGATGAATTTCGAGGGCAGCCGCCATTGGATCTATCTCGATTCGATCCGCATCAGGCAGGCGCTGCGAAACGTGATCAGCAACGCGATCAAGTTCACGCCCGATAACGGCGTCATCAAAATTGACGGGCGGGTCTTGCCGGGCTTCATTGAAATTACAGTGACAGATACCGGCATTGGCATCTCGCTGGAGAATCAGAACGTGATCTTTGAGAATTTCAGTCAATTGGGAAGCGTGGGCAAACATTCGAGCGGCAGAACCAAATTCAAAGGCGGCGGACCCGGCTTGGGTCTGCCTATCGCGCGCGGAATCCTCGAAGCGCACGGAGGTTCGATCTGGGTCGAATCGCCGGGCTACGATGAAAAAGCGTTTCCCGGTTCCACGTTCCACATCCTCGTCCCCGCGCGGACCGAAGCGCCTGACCCGAAAATGGCTAAGTTATTTGACACACTTGGAAAGAGAGAAGATAATTCCAGCGCGGCTTCGGAATAAAAGATAACCATGTCTAAACGGACTTCACACCCCACATCACCCCCGCGCGAGAAAGCGTTTCTCGTCGGCGTTGACTTGTACCAGCAAAAGACCTTCCTCTCGTTGGACGATTCGCTGGCGGAATTGGCATTGCTCGCCGACACTGCCGGGCTGGACGTGGCGGGCGAACTGACGCAAAAACTGGATCGCCCTCACGTCAAAACTTATATCGGTCCCGGCAAAGTGGACGAGTTGAAAATGCTCGTCGAGGAAACGCTCGCGCAAGTGATCGTCTTCGACGACGAACTTTCGCCGCGCCATCAACGCGAGTTGCAAGAGGCGCTGGGCAAAAATGTCCGCGTGCTGGATCGCACCGCGCTCATCCTCGACATCTTCGCCCAACATGCCCACACAAAAGAAGGCATGTTGCAAGTGAAACTGGCGCAATACGAATATTATCTTCCGCGCCTCACCGGTCAATGGACGCACCTCGAGCGGCAAGCGGGCGGCGGCGGCGGACGCTCCGGCTCGAGCGGCGGCGTGGGCTTGCGCGGTCCCGGCGAAACGCAACTCGAAGTGGACAAACGCGCTATCCGGCGCGAGATCGCGCATCTCAAAAAGGAGTTGGATAAAGTCAGCGCGCACCGCGAGCGGTATCGCGCTCAACGAAAACGCTCGCGCATCCCGACCGTTGCGCTGGTGGGGTATACCAACGCGGGAAAATCAACGCTGTTGAACCGGCTCACAAAATCCGAGGTGTACGTGGCGGATCAACTCTTCGCCACACTCGATCCCACGACACGGCGCGTCGAATTACCCGGCGGGTATCAGGCATTGATGACCGATACCGTCGGCTTCATTCAAAAGTTGCCAACGACCCTGATCGAAGCGTTCCACGCCACACTTGAAGAGATCCTCGAAGCCGACCTGCTTTTGCACGTGGTGGATATTTCACACCCCAACGCGCTGAATCAATTCAACTCTGTGCAACAAACGCTGGACGAACTCGGCGCGAGTCATATCCCCGTTGTCACCGCGTTGAACAAAATTGACCGCCTCCGCGATCCGCAGTCGGCAAAAGAGATAACCAGCCGCTACTCGCACGCCGCTGTCATTTCAGCCGCAAAAGGAGTCGGCATCCCAGAGTTGTTGCAATTGATCCATCAGGAGTTATACGAAACATACACGCCGATCCACGTGCGTTTGCCGTATCAACAAGGCGCGTTGATCTCGCTCTTTCACGAAGCGGGACAAGTGGAGCGCATCGAACACGGGCGCGGCGGCGTGGTCATGCAGGGACGCATCCCCGGTCGTTTGGTGGCGCAGTTCAACGGCTGGGAATTTACCGGCACTCATACTGAACAGGAAATGGAAGAGGAAGAACTATGAACTGGTTGTCAAAACTAATTGATAACGCGTCGAATTATTTCGCGCATCGCAAAGGCTTGCTTCCGATGATCGGCATCGTATTGGTGATCGTCAATTTTATTTTGCCGTTCCTCTTTGGCTTGAACGTCATCACGGGCAGTAATCTATTCCTGCACCTCGGCGTGATCATTGCCATCTTTGGCTTCATGCTCGCGTGGGCGTTGTGATCTTCGCATCGTCCAGCCAATCCGCTCGGATGATTTCGCCGCCCTCGCCCAGCAGTTTCGGCAACAGAGACTGAAGCGCGGCGGGATTCCCCGACGTGATCAATTGGATTCTCTCCCGCGCCAACGTTTGACTCTTCTTCCCTCCCG